>NZ_JADYXL010000005.1:0-458113 GCF_015864265.1 Pseudoalteromonas sp. NZS37 | reverse complement strand
TTTCAGTTTTGACTTGTTCAATGAGTGTATTCATTACTTACCTCCAAATATGGGATAACCCCAAGGTAAGTGTGGCTCAAATGGTCAGAATAGGATCTCCGCGTAGCGGCTTAGTTCAACAGCTTTATCAGAGGACACTTTCCTCTTTTTATGAGCAATGTATGTCCCCTTAATTGTTTTTCATATTAATAACAAATCCTGTAACACATTGCCAGCTTTAAACTTTAAGTCAGGCTGTTCTTTTATTAAAATGCAGAAAAGAGGAAAACGTCCTCATTTCTTGACTTAGGAAGAAAAACGCCAATACTGTATATAAATACAGCTAATTGAGATTTAAAATGAAAACTAAATCCCCTTTTCTTAATAGTATTATCAACTATATGTATAGCCATCACTATGCTAAAAAATCTATTGAAACTTATGTATTTTGGATTACTGCCTATATCCATTTTCATAATAAGCGGCACCCTACCAGTATGGGCAACAATGAAGTAGAAATATTTTTAAATCACTTAACAGTTACTAAAAAAGTGGCAGTGAGAACACAAGCAACCGCTTTAAACGCACTTGCTTTTTTATATAAACATATTATTAAGAATGAGCTTTCATTAGATTTAAATTTCATTAAAAGTAACCGTCAGCAGAAACTTCCTGTCGTACTTACACAAACTGAGGTATCGCTATTTTTTAGAAATATAAATAAACGACATTATTTGATAGCAAGCCTGCTATATGGAAGTGGTTTACGGCTGATGGAAGCAGTAAAAATAAGAGTTCATGATATTGACTTCGACTATAAAAACATACGTATTTGGAACGGAAAGGGTAATAAAAATCGTATTGTGACACTTGCTGAAGAATTAATACCAATGCTAAGAAATCAAATAATTCAAGTTGATGAATATTTACAGTTAGATTTAAAAAATGATGCGTACGCCGGTGTATGGATGCCTTATCGACTTAGTAAAAAATACCCAAGCGCTAATAAGTCATTACAATGGCAGTTTCTGTTCCCATCACATAAATTAAGTACAGACCCTGAAACAGGAGAAATAAGACGCCATCACTTAGATCATTCAGGGGTAAGAAAGGCAGTTAAACTGTCTTCAACAAAAGCTGGAATTAATAAACACGTTACACCACATACTTTACGCCACTCTTTCGCTACGCATTTGCTGCAAAGCGGCGCTGATATCCGCACAGTACAAACACAGCTAGGTCATAGTGATGTGCGTACTACACAAATATATACCCATGTACTACAACAAGGTGCCAACGGTGTTATTAGCCCTTTTTCAAGATTATAAATATCTCAGTAACAAGGCAAAAATTTAGTTATATTGTTTGTCTATATGAGAAGTTTTTAACGAAGTTAATTAGAACGCTAAAATGTTCTACGTTTTAATCCAGAGGGTATCCTACCCATGTTTTACAACAAAATGCCAACGCCGTCATCAGCCCTTTTTCAAGTTTATAAATCTCCCCGATTTAAAACAAAAAAGCACAACCCAAAGAGCTATGCTTTTAAATCAACCTTAATCTAGCTCGGTTTACAAACGAATACCCCCGTCTATTTCAACCACGCGACCGGTAAAAAAGTCGTTTTCGATTATGTATTGTGCAGTATGGGCAATTTCGTCGCTTTCGCCTAAGCGCCCTACTGGCGTTACTGCGAGCATACGCTGTTTGGCTTCGGGCTTCATGGCGTCGGTCATGGCGGTGCTTATAACACCTGGTGCAATAGCGCCTACACGTATACCAAAGCGGCCAAGTTCTTTAGCCCATGTGGTGGTAAGTGCCACTACGCCAGCTTTTGATGCAGCGTAATTTGTTTGGCCTATGTTACCTGCGCGCGCTACGCTCGACATATTAACTATTACGCCGCCTTTGCCTGATTCAATCATGTGGCTTGCAGCTTCGCGCCCTGCTAAAAACACACCGGTCAGGTTTACATCAATCACTGATTGAAATTGCTCAAGAGACATTTTTTTAACGACTTTGCCGTCTTTAGCCTTAATAAACATGCCATCGCGTAAAATACCAGCGTTGTTTATAAGCACACCAATGTGGCCAAAATCGCTGTTAATAGTATTAAATACGTTCTCTACTTCGCTCTCATTTGTTACGTTTGCGGCATAGCCTTTAATATTGCTAGTTACACCTTCAAGCTGTGTTAATTGCATGAGTTGCTCGCATACGGTGTTTAATAAGTCTTGTGCCATATCTATTAAAGCAATGTTAGCGCCCATAAGAGCGAACTTTTGCGCCATTGCAAAGCCTAAGCCTTGTGCGCCACCGGTTATTACTACCGTGTTATTTTTAATTTCCACGCGTTGCTCCTACTTTGAAAACAGTTTAAAAATGGCACTAAAGTCATCACTACCCGCACCTTGGTGTTGTAGCATAGTGTATAAATTTTTAGCCATTGACCCCATAGGGGTTGATGAATTACTTTGCTGCGCGGCTTCCATGGCAAGGCCTAAATCTTTAGCCATTAAATCAACCATAAAGCCTGGTTTGTAATCGTTACTTGCAGGGGCTGTATCCATTACACCTGGGCAAGGGTTGTAAAGTTCAAGCGTCCAGTTACGGCCCGAACTTGCGGTCATAATGTCGCTAAGTACTTTAGGATCGAGGCCGTTATTTATACCCATTTGCAGTGCTTCGCTGGTGCCTGCCATTAAAATACTGAGTAGCATGTTATTACATATTTTTGCTACTTGCCCTGCGCCAATATCGCCTGCATGAAATATGTTTTTACCCATATCACTAAGCACTGTATTTGCTTTATCAAACGCGGCTTTTTCGCCGCCAACAATAAAAGTAAGTGTGCCTGCTGTTGCACCTGCAACGCCGCCCGATACCGGTGCATCTACAAAGCTAATGCCCTGCTCGCCAAGTGTACTGCCTACAATAAGTGCTGATTCTGCATCTATTGTTGAGCAATCAATTACTAATGTATTGTTGCTCAGCACGTTAATTAAACCGCTGTCGTCATTATTACCTAAGTAAAGCGACTTAACATGTTTGCCCGCTGGTAACATACTAATAAGTACGTCAGCATTGGTTGCGCACTGCTTTGCATCAACTGCTGCTTTTGCGCCTTTGCTTGCAAGTTCATTTACGACCGACTGGTTTAAATCGAACACACTCACAGTATGTCCAGCTTTAATTAAGTTAGCCGCCATTGGGCCGCCCATATTGCCTAAGCCAATAAAACCGATATTGAGTTTAGTCATCGTCTTTCCTTTATTTGTGTATTGGCGTGTCTAAGCCATCGAGTGGATGGTTTTCGCCAAAGCGGTTAACAAAAAAGCTCTCTATTATTGTTTGTGGGACATCACTAAGTGTTTTGTATTGCCAATTTGGCGCGCCGTCTTTATCTATTAATAGCGCTCTTACGCCTTCTTGAAACTCGCCTACTTCGCCAGCGCGAACCGACATACCCAGCTCCATTTTAAAACACGTTAATAAGCTTTTGCCTTTACTTGTTTTTAATTGCTCACTTACAAGTGCGCAACTTAGTGGGCATCCGTGTTTAAGTGACTTTTGGGCGCGTTGTAGCCATTTATCGTCAGTGGTTAGCCCTAAAATATAATTAACCTGCTCCTGTAAGGTTTTAAACTCACCCAGCTTTTGAATCGTTTTTAGGTTAGCTTTTACGTTGCCTTTAGGCATACGCGCCGACTGGTTATCTAAATCGGTGAGTAAATCGGTTAAACGCTCATGATTTAAGCTTGCAGTTTTGCCCCACTTAGCAGTTAAAATTTGTCCAAGCATGGAATCAAATTTATTACTATCGATGAAGTGATCGGCAAGTGATACAAAACGTGCGTCGTCGCAATTAATAGAGGCCGACGTTAGCCCTAAAAATAACCCGACGTTTTGTGGCATTTTATGTAAAAAGTAACTCCCGCCTACATCTGGGTATAAACCTATGGTTTGCTCTGGCATGGCAATGCGAGATGTTTCGGTTACAACGCGGTGGCTAGCACCGGCCATTAGCCCTAAACCGCCGCCCATCACTATGCCGTTACCCCAAACAAGGATTGGTTTATCAAAGGTATGAATAAGGTAATCAAGCGTGTACTCTAGAGTAAAAAACTCTTCAACTAGGCTTGTTGATTTACCTTGCGCCATCGCACGATGAAGGCTCACAACATCGCCACCGGCACAAAATGCTTTATCGCCTGCGCCTTTTAACAACACCATTGCAATAGCATCATCGTCTTGCCAAGCTCGCAATTGCGGTTCAAGTAATTTGATCATCTCAAAATTAAGCGCATTTAATGCTTTTGGTGCGTTAAGTGTAATAAGCCCTATTAAACTGCCATTTTCTGCGGTTGCAGTTTCAAATACTACGGGCTCATCAGCGCTATTTAATACTGTTAAAGCACTCATTAGCCGTTTACCCAGTTAGCGCGGCGTTTTTCTAAAAAGGCATTTACACCTTCTTGTTGATCTTCGGTATCAAATAAACCAACAAATAACTCGCGCTCAAGAGGCAATACACTTGCCATTGGTTGATGGCGCCCTTTTTGAATCAATGTTTTACACGCAGCTACCGAGGTAGGGCTTTGATCGGCCACTTGGTTGGCAAGTTTTAATGCCGCCGCAAAGCTTTCACCTTGTGGTACTACTTCTTCCACTAATCCAATTTGCAGGGCTTTATCAGCTTTTAAGCGCTCGCCGCATAAAATCATGCGTTTTGCCCAGCCTTCGCCAACTAGCCATGCTAAATTTTGTGTGCCACCCGCACACGGTAATAACCCAACTTTAGCTTCAGGGAGCGCCATTTGTGCTTGCTCTTCCGCAATACGTATATCGCAC
Organism: Pseudoalteromonas sp. NZS37; assembly: GCF_015864265.1. Taxonomy (NCBI): domain Bacteria; kingdom Pseudomonadati; phylum Pseudomonadota; class Gammaproteobacteria; order Alteromonadales; family Pseudoalteromonadaceae; genus Pseudoalteromonas; species Pseudoalteromonas sp. NZS37. The sequence continues at coordinate 453,283 of NZ_JADYXL010000005.1, read as the reverse complement.
GCAAGAGCGACTTCTAGCCCGCCGCCCATTGCATAGCCGTTTATGGCTGCAACCGACACGCCTCTAAAATTACTAAGCGCTTCAAATGCTTCACCAAATACACGCGACATATCAGCGGCTACGCCTTTATCGCCACCAGCAAATACGTTTAGGTCGGCACCCGCGCTAAAAAACTTCTCGCCTTCACCAGTCAGTACTAATGCATAAATATTTTTATTATTATTAAGCGCGTTAACGGTATTTTTTAAATCAACTAAGGTGTCTTTTGTCCAGGTGTTTGCTGGCGGGTTAGACATAGTTAAAATAGCAACATGACCTTCGGTTGTTAGTTCAATACACGGATTAGATTTAGATTCTGACATACATTGCTCCTTATAAAACGTCACTTGCTGACTCAGCTAAAATTCGACGCGCAATAATTACACGCATAATTTCGTTAGTGCCTTCTAAAATTTGATGAACGCGTACATCGCGTACATGGCGCTCAAGCGGGTATTCTTTTATGTAACCGTAACCACCATGAATTTGCAGTGCGTCGTTACACACGGTAAAGCCAACATCGGTAGCAAAACGCTTAGCCATGGCGCAGTAAGTGGTTTTTTCAACGTCGTTATTATCAAGTTTAAATGCAGCAAGCCTAACCATTTGGCGTGCGGCTACAAGTTCGGTGTTCATATCGGCAATTTTAAATTGCAACGCTTGAAACGCAGCCAATGGTTTACCAAATTGCGTGCGTTCTTTTAAATATTCACGGGCGGTATTAAGCGCCGCTTGCGCTGTACCAATTGAACATGTGGCAATGTTAATTCGACCGCCATCAAGGCCTTGCATCGCAAATTTAAAGCCTTCGCCCTCTGCGCCTAATAAGTTATGCGCCGGAATGCGCACATCTTCAAAGCTAATTAGGCGTGTAGGTTGTGCGTTCCAACCCATTTTTTCCTCAGCTTTGCCGTATTCAACGCCTTTTGCGTCGGCAGGCACTACAAATGCCGAAATACCCGCTGCGCCTTCGCCGCCTGTACGTGCCATTACCACTAATACTTCGGTTTCGCCAGCGCCCGATATAAACATTTTTGAGCCGTTAATAACGTACTCATCGCCCTCAAGCACAGCTTTTGTTTTAAGTGATGCGGCATCTGAGCCAGAGCCTGGCTCTGTTAAACAGTAAGAGGCAAGTAGCTCGCCCATTACTAATTGCTCTACGTATTTGTCTTTAACTGCATCGGTACCAAAACTTGCTACCATCCACGTGGCCATATTATGAATGGTCAACATGGCCGTGGTTGCTGTACAGCCCATAGCAAGCTGTTCAAAAATAATGCTCGAATCTAAACGAGATAAGCCAAGGCCGCCGGCTTCCTCTGGCGTGTATAAACCGCAAAAACCAAGCTCGCCTGCTGCTTTAATCGTGTCTTTAGGAAAAATATGTTCGCGGTCCCACTTTGCTGCATAAGGTGCGAGTTCTGACTCGGCAAATTGTCGTGCTGTTTGCGCAAAGGCTTGTTGATCTTCTGATAAATTAAAGTCCATGGTAGAGACCTCTTTAGTTGTGTGTTTGTTGTTGTGTGTCGTTTTCCCATTACAGGAATAGTTAGTGATGAGCGGCGAAGACTTATGTGTGTTGTGTGTGAAGTAGCCTTCGCGCCCATCTTTATTATTAGTTATTTAGTTATTCGTTTTAATAAAAATTATTTTAAGTTAATGCTCATGTTTGGACCCGAAGCAATATCATCTTCAAACCAACGTGAGGTAATCGTTTTAGTTTCTGTGTAAAAACGAATACCTTGCTTACCGTACGTGTGCGTATCGCCGTAAAACGAGCCTTTCCAACCAGTGAACGAAAAGAACGGAAGTGGCACCGGAATTGGTACATTAATACCTACTTGCCCTACTTCAATTTCGTGTTGGAATTTACGAGCTACTGCGCCGCTTGAGGTAAATAACGAGGTACCGTTACCGTAAGGGCTGTCGTTAATAAGTGCGATTGCTTCATCAAGCGTGTCTACAAACATACACGCTAGTACTGGGCCAAATATTTCTTCTTTGTATAAATCCATCTCTTTGGTTACGTCAGTAAATAACGTTGGGCCAACCCAGTTACCTTGCTCAAAGCCTTCAACCGTAAAGTTAGAACCATCAATTAAACAGGTAGCGCCTTGCTCTTTACCACCAGCAATAAGCGATAAAATACGCGATTTTGCTGCTTTTGATGTTTGTGGTCCGTATGCCGCGTTTGCATCATCCCACACGCCTGGGCGTACATTTTCAAAGCCTGCTTTAATTTCATCTACCCACTGACTTGCTTGACCTACAAATACAGCAACCGAAATACCCATACAACGCTGACCAGCAGCACCTACCGATGCGCCTACTAGGTTGTTTACGACATGCGATTTACTTGCATCTGGCATAATAACCATGTGGTTTTTAGCGCCAACACACGCTTGCACGCGTTTAAGATTTTGTGTGCCTTTAGAATAAATATAAGCACCTACACCACACGAGCCAACAAACGAAATAGCGCGCACTGCTTTATCTTCTAGTAAGCGGTCTACTTGTGGTTTTGTACCGTGAACAACTTGTAATACGCCTTTTGGTGCGCCGGCTTCAATAAATAGCTCTGCTAAGCGCATTGGTGTAAGTGGATCTTGTTCAGACGGTTTTAAAATAAAGGTGTTACCACACACAATAGCCAGCGGGAACATCCAAAGTGGGATCATTGCAGGGAAGTTAAACGGGGTAACGCCGGCACACACGCCAAGTGGCTGCATGTAAGAATACGTATCGATTTTGCGCGCTACGTTTTCCATTGTTTCACCCATCATTAATGATGGTGCGTTAGCGGCTTGTTCTACTACTTCAATACCACGCCAAACATCGCCTTTTGCATCTTCAAACGTTTTACCCAATTCGTGGCAAATAATGGTAGCAAGCTCATCGTGATGTTCTTTTAATAGCGCTGCGTACTTCATCATAATGCGAGCACGTTCAGTAATGGGTACGTCTTTCCATGTTTTAAACGTCTCTGAGGCTGAGGCAATTGCCGCGTCCATTTCTGATTCTGTGGTACATGGCACTTGTGCAAGTACTTCTTGAGTTGCTGGGTTTATAACATCGATAAGCTCTTTTGACGCTGATTGAATAAATTCGCCATTAATAAGTAGTGGTACTTGGTGCATGATTAAATCCTAGTGTGTGAGTTGTGTGTTCTCTTTTAAAATTGGTAGCGCCGCTTTGTTAGTATTATGAGTGCAGCGCCTTTATAGTTATTCGTTAAAGCATTCGCCTAGCTATTCATGTAACCTTAATTAGTAAGCTTCTACGGCCATAGCAACCGCTTCACCGCCGCCAATACATAAAGATGCAATGCCTTTTTTGAGGCCTCGGTTTTTAAGGGCATGAATAAGCGTTACTAAAATACGCGCGCCGCTTGCACCAATTGGATGACCCAATGCACATGCACCGCCGTTAACGTTTACTTTGCTTTCATCAAGTTTTAACTCATTAATAGCCAGCATGGTTACCATGGCAAATGCTTCGTTAATTTCCCAAAGGTCAACGTCGTTTACAGCCCAGCCTGCTTTTTCAAGCACGCTGTTCATAGCGCCTACTGGTGCTACAGTAAATTCACTTGGTTTTTGAGAGTGAGTACTGTGCGCCACAATTTTACAAAGCGGTGTTAAGCCCTGCTCTTTTGCTTTTGATTCGCTCATTAATATAAGCGCTGCGCCACCGTCTGAAATTGACGATGAATTAGCCGCTGTAATAGTGCCGTCTTTTTTAAAGGCTGCACGTAGGCTTGGAATTTTTTCTGGGCGGGCGTTACCTGGTTGCTCGTCAATCGAAACTGTTACATCGCCTTTGCGTGTTTGCATCGTGTGCGGTGCAACTTCGTTATCAAAGCTACCATTTTGTATCGCGGCTTTAGCTTTACTTAATGAGCCTAATGCAAACGCATCCATTTGCTCACGACCAATGCCGTACTCGTCGGCGGTGTCTTGTGCAAAACAACCCATTGCTTTGTTATCGTAAGCATCTTCAAGGCCATCGCTCATCATGTGATCTTTTATTTCGCCATGCCCCATGCGCATTCCGCCACGCGCTTTTGGAATAAAGTACGGTGCGTTTGTCATGCTTTCCATGCCACCGGCAATAGCAGATTGAATAGAGCCCGCTTTAATTAAATCGTTTGCCAGCATGGCGGCTTTTAAACCAGAGCCACATACTTTGTTAATTGTTGTAGCACCGGTGCTAAGTGCCAGACCTGCTTTTAACATTGCTTGGCGTGCGGGCGCTTGCCCAAGCCCTGCTGGTAATACACAGCCCATAATTACTTCATCTATTGCATCATTAGCTAAACCAGTTTGTGCAAGTGCACTGGCAATGGCAGTTGCGCCAAGTTCGGTAGACTGCGCATCACTTAACGCTCCCATAAATCCACCCATTGGGGTGCGTTTTGCTGCTACAATTACCACTGATTCTAAAGTCATAACTAACTCCGTTGTAATTTAATGCAAATAATTGTTAGTATATTTGCTCTATTAATTTAGTATTCATTTATTATTTAATACCTACACACAATACTAACGTTTACGCCAACGTCAACTAAAAACAGCTTAATTTTTAGTTTTATAAGTGTAAGCATTATTTTCCAGCTGTTAGGCCACACTGAGGAAATAAAATTAACCTACTGAAAATTAATAAAATAAGTCAACTCTTCGCGCCAACACTCCTTTATAAATAGTTTCAAAACACACCAAGCTTTACCTTTACGTAAACTTCACTTATATTGGAGTTATTCGAATGAGGTAAATACAATTATGAAACCAGATAATCAAACAAACTTTGCAAGCTCAGCCAAAATGCCGGCTAGTAATGAACAAACATTTAGCATTAGCGAACTCGCTAAAGAATTTGACATTACAACCCGCTCTATTCGCTTTTACGAAGATCAAGGGTTAATAACTCCAGAACGTAATGGTCAAACCCGTATTTATTCAAAACGCGACAAAGTGCGTTTAAAACTAATATTACGTGGTAAGCGCCTTGGCTTTACATTGGCCGAAACCGGCCGTTTGTTTGAACTGTACGACGCAGATAAATCAAGCGCTAAGCAGTTGGTTACTATGCTTGACCTTATATCAGAAAAAAAAGCAGACCTATCTCAACAAATGGACGACATTAAAGTTGTTCTTATGGAGTTGGTGACGGCCGAGCGCCGCTGCAGAGACACGCTTAATAAAATAGACGAGTAAGTTTATTTTTAAAATAAAAACACACTGACAACACACACGTCACACAGGAATGAATCATGAGCACTATTTCACTATATAAAGAAATGAACTTTGGCCTTGGCGAAACCGCCGATATGATCCGCGACCACGTAAACAGCTTTGCGAGTCAGGAGATTGCCCCGCTTGCTGAAAAAACGGACTTAGATAACGCTTTTCCAAATCAACTTTGGACTCAAATGGGCGAAATGGGCGTACTGGGTATGACTGTATCTGAAGAACTTGGCGGCGCCGGTTTAGGTTACTTAGAACATGTTATTGCTATGGAAGAAATTAGCCGTGCCAGTGCCTCTATAGGTTTAAGCTATGGCGCACATTCTAACCTGTGTGTTAATCAAATTAACCGTAACGGCACACAAGCTCAAAAAGAAAAATACTTACCAAAGCTTATTAGTGGTGAGCACATTGGTGCCCTTGCAATGAGCGAACCTAATGCGGGCTCTGACGTTGTATCGATGAAACTCAAAGCCGAAAAAAAAGGCGATAAGTACATTTTAAACGGCAATAAAATGTGGATCACCAATGGCCCGGACGCGCACACGTTAGTAATTTACGCTAAAACAGATTTAAACGCCGGCACTAAAGGTATAACAGCATTTATTGTTGAAAGTGACTTCCCTGGTTTTTCAACAGCGCAAAAGCTCGACAAACTGGGCATGCGCGGCTCAAACACCTGTGAGCTGGTATTTGAAAACTGCGAAGTACCCGAGGAAAACATTTTAGGTAACTTAAACGAAGGCGTTAAAGTACTTATGAGTGGCCTTGATTACGAACGCGTAGTACTTGCAGCGGGCCCGCTTGGCATAATGCAAGCGTGTATGGACATAGTGGTACCGTACATTCATGAGCGTAAACAGTTTGATACCCCTATTGGCCAATTTCAGTTAATTCAAGGAAAAGTAGCCGACATGTATACACAAATGAATGCTGCGCGCTCATACGTATATACGGTAGCTAAAGCGTGTGACCGTGGTGAAACAACCCGTAAAGATGCAGCCGGTGCCATTTTATACGCAGCAGAGCTTGCAACTAAAATGGCACTAGATGCGATTCAAATTTTAGGTGGCAATGGCTACATAAACGAATACGCAACGGGTCGCCTTCTTCGTGACGCTAAATTATACGAAATTGGCGCGGGTACATCAGAAATACGCCGCATGCTTATTGGCCGCGAACTTTTCACTGAAAGCCGTTAAGGATTAAACCATGACTATTTTAAAATCGAGCGTTAATCCTCACGATCCAACGTTTGTACAAAACCATAAAAATATGTCAGCGCTGGTGGATGATTTACGCAGTAAGGTAGCAACAATTAGCCAAGGCGGAGGCGCTGCATTAAAAGAGCGCCACGAAGGCCGTGGTAAATTATTTGTACGCGATCGTATAAGTACCTTAATTGACGAAGGCTCACCGTTTTTAGAAATTTCGCAATTTGCTGCCTTTGGTGTGTACGAACAAGCAATACCTTGTGCAGGCGTTGTAGCCGGTATTGGCCGTGTAAAAGGCATTGAATGCATGATTATTGCAAACGATGCCACGGTTAAAGGCGGTACGTATTTTCCGCTTACCGTTAAAAAGCATTTACGCGCACAAGACATCGCAGAGCGCTGCCACTTACCGTGTATTTATTTGGTCGATTCGGGCGGTGCAAATCTGCCAGAGCAAGATGATGTATTTCCGGATAAGCTGCATTTTGGTCGTATTTTTTACAATCAAGCCCGTATGTCGGGCAAAGGCATTCCACAAATTGCTGTAGTAATGGGTTTATGTACCGCTGGTGGTGCGTACGTACCTGCAATGGCCGATGAAAGCATTATTGTAAAAGAGCAAGGCACTATATTTTTAGCAGGTCCGCCCCTTGTAAAAGCAGCAACGGGCGAAGAAGTAACCGCTGAAGAACTAGGCGGCGCCGATGTGCACTGTAAAGTGTCGGGTGTTGCCGATCACTACGCTGAAAACGATGCTCATGCGCTGTCTATTGCGCGCCAATGTATTGAGCGCATTAATTACACACGCCCTACAGCCCCTCTTCTAGAGGATGTAAAGCCACCACGTTACGACATTAACGAGCTTTACGGCATTGTGGGCACCGACCTTAAAAAGCCATTTGATGTACGCGAAGTAATAGCGCGCACTGTAGATGACTCATCATTTGATGAATTTAAACGCTACTTTGGTGAAACGCTGGTCACCGGTTTTGCCCGTATTTACGGCAACCCCGTTGGCATAGTGGCTAATAACGGTATTTTATTTAGTGAGTCGGCGCAAAAAGGCGCGCACTTTATTCAACTGTGTGCTCAGCGCAATATTCCTTTAGTGTTTTTACAAAATATTACCGGCTTTATGGTGGGTAAAAAATACGAAGCCGAAGGTATTGCTAAGCACGGCGCTAAAATGGTGATGGCTGTTTCGTGTGCTGATGTGCCTAAATTCACAGTACTTATTGGCGGCTCTTACGGCGCAGGTAACTACGGTATGTGTGGCCGCGCATTTGAACCAACCATGATGTGGATGTGGCCTAATGCCCGTATTTCGGTAATGGGCGGCGAGCAAGCAGCCGGTGTAATGGCGCAAGTTAAACAAGATGGTTTAGCACGCAAAGGTCAAAGCATGAGCGAGCAAGAAATCAGTGATTTTAAAAAGCCAATTATTGAACAATACGAAGAGCAAGGTCATCCGTATTACGCAAGTGCACGCTTGTGGGATGACGGCATTATAGACCCTGCCGATACGCGTAATGTATTAGGTCTTGCGTTAACAGCTGCGAATAACGCACCAAAACGTGATTCGAAATTTGGCGTATTTAGAATGTAACCGGAGCGCAAAATGTCAGTAACACTACAAATAACAAAATCTAATGTGGCTGTACTTGTGTTAAGTCGCCCAGAAAAAAGAAACGCATTTAACAGTGAAGTAATACATGAGCTGATCCAGTGTATTGAACATGCAAATACGCTTGATATTCGCGCTTTGGTTTTAAAAACAGAAGGTAAACACTTTTCAGCCGGTGCCGATTTAGCTTGGATGAAATCAATGGCGGATAATAACTACGCCGATAACCTAGCTGATTCAATGCAATTAGCTAAATTAATGCAGGTATTAGCAAGCTCGCCACACCCTACAATTTGCGCTGTGCAAGGTGCTGCTTTTGGTGGTGCTCTGGGCTTAATAGCCTGTTGCGACATAGCCCTAAGTAAAGACGATGCACAATTTTGTTTAAGCGAAGTAAAGCTGGGTCTTATTCCGGCGGTTATTAGTCCATACGTCATTAAAGCTATCGGTGAGCGCGCTGCTCGCAGGTACTTTTTAACGGCTGAAGTGTTTGATGCACATACTGCTAAGCAACTTGGTTTAATTCATCAAGTAACCGGTAATTTAGACTGTGCGCTCGATAATATGCTGCAAACACTGATTGATAACGGACCTATTGCAGTAAAAGCCGCAAAAGCATTAATTAACGATGTAGCAAATAAAGAAATTACCGATGAACTCATTGAGCTTACTGCTGAGCGTATTGCAAAAATTCGCGTATCTGAAGAAGGTCAAGAAGGGCTAAGTGCCTTTTTTGATAAACGCCCACCACAATGGCAACTGTAGGATTAATTATGAACACACAACGATTACAAAAAATACTGATTGCCAATCGTGGAGAAATTGCGTGCCGTGTAATGCGCAGTGCAAAACAAATGGGCTTAACCACGGTCGCGGTTTATTCTGATGCAGACAAACATGCCGGGCACGTAAAAATGGCTGACGAGGCTTACCATATTGGCGCTGCGCCAAGTAAAGATTCGTATTTAGTAGCAGACAAAATTTTGCAAGTTGCCAAAGATTGCGGCGCTGATTGTATTCACCCGGGCTATGGTTTTTTATCTGAGAACAGCGAATTTGCTAAAGCCTGCGAAGCTAACAACATTGCTTTTGTAGGGCCACCAGCAAGTAGCATTGAAGCAATGGGGTCTAAAACTCGCGCTAAAGAAATAATGGCAGCTGCTAACGTGCCGTTAGTACCTGGTTATTACGGTGATAAACAAGATCCTGCTTTTTTACAAAGTGAAGCTGAAAAAATTGGCTACCCTGTACTAATTAAAGCCGCCTTTGGTGGCGGTGGTAAAGGTATGCGCGTTGTACAAAACGCCAAACAATTTGTGAGTGCACTTGAGGGCGCGCAACGTGAAGCAATTGCCGGTTTTGGTAACGATTTAGTATTGCTTGAGCGCTACGTAAACCAACCTCGCCATGTTGAAGTGCAAGTATTTGCAGATAACTACGGTAACTGTGTTTATTTAGGCGATCGTGATTGTTCTTTGCAACGTCGTCATCAAAAAGTAATTGAAGAAGCCCCTGCTCCGGGTTTATCTGACGAACTACGCAAAGAAATGGGCGAAGCGGCTGTACGTTGTGCACTGGCTATAAATTATAGAGGCGCAGGTACGGTTGAGTTTTTACTGTGTGGCGATGAATTTTTCTTTATGGAAATGAATACGCGCCTTCAAGTAGAACACCCAGTGACCGAAATGGTAACCGGTGTAGATTTAGTCAATTGGCAAATTAATATTGCGGGTGGGCAAACACTGCCACTGACACAAAGTGATATTCAATTGCAGGGCCATAGCTTTGAAGCGCGTATATACGCAGAAGATCCAGCCAACGACTTTATTCCGTGTTCGGGCACTATTGAAGCACTACATACCCCCCTTAACAGCGAATTTGTACGCATTGATACAGGCATTGCACAAGGCGACGAAATCAGCCCGTTTTACGATCCGATGATTGCAAAACTTATTGTGCACGACGACAATCGCGAACAAGCCTTGAGCCGTTTACAACACGCCCTTGAGCAATTTCATTTAGCGGGTTTTAGCACTAACATTGGCTTTTTACATAACTTAGTAAGCCACCCTACGTTTAAACAAGGTGCGCCAAGTACACACTTTATTGCAGAGCAAGGCGACTCGTTAGTTGCGGTTGATAAATCGTTATTACAAGCAAGCCAACTTATTGGTGCTTTTGCATATTTAGAATCGTTAACTAACACCCAAAATGCGCCAAACAGTGCAAGCCCTTGGCAACAACTAAGCGGTTTTACACTCAATGCTCCGCAAGCAATTAAAATCCCTTTTGCCGATTTACAGCTAAGCGCTATAAAAACCACAGCGGGCTATAGTATTACGCATAACGAGCACGTTTTTAATCTACAAGGCACATTAAATAATAATCTGTGTAGTGTATTTATTAACGGCAAAAAACATAGCGCGCACGTAACTACGGTAGGTAATAATACTGTTGGCAATAGTGTGACAGTGATGAATAAAGCACTGCAAACTAAGTTTGAGCTAGTTGATAAACATTACATTAGTTCGCACGAAAGTGAAGCACTGCCACTTGCCGCGCCGCTTAATGGCACGGTAGTAAAGCATTTAATCGACATTGGTAGCACAATCACCAAAGGCGATGCGGTTGTTATTATCGAAGCCATGAAAATGGAATACACGCTTAACGCACCACACGACGGCATTTTAAAAAGCTACTGTTTTGGTGAAGGCGAATTAGTAACGCATGGCGCTCTGCTTGCGATAGTAGAAGATACAACTGAGGAAGGTGCATAATGAGTGCCTTTCCAAGTAAAGTACGTATTGTTGAAGTTGGCGCGCGAGACGGCCTACAAAACGAAAAAACAGTAAGCACAGCCGATAAAGTAGCGCTTATTAACGCCCTAAGCGCTGCAGGTTTAAAAAATATTGAAGCTGGCGCGTTTGTCTCCCCTAAATGGGTGCCACAAATGGCAGACTCAGCTGATGTAATATCAGCGCTAGATTTACCTGACGTAAATTTAAGTGCCCTTACACCTAACTTAAAAGGTGCACAAGCAGCGCATGCTGTTGGCATTAAAGAGTTTGCTATATTTACCGCTGCGAGTGAGTCGTTTTGTCAAAAAAACATAAATTGCTCAATAGATGAAAGTATTGAACGTTTTAGCGAAGTAATGGCGTTTGCTAAAGCGAATAATATTCGCGTACGTGGTTATGTAAGCTGTGTGCTAGGTTGCCCCTATGAGGGTGAGATTGACCCACAAGCAGTACTTAGTGTATCGCAAAAGCTGTTAGATTTAGGATGTTACGAAGTAAGTCTTGGCGATACCATTGGTGTTGGCACCGCTAAAAAAGTAACGCAGTTAATCGAGTTACTTTTAACGCACATTGATAAAACCAAGCTGGCCGTGCATTTTCATGATACTTACGGTCAAGCGCTTACAAATATTTACGCAGCCTTGAGCCTAGGTATAGCAACGGTTGACGCGGCAGTTGCAGGCCTTGGTGGCTGTCCTTATGCTAAGGGTGCGTCAGGAAATGTTGCCACCGAAGATGTAGTTTACTTGCTGCAAGGGCTTGGCATTGAACACGGAATTGATTTACAAAGGTTAAGTGACGCTGGATGGGAGATAACCAAAGCACTTGGTAAGCAACCTGTGAGCAAAGTATCTGTGGCACTACACACTAAATAACCTGAGCTCTGGATAATAAATCTATCTCGAGCAGCTATTTTCAGCGCTAACTGCGTTGAATTTACTTGCAATAGGCCAGCTATTGACGCGTAAATTCGCCTTATTTTCACTGAAAATCTCTGGCTAGAGAAAATAAATTTAAATATCACGCTAATTCAATATGTTAGTAAATCTCTTAACCAGAGTTCAGGTTAAATAGCTATCTCATAAAATGATGATTAAAGATAGTTAACAACAAATAGCACACAATGAGGAGAGACCCATGGCCGGTTTTGATAAGGTAGTATATAGCTACGAAGCTGCAATGGAAGGATTAAAAGACGGCGATACCATTATTGCCGGTGGTTTTGGTTTATGTGGTATTCCTGAGGGCTTAATTAAACAAATTAAGCACATGCAAACAAAAAACTTAACTGTAGTATCTAATAACTGTGGTGTTGATGACTTTGGTTTAGGTATTTTATTACAAGACAAACAAATTAAAAAAGTAATTGCCTCGTACGTTGGCGAAAACGCCCTATTCGAGCAGCAGTTATTGAGTGGCGAAATTGATGTAGAGCTTACACCTCAAGGTACACTTGCTGAAAAAATGCGTGCTGGTGGCGCGGGTATACCTGCGTTTTACACCGCTACCGGTTACGGTACTCCTGTGGCTGAAGGCAAAGACGTAAAAGAATTTAATGGTCGCCCGTATATTTTAGAAGAGTCTATAACAGGTGAATTTGCCATAGTAAAAGCATGGAAAGCCGATCGTTACGGTAATTTAGTGTTTAGACACACCGCCATGAACTTTAATCCAATGGCAGCAACGGCTGGCAAAATTACCGTTGCCGAAGTAGAAGAAATTGTAGAGCCGGGTGAGCTTGAACCAAGCCAAATTCATACACCGGGTATTTTTGTAAATCGCGTTATTAAAGGCAACTTTGAAAAACGCATTGAACGTGTAACAACACGAGATTAAGCAGGAGCATAATTATGGCATTATCACGTGAACAAGTTGCAATGCGCGTTGCACAAGAACTTCAAGACGGTTACTACGTAAATTTGGGCATAGGAATTCCGACACTCGTCGCAAACTATGTACCGGATGATATTGAAGTTATGTTACAGTCCGAAAATGGCCTTTTAGGCATGGGTCCGTACCCTACTAAAGCAGAGCTAGATGCCGATATGATTAACGCGGGTAAAGAAACCGTGACAGCAGCTAAAGGTGCAGCCATATTTAATAGTGCAGATAGTTTTGCCATGATACGGGGTGGTCATGTAGACTTAACTGTTCTGGGTGCATTTGAAGTTGACCAGAACGGCAACATCGCATCGTGGATGATCCCTAAAAAGCTGATTAAAGGCATGGGTGGCGCGATGGATTTAGTCGCTGGCGCGAAAAATATTATTGTTACTATGACCCATGCAAGTAAGCATGGTGACTCTAAACTATTAGAGTCCTGCTCTTTACCGCTTACTGGCGTTAATTGCGTAAAAAAAATAGTAACAGATTTAGCCGTATTAGAAGTTAAAGACGGCGCATTTCATTTATTAGAACGCGCTCCGGGCGTTACTGTTGATGAAATCATTAGTAAAACAGCAGGTAAATTACTTGTTGACGGTGAAGTACCAGAAATGGTTTTTTAGGTTTTAGCTTAAAAATAACGCTTTCCCCTGTACCGACCTCATTCCCAGTGCCAATGGCGCTGAGTTACCCAAAATCCCTCTCACGAGGGATTTTTTTTATCTTTTGCCATTATTTTTACCGTCATTCATACATCTGTAGTAAATTTTATCTATAATACAAATATAAATTAAATGTAAGCGCTTAGATTCTTTGCACTATTTTGTGGATAGTCTGCACCTTTTTTGTGAACTAGCGTTAAATTTATTTTTAACCTACTGATATTTATATATTAAATAGTTGGTTCAAATTTTGCCTAAGTAAGGCGTCTTAATAAATTAAATAATTCTGGAAAACATGCAAACTCCTATTCGTGGCCTTCGCTCTTTTTGCTTTGCCGCAAGAAGCCTAAGTTTTAAGCATGCAGCTAATGAGCTGTACTTAACGCCGTCTGCGGTGAGCCATCAAATAAAACAACTTGAAGAACAACTTGGTATTGAACTTTTTCAACGTAAAACGCGTTCAATCAGCTTAACCACAGCGGGTAAAAACTTTTTTGATGCAGTGTCTCCTATCATCACAATGTTAGAGGGCACCATTAACGAGTTTAGCCAGATGCAGCAAAATACAAATTTGACGATTACGTTACCTGAGTTTTTTGCCAGCGAGCTACTCATGCCTAAATTAAGTGAGTGGACGTCAGAGCACCCTAATATAAACCTGCAAATGGACACGCTTAAAACACGCAAAGAGTTAACGCGTCATAGCGATTTATCTATTGTATTGTCCTCTGGTAAACCTACTGAAGGATTAGCAACTGAGTTGTTTAACCTTGAATATATTCCTGCATGTAATAAAAAATTGCTCGATCAATGGAGGGACGATCATCGTCAAGCGCTTAACCAAGTTCCCCTCATCCTCCACAAAGCTCGCCCTTGGGCATGGCACCAGTGGGCCGAAAAAGCGGGTATTGATGACTTTTCTCCTTCGCAGATTATTCAAATAGATAGCATGTTTGGTGTAGCGCGTGCAGCGCAGCAAGGCATGGGCATTGCGCTTATCCCACTGCCTATTAGCCAAAGCTGGTTAGATGAGCAATGGCTTTATAAATTATTCGAACAGCCTTTAACAACTAAAGATAAATACTATTTAGTGCAGCACGAATCAAGCACGCCTAATCACCCGCTTGATTTATTTGCGAAGTGGGTTGTAAATACGTTTAGAAAAATCCAAGAATAATTCCCTATTAGACGAGTTCAGTAATACAACCCACTCTGTGTTTTATTACTGAACTCGTCTAATACCAACCTGCATAAATCTTTGATCAATTTAACGAATTAAATTGCACTATTACGTCGTTAAAAATTTTTTATTTAGAACAACTAGATACAAAAATTTTTGCCTAGTTCTAGCGTAATTTTCTTAACGTTAAATAGACCCCATATATAAGAAGATTGGTATAACTCCCTGCAAATTTGAATAATATTTTTTATTTAAATACATAAACTTAACGTCGAGCATTAGACTAAAGTCTATAGTTTAATTTTTTTCACTCATTGGTTTCATTTTTATCGTTTGTCGAAAATAAAGTTAAATATTAAAGTTACTTCATCAGCTCAAAACAACTTAGTTAATTTGTTTTTTAAGAGCAATAAATGCAACCTTTTGAGTTTTAGTAACTCAAACTTAGCAGTTAAAAGAATCTTATATTGTGTGTGTAAGATGTTGTCAGTGTGAAAAAGCGGTTCAAGTTAGGTGGTGACTTGGCTTGAACTGTTTTTATTCTTGGCTCAACCACATGATATGCATTACAAAGCTACTAAAGCGTAGCAAACCGAATCTTTATATTGTGTGTGAAGATGTTGTCAGTGTGAAAAGCGGTTCAAGTTAGGTGGTGACTTGGCTTGAACTGTTTTTATTCTTGGCTCAATCACATGATATGCATTACCAGGCTACTAAAGCGTAGCAAACAGAATCTTTATATTGTGTGTGAAGATGTTGTCAGTGTGAAAAAGCGGTTCAAGTTAGGTGGTGACTTGGCTTGAACTGTTTTTATTCTTGGCTCAATCACATGATATGCATTACAAGGCTACGTAAGCGTAGTAAACAGAATCTTTATATTGTGTGTGAAGATGTTGTCAGTGTGAAAAAGCGGTTCAAGTTAGGTGGTGACTTGGCTTGAACTGTTTTTATTATTAAGCGCATACATAATATAGTTATATACAGGTTAATACCTTTTAAAAAGCCCCGTAAGTTATAACTTACGGGGCTTTTTTAGTTAATTTTTTATTTGATACTCTTTTTTTAATTTACTTATTTGCACTTTATGTGAAAGCAAAAATGTATCAAATTGCTTAACTACCTCAGGATAGTCAATCGACGATAATAAAAAGGCTTGTAAATCTGTCGGCAATTCGTTTTGAAAATAAACGGGTCGGGTTAATTTGAAATATTTAACAATATTATAGTTTAATACATCGTTAGATATGTAAATACACTCAACTCGCTCTTTTAAAAGCATCTCTATTAATTCCATTACATTAGCGGTTTCAATTAGCTCAACGTTTTCGTTATTCATTAAAGGTTTAAAGCTTTGAGACGTAAACCCTCTCACCGTTGCAAAACTAACGCATTCATCAATGGTGATATTTTTATTTAAACTCGCAATACCCGTTTTAGTCACAACGGTTGGCTGCGAATAAATAATTTCATTTAAATCACCAAAGGAAGCTTTATAACTTGGTTTCCATTGAGGGTTATCTGGGTATTTAAAATCAACATGATGGTGATCAATGAATTCTTTATAGAGACGATTAATTGGCAGCGTGTAAAACTCAAATTCAAAATCGTGCTGCTGTGCAAATAAAGTCAGCAACTCTTCACTGAAGCCATAATAATCTGCACCATTTGTTCCACTACCATCAAAGTAAGGTAGATACTCTATATTCTCTACACCGACGACATAGTGCGTTGCCGACTTAGCATCGGTAATAAAAATTAATAAAGCTAAAGGCAAATACATTAACTGCGTTGTTATTTTTATAAATTGATTCATTTACAACCTAAGTAATATAATTGATGTGTAGCTCAACGCTTTAATTTTAACAAATTTGCAAAGAATATGATAAATCTATTTTATTTTATGCAAAAAAAAGCCTGATTAAAATCAGGCTTTACAAAGTAAAAGGTTTAACTTTTATCTCTTGGTACAAAATCGAGTACTGTTGCGTTTATACAGTAGCGGTCTGTGCCTCTAGGGCCTTCTCCTGGGAATAAATGACCAAGATGAATACCTGTACTTTTAGAACGTAGCTCAATACGTGTTATTCCCCAGCTGCTATCGTCATGCTGCGTTACACTACTTTTTACTGGGTGCTTAAACGACAACCAACCAGTACCGGAGTTAAACCTATCGCTTGTATCAAATAGTGGCTCTCCACTTAATTTATCAACAAAAGTACCATCAGGTGTATTTTTAAACTCTTTGTACTCTTTACAATAAGGTCTATCTGTTCGTGCATCGAATGCAACTTTATAAGCATCACTGTTACCTAATTTAAAAGCGCCTAATGCTTTATAAAACTCTTCAGGTGTTGCATAGCCTTGACGGCCATATACCTCAACGCCATTTTCTAGAAACAAAATAGTCGGCGTTGCCCACGTGGCTGACTTAATAGTTAAATCATTAAGTTGGTCAGCATGACGAAATGTCATAGGTATTGTGCCTTTGTAATCATTTGCGACTGCTTTTTTAAATTTTTCACAGTACGGGCAGTAATCACGAGAATCAAGTACCACTATTTGCTTACCTGCGAGTAGAGCACTGTTGTCTGCTTTTTCTACGGGTGTTTTATTAAAAACTACGCCTGTAGAATGATCGGGGCAATAGCCATTAGGGTTCTTTTCTAGATAATTTTGGTGATATTCTTCTGCCGATACAAAACCTGTAAGCGGTTTAATAACCGTTTCGATTTCGCCGTAGCTCGCATCAGTTAAAAGCTGCTGATATTGCGATTTAACTTGCTCAGCTACTTTAGCTTGTGCATCAGTAGTCGTTAATACGATTGAACGATATTGCGTACCGATGTCGTTACCTTGGCGATTTTTTTGCGTAGGATCGTGACTTTCAAAATAATTTTTTAAGAGATCTTCTGCTGAAATTATATTGCTGTTATACATAACCTGTACAACCTCAGCATAATTATTCTCGTCAAAACGACGAGACTGATCGGTGATATTTCTGTACGTTGCTTTAAACCCATTACCGTCAGCATAACCCGACTCAGCATCAATAACGCCATTAAGCGCTTCGTAGCGTTTTTCGGCTCCCCAAAAACAACCAGACCCCAGTACGATGGTTTCTACATGCATGGTGGCTTCTACATTACTGTGTTCTACCTTTTCCATAGATAAAGCAAAGCTGCCTGCGCTAAATATAATAGCAGCGCCTGATAAATATAATAAATGCTGGTGTTTCATAAAGTACCTCATAAACAAGTGCGTGCTAATTAAGACCTCCTTATCTTAATTTTCATTTCAACCTAATTACTTATTTAGTACGAAATGTATTAAGTTTTAGTCCTCAATAAGTTAAATACGATTAATTGAATATAAAAACACTCTTAAAGTAAGCTGGGTAAATAAACACTAAACATAACCACTTAGTCGCAATGGTGTAAATAAATTAATAAAACTGTGTTACGTTTAAATTATGTTGTACAAATAGGTTTATTTAATGAAGCCAGCTCCCCATATTTATGCATTAACAAACAGTAGTTTACTACTTGATGCATCGCATTTAGACGCTACAGATAGACTCTCTATTCAAAAGAAAATTTGGGCTTTAACCAGCCACTGTAAATGCACTGATGAATTTACCGATTTGGTGCCGGCCATGAACTCGCTCACTCTCTATTTAAAATCAGGTAAACACTTAAATAAGTGGTTACAAGTGCTACCTTCGCTGTGGAATGATATTAAAACGAGTACTTTTAAGGGGCAGCATCACTTAATCGAAACCATATACAAGGGTGAGGATATTAATTACGTGGCTCGTTATCACAATTTAAGCGCTGATGAGGTTATTAATATTCATAGTAAAACCAAATACCACGTTTTATTTTTAGGCTTTCAGCCCGGTTTTGCTTACCTACATGGTTTAGAAGAGCAATTACATACGCCAAGGCGTGATGAGCCACGCATTAAAGTTCCTAAAGGCTCTGTTGCGATAGGTGCTGAACAAACCGGAATTTACCCCGCAGATACCCCTGGTGGTTGGCACATAATAGGCCATACAGATACTGCTTTGTTTGATTCGACCTCGGAGCAACCTTGTTTAATTCAACCAGGCGATACGCTTGAATTTGTTCCGCTAGTTAATAAAGGAGCAACTCATGATTAAAGTACTCAAAAGTGGTGTATTACTTACAATTCAAGATTTTGGCCGTGAAGGCTACCGCCATTTAGGTGTAAGCAAAGCGGGTAGCTTAGACCCCTTTGCACAAATAATTGCTAATAGATTACTTAACAATAACGACAATGATGCCGTTTTAGAAATAACCGTTGGTTTGTGCGAGCTGGAATTCACCTGCGACACAGTAATTGCGCTTCATGGTGCAGATTTGCAAGCAACCCTTGATGGACAAGCAATTTACCCTGGTTGGACATACGCAGTAAAAAACAAACAATTACTGAGCTTTGCTACTGGTAGAGCCGGCTTAAGAGCTTATTTAGCAGTGAAAGACGGTATACAAAATACTGAAGTTATGGGCTCTAAATCTACAGATTTAAACGCATGTTTTGGTGGTATTGAAGGTAGAGCTCTCGCCACTGGTGATGAAATACCTATTACTCCTTATTATGGAGAGTTTATAAAAGTAGGCGCAATTGCTCCCGCCCAGCGCAAGCTTATACGACTGCACCCAAGCCCTCATGCTAATTTGTTAGGCGAGCCTTTACTTAACAACTTTGTATCTACCCCATTTAAAGTTAGTAGTAACAGCAACCGAATGGGCGTAAGGCTTGAGCATAAAAATAATTTGGCACATTCGCACTCTTTGCCATCACTAGGGGTGAGTCCTGGGAGTATTCAACTGCCACCGAATGGTGAGCCTATTGTGCTACTTAACGATGGTCAAACAATCGGGGGTTACCCTCTTTTAGGGACTGTAATTGAAGCCGACTTACATCAATTTGCACAATTTAGACCTTTAGATACTGTTGAATTTAAATATGTAACGTTTGAAGAAGCAGCAAAGGCGAAGCAGAAACTTAACGGGCACCTACATCAATTGAGCCTTGCACTTAAAAATAACCTATAAAATATTCTAGAATCAACACGCCCTAGATTTTAAAAATAGGTACCATGTAATAAAGGTTCAAATTCCGACGGCCGTTACCTTACTCGCCGTTAATATTATTTTAATGTATAGCTTGGTGTTTAATGACTAAATCAACTTCTACTATGCCGTGTGTATTAATAACTGGCTTTGCTCCTTTTGGTGGCGAAGCTATAAACCCTTCTTGGCAAGCAGTGCAAAAACTTGATGAAACTATCATCATGAAACACAAAATATGCACACTAGAACTTGCCTGTGAATTTAATACGTCTATCAGTCAGCTTATAAACGCCATTGAGTCGCACAATCCGGCGGTTGTTTTATGTATAGGCCAAGCTGGTGGGCGCAGCGAAATATCAATTGAGCGTATTGCAATAAACGTTGACGATGCACGCATTAAAGACAATGCAGGTAAGCAGCCTATCGATACACCAATAGAAAAAAATGGCCCTGATGCCTATTTCACAAACTTACCAATAAAGCGCATGTTACAAGCATTGCACAACAGCAATATACCTGCTGCCATTTCCAATACAGCAGGTACTTATGTGTGTAATCACGTTATGTATGGTCTTATGCATTACATAAATGATCACTGCGCTGTAATGAAAGGTGGCTTTGTGCATATTCCTTATTTACCAAGCCAAGCTGTGCACCACAATGGCGCACCAAGCATGAGCGAAGAAACCGTTATTAATGCCCTGAGAGTTATGATTGCACAAGCTTTAAACAATAATAGCGACGTAAAAATAGCAGCAGGAACTACGCATTAACCACTTTGGTGCAATTACATCTAGCTTGGTGCATAAATTATTCTTAATTAATTGTAAAAGCTATGTGACTTGAGTAATTTTTTCTGATAAAACAAGGTTTCGCAGCACAGCAAATTGGCTCTGCTGCACACATAATAGGAATGAGGAGTTACTATGTGTTCAATTTTTGGGGTATTAGATATTAAATCTGATCCCACTCAATTGCGTACCCAAGCAATTGAAATGTCAAAGCTGCTTAGACACCGTGGCCCAGATTGGTCTGGTGTATATGCATCTGAAAAAGCTATTTTAGTACATGAGCGTTTAGCTATTGTTGGTGTATCAAGCGGTGCACAGCCTTTATACAATCCTGAGAAAACAAATATTTTAGCGGTTAACGGCGAGATTTATAATCATAAAGAACTTGCAGCAGAGCTAGATGTTGATTTTACTTTTCAAACTCAATCAGACTGTGAAGTTATTTTAGCGCTGTATAAACAAAAAGGGCCTGACTTTTTAGATGATCTAAATGGCATTTTTGCATTTTGTTTATACGATGAAGAAAATGACGCTTACTTAATTGGCCGTGACCATATTGGTATTATCCCGCTTTACACCGGTCACGACGAGCACGGTAACTTTTACGTTGCTTCTGAGCTAAAAGCACTTTCTCCAATTTGTAAGCATATTGAAGAATTTCCACCAGGGCATTACCTGTACAGCAAAGATGGTAAAATGACGCCTTATTACAAACGTGATTGGGAAACATTTGATGCAGTTAAAGATAACAGCGCAGAAGCGCAAGACGTTAAAGATGCATTAGAAGCGGCCGTTAAACGTCAATTAATGTGTGACGTGCCTTACGGTGTATTACTTTCTGGTGGTTTAGACTCATCGGTTATCTCTGCTATTACCCAGCGCTTTGCTGCAAAACGTATTGAAGATAACGACGAAAGCGATGCATGGTGGCCTAAGCTGCATTCTTTTTCAGTAGGTCTTGAAGGCTCACCTGATTTAGCGGCTGCACAAAAAGTAGCTGACATGATTGGTACTATTCACCACCCTATCATTTTTACCATTCAAGAAGGTATTGATGCATTACGTGAAGTGATTTACCACATAGAAACCTACGACGTAACAACAATTCGTGCCTCTACACCTATGTACCTAATGGCTCGCCAAATTAAAGCAATGGGCATTAAAATGGTGTTATCTGGCGAAGGTGCTGATGAGCTATTTGGTGGTTACTTATACTTCCATAAAGCCCCTAACGCACAAGAGTTTCATGAAGAGCTAAACCGTAAAGTATCAAAACTGCATATGTTTGACTGTTTACGTGCTAATAAATCAATGGCGGCATGGGGCGTAGAAGCACGTGTACCGTTTCTTGATAAAGAATTTGTTGATGTTGCTATGCGTATCAACCCTGAAGCTAAAATGTGTAAAGATGGAAAAATTGAAAAACACATTTTACGTGAAGGCTTTGAAGGTTACTTACCTGATGAAGTGCTATGGCGTCAAAAAGAGCAGTTTTCAGACGGTGTAGGCTACAGCTGGATTGATACCTTAAAAGAGTTTGTAAATGAGCAAGTGAGCGATCAAGAGCTTGAAAATGCGAAATTTAAATACCCTATTAATACGCCAGATTCAAAAGAAGCTTACTACTACCGTACTATTTTTGAATCGCATTTCCCTGGTGATGCATCAGCTAAATGTGTACCTCATGGTAAATCGGTAGCGTGTTCGACTCCTGAAGCACTTGCATGGGACGCATCGTTCCAAAACAATGCTGATCCATCAGGTCGTGCTGCAGGCGTTCATAACGACGCATATGCAAGCAAAGGTTAATACTCTTTGTTTAGCGAAGCGTAAGCCTAAATGGCTTACGCTTCGCTTTATAGAGCTCATTTCCACCGAATCTGTTTTTTATAGCTCTGCACATAACTTAAAAGGCTCAAGCGCTTTAATTGTTATTTATAAAAATGGGTTAACATCAAAAATAATGCAATATATTGCATCACAATCAACTTACCCTGCTACCGTATTTTTAAATCAAAATGAGATAGCTAAACGCCATTGTAAAATTCGCTGGTTTAATCAAACGAGTGAAATTAAACGCTGTGGACATGGTACTTTAGCAGCCGCTAATTTTTTAATAGACCATTTGGGTTATTGCCCTGAAGTATTTACTTCAATGAGTAATGAGCGCTTTACTATAAGAGTAAAAAAACAACGCGCTCAGCTGTTACTAAAAAGCATAGAGCCAAAAAAAAGTGAGTTAGCTATAGGTGAGTTAAAAAGTGTGTTTTCATCAGCAATAAAAGCAGCCTACAGTACCGGCGACAAAAACGGTTATACGGTTGTATTATTTAATAAAGAATTTAATAAATTCTTTATTAAAGAATTCGATAAAGAAGTTGAAAAAGACGATTTAAAAAGCTTACACGTTGATTTTAACGCGTTGAATAAACTCCATAAAAATGCTGTTATAGCGCTTAGTATAAAAAATATAGAAAAAATAAATGCTATAGCGCATTTTAGATACTTTGCACCCCAGTTTGGTGTAAATGAAGACAGTGCTACAGGCTCTGCGGTATCTGTTATTGCACCCCTGCTATTTAGACTACACGGTTTAAATAAAGCTATGCTTGTACAGCAGTCAAATAATGGCGCATTGCTAAACTATGAGTTTAACAATGCCCAAGTTGTCATTTACTAGGGCGTGTTGATCTTTGCGAATTGAAATTTGTTCAATCTAGGGGCGATTAAATCGCGGCGCGAGGTTTGTAACCTAGTGGGCTAAGTAAAAATCGAGCAACAAAGAGTTTATCGCCCCTAGGCAGAACCCGAAGGGCAGCACATGTTTGGCATTTATGCTGCGTTATCGCCTATTTATGTGGAATAACCACACTTCATAGGCTCTGCCTTGCCTAAAAACCAAACATATTGCTGCAAATTCAACTATCAAAGATCAACACGCCCTAAACTTAAGTAACGTTTAAAGCGGTCTTAATAAGCACAAGGCAAAATAGTTACTATCGTCTTGCCATGTTTGCTCTAACTTTAAATTAGCTTGCGCTGCAAGCTGCTTAAACGACTCGAGCGTGTACTTGTGAGAGTTTTCTGTATGGATACTTTCGCCTTCTATAAAGTCTATTTGCTGATCATTTATAATCACGCTTTGAGTACGATTACTTACTAAATGCATTTCGATACGGCTATGTTGCTCGTTAAAGCGTGACTCGTGGCTAAAGTTATCTATATTAAATGTGCCGTTTAGCTCGTTATTAATACGTTGTAGTAAATTTTTATTAAAAGCAGCGGTAACTCCCGCCTTATCGTTATATGCATCAAGTAACACTTGGCGCTCTTTTACTAAATCAACCCCAATTAATACATAACCATTTACACCGCATAAGCGATGGAAATTATTCATAATTTCTATGGCTTTAACTGGGGCAAAATTACCAAGAGTAGAGCCCGGAAAGTACACCAAATTAGTTTGACTGTCTAAAGCGGTGTCTTTGGTTAGCTGTTTGACCATTTGGCTATGTGTAAAGTCTCCTAATAATGGCGAAATTGCCAAATCTGGAAATAATGGTGACAAATGTGCAAGTGAATAACTGAGCATCTCCTCAGATATTTCAAACGGTACAAAGGTTTTAACGTTTGCCATATGCGCTAATAAATAGGCTACCTTTTTACCCGAGCCACAGCCGGGCTCTATAATAGAGAGGTTTTCAGGTAGCATTTGAGCAATCGACTTTGAGTGTTGCTCTAATATAGAAAGCTCAGTACGTGTAACATAATACTCTTGTAAGGCTGTTATTTGCTCAAATAATGCAGCGCCTTTATCATCATAAAAATATTTACACGGAAGCGTTTTTTGTTGTTGAGTTAATCCGCTTATCACGTCGTTTAGAAATTCAGTGTCGGTTATGTTGCTTTGCTTAATCGCTGTTACTTGGCTCATACTATATCCTTAGCTAGTCTTATCCCGCTGCACATCCACGCTTGATGCGGGTAATAAAAATTACGGTATGTTTGTCGTAAATGGTTTTGAGGGGTAAACACACACCCACCACGTAACACCATTTGGTTATTCATAAATTTACCATTGTATTCCCCTGCTATTCCTTCAATAGGCTTAAAACCGGGGTATGGTAAATATGCACTGTTCGTCCATTGCCAACACGAATCAGTTAACTGATTTATTTCAGCATCACCTTTTGCTTGCTGTGGTGTTAGGTAGTGATTATTAATCTCTGTTGAAGGTGCATTTTTAGCTGCATATTCCCATTCGAACTCTGTAGGCAAGCGAGCCTTTACAAAATTAGCATAGGCACTGGCCTCAAAATAACTAACATGACAGATCGGGGCATTTAAATTGAGAGGCTCTAATCCATAGTGTGTAAACTCAAACCACTCGTTATCTATACAATGCCAATATAATGGTTGCGTTAGAGCGTTGTTTTGTATATTTGCCCAACCGTCACTTAACCAATACTGTGGATTGCTGTATCCACCTGCATTTATAAAGTCTAAATACTCCCCATTAGTGACCAATCTATTAGCAAAACTGAATGGATGAATTAATACTTGGTGTTTGGGGCGCTCGTTATCATATGCAAATTCATCGTCGGCATTTGTACCTATATTAATAATACCTTGCTCAAAATTTATAAAATTGAGAGGCTTAATATCTGCTGATTTGTTTTGGCTGTTTAAAGGCGATGTTTTATATTGCGGAAATAACGGATTTACTGAAAAGTTATATTTGATGTCCATAAGCATTAGTTCTTGATGCTGTTGCTCGTGGTGTAACCCAAGTTCAATAATATCTTTAATTTGTGGACTAACTTCAGTTTTAAGTAATTCAACCACACAGCTATCTACATGCTCTCTATAAGCTAAAACTTCATCTAAACTAGGTCTAGATAAACTACCTCGGTTTGCCCGTTTAAATTGCTCTCCAATCCCATTGTAGTAAGAATTAAAAAGCATTCGGTAGTGAGAGTTAAACACAGTGTACTGTTTACAGTAAACACTAAGTAAAAACGTTTCAAAAAACCACGTGGTGTGCGCTAAATGCCATTTGCTTGGGCTGGTATCTGCCATAGCTTGTAATTGGCAATCTTCTACAGTGAGTGGTTCAATAATAGCCAGGCTTTCGCCTCTAACGCTGCAAAAGCGTTTAACAAGTTCGTTTTGATTGGTATTGTTTGTAACGCATTCACGCATAATAGTATTAATCCTTTGCCTATCTATTTATAAAATATAGCTTAGGGCATGCTGAGCTTTTTGGATTGAAATTTGTTCAATCTAGGGGCGATTAAATCGCGGCACGAGGTTTGTAACCTAGTGGGCTAAGTAAAAACCGAGTAACAAAGAGTTAATCGTCCCTAGAAAGAACCCAAAGGGCAGTGTATGTTTGGTATTTATGCTGCGTTATCGCCTATTTATGGGGAATGACCACACTACATAGGCTCTGCCTTGCCTAAAAACCAAACATACTACTGTAAATTCAATCGCCAAAATTCAACATGCCCTAATGTTGTGTTAAATCATATTCATATTACAACTTGATTAAAGATGCTTATCAGCTTATAAATTTATACTAGCCCTAAAGGGAAATTTGCTCTTTGCTGCTCAGCTTTTAATTATTCTCACGTGTATGTAAGCATGCAGAATAACGCAGGAGCAGTTATCGAACCGTTAGGTTACAAACCTAGGATCGATTAAACAGCTCCTAAATTGAACAAATTTTAATCCTAAAAGATCAACAAGCCCTAGTATTTAAGCATTAATTAAGTTGCTTAAAAGTGATCTTTTTTTACTTAACTAAGTAAATTAATACTTTTAATAGCAAACTAAATTTTAACGTTCACTGAATTTATAATTTTAGGGCTTTTTAAATAAAAGAATCATTAATTTGGCTATATAAACAGCGTTTTAAATACAAATTCATTTACATTTAATATTTAACTCATACACTACTAGCTGTATGATCACTCTTCAAATTAGTTAGTCTTCAAATAATTACGGTATTACTTTTTACTTAATATTTAAAGGCTAATGTAATTCGATATGACGCCGAATTTATTTTGGCTTGTTAGGACAACTAAAGAGGTATTGCATGAAGGAAAATCATGACAAATATAGTATTGACAATACGGACTACACCGTAGGTCAGGACAACGTACAAAAGTGGGGGTTTGATATACACAACCCTGTTTTTGGAACTAGTGCGGGCCTGATTGTCATCTTTTTAATCGCCATACTTGTTACCGACCCACAAACTGCAAAAACAGCGCTTGATAGTATCAAGACCGATATTATTAATAATTTTGATGCCCTATTTATGTGGGCTGCTAACTTCTTTGTACTCTTTTGTTTAGCACTTATTGTTTCTCCTTACGGGAATATTCGCCTTGGTGGTGATGATGCTAAACCTTCTCACTCTCGAGTTTCATGGCTTGCTATGTTATTTGCTGCAGGTATGGGTATCGGCCTTATGTTTTGGGGCGTTGCTGAACCGGTTGCTTACTTTACTGGTTGGTACGAAACACCACTTAATGTAGCCGCTAATACACCAGAAGCTGCAAAATTAGCAATGGGCGCAACTATGTTCCATTGGGGTCTTCATCCTTGGGCTATTTACGCTGTTGTTGGTTTATCTCTTGCATTTTTTACGTATAACAAAGGTTTACCGCTTTCTATTCGTTCTATTTTTTATCCTATATTAGGTGATAGAGCATGGGGTTGGCCTGGTCATATCATTGATATCTTAGCTGTACTTGCTACGTTATTTGGCCTTGCAACATCTTTAGGTTTAGGTGCTCAACAAGCCTCTGCAGGTATTAACCATGTATTTGGTACAGAAGGTGGCATTGGCTCTCAAATTCTAGTTATTGCGGGTGTAACACTTTTAGCCATTGTTTCTGTGGTTCGCGGTATTGACGGTGGTGTGAAACTGCTAAGTAATGTAAACATGTTAATTGCTTTCTCATTATTATTGTTTGTTTGTTTAGTGGGCTTTGCTGTAGCAATGGGTAATGTACCGACTACCGTGATGGGCTATGTAGA
Organism: Pseudoalteromonas sp. NZS37; assembly: GCF_015864265.1. Taxonomy (NCBI): domain Bacteria; kingdom Pseudomonadati; phylum Pseudomonadota; class Gammaproteobacteria; order Alteromonadales; family Pseudoalteromonadaceae; genus Pseudoalteromonas; species Pseudoalteromonas sp. NZS37. Next base: position 425,702 of record NZ_JADYXL010000005.1, on the reverse strand, counting down.
AAACATTATTCCATTGAGTAATCCTCACGGCCGTGAAGACGAAACATGGATGCATGGCTGGACTGTATTTTACTGGGCTTGGTGGATTTCTTGGTCACCGTTCGTAGGTATGTTTATCGCGCGTGTATCACGTGGTCGTACAATTCGTGAGTTCTTAATTGCGGTATTACTCGTCCCTACTGCTGTCACTATTTTATGGATGTCTATATACGGCGGTATTGCTATTGATCAAGTAGTTAATGGTGTTGGTGCACTAGGCACTAATGGTTTAACTGATGTCCCTTTAGCTATGTTCCAGATGTTTGATGCATTACCTCTATCTAATATCTTATCATTTATTGCGATTATATTAGTGTTAGTATTTTTTATTACGTCATCTGACTCAGGCTCATTAGTCATTGATTCAATTACAGCTGGCGGTAAAATTGACGCACCGGTGCCACAACGTATATTTTGGGCAACGGTAGAGGGCGCAATTGCAGCGGCCTTACTTTGGATTGGTGGTACACAAGCAATCGAAGCACTACAAGCAGGTGCTGTTTCTACAGGCTTGCCATTTACTATTGTATTGTTGTTTATGTGTTTAAGCTTAGTTTTAGGTTTACGAACTGAGCCTCGCCCAGTTAAATAATACTTTTAGTAAGCAATACTTTTAATTAGTAACGAAAGCGCCGCAATTTTTGCGGCGCTTTTTTATTTAACTATTTAAGGTTATATCCATTCGCTTAATAAAGTGATCTATTTTGTGGCAGGAAAAACTTCTCGATAGTAAGGCAAAATTTCTTTATTTAATTGCTCTAAATGAGAAATTTTTAACGCAGCTAGCGTCAGGTTTAACCCTCAATATGATTAAAGTATTATTGCGTATTAGTATTATACCCACAACTCTGAGATTGGAGTATCTACACGGTAATGATGACTCAGTTGCGCTTGTAAAAGCTCAGCTGTGGCAAGTGCATCCGTTAACGCATTATGATTTTGGTACGCAGGTAGGGAATAACGCGCACGGCAATCTGTTAATCTGAGCGAGCCTAGTTTTGTATTAAATAATCGGCCTAATAAACCTTGCCTCTCTTTTAGTGCTCTTTTTTCTAGCTCCATTGTGTCAACAAGAGCAAACTCAATACCTTCTTTAAGCCTCAGTAATAACGCATTATTTAAAAAATGGCGCTCTATTGCAGCGTAATGCACCACGACAACTTTGCCACTTAGCGCTTCAAGTAAAGGTTCAATAATTCGGTTAAAATCAGGGGCGTCATCCACCTCAGAGTGCGTTATTCCATGGATTAAAATAGACTCTTCATGCAGGTTACGTCTTGGTTGAACAACCCAATGCCGACTGTGTTTGCAATAAATACGCTTTAAATTAAACGGCACTAAGCCAACACTCACTATATCGTCGTTCTGGCTATTTAAACCTGTTGTTTCAAAGTCCATTGCTACAAAAGGCACATCTTCTACTGCGGCTTTATCTTGGTTATAAGCACCTGCATAAAAGTGTTTTAGAAGTTTATTTTCGGTGTTGTTAGCAAGCTCGTTGTATCTAGCTTGCCAATCAACTGCTTTATAATTGCGCGGATTCATAGGCTACTTCACACCAGAGTTTGCTGTGTAGCTAAATTTTAAATAGCTTTGTGCTTTTTCTAAAATAGCGAATGCCTCTTTCAAGTTTCGCTGTTCAAAAGGAGACAGTAAATGTGGGTCTAAGTTGTTATCAGGCTCTTCGCCCTTCTCTATTTGCCACGCTTGATGGCGAATTCGCATCATAGCAATATACTCAAGTGAATCACGTAAATCTTGCGCTTTACCCTGCGGTAATAGCTTAGCTTCAATAATATCTTCTAATCGCTCAAACGAGTTTTGTTTACGCGAACCAATAGCTAATGCGTGTACACGTATAACATCAGAAAGTGGTGCAGTACCTCTTCGTTTTAAGTTCATTGAACGCTTATGTTGGCCGTTATGCTCCATAACAAAGCCTTTAAAAAAGCCAAGAGGTGGTGTCCTATTTCGAGCATTTGCCGCCATATTTGCTAGAAACACGCGATTCACTTTACTTTGTTTCGCTATAAATATTTTAAGCTCGTCGGCCCACTTGGTTTTGCCCCACACACCGTCTAAATCAAAAAATATAGAGCTATTAAGCAGTGCTTGTGGTTTTGGCTGGGCTATCCAATCAGCAAATTGATCGAACCACTCTGAGCGAGTTTTACGCCATTTTTTAAACGACGCCATTATTTCGCCATCACAATAAGTGTAACCACACTGCGCTAAGCCATCACACACAAAATCGGCAATATTTTGAAAGTACGCGTTATGTTTTTCATCGTCGTAACTGTCATCTAAAATTAGTGCGTTATCTTGATCAGTTACAATAAGTTGCTCGTCGCGAGCCATGGAGCCCAGTGCAATAAAACAATAAGGAACGGGAGGTGGACCAAACTTTTCTTCAGCTAATACCAGTAATCTTTGTTTAAATGTACGCCCAATAACGGCCATGGCAGTGCCAATCATGTGTGAATTTGCATCTTCATTAACCATACGCACAAAAACATTGGGTAATTGGCGTGCATAATGCGCTAAATCCTCAATTGTTTGTTGAGCAAGTATGCCGCGTACAAGTAATAAGCTGCTTTGCGATTCGTAACGTAAAATATCAGAGAGGGAGATAACTCCTATAGGACGTCTTTTTTGTACTACAGGTAAATGATGGAGATTATCTCTGAGCATGGCCAGTACTGCTTCAAAAATATAGTCATTAGCGTCTAAAAGCACTAAGTTAGTAGACATAATCTCTTTTGCTTGTGTGTTAAAAGCAAGCCCTTTAGCCACTACTTTTGAGCGTAAATCCCTATCGGTTATTATGCCAACGACTTGTCCATCATCTTCCTCAGGATCGTCGTTTATTGGTTTATTTACATCGGTTACCAAAACTGACGATACCGCCTCTTCGGTCATTAATTTAGCGATATCTTGTATTGTAGATGTTGCATCTACGGTGACTACATCTCTGTGAATTAATGATTTTACTTTAGCGGTTGTAAGGTCATTGCCATCGGCTTGTTCAACAATAGCTTGATGTAAACGCACGTTACCATCTGTTTCAAAGTAATCAGCAAACGCATCAAACTCATCACAGTAACGATTAAATAGCTCGACATTTATACAATAAACTAACGTATCTTCAAGGGCAGTTGCAGGAAAACGCACCTTACGGTTCATCAATAAACCCATTTGACCAAATATTCCTGCGATGGCCAAACGATTGTATAGCTCACCATTTCGGCGATACATTTCTACAGAACCACTTCTAATCACATACAAATCAGATATGTCTTGTCCAAAACTTAAAATGTCTGTTTTTGCTCTAAAATAAGCAACTTCTACTTGTTGAGCTAGCTCATTAAGCGCTTTTTGAGGTAAGTCATCAAAAGGAGGATGTTGTGCTAAAAATTGTGCGATTTCAACTTGTTCGGCTTGCATAAATCCCTTCCTATATGCGCATTAAAATGACTAAATCTGTTTTGCAGATTAACACTATCATCGGAGTGTGAAAACAATTACTGCACAATTTTGGGCACAAAAAAAGAGCCTAAATAGACTCTTTAAATATAATACTTATTGTAAAAATTTATTTACCGCGCTGAGCGTCTTTTTGGGCTTTTTTGGCTTCTTTACGTTGCTGTAAAACAGCTTGTGCCTCATTACCAATATGGCCTTCGCCACGGGCTTGCGCTAATTCTATTTGCTTTTGGCGCTCCGCAAAACGTGTCCGCTGCTCGTCTGTCACTTCTTCAATACAATGGTGACAAGATACACCTTCCATGTATTCAGGCTTTAACTTTTCGTCTTCTGTAATTGGCATACGGCACGCGTGGCATTGATCATAAGAGCCCTTTTGTAAGTCGTGATCAACCGCAACGCGATTATCAAATACAAAACATTCGCCTTCCCACATGGTTTCTTCTTTTGGCACTTCTTCTAGATATTTTAAAATGCCGCCTTCAAGATGATAAACTTCATCAAAACCTTGCTCTTTCATGTAGGCCGTCGATTTTTCGCAGCGGATACCACCTGTACAAAACATCGCTACTTTTTTATGTTTTTCAGGGTCTAAGTTTTCTTTAGCCCACTGTGGAAATTCGCGAAAGGTTTTAGTATTTGGATCGACTGCATTTTGAAATGTACCAATTTCAATTTCGTAATCATTACGTGTATCAATTAAAATTACTTCTGGATCAGATATAAGTGCGTTCCACTCATTTGGCTTTACATAGCTACCCACAACTTTAAGCGGATCTACGCCTTCAACGCCCATCGTTACAATTTCTTTTTTTAGTTTTACTTTAGTGCGGTAAAACGGGCATTCATCATCGTAAGATTCTTTTGTTACGATGTTTTTTAAATTTGGTTGCTCATCAAGCCAGGCTAATAAGTTGTCTATCCCTTCACGTTTTGCAGAAACAGTGCCGTTTATACCTTCGGCAGCGAGTAGTAAAGTACCGCGTACTTCATTTGCTTCCATCACTTCAAGCAACGGCTTACGGATAGCTTCAAATTCAGGTAAACCAACAAATTTATACAGCGCACATACTACAAAGTGATCGCCCGTTACATTATCTTTATGAACAACAGTCATTCTATTTCCTATTTTGCCTTATTAGCCAGTATTGGCGTTTACCGAATCGTAAATCCGGCGCATATGGGGCGCGTATTTTACGCTTTTTTAGTTTAATTGCAAAAAATAGCGCTATAGATTGGTTTTTACTGTTAGCGACCTATCTGTGTAAGCTATAATGCGCTGATAAATTTATAGACTTAATTTGCTCATTTTGGAGAAACACACATTGCAGTTTACTGATCTTGGGATTGATACACGCCTTGAAACACAGTTAGCACATCAAGGGATCACCCAGCCCACCGATATTCAAGCGCATGCAGTGCCTACCGCACTTGCAGGGCATGACATTTTCGCTCAGTCTAAAACTGGGTCGGGCAAAACCTTGGCGTTTTTATTACCTGCTGTACAAAGGGTTATGAAACAAAAAGCACTCAGTAAACGCGATCCTCGTGTACTTATTGTTGCTCCTACTCGTGAGCTTGCTACGCAAGTATTTACCCAGCTGCGTTTATTAATTGCAGGCACAGCCATTAAGGCCGTAAAAATACTTGGTGGCGAAAACTTTAATGACCAAATAAAAGCACTTAGAAACGACCCACAATTCGTAGTTGCTACACCAGGGCGTTTAGCTGATCACATTACAAAACGTTCATTACAATTGAGTGGACTAGAACTGCTTATTTTTGATGAAGCCGATCGTATTTTAGATTTAGGCTTTACCGAGCAGTTAAAAATGATTAACGAGCAAGCTAATCACCGTTTACGTCAAACGTTATTGTTTTCTGCAACACTTGACCATGCTCAAGTAGATGCTCTATCACGTAACCTATTAAAAAAACCAAAGCAAATTACGCTAAGTGCAGCGAACGAGCAACATAGCGATATTAAACAAACTTTATATCTAGCCGATCACCTTGATCACAAAGAAGCGCTATTAGAGCACTTTTTGAATCAAGATGATGTTGGTCAATGCATTATCTTCACAGCAACACGTTCTGACACGAGTCGCTTGAGTGAAGCGCTTAATGCTAAAGGCTTCAAGTCTGTAGCGCTTGCTGGTGATTTAACACAAAATAAACGTTTAGATATAATGGATTCGTTTAGTCGCGAAAACTTTAAAATATTAATCACCACCGATGTTGCATCTCGTGGTTTAGATTTACTAAGTGTAACGCATGTTATTAACTTTGATTTACCAAAACACGCTGAAGAGTATGTACACCGCATAGGTCGTACAGGACGAGCTGGCTTTAAAGGTAACGCAATTTCATTAGTTGGCCCAAAAGATTGGGCAAGTTATTTAGCTATTAAAGCATTTTTAAATGATGAGTTAAAATTTGCGAGCGTAGAGGGCTTAAAAGCTAAGTTTAAAGGTTTAAAAGAGAAAAAGCCTGAGGCAACGTGGGATAAATCTAAAGAAAAATCCGCCGCTGTTAAAAAGCCTGTATTTAAACGCAAAGCCAAACCTAAAAAGCCAACAGCACCAATTAAAGCACCAATGAACATTGATGGCGATACACCAATGCGCCGTAAAAAAAAGACTGAGCAGGAATAATTATGAGTTACCTAGGAACCACACAAACATTATTTGTAAAAGAAGTGAGTAACGAAGGTGCTTACTTAGATGGTCATGATTTAGGTGAAGTGTTTTTACCAAAACAAGAAATTAAACATGAGCTTGAAGCGGGCGATAGCATTAGTGTATTTATCTTTTTAGACAACGCTAACTTAGCAACTGCCACAACTAAAAAGCCACACGCACAAGTAGGTGAATATGCCCTGCTTCGCGTTAAAGAAATTAATAGTATTGGTGCATTTTTAGATTGGGGTCTTGAGAAAGATGTACTAACCCCGTTTAACGAACAAAAACCACGCATGCAAGAAGGTCACTCATATTTAGTTCGTTTGTACCTTGATAATGCAAGCCAACGTATTTGTGCATCAAACAACTTTAATCGCTTCCTATCTAAAGATGAGCCGCAATATACTCACTTACAAGAAGTGGATTTAATTGTTGCTGGCAAAACAGATATTGGCTACAAGGTATTAATTGAAGAATCGCATTTCGGTGTTGTTTTTTATAATATGGTATTTAAAAGCTTATTTGTGGGTCAAAAGCTTAAAGGCTTCATTCAGAAAGTACGTGAAGATGGAAAAATTGATGTTGTATTAGAAAAACCAGGTATGGGAAAAGTAAGTGACCTTGGTGAAACTATTATGCAAAAACTAAAAAATGAAGGTGGTGTTATCCCATTAGGTGATAAATCTGAACCTGAAGCAATAAAAAAGATGTTTTCTACTAGTAAAGCTAACTATAAAAAAGCAATTGGTGGATTATTCAAACAAGAGTTGATAGATATTGAAGCGAAATCCATTCGCTTAAGATCTTAATTATAAATAATAGGCTGTAATTACTAATATTATCTGTTTGTAATTAACCTAAAATATACTTATAAGGCAATGTACATTGCGTATATTGCCTTGAATAATCAAGCACTTCACCTTTTGACTCTAGGTTAAGCGGTGCCAAACGAAAAACCTTCTTTTCGCATTCTATTTTTTTATCATCAAGCTTAGATATGCAATCAGTTACTGTTATATGCTGAGATGTAAGTGTATCCTCATTTTTGTAACACAGGTGGTGTGCATAATCTTGCATTGTTTGTTTAAAATCGAACATATTGACAGGGTAATTCGTGATTATATCTGTTACTGATGTAACATCATCATATGCTTTATTAGAAAAAAGATTTTTATTTACTGAAAAACCCGCAACAATAATAATTATAAAACCTAATAATAACTTCAAAACAAACCCCTACTACATTTCAATCCTAATAATGTAACATAAAATACCCATGAGGTAAGGGCTTTTAGCACTATATTGCTGCTTTTTGTTAAATTATTCTATAGATCTATTAACATCACTAAGCACTTTTACGGGATCATCCGCCTGAGTAATAGGTCGTCCTATAACTAAATAATCACTTCCTGCATCTATTGCTTGCTTAGGAGTCATAATACGCTTTTGATCGCCAGCATCACTGCCTTCAGGACGTATACCTGGTGTTACAAGTTTAAAGTTCTCACCTAACTCTGCTTTTAAAGCTTTTGCTTCTTGTGCAGAACACACAACGCCATCAAGCCCTGCTTCCTTTGCAAGCTTAGCTAAATATATAACTTGCTCTTGAGCAGATTTATCAACGCCTAAACGCTTTAGTTCTGTTTCATCCATGCTTGTTAATACAGTAACCGCGATAAGTAATGGCGCTTTATCGCCAAATTGTTCTAGAGCCGATTTAGCTTTGCTCATCATTTCAAAACCACCAGAAGCATGAACGTTTACCATCCACACACCCATTTTCGCAGCTGCAGTAACAGCTTTAGCTACTGTATTAGGGATGTCATGAAATTTTAAATCTAGAAAAACATCAAAACCTAAATCAATTAACTCTTTAACAAATGCAGGTCCAAAATAAGTAAACATCTCTTTGCCTACTTTAAGACGACATGTATCAGGAGAAAGTTGTTTAACAAAGTTTAAAGCAACCTCTTGATCATCGTAATCTAATGCTATAAGAATTTTTTTTGACTGTTCGAAAGACATGACTATCCTAATGTATGGCTATAATACCAATCCGCAATAATACTTAATCAATTTGAGGACCAAATCTGACGCTAACTGCGTTAAAAATTTCTTATATAGAACAATAATATTACGAAATTTTTGCCTTGTTATCGACACAATTTTCTTACCTCAAAACAGACCACTTAATTAAGCGAATTGATATAAAGTAATTGTATAAGTAGATTTAATGCAATAGTGCTAGCTGGTAATTTGAGAGAAGGTGTAGAGAAATTTATATAGACACAACATCAAAAAATTCCAACCCAGTAAACTCTCAGTTTAATTTGCTAAAATTATCATAGTTAAATCCGATATTATTTAAGGGGTTATTAAAATCCGTCTAAGCCTCGACTTGGAACAATGGTTTCCCAATGCTTACAAGAAGGGCAATTCCAATATATGGTGTAGCTTGTAAAACCGCAATGCTGACATTGGAAATCAGGTTTTGTAGCAATATAAGAGGTTACAAGCTTATCAATTTCATTAAGTACTTCTTTAGTATTTTTATTTTGGTCACCCATTAATTGCAGTAAAAAACTGAAACCACGAATAGTAGGTTGACGTTTTAAGCTATCAGTTAGAAATTCAAAGGCTTGTTTAGTGTGTCCTTGCTCAAGCAATGCTTGGCAATGTTTTATTTTAATTAATACACCGCCCTTTTCTAACAAGTCACTGACTAATTCATGAAATTGATGCGTTAAATTTAATTGTTTATAGCTGTGAGCTAGCTCATCAATAAACAACGGCGCAAACAAAGTGAATTGTGATACAAGCTCACGCCAGTAATAAATAGCTTTAACGTAATCTTCTTTCGCGTAAGCAACTAATCCTAACTCGTAAAGCGGACGTACGGCTTTATAATTTAAGCTAATCGCTTTTCTCATTAGTTGGGGTGTGTTATCACTTAAAGCTGATTCACAATAAAAATTAGCAATCGCTTTAAATTGTTGTTCTTTTGAAAATAGTTCGCTGTGGGCTTCAAACATGTTGATGCCTTTTTCCCATTCACGGGTTTGCGAATATAAAGTAATAATAGGGTCTAGCGCTTCTACATGGCCAGCCTTAACTAACCAAACTAAGTGCTCTTCTGCACTATCTAGTAGACCAGCCATTATATAATCTTCGGCAAGTTCTAAACGGCTAGTTGCAGCTTGTTGTTCATTTAAGCCTGGGTGTTTTAATAGAAGTTCATGAATTTTAATTGCGCGGTCTAATTCACCTCTACGGCGAAACATGGTGGCAAGTGTAGAATAGTGTTCAACAGAGTCAGCTGAAACTTCAAGCAAATTAATCAAGTGCTCTAAGCCTTGGTCTTCTTCTCTGTCGAGTAGAAACTTTAAGCCTTTGCTGTATTCAGAAGTGATCTGACGATTTAGTTGATGAGCTTGGTTTTTAGCACTGTTTTTACCCATAATCCAGCCGTAACCGGCGGCAACAGGTAATAGTAAAAACAAAAGCTCAATCATAGTTAGGTGTCTTTATTCGCGGCAAGCTTTTTTTTATCTTTTTCAGGCGCTAATTGCTTTTTTAAGCGGTAGTTTTGCCACTTTAATTGTGAAAACAATTTAAAGCTAATAAAACAACCCACTAAAACACCTAATAAAAAGCAGATACTTATTATTACAGCTAAAGGTAGTGTATTACTGGCTATAATATAATTTATTTGTACTAACTGTGGGTTTTGTGACCCTAATACAAATGCACTGATGAGGCATAGCGCAACCAGAATAATTTTTAATACCTTGAACAAGTAACTACTCCACTAAGTTAACTAGGCAATGCTTTCATTTACGCGGTCGCGTAATTCTTTGCCTGGTTTAAAATGAGGTACATGCTTTCCTTCAAGCTCAACTGTATCGCCAGTCTTAGGATTACGACCTGTGCGAGGAGCGCGGAAATGCAAAGAGAAACTACCAAAACCTCTGATCTCAATACGATCTGAAGTAGATAATGAGCCGGCCATTTGTTCAAGAATTTCTTTTACAGCATTCTCAACATCTTTCACTGGAACGTGTGCGTGTTGTTCCGCAAGTGTTTCTATCAGTTCTGACTTAGTCATAGCGTTTCCTTAAAAAGAGATATAGGAAGGGCAAAAAATGCCCTTCCAACTAAAAACTAATTATATATTAGTCTTTTTGTGCATTTGCGAAAGCAGCTGCCATTGCGTTTTCAAACACTGGCTCTTCTTTCTTAAGCTTCTCTAGTACTTCTTTCTCTTCTGCTTCGAAAAGAGCTTTTACAGATAAGCTTAAAGTGCGGTTCTTACGATCAACACCAACGTATTTAACTTCAATCTCGTCGCCTACAGAAACAACAGTAGTTGCATCTTCAACGCGTTCTTGAGCGATATCAGCTACACGGATGTAACCTTCAACGCCTTCGATAAGTTCAACAGTTGCGCCTTTCGCATCAACTTCAGTCACTTTACCTTTAACAATAGCACCTTTTTTGTTTGCATCAAGGTAGTTATTGAATGGGTCAGCTTCGATTTGCTTAACACCTAGAGAGATACGTTCACGCTCTGGGTCAACTTGCAATACGATAGCAGTGATTTCGTCGCCTTTCTTGAATTCACGTACAGCTTCTTCGCCAGGTGTATTCCAAGAAATGTCTGAAAGGTGTACAAGACCGTCAATACCACCGTCAAGACCGATAAAGATACCGAAGTCAGTGATTGATTTGATCTTACCAGTAACTTGATCGCCTTTGTTTTGTAGACGAGCAAATTCCTGCCAAGGATTAGCAATACATTGCTTAAGACCAAGAGAAATACGACGACGTTCTTCGTCAATTTCTAAAACCATAACTTCAACAGTGTCGCCTAAGCTAACAACTTTTGAAGGATGGATGTTTTTGTTAGTCCAATCCATTTCAGAAACGTGTACTAAACCTTCAACGCCTTCTTCGATTTCCACGAAACAGCCGTAATCTGTAAGGTTAGTAACACGACCAGAAAGTTTAGAACCTTCTGGGTAACGACCAGCGATAGCTGCCCATGGATCTTCACCAAGCTGTTTAAGGCCTAGAGATACACGAGTTTTATCTTTGTCGAATTTTAGAACTTTAACTGCGATTTCGTCGCCAACATTAACGATTTCTGAAGGGTGCTTAACACGCTTCCAAGCCATATCAGTAATGTGTAGTAGACCATCAACACCACCAAGGTCAACGAATGCACCGTAGTCAGTAAGGTTCTTAACGATACCTTTAACTTCTTGGCCTTCAACAAGGTTAGCAAGAAGCTCTTCACGTTCTTGTGAGTTTTCAGATTCGATAACTGCACGACGTGAAACAACAACGTTGTTACGTTTTTGGTCAAGCTTGATTACTTTAAATTCAAGCTCTTTGCCTTCAAGGTGAGTTGTGTCACGTACTGGACGAACATCAACAAGTGAACCAGGTAGGAAAGCACGGATTGAATCAACTTCAACTGTGAAACCGCCTTTAACTTTACCGTTGATAACACCAGTAACAGTCTCTTGCTCTTCACATGCTTTCTCAAGACGGATCCATGCTTCGTGACGCTTAGCTTTCTCACGAGAAAGAATAGTTTCACCGAAACCGTCTTCAATTGCATCTAGTGCAACATCTACTTCGTCGCCTACAGCAACTTCAAGTTCACCAGCAGCATTTTTGAACTGCTCAGCAGGGATAGCACTTTCTGATTTAAGACCAGCATCTACAAGTACAATGTTATTCTCGATAGAGATTACTGTACCTTTAACGATAGAGCCTTGCTCTGCTTCAAAACCCTTTAAGCTTTCTTCAAATAACTGCGCAAAATTTTCTGACATACGAATATACGTCTCATATATTAATACCAATAAGCAACCATGCTGCATGGGGTTGTTAAAATAGCACTGGCATCCTGCTGGCGCATAAAATGTGTTTAGCTTCGTTTAGGAAGCTTACCTTCAGAGATTGCAATATCCAATAAAGTTATTACCTTATCAAACACTTGCTGTGCATTGAGTTCGCTAGTATCAAGCTCAATAGCATCATCTGCAGGTACAAGCGGAGCAACGGCACGATTCATATCGCGCTCGTCACGAGCTTGAATGTCCTGTAATAGACCACTTAGTGTAACATCAAGACCGCGCGTATTCAACTCAACAAAGCGTCTACGAGCACGCTCTTCTGCACTTGCTGTTAAATATATTTTTAACGGCGCATCTTGAAAAACCACAGTGCCCATATCACGGCCATCGGCAATTAAGCCGTTTTCAGTGCGAAATGCACGCTGGCGACGTAATAACGCTTCACGAACGCGAGGTAATGCTGCAACTTTTGATGCTGCAGCGCCTACTTCTTCATTACGAATAGTAGTGGTTACATCTTCGCCTTCTAAAATAACTTTTCCTGCATTAGTTTGGCTATCTACCAAAAACTGCACATCTAAATTTGCAGCAAGAGGGACAAGCCCTTCTTCATTGTCTAATGCAATTTGGTGATGAAGTGCAGCTAAAGATAAAACGCGATAAATCGCACCGCTATCTAATACATCCCACCCTAACTTGTCGGCTAACAAGCGACAAACAGTTCCTTTACCTGAACCACTTGGGCCATCAACGGTGATCACGGGCATTAATAACGCCTGCATTTAAAACCTCCTGCAATGCACACCTAAATAAACCGCGACATTATACGTCAGTTATTAAAATATATCTGCTATTAGTGTGTAACTTTTGTAATTACTTCTAATTAGCTTATTCACTGACTGACGCTAAAACATTGAAAAATGTAGGAAATGTTTTATAGGTACACTTTGGATCATTAATCGTTATTGGCTTTCCACCAACGGCAACCATTGCAAAACACATGGCTATACGGTGATCGTCGTAAGTGTCTATTGCTACATCGTTGAAGTGTTTAGGCGGTGTAATTTCTATAAAGTCATGCCCTTCTACCACTTCTGCACCTACTTTTCTAAGCTCAGTTGCCATCGCATATAAACGGTCTGTTTCTTTTACTCGCCAGTTATAAATGTTACGAATGGCAGTTGGGCCTTTAGCGAAAAGAGCAACAGTTGCAAGGGTCATAGCAGCATCAGGAATTGCATTAGCGTCAATATCTACGCCTTTTAATTCGCCTTTGCGAACAACTAAACGCTCATCATACCAATCGATTTTTGCGCCTACTTGCTCCATTACTTTAGCAAAGCCTATATCACCTTGAACTGATTTAGCACCCACGCCTTTAATTTCAATCTCGCCGCCAGCAATTGCAGCCGCAGCAACAAAGTAAGAAGCAGAAGATGCATCGCCTTCAACCATAATTCGTTCGAGTGATTGATACTGTTGACCACCTTTAACTTTAAAAGTTGCATAATCACTGTGTTCAACATTAACACCAAAACGTGCCATTACATCAAGCGTAATATCAATATAAGGTTTAGATACTAAAGTACCTTTAATCGTTATCGTAGTATCACCGCTAAATAATGGCGCTGCCATTAATAGAGCCGTTAAAAATTGACTTGAAATACTACCGTCAATTTCAACCTCACCACCTTTTATTTGACCACCTACAATTTTAAGTGGTGGATAGTCTTTGTGTTTTGTATAGGTAACATCACCACCAAGCGCTTGTAGAGCATCAACTAAGTGCCCTATCGGACGCTCTTCCATACGTGGTTCGCCTATTAGCTCATACTCACCTTTAACGGCAGCAAGTACAGCCGTTAAAGGTCTGTAAGCAGTACCTGCATTACCTAAAAACAAGGGCTCAGTAGGTGTATTAAACACACCACCAACTCCCTCTACGGTCGCTACAGTGTGTTCATCATTTAAAGTTACATTTACACCTAATAACTTTAAAGCACCCAGCATATGGCGTATATCGTCACTATCAAGTAAGTTTTCTACAACGGTGGTACCGTTTGCCAGTGCTGCTAATAATAAAATTCTGTTCGATAGACTCTTTGAACCTGGTAGGGTTACCGTGCCATTTACTTTAGAAATAGGTTCTAAACGGAGCTGCTCCATTAGCTGTGCTCCTTTGCAAATGCAGCCATAAAATCTACAAGTGCTTGAACACCTTCAAGAGGCATAGCGTTATAAATACTTGCGCGCATACCGCCCACAATTCTGTGACCTTCAAGTGCAAGTAAACCGGCCTCGTTTGATTGAGCAACAAATTTGCTATTTAAGCTTTCATCGTTTAACCAAAATGGAACATTCATGCGTGAGCGGCAATGTTTAGCGACTATATTTGAATAAAAATCTGAGTTATCGATAAAATCATACAGTAAATTTGCTTTAGCAATATTTTGTGCTTCCATGGCTTTTACCCCACCATTGCTTTCAAGCCATTCAAATACTTCAGCCGCTAAATACCAAGCAAAGGTAGGTGGGGTATTAAACATACTGCCCTGCTTTGCTTCAAGTGCGTAATCTAAAATACCGGGCTTTGGCAAACCTTCGCGCTCAAGTAATGTTTTACGAACAATAACAATTGATATGCCCGATGGACCGATATTTTTTTGCGCACCAGCGTAAATCAAATCAAATTTATTAACGTCTATCTCACGCGATAAAATAGTTGAAGACATATCAGCAATAATCGGAGCTGTTGGGTGGCTTGGTACATCAAAAATCTCTAAGCCATCGACAGTTTCATTAGGGCAATAGTGGATGTACGCAGCGTCTTCTGGTAATTCCCAGTCAGCAACGTCTTTAATTGAAAACTCACCATCAGCATCATTACGGACATCCGTAAAAGACGTTTGAGTAAACTTATTCGCTTCATCTCTGGCGCTTTTCGACCAAACGCCATTCTCACAATAAAACGCTGTTTTGCCTTCTTGGTGTAAGTTTAATGGCACAGCACTAAACTGGCCACGACCACCACCATGCATAAACAGCACTTCAAATTCATCACTAATATTCATTAGGCGACGAAGGCTAGCTTCACATTTAGCTGTAAGCGCTAAAAACTCTTTACTACGATGGCTAATCTCCATCACAGACACACCTAGGTCTTGCCAATCTAGAAACTCTTTTTGCGCTTTTTTCATAACCGCTTGCGGAAGCATAGCTGGCCCCGCACAAAAATTATATTTACTCATTACCTTTGCCTCATTCCAGTAATTTAACTATTAAGCATGAACATTTAATACCAATCCGCTAAACCTTTAAAATTTAATGAATAATACCAATCCGCAATAATACTTAATCATTTTGCGGGGCTAAACGTGTCGCTACTTGCGTTAAAAAATTCTCATTTAGAACAACTAAATAGCGAATTTTTTGCCTAGCTATCAACACGTTTTTCCACCCTCAAAATAGATCTCTTAATTAAGCGAATTGGTATGAGTATAATTTCACACCCTATTAATTTTTTTCAACAACATTAAAAAAAGCGGCCAAGGCCGCTTTTTCAATATCAATTATTCTGAAGGAGGATTATCATCCGCTACTTCATCAATAACCGTATCTACTGTTTCAACGTCTTCAATATCAATTAAGTCACTTTCTGTAACTTCAATCTCTTCTATACGTTGTAAACCAACTACTTGCTCTCCGTCAATAGTTCTGATCAAAATAACACCTTGTGTGTTACGTCCAACCGTTGAAACTTCATTAACGCGAGTTCGTACTAAGGTACCACGATTCGAAATAATCATTATTTCATCGTTGTCATCAACTTGCACAGCACCAACAACAGCACCGTTACGTTCACTCACCTTAATTGATACAACACCTTGTGTTGCGCGGCTCTTAGATGGGTAATCTTCAAGTTGTGTACGCTTACCGTAACCATTTTCAGTTACCGTTAGAATGGCACCGTCAGTTTTTGGTACAATTAACGATACTACGCGTTGCTCGTCTGGCATTTTAATACCACGAACACCTGTAGCAGTACGACCCATTGGGCGAACACCTTTGAAGCGAATCTCAGGGTTACCTTCTTCGTCTAATACTGGGTTGCCGTTTTCATCAACAACTGTTGTTTCTTCAGCTTCTTTGAAGCGTACAACTTTACCTGCATCAGTGAACAACATAATTTCGTTGCTACCATCGGTAATATCAACACCAATCAAGCTATCGCCATCATTTAAGTTAACAGCAATAATACCGCTTGCACGTTGACGACTGTAAGCCGTTAATGGTGTTTTCTTAACTGTACCGAATGCAGTTGCCATAAAGATATATTTATCTTCTGCGTACTCGCGTACTGGCAATATAGCAGTTATACGTTCATCAGCTTCAAGTGGTAACAAGTTAACAATTGGCTTACCGCGCGCTGCACGACTTGCTAGTGGTAACTGATACACTTTAAGCCAATATAAACGACCGGCCGTAGAGAAACATAAAATAGTATCGTGTGTATTTGCAACTAACAGACGTTCAATGAAATCTTCATCTTTCATCTTCGTTGCTGACTTACCTTTACCACCACGACGTTGTGCTTCGTAATCAGACAATGCCTGATACTTCACATACCCTTCGTGAGAAAGCGTTACAACAACGTTTTCTTCAGTAATTAAGTCTTCAAGGCTGATATCGTGAGCCGCTGCATTAATCTCAGTACGACGTTCGTCGCCATACTGCGCTTTAATTTCAACTAGTTCGTCACGAATAACTTCCATTAAACGCTCAGGTGTTGCCAAAATATAAAGTAGCTCAGCAATTAACTCTAATAACGCTTGATATTCAGTTAAGATTTTTTCGTGTTCAAGACCAGTCAACTTGTGTAAACGCAAATCTAGAATTGCTTGAGCTTGTTGCTCAGAAATATAGTATTGACCGTCGCGAATACCTAAATCATCAGCAAGCCAATCTGGACGGGCTACATTATCTTCGCCTGCTTTTTCAAGCATACCTTGTACATGACCTAATTCCCACGGACGTGCAGTTAAAGCAACTTTAGCTTCAGCAGGTGTAGGGGATTTACGAATAAGCTCGATAATTGGGTCAATGTTTGCAAGCGCAATTGCTAAACCTTCAAGCGTATGAGCACGGTCACGCGCTTTGCGTAAATCAAACACGGTACGACGAGTTACTACTTCACGGCGGTGAATAATAAACTCTTCAAGCATTTCTTTTAGATTAAAACACTTAGGTTGGTTATTAATTAATGCAACCATATTCATACCAAACACAGTTTGTAACTGAGTTTGTGAATACAAGTTGTTTAAAATAACTTCGCCTACGTCACCACGTTTAATCTCAATAACGATACGCATACCGTCTTTATCTGATTCATCACGTAGTGCACTAATACCTTCAATTTTCTTATCTTTAACAAGCTCAGCAATTTTTTCAATTAAACGGGCTTTATTAACTTGATAAGGAATTTCGTGAACGATGATTGTTTCACGGCCTGTTTTTTCATCGGTTTCGACGTCGGCGCGTGCACGCATGTACACTTTACCACGGCCAGTTAAATAGGCTTGTTCAATGCCTTTTTTACCGTTGATAATTGCAGCCGTTGGGAAATCAGGACCAGGAATATAATCCATTAACTCTAAAATAGTTAAATCAGGATTTTGAATAAGTGCCAAACAACCGTTCACAACTTCAGTTAAGTTATGTGGTGGTATATTTGTAGCCATACCTACTGCAATACCCGACGAACCATTCACTAATAAATTAGGGACTTTCGTAGGTAACACGTCAGGGATGAACTCAGTGCCGTCGTAGTTAGGAACGAAATCAACCGTTTCTTTTTCAAGATCGGCTAATAACTCATGCGACATTTTTGCCATACGTACTTCTGTATAACGCATTGCCGCTGCTGAATCACCATCAACCGAACCGAAGTTACCTTGGCCATCTACAAGCATATAACGTAGTGAGAATGGCTGAGCCATACGAACTATCGTGTCATAAACTGCACTGTCGCCGTGTGGATGGTATTTACCGATTACGTCACCGACCACACGGGCCGATTTTTTGTAAGGCTTGTTCCAGTCATTACTAAGCTCGTTCATTGCAAACAAAACGCGGCGATGAACAGGTTTTAAGCCGTCACGTACGTCTGGTAATGCACGTCCTACTATTACGCTCATTGCGTAATCTAAGTAGGAGTTTTTTAACTCGTCTTCAATATTGACTGGCAGAATTTCATTGGCGAGATCAGTCATTTGATATCACATTCCTTCAGTATCAGCTCTCAACAACCCGGTATTGGGTATTAAGAGTATTGTTATTATTTCTAACAGCCATGCTATCACAATTAATTTTAATTTACAGGCGCAAAACTTTGCGATTTATCAATTTAGCCCTATATAATGGCCTCAGATTGACGAGGAAGTATTTTATGACCGAACATCAAAATGTAGATCACGCAGAAATAGCAAAATTTGAAGCCATCGCTGAGCGTTGGTGGGACCTAGACGGAGAATTCAAACCTCTTCACGAAATTAACCCGTTACGTTTAGACTTTATAGCAAACAAAACGCAAGGCTTATTCGATAAAGAAACACTCGACGTTGGCTGTGGCGGCGGTATTTTAAGCCAAAGCATGGCGCGTATGGGTGCAAAAGTAACTGGCATCGATATGGGCCAAGAGCCTCTAACCGTTGCTAAGTTGCACAGTTTAGAAACTGGCGTAAATGTAGATTATATAAAAGTGCCTGCAGAAGAGTTTGCAACACAGTACCCTGAGCGCTTTGATGTAATAACGTGTATGGAAATGCTTGAACACGTTCCCGACCCAGCATCTATCATTCATGCCGTAGCCGCACTTGCCAAACCAGGCGCGGACGTGTTTTTTTCAACCCTGAACAAAACACCTAAAGCATATTTATACGCTATTGTTGGCGCTGAAAAACTCTTAAAAATGGTGCCTGAAGGTACACACGACCATAAAAAGTTTATAAAGCCTGCACAGCTTATTGCATGGGCAGAGCAAGCCGGTTTAAAAGTTCGTGCAAGTACAGGGCTTTCTTATAACCCACTATCAAAGCAATATACGCTCAATAGTGACGTTAGCGTAAATTACATACTTTATTTTGAGAAGTTAGCTTAATGGCTAACTCTCAAGCCCCCCTACCCCTTATTGAGTACGATGCATTTTTATTTGATTTAGACGGCACCCTACTCGACACCGCTGATGATTTAGGTGCCGCTTTAAACACAGTCCTTATTAGCAATAAAATAGAACCTGTTAGTAGTGATATATACCGTCCTGCCGCATCTAACGGCGCAGGTGCATTATTAGAGGCTGGTTTTAAAGAATTATGGGCTAAACAACCCCAAAGCGAGCTTATAAAGCAATTAGTTGACGAGTACGCCACAAACATAGCAAATCACACACGTTGCTTCAGCGGAGTTGAATCGTTACTTATCGCCCTTGATCAGAAAAAGATCAAATGGGGGATCATGACTAATAAACCAGGGTTTTTAACCGATCCTTTAGTGGCAGCTATTCCCGCATTAAAAAATGCCAGTGTAGTAATAAGTGGCGACACATTAGCTGAAGCTAAGCCATCACCTTTACCACTGCTACATTGTGCAAAGCTTATGCAGGTAGAACCAAGCCGTTGTTTATACATTGGTGATGCACAGCGTGACATACAAGCAGGCAAAGCGGCAGGTATGCATACCGCAACGGCACTTTGGGGTTACATTCCAAGTATTGATGAAGCCAACAGCTGGAATGCTGATTTTAACTGGCAAAGCCCAATTGATGGTTTTAACCATATATAGTGCTATGTTAATTATTAAACACTATATATTGTGATTGTGTTAGTTTTCACACAAAGCTTGCTGATAAAAAAAGCAGTCAAAATTTATTTTTAAAATGAGTAAATTTAGCAGATCATTAGTTGATTTTTGCATATTTCAACTTAAATGATTGTTCGAAGGTGAGTGTCTACTAACACAAATGCGTTATCCCAAAGTTATCCACAAACAGGGGCAATTATGTCCCTTGCAAAACAACTCAGACCACACTATCTTGTGATCTCTAAATTGAACAACACCAGATATTGTGGCCAAATGTTATTCAATTAAATTCGCCAATACGGTGAAACCTATAATAAATGAGTATGTACCTTGCTTCGGCGAGGCATAAAGCATTGGTCAAAATACATAATTCCCAAGGAATACAGGCAAATGAACCAACAGTTATCTGTAAGCAAACGTGACGGGCGCAAAGAGCCTCTTGATCTGGATAAGATCCATCGCGTCATTGAATGGGCCGCCGAAGGTTTAAGCAACGTTTCGGTTTCGCAAGTTGAATTAAAATCGCACATTCAGTTTTACGACGGTATTCGTACTAAAGACATTCACGAAACCATCATTAAAGCAGCAGCGGATCAGATTTCAAAAGAATCGCCTGATTATCAATACTTAGCTGCACGTTTAGCTGTATTCCATTTACGTAAAAAAGCGTACGGTCAATTTGAGCCACCACGTTTATTTGACCACGTAACAAAAATGGTTGGCGATAAACGCTACGATGCTCACTTATTAGTAGATTACACAGAGCAAGAATTAGACGAGCTTGATGCATATCTTGATCATTCTCGCGATCTTAACTTTAGCTACGCGGCTGTAAAACAGCTTGAAGGTAAGTATCTCGTTCAAAACCGTGTATCGGGTGAAATCTACGAAAGTGCACAGTTTTTATATATTTTAGTAGCAGCGAGCTTATTCTCTGACTACCCACGTGAAACACGCGTTTCTTACATTAAGCGCTTTTACGACGCAGTATCGTTATTTAAAATATCTCTACCAACGCCAATTATGTCGGGTGTACGTACACCTACTCGCCAGTTTAGCTCGTGTGTATTAATTGAATGTGGCGATAGCCTTGATTCAATCAATGCAACGTCGTCAGCTATTGTTAAATACGTTTCACAACGCGCAGGTATTGGTATTAATGCTGGTCGAATTCGTGCGCTAGGTAGCCATATTCGTAACGGCGAAGCGTACCACACAGGTTGTATTCCTTTTTATAAGCACTTTCAAACAGCTGTTAAAAGTTGTTCGCAAGGTGGTGTACGTGGCGGCGCTGCAACATTGTTTTACCCGCTTTGGCATTTAGAGGTAGAGAACCTACTTGTGCTTAAAAATAACCGTGGTGTAGACGACAACCGTGTTCGTCACCTAGATTACGGCGTACAGTTTAATAAACTAATGTACTCTCGTTTAATTAAAGACGACTACATTACGTTATTTAGCCCATCAGATGTGCCTGGCCTTTACGATGCATTTTTTGAAGATCAAGCTGAGTTTGACGCGCTTTACGTAAAATACGAACAAGATGAGTCTATTCGTAAAAAACGCATTAAAGCGATTGAGCTTTTCTCTATGTTTGCGCAAGAGCGTGCAAGTACAGGTCGTATTTATTTACAAAATGTGGATCACTGTAATACACACAGCCCGTTCATTGCTAAAGTTGCGCCTATTCGCCAATCTAACTTATGTTTAGAAATTGCATTGCCAACTAAGCCACTTAATAACGTAAATGACGAAGAAGGCGAAATTGCCCTTTGTACACTGTCTGCGTTTAACTTAGGTGCAATAGAATCACTTGATGAGCTTGAAGAGCTAGCTGAACTTGCAGTACGCGCCCTTGATAACTTACTTGATTTCCAAGACTACCCAGTACCGGCTGCTAAAAATGCAACTATGGGTCGTCGTACACTTGGTATAGGCGTGATTAACTACGCATACTACCTAGCTAAAAACGGTAAGCGTTATTCAGATGGCAGCGCAAATGCATTAACACATAAAACTTTTGAAGCTATTCAATACTACTTGATGAAAGCATCAAACGAGCTTGCTAAAGAGCGTGGCGCCTGTCCTAAGTTTAACGAAACAACGTATTCACAAGGCATTATGCCAACAGATACGTACAAACGTGATTTAGATAAAATTTGTGATGAGCCACTTCATCTTGATTGGGATACACTACGTGCAAATATTAAAGAGCACGGTATGCGTAACTCAACACTAAGTGCGTTAATGCCATCAGAAACATCGTCGCAAATCTCTAATGCAACAAATGGTATTGAGCCACCACGTGGACATATTAGCGTTAAAGCAAGTAAAGACGGTATTTTAAAGCAAGTTGTTCCTGAGTATGAGCGTTTAAAAGATCAATACGAGCTACTGTGGGACATTCCATCAAACGATGGTTACTTGCAGCTTGTTGGTATAATGCAAAAATTTGTAGACCAAACAATTTCTGCAAATACAAATTATGATCCAAATAAGTTCGAAGGCGGTAAAGTACCTATGCAAGTCTTATTAAAAGACTTACTAAGCGCGTACAAACTAGGTGTTAAAACCTTGTACTACCACAATACTCGTGATGGTGCCTCAGATATGCAAGAAGATACTCCAGAAGTGGAAGATGATGATTGTGAAGGCGGCGCGTGTAAAATATAACTGCTGATTTTTATTTTAAGCGGGCATTTAGCCCGCTTTTTCTGATAGTTTTTTGAGTGATAAACATGTCTTATACTACTTTTAGCCGAAACCACAATAACCAAATGCAAGAGCCAATGTTTTTTGGCCAAACTGTAAACGTATCTCGTTACGACCAACAAAAATACCCTATTTTTGAAAAATTAATCGAGAAGCAACTGTCTTTCTTTTGGCGTCCTGAGGAAGTAGATGTAAGTAAAGACCGTTTAGACTTTCAAGCGTTACCCGATCACGAAAAGCATATATTTTTAAGTAACCTAAAATACCAAACTTTGCTTGATAGTGTGCAAGGTCGCTCGCCAAACGTTGCCCTACTCCCTATTGTATCGCTACCAGAGCTTGAAACATGGATAGAAACGTGGGCATTTAGTGAGACGATTCACAGCCGCTCATACACGCATATTATCCGTAACGTAACACAAGCGCCTGAACTTATTTTTGATGATATTGTTAGCAACGATAAAATTAGCGAACGTGCCGATGCCGTAACTAAATACTACGACGACTTAATCAACTCTGTATCGCTTTACAATTTATATGGTGAAGGCAAACACGAGATTAACGGTAAAACTGTTATCGTGAATTTGTTTGAGCTTAAAAAGAAACTTTATCTGGCTATGATGTCGGTAAATATTCTTGAAGCGATTCGCTTTTACGTAAGCTTTGCATGTTCGTTTGCGTTTGCTGAGCGTGAATTGATGGAAGGTAACGCTAAAATCATCAAACTTATTGCGCGCGATGAAGCACTTCACCTTTCGGGTACTCAGCATATTTTAAACATTATGCAAGACGGTAAAGACGACCCAGAAATGGCGATTGTTGCAGCCCAGTGCCGCGACGAAGCGATTAAAATGTTTGTTGATGCTGCAGAGCAAGAAAAAGAGTGGGCTGAGTATTTATTTAAAGATGGTTCAATGATTGGCTTAAATAAGCATATTTTATGTCAGTACGTTGAATACATTACTAATGCACGTATGACTGCCATTGGCTTGCCAGCACAGTTTGAAAACAACAGTAACCCTATCCCATGGATAAACTCGTGGTTAGTGTCTGATAACGTGCAAGTAGCGCCTCAAGAAGCAGAAATTAGCTCATACCTTGTTGGTCAAATAGACTCTCAAGTTGATGCATCAGAATTTGGTGATTTTGATTTATAATGAGTGACAAGTCTACTGCAAGCATAACGCTTGCAGAAAACAGCCAGTGTATAGAATTTACCGCTGGCTGCCCTTCTCTTTTACAGTGCTTAGAGTCCATGAAAATAGACGTCGCATTCCAATGCCGTGAAGGTTACTGCGGCGCTTGTAGAGCAACGTTAGTGTCAGGTAGTGTTGAATATAACGAAGAGCCACTTGCGTTTGTGCGCGAAGGCGAAATACTCCTGTGCTGCTGTAAACCCAATGGCAATGTAAGTATTAATTTAAAGTAGTCTAAACGCTAAATACAGTTTATAAACGCCAATCTAATTGCTTAATACCCGATGACTAGCTCTTTAGCTTATTTACGTATCACTGAACGAGCTTTACACGCATTGAAACTGATGCGCTACGCCCTAAATTATCAACCACTCTTACGTCAAATTCGCCTACTTGCGGGTGCCAGAAAAAAGGCGTATCTCGCTCTACTTTACCAACAAAGCTGTTATCTACAAACCAATATAAAATACGTGAATCTGTATCTGTGATTGCGCTAAAAGGCAGGCCTTCTTGCTTCAATTTACTGGCTCTTATCGTGTAGCTAATTAAATTACTCGGGGATGTAATACTCGGTGCTGAGCCTCGTGTACTCGTGTCATTAATTAAGCATGAATCTAAATAAGGTGGAGGCTGGCGTTTAACAATGCCTGCTTGTTTAAATAATCTGACTAAGTCAGATGGCCAAAATTCATAAACTGCCTTTGTAGTTGTAGATTCAACATACTGACAAGCACGTAATCCCGATACTTTATCAATATAAATTTCACGATGTACATCGGACACTTTAATTGGCGACTTACCTGGAATAAAAAGCCCTTTTTCTGTTTTAGGGCAATGCACATTAGGTAAATCACCTGTTGTTGAACAAATATCTACTTCTGTAATATTTAAACCACCTGGTTTTATATTGCCTTTGATTAAGCCGTAACTATCTAATGAACGTATTATTTCAAAAAATACAGGCGCGGCTGCTTGTCGCCCAATAAAAGATGGGTGCCCTTCTCCTGAGAAATTACCCACCCATGTAGCTAAAACATACGGACCAACAATACCTACTGACCATGCATCGCGAAAAGCAAATGAAGTACCTGTTTTCCAATATACAGGGTATGATTGTCTTCTTTCTTTTTGAAATGAGATTTCATCAACTGCACTATTTTCACTTAGCATTTGTAAAGTCAGGTAGGCTGCCTCTGGGCTGATGAGTTGCTTGATATGATTGTTTTGATTATTTGGGTTGTTTTCGTTAATAACAGTGGCGTCTTTTTTTAATATAACTTCATCCTTATACACCCCTAAATTAGCTAACATGGCGTATAACTTAACGAGCTCTAGCATCGTTACTTCACTGCCGCCCAGCGCAAGCGCTAAACCATAAAACTCTTTGGGCTGAAGCTTTTTAATATCGGCTGCAACGAGTAAATCGTATAGCCCAACTTTTTGTAAGCGATACATCAAATTAACAGCAGGCACATTACGGCTCAGCACTAGCGATTCAGTAGCCGATATAGGCCCTAAAAACTGCTGATCGTAATTCTCTGGTGTATATCCTCCAAAGCGTTTGGGGGCATCTTTTACAAGCGTTAATGGATGAATTAACCCTTCGTCTATAGCAAGCGCATAAATAAATGGTTTAAGGGTTGAACCTGGTGAACGTTTAGCTCTTACACCATTTACTTGACCGCTAATGTCATTATTAAAAAAATCCACAGAGCCTAATTCAGCAACTACTTCCATAGTTTTATAATTTAGTAAAATAGCAGACGTATTACTAAGCCCGTCTCTATGCCTGCGATTAATGTAATTTCTTGCATGGCGCTGAAGTAAGTTTTGTAAATTAAGGTCTATCGACGTTTTATATTCTCCAGGCTTTAGGTGCGGGTACTCGCTTTGTAAATTATCAATAAAATGTGGAGCTTCAAAAGGCAAGTCTGAAGAGGCATATACCTTTATCGGTAATTGCATAGCTGCTAGCCAGTGTTTATCGTCTGGGTGGGTTTCAAGCCAACGAGTAAACAGTTTTTTTCTTGTTTCTAGCAATACCAGTTTAGCCGATTTTTTAATGGGATTTCGTTTGGTTGGGTTTTGCGGGATTAAGCTAAGTAATAATGACTCAGGTAAATTAAGATCAATAGCTGGTTTCTTAAAATAAATTAAACTGGCTGCACCAACACCTTCAATATTTGATCCATAAGGCGCTAAGTTAAAATACGCCTCGAGTATTTGGTTTTTACTGTAGTGTCTCTCAATTTGTAACGCTCGAAGTATTTGTTCTACTTTTCCAAAAATAACATGCGTGTTCATCCCCAAGTGCAACCGAGCTACTTGCATTGTTATTGTTGACGCACCGACTCGGTGACTTCTTTTAATATAGCTAGTATAAAACGCATTTATTAAAGCAATAAAATCGATACCAATATGCTCATAAAAGTCTTGGTCTTCATACAATAAAGTAGCTTGTTGAACGCTCAAAGGGATTTTATCTATTGGCGTCCATAATCTATATCTATCGTCTGCGGCTAAATTTAAACGAAGTAATTTATCACTGCTATCGTAAAAAGCCGTTGAGTAAGCATTGGGCTGGGTAATATCAGGCTTTGGAGTAAACAAATACAACAGCACTGCAAGCAGTGCTGTTGTAAAAAAAGCCATTTTTATTATAAAACTAAGCTTTTTATTTAGCGGCGGTAACATCAAAACGACCCGATTTTGAGTGCGCTTTAATACTTAAATCATACATAGATTCAGCATAAGCCGATGGCACTACAAAGCTGCCAGATGCAGTAGCCTTAACCTTATAAGTAAGCTCAGTCATGCTATCGCCAAAGCTGCCATACAATATAACGCGATCCTCTCGTATATCTTTATAATCAGAGGTCCAGCGATTATAACTATTGCGAACGCTGTCTCTGAGTACTTCAAACCCACCAGGTAGTAAATCAATAACAGCAACATCCGAAATATTTTTACCCGTTGTACTACGCACTCGTAATACAACGTTTAGTTCTTGACCTTGAACAGCGGTGGTTATCACATTACCTTTATCGTCTTGGTATTCTCTGACAACTTCTAAACCATTACTTAATGACTTTTGTGGCACGTTTGTATCAAAACCAGCTTGGCTCATCATGTAAAATGAGCGAGGTGGCGCTAATACATCAAGCGTTTTAACGTCATTTAAAAACGAGGCTTTAGGATAAGGTGTATAGGTTACGTCTAATGCCTTTTTTTCTGCCATTGTCGTTGTTGCCATTATTTTTACATCTTCAGGCTGGGCTTGTGATAACGCAACTTTTGAGTATGCCGTCATAGCAAGTACAGACCAAGCAGACGACAACGTGTTGTAGTCTCCTTTAAAAATAGGGTCAACGACATTAAACAAATCATCTTTAGTTAACTGCTTTAAGCGAGCAGGAAAATGTTTTGATAACAAATAAATATACTGTCCGTCGTGAGCTAAACGTGAGTCGTAAGCGCCCCAATTATCGTGTTGGGTATCTTGCCCAATTTTATAGCTATTGATCAGTGCTTGCGCTTTGTCGCTTGCACGTAATAGCTGATAAGTTGCGCCCATAAACGCGGACGTTATATCTTGTTGCCATACTTTGCTATTACTCGCATTTACACTTTTTTCTAAATCAGATAAGTAATTAGTTGTTACCTCACCTTGTCGTGTTAGCAAATAAATGGCATAAGCGCGGTTTCTGTCATTCGTCTCTAAAGATCCGCTCGCTATACTGCGCACACCTTCAAAACCACTGCTCCACATATCATAAGGTATTGCTACGCCCGCTTCTTTTGCATCTAATAAAAAATGCATAACATAAAGAGAAGAATAAATAGATGCACTAGAATTACCCGGCCATAACATAAATCTGCCATCAGGTAACTGACGTTGACGAAGGGTATCTATTAAGTTGTTTATACGCTCATGTTTATAAGATACATCGCCCATATAACTTGGGTGTTCTAAATAACTCAGCACCGGAAACACACTACTCACTACTTGCTCGGTACACATATGAGGAAAGTTATCTAAATAATTAATAAGACCATCAACAAGCGCTAACGGGCTTTGTGAAGCGGTAATATTATTTTGTGATAAGTTAGGATATAGCTGTCTCGAAACCGCTATTTCTTTTTTACCTGATTCACTAAAGCCACTTTCAAAGCTACTAACAAATGCAACCGCAGGGCGCACACTTAACGTTGCCGTGCGTTGGCTAACATTATCACCCGATAACGCAGTAAATGTAATTGATGCAGCGCCAAGCTTATCAAGCACTTTCACTCTAAACGTTAATGTGTCTTCTGATTTTTCATCAATATTTAGCGTTAATTTTTTATCGCTTATTATTTCAATGTTGCTTGAAGTAAGCGCTTCTACCGTAATTGGCAGTTGTTTACCTGAATCCTCAACGCCATTAGCAATACCAAGTACAATATTAAACTCATCGCCTGGTGCTGCTGTCGTTAATACATTAGGAGTTAATACAAAGGGCCCTTTCACAAGTGTTGTACTTTCTTTAACACCAACACCCTCGTCATTTACGGCAATAGCAATTACACGTACCTGACCCACAAAAGTATCTGGGATAGTAAACGTATGTTTTTTCGTTTTAGCATCAGCCGATAAAATACCAGACCAAAATGCGACTGGTTTTTGTACCTTACGAGAAAACGGGTTAAGTTGCTTGCTCTTGCGGTTCATTGCCATTGAGTCAGCATAACCACCACCCGCAGCTGCAAGCTCTTGCACTAGTTTAAATTCAGGTAAAATAAGATCAACAATTTGCATAGTACTAACTTCTAAAGCACGTTTTTGTAAGAAGTGATTTAACGGCTTTGGCGTCCGATAATTCGCCACTTGTAAAATACCTTCATCTACAGCAAATAACAGAACACGTGAAGGTGATTTGGCACTATATGAAATGACTAAATCGTCACCTGGTTTTACTTTATCAGGTATGTTTACGTCAAAATCTATTGCGCGTTTACTACGATCAATCGCAAATGGTTTAACTGCGTAGCTTAATGGGCTTGTAAATATTTCTTTCGATTCGAGGCTTCGAACAAATGAAACATTAACATACGCATTGCCTTCTATCCCTTGAGGTAACGTTATTGTTTGTATGCTACTTGTTGTTTTACTCTCAAACCATTTAAAAGCGTGTACTTTATTGGTTTCAATTGTAATTAAACCCGAGCCAACATAAGGCGCTACAATACTTATTTCGATTGTTTCGCCAGGTTTGTAATCCGGTTTATTTAATTGAACTTGCAGTTCAGCATTTTTTTCAAGCTTACCCGCTAAGTTACCCGTGCCGGTTATCGTAAACGATACCCTACTGACGGTATTCCCTTTGCCATCAACGAGTTCTATTAAGTAATCACCTGGTTCAGCAGTGGGTAATTCGTAGTTTGCGCCATCTTGTTTAATGTAAAACGGGTTGCTTGATATCTGTTTGTTTTTTCTAACCGATTGGTACTTATAAGTGCCGTTATTTTGTTGCACCAACGTAGATACATATTGTTGTTCTATTAAATTTAGCGATAAATCATCACGAGCTACTTGCTCAGTTTCTGAATTAATATTAATAAATTTTACAACACGTTTTGACTCTTTTGATATGTAGCTTAAATCGCCATCGGCTTTATAACCAACTAACTGCTCAACGGGTGAAACAAGCACCGAGCTGCTTGCACGAACACTTTTACCACCGCCTTCTTCATACCCTTGTACTGCAAAATTTAACTGATAAGTACCTGCCTCATAGCGAGTTAAGTCAATATCAAATTCTGCCTTGCCTTGTTCATCAGTTTTGGTTTCGGTTAATGATTCATAACTGTGTCTAATATTTTTTCCTTCACTGTGGGGATCAGAAAACACATAATCTTTGTATTCATTAAAGTAAAAACCAGCTGGAGATAAATGTAAATCAGCAGTAACACGTCTATTTTGAGCAGGTGTACCAAATAAGTTTTGAAGGCTCACCAATGCTTTAAATTTTGAGCTGTTTACCCACCCCTTTGCAGATGATTGAGAAAATTGACTACTAATTTTCAATCTATCGGGTACAAACTCTTCAACTTTAAACTGAGTACTGCCTAATTGGTCGCGGCTATTATTATTTTTAATAAGTTGGACCGATACATAATACGTTCCGGTATTGGCGCTATTTTGTGTTTTAAAGTCAAAATCAAGCAATCCATACTTATCTAAGCTCACTCGTTTATTATAAACAGTTGTCCCTTTAGGATCGGTAATTATAAGTTCAAGCGGTATATCGCCCAGTTTTGCAAAGTTTTGTTGCTTCACAATCGTGGCAAGTTTAACACTATCGCCTGGTCGATAAATTCCACGGTCAGAAAAAACAAACGCATCTATTTTATTACTACCACTGAGCCCAGAACTTACACCGCCGGTATCAAACCGAGAGTAGTTAACCATTCGAGCATAGCGATTATAAGGAATAAAAGACATGTCACTTTTAGTTTCGACTACAAAAGCAACGGGAGTTTGATCATCAGTAAACCACGTTGTGTTGTCGAAAAATGCGTGCCCCTCAGAATCTGTTTTAGCATTTAAAATAACTAATCCGTTTTTACCCAATAACGACACCTTCGCTTTTGCTACCGGTTTTCCTGTTTCAATAGATTGGACAAATATATCGCGAGATCCATCTGCATTATTTTTTACCAAAATACCTAAATCAGTAATAAGGATAAGTCGTTTTTCTTGGGGGCCATATACGTAATTATCTTCTGTATTTAACGCTTGAGCATTTATAAAAAATAAGCCTAAACCAACTGACTCATTATACTTACTACTCAAATCAATAGATGAATAGACCGCTTTTTTAGGGTGCTCCGATTTTAAATTAACTTGTCTGGTAAAAATTGAACTTATGTTTTCTTCTGTAAAGTAATAATTATTAAATTCTGGATTAGAAATATCACCACTGGTTTGACTTATAAGGTGGTTAATTTGATTGGCTTCTACCCTACCTACTTTAACTTGAAGTGCGTTTACACCGCGGGTCAAAAATGACAATTTATGATCGCCATTTTTTGATAATATAGACCCTTTAGACATAATATTTACTTGTGTCGGATAAGCCGGCGTATCTAAAATAGTGTCGTATTTATTCACCATCCTAAACTCACCCGTCGACTTTAATCCCTTATCAATCGCGATATAAACTTGCTGGTTTTGAGGGGCGTCAAACGTAAAACTGTGTAACTTAGTTGTATCTTGCGCGGTAGGAATCGCATTTAACTTAACTTTTTGAGATTGCTTAAGCACTGCATCAGTAACCTCTCGTGGACTACCGAAGTACTTATAATTACCTTTTGAATCTTTAGCCGGTAATACGTAAGCAGTCGTTTTACTAACCACATCTTGCGATGAAATATCATCTGTGAAGTCTAAAACAAGTGTTTGTTCGGGCTCCCCTTGCGTATTTTTTACCATCAACACATTGGCCGTATTTACTCTAAAAAAGCTATTTACACTTGGGATCAACACGGCGTCTTTAATCTCTACTGTTGTTTGAGAAGGACCCATAACCGGCTTTACACCGTTATTAAGAACAAAATACAGATAGCTTTCGGTATCTTGAATACGTATTTGCTCTGAAGTAATGTAAATCTCTCGTTGATGCTTGTCGTAAGTAACATCAAATTTATATTGTGCGAGTTCGTTCTTGCCATCTTGCTCAAGTGATTGAGTCAGCTTTAAATTATTTTTTATGGTGCTTATATCTGTTGGGTGAGTCGCTTTTAATGTTGCAACCACCTTGTGACTTTTTTTAACGTTAGGATCTTGATAAAAAGCGAGCGAGCTTAGTGTTAATTCAAAGTTGGGAGTTTTAAATACATGCTCATTATCGCTTAGATGTATATCACTTTTAAAAATAGATGAATCAAAACGCACCTTATATTCTTGCCCTGCTGACCAATCTTGTTTTGGGACAAATTTAAGCTGGCTTTCACTATTCCAAGACCACTGTCCAATTAGCTCAGGCGTGACTTTTATACCTGTGGGAATCACTTTGCCAACAAGCGCAAGCTTTGCGACAGAGTAAGACACTGTATCCGTGTTTTCTACATCATCTAAAACGGGAGTAAAATCAATATAAAGCGGTTCAGGGTTTAAAACATCAGATAAAGTGGTAACAGCAGGTGTAGAGTGAGTTGCTTTGTAACTAATTGGCTGTGGTAAGGAAAGAAAAAAACAATAGCCTGCTATAATTAATATCAACATTAGCACGGCGCTAAAAAATGCTGTTTTGCGCTCTTTAGCAAACCTAAGCACATTATTTATAGCAGTAATTAACCATTTCGGTTTATGCCAAATAATGACACCAAATACATTTAAAATAACAAAAAATGTGGTCAGTAAAACCCACACACTGCCAA
Source organism: Pseudoalteromonas sp. NZS37 (assembly GCF_015864265.1). Taxonomy (NCBI): domain Bacteria; kingdom Pseudomonadati; phylum Pseudomonadota; class Gammaproteobacteria; order Alteromonadales; family Pseudoalteromonadaceae; genus Pseudoalteromonas; species Pseudoalteromonas sp. NZS37. Next base: position 393,452 of record NZ_JADYXL010000005.1, on the reverse strand, counting down.
CTGTTTTTTCGGTTACATTTACGTTGCCAAGTAAGCTTGCAACCAAACTAAACAAACCCGTTCCTATGGCTGAAAAAGCAATACTCATAAATAAGCTAGCTATTTTGGGAGCGAGTTTACTTTGTTTAAGATTAACCTCTTTTGGGCTAGCCTCTTTTGAATCGGTTTTTGTATTCACGTTCAAAATCCTTTTTCTTTATACTGCAATATCAATAAATGAGAGAACTCATACTTATAATCTGGTTATTTATATTCTTGTGGGACGAAACGGTAATGCCCCGTAATTTTAAAATCGAAAAGCATGTCGCTTTTTTCAGGTCCTCGACCAATATTATGAACAATTAATGGATTCCCTGTGTCTTTTGCTAACTCATTCACAACCATACCAATGTGCGGCAAATTACCTGGCAGCATCCACGTTACAATGTCACCCGTTTTATAGTCGTTCACGTTACTTGATTTAGCGAGCACTTGGCCATGATTTTTAAAGTAAGCCTGTAAGTTTGGCACACGGCGGTGGTCTATATTTTTATCCGGTTTGGTTAAACCCCAAATACGCTTAGAGGGATATAGCTCAAAGCTTTTTAACATGTCCTCATGCACAAGCTTTTGCAAATCAATACCTAAAAGTCGATATGATCGAATAACTACATCGGTACACACCCCTACATTAGCGGGCACATCGCCACCCGGATAAGTAATAGAGCGATAAGACCCATCGTAGGTAACGTTATGTGTTGTTCTTTCAAGTAACGCAGCCACAATATCGTCATCAAACGATGCCGCATAGGCATTTACACTAAGTAAGCTCAGTAAAAAAACAGTAAAGCGTGTCATATGCAATCCTTTGAAAATGTTAATTAACTACAACGCTTGAACCACGAGTTCAGGCACGTTTATTTTCTTGCCATTATTTGTAAAGTGCTTATCAAGACCATACGCCATGACTTCAAGTGGCGCAGCTGCATAACCAACCTGCTGAATTTCGGTTATGTAACGCAACATAAAAGCCCCTGCACCAAGTTCACTCCATTGGGCTACGTGAACAAGTTCATGAAAATGCACAGCTAAATTATCAGCTACGTAAGGAAGCATGTAATAAGTGTTTTTGTATGTAGTACCTGCGGCATCCATGTCAATAAAATCGTCTAATCCCATTTCACGCAAAAAAGGAAAGTTAGGTTTGGGTATTTCATCGACAATAACGTAAAAGGCATTTTTTAAAAATTCGACAGGATAAAACCCTGCAAACTCACTAGCAAATTTCTCACAGCTAATTCTTTGGGTTTTATATTTAATATTTGTTGCATCAATCCATTGTTCTATTTGTTCGAGCACGTCCTTCCTCCAAAATACTCACTTAACATTGTATAAATGTTGTAAGCCAACAACTCAATTGTAACAAAAGTAAATTAACGAATCTCTTTTTAAAGTACAAAAAGCTGCTAAAAAACCACTTACCCTCTAATCAACTATATATTTGGTAATGTGCTTTAAAAACACAGGTATTGTTACTGTGTCCTTATTAGTAGTAACTTGTAATTATTAACTGAATACAATTGTGTAAATAACGGGTCTGGTAAATTAATAAAGCGTCATTACCAAAAATAACGAGTTTACTTATGCACCCAGATATACAAAAAAATCTTAAAGTAAAACCTGCTCACATCGTCTCATTTATTGTGTTTTTATTAGTTTCAATGTCTACGCTTACCGCTCAGGTATATGCCGCTGATGCTGTATGGCCTTCAAAAACCGCTTACAAATATGCAAATGTAAACGGTAAAAAGATATTTTACCGAGAAGCTGGCATCCAGCATAAGCAAACCATTGTGCTTTTACATGGCTATCCGTCGTCTTCACACAGCTACCGAGAATTGATCCCGCTTTTATCAGGTCGTTATCATGTAATTGCACCCGATTATTTAGGCTCAGGATACAGCGAACGCCCAAACCCAGAAACTCAAAAATATACTTTTGAATTACTAGCTCAATACGTTGAAGGCTTACTAACAACGCTTAAAGTAAAGCGCTACAGCCTATATATACAAGATTTTGGGGCACCTGTAGGCTTTAGAATGTTGTTAAATAACCCTAATAAACTTGATGCACTTATTGTACAAAATGGTAATGCGTATTTAGAGGGGCTAACCCTACCGAGGCAAGCATTTTTTAAAGCCGCGAATGAAGATAGTTCGAAAGCGCAGAGTGATAAAATTTATTCGTTCACATCTGATAAAGCCATTATTAATAATCAGTATTTACGAGACGTACAAAGTAACCCAGAAGTGATGAGCCCAGATAGCTGGACGCATGATCTTCACTTTTTACAAACCAAAGCCGATAGAGTAATTCAAGTGCAATTGCTACAAGATTACTACAACAACCTTCTCGACTATCCAAAGTGGCAAGCTTATTTACGCAAGTACCAACCACCAACGTTAATTGTATGGGGTAAAAACGACCCTGCGTTTATAGCCGAAGGCGCTAAAGCATACTTAAAAGATGTACCGAACGCTGAACTGCATTTACTCGATTCAGGGCACTTTAGCGTTGAAGAAAAACCAGTAGAAATTGCAAAGTACATTGTCGATTTTATGAATAAGATAGCTCAATAGTAAGCCTTTTCTTTTGGTTTAGTATTTATAGCGAACATAAAAAAACGCTGAGGGTATAAACCATCAGCGCTTTATTAAGCTCAAGCTAAATCCACAAAAATCACATTTAATATGGATAAGTTATACTTTTATGTATTTAACCTTCTTCTTCAATAAGCGACTCTAGTAGGTCGTGTATTTCAGCTTTAAGCTCTTTGTCTTCAATTTTATTGGCGCTGACTTTAGCATTTTGAAGGTTTTTAATAGCTTCATCTTTTTGGCCAAGCTCAAGCTGTAATGTAGCCATTGAAAAAGAAACCGACGACATGTGATCTTTGTTATTAATCGCAATCGACTTTTCTAATGCTTTTTCGTAAGTAGTAATTGCCTCTTCTAACTCTTCGGTAAAATCAGCTAAAGTTTCCCATTGTACAGGGTGATCTTTTGAGGTGTTTTCGTTTTCAATACAAATAGCTTTTAATTGAGCAAATAACGACTCAAACTTTTCACGGTTATTTTTGTTAGCCGCCGCCATTAAATCTTCTGCAAGGTCGTGTACCGCTTTATATACTTTTGTATTCATCATCACTGGTTATCCTTTAATGCAGCTAAACTCATTTACTCACTCAATTTAGCTAAAATGTATCATTACAGTCATTATAAAACGTATTTAAACAACTGATTTATTTAATTTGGTGTATAGCGTAATAATACATTAATAATGAACATCGCGTAGGCGTTAAACACTCTGTGATTAAACTTTATCGCAATTACTCTTGGTAAACTTACACGCTGAATAAACTTGCAACCCAATCCAACGAAAAAATGGTCGTAAAGACTTTAAGTGCAATGACAACTAAAAATAATAGGATGATTGCCGCTTTAGCTTTGCTACTTTTAAGATTGTTCCAATACAATAACTTTGCATTAAATTCTGTTTTTAACTTAGTGACAGCCTCTTTCATAATAACGCCCTGCTTAGGTATCTGCGCTCAGCAACATTTAACAATCACGCAGTTGCTCAAGCGGGGTTTGTAACATTTTTCGCTACCTTTAGAGTAAACCATTAAATAAAGCCTGTACTATATAAAATGTAACAAGGGGTTTTAACTTAAGTTATTGTATCTAACTATTGTTTACACACTCAAAAATTAAAGGATGGGTAAATTCAGTAGAGCGTTAATAATAAATTTGGTGCTACACTAATAACTAACTTAAATTCGTTAACAGCCAACTAAATTAGCCAATTATGAAAGAATGCAACCAGTGTGGTAAATGCTGTATTAAATATGGCGGCGGCGATTTAAGCGCAACGAAAGAGGAAATAGATTTATGGGAGCTATTTAACCCCGAAATTTATGAATACGTTAAAAACAACGAAATTTGGTTTGACCCAAAAACAGGCTTAAGACTTCAAGTGTGCCCATTTTTAGAAATTGCGCCCAAAAAAGATCCTCTCGCTAAAAATATGTATACCTGCAGTATTTACCTCGACCGCCCAGAAGACTGCCGCCACTACCCTAGTCTTATTTCAGAGATGATCCGCGACGAATGCGAAATGATTGAATCTGTAGATATAACAAATCAGACAAGAGCGCAGCATAAACTAGATGCGATAATGATAGATAGCCGCTATTAAATACATAGATTTACCGACTAGCGCTATGAGTTCTTAGGTCAAATAGATAAGTTTCCTATTCACAAACCTATTATTTGAATTTTTATAATATTGGCTTAATCGTCATTTTTAGATTATTCATCGCAAAATTCAAAGTTATACTATAACATTGTTGATTCGTTAATTTTGCGGTGTTATATTATATCACAACATAATAACCACGAACCAATATATCCATGACAAAGTTAACATTAATCTCCTCTGCTATTTTTTCTGTTTTATGTTCTCAATCAGCTTTGGCTGCAACCGTTACTGGTAAAGTAATGGATGATAAAAATCAACCAATTAAAAATGCTTCTATCCATGTCCATGGCAAAAACCAAAGCGTTAAAAGTAATGATTTAGGCGAGTTTGCTATCGATATAGATGCAAACAGCCAATTACATATCAGTAAAGACAACTACATAGACTCTCGTATTGCTGTTACCGAATCTTCAAATAATCTGTCTGTGTCACTTAAACCAACATCGGTTGAAACAGTGGTTGTTTATGCCTCTGCACTTCATAAGAACAGCCTAGAAATGATATCGCCAGTAAGCGTGCTCTCAGGTGATGAATTAAGAAATAAATCTAAACCAACACTTGGCGAAACTCTTAAAGGTTTACCAGGCGTAAATGCAAGTTACTTTGGCCCTGTATCATCAAGCCCAATTATTCGTGGTTTAGATGGCCCTCGCGTTAAAATCACACAAAATGGATTAGATGCCAGCGATGCGTCGCGTATTGGCCCAGACCACGCAACATCAAGCGACAGCCTAGCGGCAGAGCAAATTGAAGTGTTGCGCGGTCCAAGCACCCTACTTTATGGCTCTGGTGCAATTGGTGGCGTTGTAAACGTGGTTGATAACCGTATTCCTACTAGCAATATCGATGAGCTTACAGGCGCTGCTGAATACAGCCACGATACGGTGTCAAATTCAAACACCGTAGCTGCAAAACTTGAAACAGGTAATGAAGGCTTTAACTTTCATTTTGATGGTACTAAGCGCAGCGGCGATGATTACCAAACACCGACCTTTACTATTGCCGACGATGATGGCGATGTTGAAACCGAAAGCTCGGTAGAAAATACTTTTATTGATAGCGAAACACTCAACTTTGGTACCAGCTATGTTGGCGATCACTTAACGATTGGTTTTTCTTACGGTAGCATTGATACTGATTACGGTATTCCTGGGCATGAGCATCATCACGATCACGAAGGTGAAACTGAAGAAGAGCATGCAGAACATGAAGATGAAGCTGCTGAAGAGCCAGTTTACGCACATTTAGAGCAAGACCGCTGGCAAGGGCTTGTAAGTTACGCTCTTCATAATAACTGGATTGAAACCATCAACCTACGTGTTGGCTATACAGATTATTCACACAGCGAAATTGAAGATGGCGAAATTGGTACTACTTTTAAAAATAAAACGACTGAAGCACGTTTAAATGTAGAGCATAAGTTTGCTGATTGGCACGGAATGATGGGCTATCACTACAGCGATTCTGACTACGACGCAATTGGTGAAGAAGCATTTACACCCGCGAGTGTAACTACAACTAACGCATTATATTTACTTGAAGAGCGTGAATTTGGCGACGTGACAATAGAGCTTGGTGCACGTGTAGAAGATTACAAAATTGAAAGCCAAATCACGGCACACGAACATAGCCACGATGAAGTAGAAATAGATCATAGCGACGAAGAAACTATTGGATACAATAAAAGCTTTACCAATTTAAGTGCCTCTGCCGGTGCCATTTGGCAGTACAAGCCCGGTCATAGTATTGCGACAAGTATTTCTCACTCAGAACGAGCACCACTTTCGGCAGAGCTTTTATCAAATGGTTTACACATTGCAACTGGCACTTATGAGCTAGGTCTTGGTTACAACATTGAAGATAATGAAGCGCATTTTGAGCCAGAGAATATCAAGCAAGAAACCTCAACAAACCTAGATTTAAGCTTTAGACGTTTTAGCGGTGATTTTGGTTACACCGTTAACTTTTTCTATAACGATATTAAAAACTTTTATTTCCAAGAAAATACGGGTTTAGTTTACGATGAAGAAGATGGTTTAGAATCAGCTATTGGTGCACATGACGATGCTGTTGCGGTTTATCAGTTTACAAGTAAAGACGCAGAGCTTTATGGAATTGAGTTTGACGCACATTACCAAGTAACCCCAAGCGCTATGGTTAAAGTATTTGGTGACTCAACTCGTGCAAAACTAAAAGACGACGAAGGCAACTTACCGCGCATCCCTGCCAATAAATTAGGCTCTGAGTTACAGTACGATTTAGGTGACTTACAACTAACACTGACGGGTACTCATTACTTTGATCAAAACGATGTAACTGCATTTGAAACAAAAACGGACGGCTATACTTTATTTGATGCACAAGCGAATTACCAATTAGGTTTAGGCGGTGTAGATGCACAGCTTTATATAAACGTGGATAACATTACTGATGAGTTAGGCTTTGTGCATAGCTCATTTATTAAAGATAAAGCCCCACTACCTGGCAGAAACTTCCGCTTTGGTGTTCGTGGTTATTTTTAATAATTAAAGATAGTTTTTAGTTTATATATTTACAAACCGCATTTTATTAATGCGGTTTTTTTATTTTTAGAATATATAATATCAACACGCAGTAATACTTAATCGATTTGAAGGATTAAACCTGATGCTAACTGCGTTAAGAATTTCTGATATACGACTGCATGGATGCTGGAGGTAGAGCAATGCAAGAGCAATTAGTGGTAACAACTAAACAACGAAATTTTTGCCTTGTTATCGACACAATTTTCTTAGCGAAAAATAGATCACTTAATTAAGCTAATTGGTATAAAACTCTTAAATTACAAACACAAAAAAGCCGTATTCAAATTGAATACGGCTTTTTAAATTCTTAAATTAAAATTTATTTAATTTAAGAAATGATTTCGTGTAGCTCAACGTCAAATACAAGCGTTGAGAAAGGTGCGATTGCAGCACCTGCGCCACGTTCACCATAAGCAAGCTCATGAGGAACGTAGATACGCCATTTAGTACCTACAGGCATCATTTGTAATGCTTCAGTCCAGCCTTTGATCACGCCACCAACTGGAAATTCAGCTGGTTGACCGCGCTCGTATGAGCTATCAAACACAGTACCGTTAATAAGTGTACCGTGGTAATCAACACGTACTGTAGACTCAGCTGTTGGCTTTTCGCCTTCGCCAGTTGCTAGTACTTCGTATTGAAGACCAGACTCAGTTACTGTGATTTCAGGACGTTTTGCGTTTTCTTCTAAGAATGAAATACCTTCAGCAGAAAGTACTTTAGACTCTTCTTCACGACGAGCTTGAATCTCTTCGTTTATTTTTTCAAATGCAGCTTGGATCTCAGGGATCTCAACTTGAAATGCGCTACCAGCGTACGCATCTTTCATGCCTTCAAATACTGAATTTAGGTTTAAGCCTTCAAAAGGATTAGACTTAAGTTGCTCACCCATTTGTAAGCCAATACCGTAACTTGCTTTTTCAGCATCTGTAGTAAAATTATCTGACATAATGTGTTTTTCACGTTTTGTTAGTTAAAAGACGCGACTATGCTATCACAAAATAAACCGCGTTTGGGGCTAGTTTTTGCTGAGTTTTAGCTTAATTAGGCCAACAATATAACTACAAAGCGGTAAACTGAATAAAATTCCAACAAGTAGAGGCATTGTTAGTAATCCTGATTCGCCAAACAGTAAAAATGGCACTACAAGCAGCCCTATACAACCAATAAAAACAGAGCCAATAACTGGCCAATGCTTATCGTATTTGGTAATAAGATGGGCAGCTAAAACATTAAAACCAACACCATAAATTAAAGCGGTAATTAATGGATACTCTGGTTGAGCATCTATAGCCATTTTTACTAATAAGCTAATAGCACTTTGATAGCAGTAACCAAATACCGTCCATAATAAAAGATGTTTTATTAATTTCTGCGAGGTTGGTAGGTTTGTTGCCTTAGTCATTTAGAAACTCCACAAAGCAAAAAACCGCCCATAAGGCGGTTTTTTTAAATAATGGTGGAGAGATAGGGATTTGAACCCTAGATGGGCTATAAACCCATGCCGGTTTTCAAGACCGGTGCATTCGACCACTCTGCCATCTCTCCGCACGGCGCGAATAATATGGCTAAATACATAACTTGTAAAGAGCTAAATAGAAATTAATATAAAATATTAACATATTGGATAAAATAGACCCACTTTGTTCTTTTGTTAAGCTCTTCACTTTAATAAAAGTGTAGTTAATGGACTAAAGTTAAACACATTAATAATATTGTTTAGGTCTACGTGCAATCCAAGAGCAGATTAAACAAGCCAATATACTCAGTGCGGTAAAGGTAACGCCTTGAAAAATTAAATCGAATCGATTTAAATCATCACTTGGTACTACAACAAACATAAAAGCAGGTAGCACACTAAGCGATAAAACGTAGCAACATACTTTAAATGCACGCCCAAAGTCGAAACGTTTGGACTGGTGCATCCACCATGTTAACAACACAAGCATACCCATTGCTGAACCGGCTATAAAGTGTGATGCATTTGTGCTCATTGCAACATACAGTGTTACAAAAGCACCAATGATTCCCCAAATTGACCATGCTAGCCAATTCTCTTTTTCACGTAAAAATAAATTTCCCATAGTTTTCGTCTTCTTTATCGTTATTTTTATTAAGACTTTCCATAATGTATCAAAAAACAACCGATTAAAAAACAAACTGAAGAAGATTTAGTAAATTTAGTGCTTCCAAGCGCTTCTTACAGCCAAGTCATTAACTTTTAAATAATACTCTTTGTAACCTTAATGAATTATGACTATGTAAGTTGCGCAAAGTTCATACTATTTCACAAATTACTAAAATAGTTTTCTGGCTTATGGCGAGGCGACTTTTTACAATCGACTTCGGGTGTACCTATATATAAATACCCTACTATTTCATCTTGCTCATGTAAGTTAAGCGCTTTTTTAACCGCGCTACTTTGTGCAAAGTAGCCTGTGCGCCAAACACCGCCTAACCCTTGGGCAAATGCAGCTTGTTGCATCGCTAATACACTACAGCCTGCGCTTTGTACTTGTTCTATTCGAGGAACTTTTGGGTGTTCTTGATATTTAGCAATTGCTATTACAATCATAGGCGCACGAAGGGGAAGCTCTTTAGCACGGTTAATTACTTTTTCTTCTTGTTGCTCTGCCACTGCACTTTGATGGTAAATTTCACCCAGTTTATTGCGTGCATCACCTTGAGCAACAATGAACTGCCACGGTGCTATACAGCCATGATCAGGAACACGTAATGCTGCTTGCTTAATTATGTCGAGCTGCTCAGGCGTAGGGCCCGGCTCTGTTAGTTTAGAGTCTGATTGGCGGGTAAGTAAAAGCTCGATAGCGTTCATAACGATTCCTCAAAATTCAAAACGCTAGAGTAACATTTAAACCCTTAAAAAATAAATACCGAGAAATTAAAATGCAAAACGGCCGCAAAGGGTTAAGCTATGCGGCCGTTAGTAAAGTAGATTAAATACGTTATTCTTTTACAATATTTCGCCTTAACCAGTAATCTATACTAACAAAACGCCCACCGCCCATAAAAAACAAGCTAAGAAGCATAGCAAAATAAATTGCCGAAAATTCTATACCGTTGTTTAAAATAGACGGCTTGCCCTTTTCGTATAGATAATCAGGAAAACCGTGTTCTTCAACTAAGTCACGAATTTTACCTATTCGGTCTTGTACTTCTAGTGAGTTTTCAAGGCTTTCTTTAGCGCCCGGAATTGATAACCAATCGAGCACTTGCGCAGCACTTGTTTCTGGATTAGTTGGTGCTATTGCAAACCAACCATTATGCCAATGCACTGAGGTTGCAGCGACAACCATTGTGAACATAAGTGGGATACTGACCAAGCGAGTTAAAAGGCCAAGTAATAAAAACCAACCTCCTAAAAATTCACTCCAGCCAGCTAAAAAAGCTAGTAAGTCAGGAAACGGTAATCCTAAACCCCATTCATTATTACCAAACCATTGAACTACATCTGGAGATGCTAAAAAGTTATCAAAGAAACCTTCTGTCTCACCGCTTATAGCAAGTTTGTTATAACCTGCAATGATCATAACAGGGGCTAAAATCAAGCGAAATAGCAATGCAGGTAAACCATCTAAAAATGATAGTTTACCCAATATTGCATCATAAAGATTGGTTAGTTTGTTCATGCGTATCCTGTGTGTTCACTGTTTATTAAGTTATAGACTATAAACAGCAAAGACCGCATGAATTGATAAACTATTTCAATTTATTTACAAAGGTTAAATACTTCTAGCGACCTGAAGTGCTTCAAAAATAGCGCGTTTAGCATCAATAGCTGCAGCTAGTTTAGCTCCGCCTATAACATGTACCTTTGCGTTATCTGTGTAATTTTCTAGCACTTCGTTATTAGAAACCTGGCCAATACAGGCAATAACAGTGTCTACTGGCAGTACTTGAGTTTCACCAGCAACATTAATAGTTAGTCCGCTTTTATCAAAGCTTTGGTATTGGCAATCAGCAATTTGCTTAACGCCATGCTGCTTAGCAACTTGGCGATGTATCCAACCCGTTGTTTTACCAAGCTCGCTACCAAAACGACCCGCACTGCGTTTTAACATATACAATTGACGTTCATCTTTATGAGGTTGGGCTTCACACTCAATCCCCCATTGCGTTTTAAACTCGCTAATAGTTTGCGATTTATGTTCGCTTAAAAACGCAACCATATCAAAACCTATACCACCGGCACCTAAAATAGCAATTGATTTACCCAGCTCTACTTCGCCGCGTATAACTTCGTCATAAGCAAACACACGCTTATCATCGCTACACTTAATAGAGGCTTCACGCGGCCTAACGCCAGTTGCAAATACGATGTCATCATAGCTTTTAAGCATTGAATCGTCATAAGCTTTACCAAGCTCTACAGTTACTTTTAATCGCTCAAGCTCATTAGTGAAGTAAGTAAGAGTATGGTTAAAGTCTTCTTTGCCCGGTATTTGCATAGCTAAATTAAATTGGCCACCCATTTGCGGTTTTTGATCAATTAACGTGACGTTATGCCCTTTTTGAGCCAAGTAACAACTTGCTGATAAACCAGCAGGGCCTGCGCCGACTACTAATACGTTTTTAGCTTTGGTTGCTTGCTCTAACGGGTAATCTAGCTCAAATGCAGCTTGTGGATTAACTAAACACGTAGCACGTTTATTTTTAAATACGTGATCTAGACAACCTTGGTTACACCCTATACAAATATTAATTTGCTTAGATTGATTATTTGCGTATTTATTAAAAAACTCTGGATCGGCAAGTAGCGGCCTTGCCATCGAAATTAAATCAGCCTCGCCTGCATTTAAAATATCGTTAGCTATTTCTGGAGTATTAATTCGGTTAACAGCAATAACTGGCACGCTCACCACGTCTTTTAAACGTTTTGATGCTTCTTTAAATGCACCTGGCGGCACCATACTCGCAATAGTCGGTACACGCGCTTCGTGCCAACCAATACCTGTGTTAAATATATCAACACCCGCTTTTTCAAGCTCGGTAGCTTGAATGACAACTTCCTCTGGTGTTGAACCGTTTGGGATTAAATCAATAACCGACAATCTAAAAATAATTAAGAATTGCTCAGATACTTTTTCTCTTACAGCTTTAACTATTTCAAGCGCAAGTCGCATTCTATTTTCTAGGCTGCCACCAAATTCATCTTCACGTTTATTGGTGTGCGGCGCCATAAACTCATTAATCAAATACCCTTCAGAACCCATAACTTCAACGCCATCGTAGCCAGCTTTTTCAGCCATATAGGCAGAGTGCGCAAAGTCTTTAATTGTTTTCTTAATCGAACCAAGCGACATCGCTTTAGGTTTATAAGGATTAATAGGTGCTTTTATTGCACTTGGTGCTTGATTGAATGGATGGTACGCATAACGTCCAGCATGTAATAATTGCAAACAAATTTTTCCGCCGTGTTTATGCACAGCATCTGTGTAAGCGCGGTGCTTAAATACATCGTAATAACTATTAAATGAAGATGAAATAGGTGTTAATTTGCCACGTAAATTAGGGCTGTATCCGCCCGTAATTAACATTGCAGTGCCGCCTTTTGCACGTGCTTCGTAAAATGCACGTAAGCGTTTGCGGTTATGCCATCCCTCTTCAAGGCCTGTATGCATTGAGCCCATCACTAAGCGGTTACGTAATTGTGTGTGTTTTAATTGTAATTGTTGTTCTAACATCTTGTGCCCCGTTAACTGGTCTAACCTGTATACATTAGCTAATTCTGCTTTAATGGCAAGTAATAAGCAATATGTGCCTTCATTTAATTAAAAAAAGCCATAAAAACATGTATTAATAGCACCTCATAAACACTTCGTTACGATTTAGCAGTTAAATTTATTTTTATTCTAGGCTAAGATGGAACTAATGTATTAACTGTACCAAATTAAGGAGCTATTTTGATAGCAAAGGTATTTAAAGGTATTTGGACTGGAATTAACTTTTCTCGTCGTTTAATACTCAACATTCTGTTTTTATTACTGGTAATTGTTTTCTTAGTGTCACTCTCAAGTGACGACAATAAAATAATAGTTGAAAATGGCTCTGTGCTTAGGCTTAACCTAAATGGCCCTATTGTTGAAGAAAAAACATACATAGATCCGGTCGAAGCTGCAATTAGTGATGCAACTTCTGGTTCTGAAGCGCCAAGCGAAATATTACTCGACGATATTGTTGAAGTAATAAACGAAGCGACTAAAGACGATCGCATTACGGTGATGCTGCTTGATTTACAAGAAATGCCTAAAGCGCATTTAAACAAACTTAAGCAAATTACCAATGCTATTGATGCATTTAAACAAGCTGGCAAAAAAGTGATTGCATCGGGTTATTACTATACCCAAGCACAATACTATATTGCATCACATGCTGATGAAATAGCTATGCACCCATACGGTAGCGTAGGTATTGAAGGTTACGGCATGTATCCGCTTTACTTTAAAGATGCACTTGAAAAGCTTGAAGTAACGCAGCATATTTTCCGTGTTGGTACATTTAAGTCAGCAGTAGAACCTTTCATTCGTAACGACATGTCTGAAGCAGCCAAAGAAGCTAACCGTGTTTGGTTAGGCGCTCTTTGGAGCGAATACAAACAAGACGTTGCTGCGGTTCGCCCATTTGATGAGTCAAATTTCGACGAGACAATGGACGTATATCTTGAAAAAATGAAAGCTGCAGATGGCGATGCAGGTAAATATGCACTTGACCACCAGTGGGTTGATTCTTTAAAAACAAATCAACAAGTTCGCAAACAATTAATTGATTTAGTTGGCGCACAAGAAGATGGCAAAACATTTAAGCAAGTTTCATTTCGTGAATACTTAAGCTTGGTTAAACCACCGATTGAATTTGATAACCCTATTACCGAAAAAGTCGCCGTTGTAGTTGCTAAAGGTACAATTGTTGATGGTGAGCGTAAAGCTGGCGAAATTGGTGGCGACTCTACAGCAGCCCTACTTCGTAAAGCACGCCTTGATGACAAAGTTAAAGCGGTTGTACTGCGCATTGATTCAGGTGGCGGTAGTATGTTTGCCTCTGAAGTTATTCGTGCAGAAGTATTAGCGCTTAAAGCTGCAGGTAAGCCTGTTATTGCCTCTATGAGCTCTGTAGCTGCATCAGGTGGTTATTGGATTGCCTCTGCTGCAAACGAAATTTGGGCAGCACCGAGCACTATTACAGGTTCAATTGGTGTGTTTGGTACGTTTATGACATTTGAAAAAACCTTATCTAAAATTGGTGTTTATTCCGATGGCGTTGCAACAACCGAAATGGCTGGTTTTTCTATCACTCGTCCCCTAAACGAAAAAATGGGTCAAGTAATTCAGATGAGCGTTGAAGAAGCATACGGTCGCTTTTTGAATGTTGTCGCTGATGCCCGTAATATGACGCCTGAGCAAGTTGATAAAATTGCCCAAGGCCGAGTATGGATTGCATCTCAAGCACTTGAGCTAGGTTTAGTAGACAAACTTGGTGATAAACAAGATGCTATAAAAGCAGCAGCAGCACTTGCGAAACTTAATCATTATGAAGTTAAAACCATTAAGCAAGATTTAAGCTCGCAAGAAAAAATGATTCAAAACATTTTTGGTAACGCGTCTATTAAATCGATGCTTGGTTTACAAACACAAAAAACATCTGTGTTAGCAACGCAAGCTAACTTGCAAAGCGTTATTAACCAATTAAGTACTGAAGTTGAAAACCTTAAAGATTACAACGATCCACAAGGTGTATATGCACGCTGTTTAGTGTGTAACGTTGCACAATAAAAGTGCATAGCTTTACCTAATCAGCTGTATTTAAAGTTACTTAACGTTATACTAAGCCCAGTTTTTTTACTGGGCTTTTTTTATGAAACGTAAACGCATTTATATCGCTTATACTGGCGGTACTATAGGTATGAAAAAATCGAGTCGAGGTTATATTCCTGCTGAAGGTTTTTTAACAGAAACCGTAGTGAACAACGCAGAGTTTAACCGTGATGAAATGCCTTTGTTTGATATTCACGAATACTGCCCTCTTATAGATTCTTCAGATATGTCTCCTGAGCATTGGCAACTTATTGCTGATGACATTAAAGACAAATACCAAGATTATGATGGTTTTGTTGTGCTTCATGGCACCGATACAATGGCGTATACAGCCTCAGCACTATCGTTTATGTTCGAAAACCTAACTAAACCTGTGATTGTAACTGGCTCACAAATTCCGCTTTCTCAATTACGCTCAGATGGCCAAGTAAACCTTCTGAATGCAATGTATCTAGCGGCAAATTATCCAATTGCAGAAGTAAGTCTATTTTTTAATAACCAACTGTTTAGAGGTAACAGAGCAACTAAAGCCCACGCCGATGGATTTAATGCATTTGCGTCACCTAATCTTGATCCCTTAGCGTTATCGGGTATTAGTATTCAACTTATTAAAGGCCAACTTAGTCCTTATGTTGAAAATGAGCTGCAAGTTACCCCTATTACACCTCAACCCATTGGTGTGCTTTATTTATATCCTGGTATTAGTCAAGAAGTGGTTAAAAGCTTAGTTAATGGCAATATTAAAGCCTTGGTGTTGCTTAGTTTTGGTGTAGGTAATGCACCGCAAGATCCTAACTTTTTATCAATACTTGAAGAAGCAAGTAAACGTGGCGTCGTTATTGTTAATTTAACCCAGTGCTTAAAAGGCCATGTAAATATGGGCGGCTATGCAACGGGTAATGCACTGTTAAATATTGGTGTTATTAGTGGATACGATATGACCCTTGAAGCGTGTTTAACTAAATTACATTATTTATTTAGCCAAAAGCTAGAAGTAGAGACGATTCGTCATTTAATGCAAGACAATTTACGTGGTGAGTTAAGCCGTTAAATCTCACAGCGCCTAAAATACAAAAGGCACGCTAAATAGCGTGCCTTTATCGTTTTAAACAACTGTTTATTACCTAACTTTAGCGTCGATATCTACTAAGTCAGTTAAATGGCATGTTTCACCGCTATGGGTTTTAACGCCGTGCTCACCAAAGTAATCACGCTGGGCTTGAACTAAATGCCCATTACTCGGTGTGGTTAATGTTGCTAAATACGTTTGTGTAGCACCCAATACAGGGAATGCTAAACCAGTCATTATTGCTTGTCCGGTAATTTTGCGCAAAGAGTTAGACTCTTTCTCAAGGGTATCAATAAATTCAACACCTTGTGCAACGCTATCAAGGTAGTCAGCACGAATAATACAACCAGCACGCCACGTTTGAAGCGTTTTAGATAAATCAACTTTCCACTGATGAGTACGTGATGCACCTTTAATTAACGCTAAACCTTGGCGATACGCTAGTAAACTTGCAAGTAAGAACGCTTCTTTTAGCTCTTCTAAATCAATTTCAACATTGTTAGTTGATTTAGATGCATACGTCATCTCTTGTGCAGCCGTTGTATTACATGCATTAGTTAAATGACGAGCTTGTACAGCAGCAACAAGTGAAGGAACTGCAATACCAAGTTCTAGTGCATTTTGCGCAGTCCAAAGACCAGTACCTTTAGCGCCAACTTTATTATCAATTAAGTCCGCAAGCGGTACATTATTATGATTTTCAAGTGACAATATGTGGCTAGAAATAGACAGTAAGTAGCTATTTAATTGACCTTCTGACCAGTCATTAAATATCTCAGCCACTTCTTTTGGAGAACGATTAGTGCCTAAACGAAGTAATTGGTACACTTCTGCAATAAGTTGCATAAGTGCGTATTCAATACCGTTGTGAACCATTTTTACAAAATGACCACTTGCTGATTGACCAACACGTGCAAAACACGAGTCGCCATTATAGCTAGCAGCTACTTTTTCAAACCATGGCTCAATACGTTCCCAACCACCCTCAGAACCACTTGCCATCATTGCAGGACCATGGCGAGCGCCTTCTGCACCGCCAGAAATTCCCATAGTGGCAAATTCAAATTTATTTTGGTATTTAAGTTTACGCGTTATACCGTCTTTATAATTACTATTACCGCAATCGACAATCATATCGTCACAGTTAACGCCGGCCTCTACAAGTTCATTACAAACTGTATCAACTAACTCACCAGCAGGAACAAGTAATAAAATAGAACGAGGTGCCTCTAAACGCCTTACCATGTCTCTTAAATCAGAGACAATGTGAAGCCTATCAGCCATGCCTTGAGATTTAGCACAACTTAGTAACTCTTCACCCGCATGTGGGTTTTTGTCATAAGCGACTAGCGTTATCCCTTTTTCAATCAAGTTTAGGGCAAGATTTTTTCCCATAACGCCTAACCCTACTAATGCAACTTGCATCTAGTGTCCTCCTCGGTAACAACTATTTGGTTAGAAAATTCAGTGTATAAATTAAATAATACCGCGTGCATTATACCCATACAGTCATAAAATACTAATTATGAGTCAATACAACATGCTTTTTTATTACAGATAAATAAGCTACGTAATTATATCAAACATCAATGGTCTCGGGGTGACTAAAAGCAAAGCTAATTGAAATTAAGATCATTGACGCATTCTGACACCGGTGTCATAATGATGACACAATAGTTTTGTATAAAATAGTGGCAAACCTTTGAAGTT
This sequence comes from Pseudoalteromonas sp. NZS37, assembly GCF_015864265.1. Lineage (NCBI taxonomy): Bacteria > Pseudomonadati > Pseudomonadota > Gammaproteobacteria > Alteromonadales > Pseudoalteromonadaceae > Pseudoalteromonas > Pseudoalteromonas sp. NZS37. The sequence goes on along the minus strand of NZ_JADYXL010000005.1, from coordinate 375,978 downwards.
TGCACATAACTAAAATATTTTATTCTAATATAGATATTTTAAGTCAACAAAATAACGTCAACATGCTTTCACCAAGCAAACAGGAGAAATTGATGCTAAGACGCACGAAAATAGTCGCTACCCTTGGACCTGCTACCGATAGAGATAACAACTTAGAAAAAATTATTATCGCTGGGGCTAATGTAGTACGTTTAAACTTCTCACATGGTGTTGCCCAAGATCATAAAGACCGTGCACAAGCTGTACGCGATATTGCAAAAAGATTAGGCAAGCATATTGCTATCCTTGCTGACCTTCAAGGCCCTAAAATCCGCGTTTCTACTTTTAAAGAAGGTAAAGTAACGCTTGCTGTGGGTGCAAAATTTACCCTTGATGCAAAAATGGAAAAAGGCGAAGGCGACATAAACTCTGTAGGTATCGATTATAAAGAATTACCTAACGATGTAAGCCCTAACGATTTACTACTTCTAAATGACGGCCTTATTCAATTAAGTGTTGATGAAGTAGCTGGGCATTTAGTGCATTGTACAGTCACTGTTGGCGGTGTTTTATCTAACAATAAAGGTATTAACCGTTTAGGTGGTGGCTTAACTGCTCCAGCATTTACTGAAAAAGACAAAGAAGATTTAATAACTGCCGCTGAAATTGACGTAGATTACATTGCCGTATCATTCCCACGTAGTGGCGACGATATGCGCTACGTACGCTCACTTGCTGAAGCGGCTGGTTCAAAAGCACAGTTACTTGCTAAAATTGAACGTGCTGAAGCCGTTGAAACCCAAGAAGCTGTTGATGACATCATTTTAGCGTCTGACGCTGTAATGGTTGCTCGTGGTGATTTAGGTGTTGAAATTGGTGATGCTGCTCTTATGGGCAAGCAAAAACTAATTATTCGTCGTGCTCGTTCATTAAACCGTACTGTAGTAACAGCAACGCAAATGATGGAATCGATGATCGATAACCCTATGCCTACACGTGCAGAAGTTATGGATGTTGCAAATGCTGTTCTTGATGGAACAGATGCTGTAATGCTTTCAGCTGAAACAGCTGCAGGTGATTATCCTGAAGAAACAGTTGCGACTATGGCACGCGTTTGTTTAGGTGCTGAATCGCAAAAAGAAACGCACGTTTCTAAACACCGTTTAGATAGTCGCTTTTCTAACAATGCTGAATCAATTGCGCTTTCTGCTATGTATGCAGCTAATCACTTAGATTCTGTTAAAGCAATTATCACACTTACTGAATCTGGTAGTACGGCTAAATTAATGTCGCGTATCAGCTCAGGCTTACCAATCTACTCGCTTTCACGTCATGCCAGTACATTAGGTCAAACAGCACTTTATCGTGGTGTTTACCCAGTATTTTTTGATTCTACAAAAACTGAAAAAGACGGTATGGTAAAAGCCGCGCTTGATACTTTAGTTTCTCAAGGGTCTTTACAGTCTGGCGATACAGTAATTATTACTCACGGTGACTCAATGGAAACTGTGGGTGCAACTAACACAATGAAAATTGTAACTGTTGCGTAATTAAACGCCGAATATAAAAAATGCGAGCTTAGCTCGCATTTTTTGTGTCTGTAATAAAAGCGTTGGCTTTAACTTGCTAATGCCGCTTTAACCTTATCTCGGTAGCTACGGCTCACTTTTAATTCTTGGCCATTTTCAAGTACTAATAAATACTCACCACTTACTTGTGTAACCAGTTTACTAATTTGTTTTGTATTTACTATTGCGCTGCGATGTACACGCACAAATAACTGAGGGTCGAGCTCTTGCTCAAGCTCTTTCATTGTTTTACGTAGAATATGCGTTTGTCCGTCTTCACAGTGTAAACACATATAGTCACCTGCTGCATCAACCCATTGGATAGTCGCTACTGGTACTCGAATAATTTCACCCTGCTCTTTTACAGCAAGCGATTCTGGGTAACGTCTGTCTGTTAGCATATCGCCAGTGGCTAATTTTTTAAGTATTTCTTCGCAATTGTTACCAGTAATACCGGCTACAAAACTCGCTAGTTTTTTCTTATGGGCGTTGTCTTGCTGCGTTTTTAAGTAGGTATGCACTTTTTCTACCGCCTGTTTTAGTCTGTTATCATCAACGGGTTTTAAAATATAATCGAGAGCATGAATTTCAAACGCTTTTACAGCAAACTGGTCAAAGGCCGTTACAAATACAATCGCTGGTAATGCTTTTGAGCTTTCGCTAAGGGCTCTTGCTACTTCAAAGCCATTCATACCTGGCATTTGAATATCTAAAAAAACCAAGTCAATTTTCTCGCTTTGACACATTTCAATTGCATCAGCCCCTGAACTACACAATTTAATTACTTCAATATCAGAGTATTCTTCGAGCCTTACCGCTAAACCTTTTCGTGCTAACGGTTCATCATCAACAATGAGTGTTTTTATTTTAGTCATTTTTCACAGCCTTCTCAAAAGGTACTCGCAGATTAACTTTTAATCCACTTGGCGTATTATGTGATAATACAAACGAATAATTATTTTCATACAACGTTTTTAATCTATCTTTGGTATTAGCGACACCTACGCCTTGAGCGTTAACTAATTGGCCATCGAGTATGTCAGTACCTGGGCCGTTGTCGCCCACTTCTAGTAATAACTCATTCGCAAATACCTGTGCTTTTATATCAATTACTCCACCTTCTGTTAGATGGGCAATAGCATATTTAATCGCGTTTTCTATAATAGGTTGCAAGATTAAGCTCGGTACTAAAGCCTCTTTAGCTTGCTCGCTTATATCTACATTTACCTTTAATCGCTCATCAAAACGTACACGTTCTATTTCTAAGTAAAGCATGAGCGCATGCAACTCTTGCTCTAACGGTACTTTTTTTATTGGATCGGTATTTAATGTATAACGTAGAAAGTCACTTAGCCTTGCTACCATTAAGTTAGCATCTTTGTTTTCTTTAACCAAAATTAAAGTAGAAATAGCGTTAAGTGTATTGAATAAAAAATGGGGATTAAGCTGATACCTAAGCATTTTTAATTGCGCTTCGTGTGCCATAGTTGTGGCTTTTAGTGCTTTTTGTCGCTCACTTTGTAATAACTGATAATATTTAACGCCAAAGTACAAACCACTCCAACATAAAATAATATATACAGAATCTAAGCCTTGCTGCAGGTAATAAAACCACTCCTCTGGTCTATAACCATGGCGGTATATTTCCCACAAATTAAATTTTTGAACGACAGCCCATAAAGTACCTGTTACATAAGAGGCACCAAATACCACAATCATTAATACCCAAGGCGAGGCATTCCAAATTTTACGGTAAATATACCTAAGCGGTACTGTCATTAAGCAACCAGCGTAAGCATTTAATAAAATAACAAATACGTATATATCACGCATTTCAAATACTTTAGAGCCAATATAATTTACTAACGCATAACCAATCCAGCCTGCAATTTGCAAAAGCCAAAAAAAGCGCTGTCTGTTATCGACTAAAGATTGCCAGTTCAAAATAGATGTTTACTCCGTATAGTTAAAGACTAATTCCATAAAATAGGCGCTTGTTATTCTTTATTATTTTTACCTATGTAGGGCTAATTTTAATAAAATTAGATAGTCTTATTATATAGATTTATGAGTTTGCATAGCACTACAGCCTACCTTGCTTTTTAATAGTCTTACCGCAAACAAATAGTAGATACACTAAAAAAGCGAAAGGTTATTCACCTTTCGCTTTTTAAATATAAATAGCTTTGTGTAAATTAAGCTAGTTTGTCTGATGCTACTTTGTATGTTGGATCTTCAATCACATTCACTTCAACCAAATCGCGTGCTTTATGCAACAACTGCGTACAGTCTTTACTTAAGTGACGTAAGTGAAGTTGTTTACCTGCTTTTGTGTACTTATCAGCAAGTGTGTCAATTGCTTCTATTGCACTGTGATCAGATACGCGGCTATGCTTAAATTCAACAATTACATTTTTAGGGTCATTTTTAACATCAAATAACTCTGCAAAGTTTTTAACTGAACCAAAGAAAAGCGGGCCATGTAACTCATATACTTTAGCGCCTTCTTCATCAATATAGTTAGTTGTGTATATGTGCTTAGCATGCTGCCAAGCAAATACTAATGCAGATACAATAACACCTACACATACTGCAATCGCTAAATCGGTAATAACCGTCACACCCGATACAAGTACTATTACGAAAGCGTCAGATAGAGGCACACGCTTCATCATTTTAAAGCTGGCCCATTCAAACGTACCTAATACAACCATAAACATAACACCAACAAGTGCAGCTAGTGGGATCATCTCAATTAAGCTTGAAGCGAATATGATGAACGCAAGCAACATCAATGCAGCACTTATACCCGATAAGCGAGAACGACCACCTGAGTTAATGTTGATCATTGATTGACCAATCATTGCACAACCACCCATAGCACCAAACATACCACAAGTAATATTTGCAGCGCCTTGGCCTATACACTCTTTATTACTATGACCGCGAGTTTCTGTAATCTCGTCAATTAAGCTAAGCGTTAATAATGATTCAATTAAACCAATAGCCGCTAAAATAAGTGCATAAGGAAAAATAATTTGTAGCGTTTCAAAAGTAAACGGCACCATAGGAATATGAAACTGAGGTAAACCGCCTGCAATTGTTGCAGCTTCGTCGCCTGTCATTCCTTTTAAGAAATCAACTACAGTATGCGCTTCTAAATCCAAACCAATGACTAAAGCGGTCACTGTAATAATAGCGACTAATGTAGAGGGTACAGCCGTTGTTAGTTTAGGTAAAAACTGAATAATAGCCATGGTTAAAGCCACTAAACCAAGCATAATATATAACGGGTTACCCGTCATCCATTCTTGTCCGCCCATACCATCAGGCACTTTAAATTGTCCTAACTGAGCAAGAAAAATAACAATAGCTAAGCCGTTTACAAAACCAAGCATTACCGGATGAGGAACCATGCGGATAAACTTACCGAGTTTAAATACACCCGCGAGTATCTGCAGTATGCCCATGAGCAATACGGTCGCAAATAAATACTCAACACCATGATCAAGCACTAAACTTACCATAACAACAGCTAATGCACCGGTTGCACCTGAAATCATACCAGGGCGGCCACCAAATATAGCCGTGATTAAACCAACGATAAACGCGGCATATAGACCAACTAAAGGTTCTACATTTGCAACAAAGGCAAACGCAACAGCTTCTGGCACCAAGGCTAGCGCCACAGTTAATCCAGATAGAATATCGTTTTTAGCAGAGCTAGGCGCCCTACTGAGTAAGTTAAACATTGAGTTCCTCAAATGGTGTAATGGGTATCAAAAAAAGCGCTAAATTCTACCAAATTAGCGCTCAGTTAACAATTGTCATTATGTGGTTAAACTAAACTAAAAGAGGTTTAGCTTTTAAAAGAAGTGCTTTTATAAAGGGAGGGAAGTACTACGTTTTACACATGTCATTGTTACATTAGAATGTACTTCTTGTACATATTCTAAGCTTAGTAAATTATCGCGTACAAAGTGCTCATACCCTTCTATGCCTTGTGAAATTATGCGTAGCATAAAGTCCATTGTTCCAGCCATGGTGTAACACTCTGTTACTTGATCATAACTCATTATAAGTTTTTCAAATTCAGCAAGGTTCTTTTTACCGTGATTTGATAAACGCACATGTGCATATACAAGCATATCAAAGCCAAGTTTTTTCTCATCTAAAAGAGCCACTTTGCTTTTTATATAACCATCTTGCTCTAGCTTGGCAATTCGACGCCAGCATGGAGATTGAGACAAGCCTACTTTATCAGCAATTTCTGCGGTTGATAAACTAGCATCTTGTTGTAAAAGTGCCAATATTTGGCGATCTACGTGATTTAGAGACATTTTATTTCTTATTTATCAAATAAACTGGTTAAATTATACAACCATTTTAAAACTCAGTCTGCTTATTTTTAATTTTTATGCAGTTTGCCAAACTTCAAATAAGTAACTTAACCAAACTTACCACTCACAAAAGGATTTGTTTGTTTTTCAAATCCAACCGTAGTGTCGCTCCCATGCCCTGCCAATATTTTAGTATTATCAGGTAAGGTTAGAATATGCGTCTTAATCGACTCTATAAGTTGTTCTCTGTTCCCCTTAGGGAAATCAGTTCGCCCTACTGAGCCTTTAAAAATAACATCACCTACAATAACGCATTCATTGTCTTGTTGATAAAACACAATATGACCAGGTGTATGCCCTGGGCAATGCTTCACTAAAAAGCTAAGTTTACCTACGCTCACGGTGTCGTTATGGTTTAGCCAAATATCCGGATAAAAAGGCTCAATGGGTTTAAACCCGAACATTTGTGCTTGCATAGGTAAGTTTTCAAACCAGAAGTACTCATCTTTTTGTGGGCCAATAATTTGTACGTTAAATTGATTACGTAAAATATCAGCCCCACCCACATGATCTAAATGCCCGTGCGTTAACCAAATAGCACTTAATTCTAGTTTATGCTCATTAAGGGCGGCTACTATTTTATCAGGGTCGCCACCTGGGTCTATGACTACGGCTTGTTTAGTTTCACTACACCAAATAATACGACTATTTTGTGCAAATGCAGTGACGGGTATGGTTATAATTTGCATATTAGATTTCTTTACTTTTTTGATCCGGGATAACAACTTCTTCTTCAAATGACATCAATATTGGGTACTTTAAGTACGCTTGATCATAAAATGGACTTTGCTCATATAACCAGTTTAATCTCGCATCAGCGTCGCTTGCGAACGATTTATCTTTAAGCTTTTCATCAAACTTAAGCGCTAGCTTTGGATTGTCCTTTAGCATTTGGCGTGCAAACGGAATTAGTGCATAGTTTTCCATGTACTCAGTACGCTGAAAAATAGTATTAAATTCCCCCCATGCAAAAAACGAATCTGGTGCTTCAGGGTGCAATAAATGCACAGCAAGCTCACCTGCTTTTTGTTGAGTATTGACTTGATACCAACCATCTAAATCTACATTTATAGCAGGGACATAATCAAAACTTGCTGACACTCTAAAACGGCCTTCAAATGGTGCTTTATCAAACGTGTAGTCTGCCACCTTTGCTACTTTTAAAGGCTGTGTGTTTGCCCCTTCAAGTTTATTAATAGAGACACCATGTAACTTTAGTTTCTTAATAATATTGCTATATACAGGCGGAATAAAAAAAGCTTTAGGTACTTCAACTGTATGTTGTACATCTTTTTGCCAATAAATAGGTAAGTCGGTATATGTATGTACTTTACCCAAATACTTCACTTCATTTTGGCCTGAGAGCGCATTCATGCTTGATGAATACTCAATACCTTTAAACTGCGCAATCGTATCAGCTTGCTTGGAATAGCCACGCTTTACTATTAACTGTTTAGGAACAAATTCCTGTTCTTTTTTTACTGCATTAGCTAATTCATGACTGTGCTTTGATAGCGCAGTAATAGCACCATCTAAAAATACGTAAGTTCCTAATACACGTTGCTTGTAAGGCTTCAATGAATGATTTTCAACTAAAATAGTCGGTAATGACTTTAAATCACCCCAACCATTTGAAAAGCGCGGCGTAGCAACCCATCCCGCTAATCCTTTTTTAAAGTCGCGCTTGTCCATAACAAAAACAAGTGGCCCTGGCATGTGCCCTTGCTTAGCTAGCGTATCGTCAATCAGAGGTTTAAAAAACTGGTTTAGTGCATCAGATACCGCAGGCGACTCGCTTGAAAATACCGGATTGTAGCCATAAGTCACATCGTATTGGTAATCTGCGCCGTCGGTTACGTGTACATCAATGTATAAATTTGGGTTGTAGTCGTTAATAACCTTTAGAACACTTCTAACTTCTGGGGTATCTAATTTAGTAAAATCACGATTTAAATTAAGGTTATTAGCATTTGTTCTAAAGCCCATTTTTGTAGGGCCCCGTTGATTGATGCGATTGAATGCACTGCTACGTTCGTGTCCATCTACATTTAAAATAGGAATAAATAATATGTTTACCTTTTTTAAAATGTCACGGCGCTTACCAGTCGCTATATCTCTGAGTAACATAAACATGGCATCTTTACCGTCTATTTCACCAGAATGTATTCCTGCCTGGATAAAAATAGTTGGCTTAGTGCTATTAGCCATTTGCCTTGCTTCAAAAAAACCTTGTTCACTGGCAATCAACATTTTTATTGCACGCTTGCTATTACTATAGCCAATGGTTTGAGATTGAAACTGAGTAGGGTTTGCAGCAACTAACCTATCTACAAATGCCATTGTATTTGCATAATCGGGCGACGCTTCCCCTTCTGACAACTCAAAATCAGTAGTTAACGGCCCTTGTTTTTGTAAAAGCTCTACGCTTTTCCCCTGCCACTCAATTAATGGAGGTAAGTGTGCGTCATACGCCACACTTGCAGATAAAACTAGTAAACTTGCAAACATAAAATTCTCTAACAAACGCCTTAATTATATAAATTATATCAACTAAATTTTTTATAATGAGGAAACTGCGGTGATTCAACAAAAAAATGCAGCCAATTACATGTCACTCATTCACACCTGTCTTTTAAGGCTATACAACATTATTAATGTACAGTAATTCATTACATTACTATTTATACCAACTCGTAAAAATACTTAATCAATTTAAAGGATTACATCTGACGCTAACAGCGTCAAAAATGTCTGATATACGTCAGCATGGATCCAGGAGAGTGAGCAATGATGGAGCAATTGCCAAGAACAACTAAATAGTGAATTTAGCCCTGCTCTAACGTATTTTTTTATCGATAAATAGAGCTCATATAAGCAAATAGGTATTAATTTGAGAAAACTAATTTAGCTCAGCTATAAAAAAAGTGTAAGTTATTAAAAAAGTGTAAGTTATTAAATTACAGGCACAAAAAAAGGAGCCATAGGCTCCTTTTTAATACTTATATGAAAAAGCTTAAGCGGCTAGGCCTTCTTTTGCTTTTTCTACAAGCGCTGCGAATGCAACTTGATCATAAACAGCGATATCTGCAAGGATCTTACGATCGATTTCTACAGATGTCTTTTTAAGACCATTGATAAAACGGCTGTAAGACAGACCATTTTGACGTGAAGCAGCATTGATACGTGCAATCCATAATTGACGGAAAGTACGTTTCTTCGCACGACGGTCACGGTAAGCGTATTGACCCGCTTTAGTAACAGCCTGGAAAGCTACGCGGTAAACACGTGAACGTGCTCCGTAGTAACCTTTTGCTTGTTTTAAAACTTTTTTGTGACGTGCACGTGCGACAACGCCGCGTTTAACTCTTGCCATTTCTAAAAACCCCTATTAAGCGAACGGTAACATACGTGAAACTAGACCATGGTCATTTTTATGAACCATCATCTTAGGACGTAGGTGTAACTTACGCTTAGAAGTTTTCTTAGTCAGAATATGACGAAGATGCGCTTGTTTACGCTTGAAACCGCCAGAAGCAGTCTTCTTGAAACGCTTAGCAGCGCCACTGTGACTTTTTAGCTTATAAGCCATTGCAATAACTCCAAATTGTATTGCTTTTAAATTAGTAAGCAGGCGTGAGATATATTTCTATAGCTCCACTTTTAGGCCTAACTTACTGCCATGTTCCGGTGAAGACCCAGCATAAATGCCGCAATCTTACTTTAATACCGGTTAACTCAGGTGAATATTCGCATATTACTTGCAGACCTGAGCTAATTTCGGTGCGTATTATCGCTTAAAAATTATTTTTTAGCAACAGGCGCCATCATCATAACCATTTGGCGACCTTCAACACGATTTGGGAAAGACTCAACTACTGCAAGTTCTTCTAAATCGGCTTTGATACGGTTTAATAATTCTATACCAATTTCTTGGTGAGCCATTTCACGACCACGGAAGCGGATAGTAATCTTAGCTTTATCGCCAGCTTCTAAGAACTTACGTAAGTTGCGAAGCTTAACCTGATAATCACCTTCATCCGTACCAGGACGGAATTTGATTTCTTTTATCTGGATTTGCTTTTGCTTCTTCTTCTGCTCTTTTAGTTCTTTGCTTTTTTCAAAGATGAACTTACCGTAATCCATGATTCTACAAACAGGCGGCTCAGCGTTTGGACTGATCTCAACAAGATCAACACCCGCTGCATCGGCCATAGTTTGCGCGTCTTGTAATGACTGAATTCCAGCTTGTTCGCCTTCAATGTCAATTAAACGAACTTCTTGCGCTGTAATTTCTTCGTTAATACGATTTTTTTGAGCTGTTTGTTGCCCTTTCTTGCCGCCTCTAATAGTACGTTCCTCCAAGAATATCAATAATATAAGCGTGTAATTGGCTGTTTGTTAATGCCTTACACGCTCGATTTTTACTGTCGATTTTTAATTTCTTCGCTAATTTTAGCTACAAAATCATCGACATTAAATTTGCCTAGGTCTTCACCTGTGCGAGTACGCACTGCTACTTCTTGTTGTTCAACTTCTTTATCGCCAACAACAAGCAAGTATGGAATACGCTTCAGTGTATGCTCACGGATTTTAAAGCCAATCTTCTCATTTCTCAAGTCAGCAGCGGCTCTAATTCCAAGTTTATTTAATTTTTGTACAACTTCTTTAACATAAGGAGCCTGTTTATCGGTAATATTCATAATTACCACTTGCTTTGGCGCAAGCCACGTCGGGAATAAACCAGCGTACTCTTCAGTTAAAATGCCAATAAAGCGTTCAATAGAACCTAAAATAGCACGATGTATCATTACAGGTGTACGACGTTCGTTATTTTCTGCTACATAAGTAGCGCCTAAACGACCCGGTAATGCAAAGTCTAATTGCACTGTACCACACTGCCACGCTCTGTCTAAACAATCGTATAAAGTAAATTCAATCTTTGGACCATAAAACGCGCCTTCACCCGGAAGATAATCAAATTCAATATCGTTTAGCTTAAGTGCTTCGGCTAAAGCAAGCTCTGCTTTATCCCACATATGGTCTTCACCAATGCGTTGTTCTGGGCGAGTAGATAGCTTAACTACAATCTTCTCAAATCCGAATGTTTCATATGTATCATAAACCATCTTAATACACGCTGAAACTTCGTCCATTATCTGCTCTTCGGTACAGAAAATGTGAGCATCATCTTGTGTAAAGCCACGTACACGCATTAAACCGTGTAGTGCACCTGATGGTTCATTACGATGACAACAACCAAATTCAGCCATACGAAGTGGTAAATCACGGTACGATTTTAAACCCTGGTTAAAGATCTGCACGTGTCCTGGGCAGTTCATTGGTTTAATCGCGTATTCACGCTTTTCAGACTCAGTGGTAAACATTGCTTCTGAATATTTTTCCCAGTGACCTGATTTTTCCCAAAGTGAACGGTCCATCATCATTGGACCTTTTACTTCTTCGTACTCATATTCGCGTAACTTTTCACGTACAAATTCTTCAAGCTCGCGGTAAATGCTCCAACCATCGTTGTGCCAAAATACCATGCCTGGCGCTTCTTCTTGCCAATGCCATAAATCAAGCGCTTTACCAATACGGCGGTGATCGCGTTTTTCAGCTTCTTCAAGGCGTTTTAAATACGCTTTAAGTTGCTTTTTATCGCCCCACGCTGTGCCGTAAATGCGTTGTAGCATTTTGTTTTCTGAATCACCACGCCAATATGCACCCGCAACTTTCATTATTTTGAAGTTTTGGCAAAATTTCATGTTAGGAACGTGAGGTCCACGACACATGTCTACATATTCTTCGTGATGATATAACCCTGGGCGGTCATCTTTAGCGATGTTTTCGTCCAGAATTTCTATTTTGTATGTTTCGCCACGCGCTTCAAATGTATCGCGTGCTTCTTGCCAGCTTACTGTTTTTTTCACTACGTCGTAGTTGGTTTTTGCAAGTTGCAACATACGCTTTTCAATTGCTTCAAGATCATCTTGTGATAATGAATGTTCCATATCGATATCGTAGTAAAAACCGTTATCAATGGTAGGACCTATTGCCATTTTTGCGTCTGGGAAAAGTTGCTTAACTGCATGACCAATTAAGTGAGCACAAGAGTGACGAATGATTTCAAGGCCGTCATCGTCTTTAGCGGTAATGATCTCAAGACGAGAGTCTTCACTAATTAAATCACATGCATCAACACGGTCGCCATTAACACGACCCGCAATGGTCGCTTTAGCTAAACCAGGGCCAATATCGTTTGCAACATCAAGCGTGCTTACAGGGTTTTCAAAACTACGTTGACTTCCGTCTGGAAGAGTAATAACTGGCATTATAAATCCTTGCTACAGTGGTGACACCTACAATGTATCACGTGTATTTTTAATAAATTAAATGAGAATGACTCGACAACGCTTTTACGAATAAGCATTGACTAATAAATGTAGATGCAGAGTCTATTCAACTACAAAGATATATTGTCGCGTGCTGCGCATTTAATTACAAGTTTTAAGGGGTGAAATCCACCCGTTTTGAGCACAAAATGTAACTTTTAGAGCAAAAAAAATAATTTCATTAAAATATAAAAGCATCAACGCACTAATTACGCACCTACAACTATACCTACACTCGCATTTTAATGTGTGTTGCGTATAATACTGCGTAATTAAGTTATTTTAGAGAATAGACATGAGAACATGTGGTGTAGAAATTACCGGTAGTGATGTACTACTTTGTATTTTAAGTAAAGATAATGACGTATTTGATATTCGCGATGTGCGCCAAACACGCTTTACCTTAGGTAACGGTAACGACACTGAAGTAATGCGTAAATTTCAATTCGATTTTGCAAAACTAATGCAAGATTACCAAATTGATTCTGTTGCAATCCGTGAGCGTCAGCCTAAAGGTAAATTTGCTGGCAGCGCAAAAGGATTCAAAATGGAAACTGCGATTCAATTAATCGACAATTTAGATGTACGTTTATTTACCACAACTGAAATTAAAGAACAGGTAAAGCGTAATCCTATTCCTATTGATTTTGAAGAAACAGGCCTTAAAAAGTACCAAGAAAATGCATTTGTAAACGCTTACGTTTACATAATGAAAAAAACATACCGCAGCGACGAAATGTAAAGTTATTGCTCGTTTAAAAACGCGTACTTACAGTGTAAGACGCGTTTTTTTGTATCTAAAAAACATAATTAGATTTTATTAATCTAATTATACATTAGTCTAACTGCACTTCTCTTTGTCGACAATATGTGTTTATTTTAACTTTGTAGTTTACATAACTCACACACATTTTCATGGAGAGAGCAATGCACACACACACTATTGCGGTAAAAGAAGTAGAACAAATAAATCACTTACCGTTATCGCAAAGCTATTTTAAAGGTATACAAAGCACACCTTTAACAAATTCGACTATCGGGGAGTACTTTGACTTTATTGTCGACAAAAATCCAGAGGCGTTAGCTGTTGTAGTTCATCACCAGGGTATTCGCTTAACGTATAAAGAATTTCAAAAAGAAGTTAATCAACTTGCTATGGGGTTGCTGGCACTTGGCGTGAAAACAGGCGAGCGTGTTGGTATTTGGTCTCCTAATAATATTGAGTGGTGCTTAACCCAATTTGCAACGGCAAAAATTGGCGCAATAATGGTTTGCATCAACCCTGCATATCGCCCTAACGAATTACAATATGCCTTAAATAGTGTTGAATGCTCTACTCTAATCACAGCATCAAACTTCAAAGGCAGTGATTATTTAGAAATGCTCAATGGTTTGGCTCCAGAACTTGCAACTTGCGATAAAGACACACTTAATTTAAAAGCACTGCCCACTCTTAAAAATATAATCCGCATTGGCAATGAAGCATCTCCTGGTATGTACTCTTTTAATGATGTTATTAACTTGCCAACACCAGCACATGAGCTTGAATTAAAAGCAATAGGTGCAAACTTAAATGCTGAGCAAGACATCAATATACAATTTACATCAGGCACAACAGGCAACCCAAAAGGCGCAACGCTCACTCATAAAAACATTTTAAATAATGCGCTATTCGTCGCCGAATCTATGCACTTTACGAGCGATGACAAGTTATGTATCCCTATCCCGTTATATCATTGCTTTGCAATGGTATTGGGTAGCTTATTGTGTGTTAGTAAAGGTGCAGCAGCCATTTACCCAGGTGATTCGTTCGATGCAAAAACCACACTAGATGTAGTTCAACAAGAAGGATGTACAGCGCTGCACGGTGTACCTACCATGTTTATTAGTGAGCTTGAGCTAAGTAATTTTAACGATTATGAATTAAGTACTTTACGCACGGGTGTAATGGCAGGCTCTACATGCCCAGAGCAAGTAATGCGCAAAGTACAAACACAAATGAACATGCATCAAGTACTGATTGCTTACGGGCAAACTGAGTGCAGCCCCATAAACAACATTACCGAAACAGACTCTTCAATAGAGCGGCAAGTAACGACGGTTGGCCGCGCACTTGCCCATACCGAGGTTAAAATTATTGACGAGTTGGGTAACATTCAACAAATTGGTCAACCTGGCGAAGTGTGTAGTAAAGGTGCAGGTATAATGCGCTGCTATTGGAATGACGATGCTAAAACAAAAGCCACAATAGATGACAACGGTTGGCTACACTCTGGCGATTTAGGTGTCATGGATACAGAAGGGTTTGTCACTATTGTTGGCCGTATTAAAGATATGATTATTCGTGGCGGCGAAAACATTTACCCTCGAGAAATAGAAGAAGTACTTTACACCTACCCGGGCATTCAAGATGCTGCCATATTTGGTATAACAGATGAAAGATATGGCGAGGAAGTGTGCGCTTGGATCCAACCAAAAGAAGACGCTGTGCTTGATGAGCAAGCAATTCGTGAGTTTTTAAAAGACAAACTAGCCTATTTTAAAATGCCACGACATATCCGTTTTGTAGAAAACTATCCAATGACAGTAACAGGTAAACTGCAAAAATTTAAAATGCGTGAGCAAATGCAAGAAGAGCTAAGCGACAAAGCCTTCTCCTAATTTTTCTCTACAAAAAATCTGAACTCTGAATAATAAATCTACCTCAAGTAACGATTAAAAAGCACAGCCAATTGGCTGTGCTTTTTGTATACTAAATTTATTATAAATCTAACATTCTCTTTTTTAAACGTTCTAAATCAATCGCACTCGAGCGCACTGTTAATTTAATATGGCTGTATTCATATTCTTCTTTAACAACACTCATACTCGATCGGATTTCGCCCACGATACCTTTGGCTGTGTACGGTATAACAATCTCTTCTTCAATCATGTCCTCTTGAGCAATGCCAATAATATATTTGTGCAATTTACTAATATCATCTGGATTACGCGTAGAGGTCATCATCGCATCAGGAAACTCATCCATTAGCGACTGCTGCTGCTCAGTACTTAATTGGTCTGACTTATTCAGTACTAATAATTTTTTGCTGCCTTCCACCCCAACTTCTGCCAGTACTTTATGTACTACTTCAAGTTGTGAACGAAAAGAAGGATCTGAAGCATCTACAACATACAACAATAACGATGCATCATGTGCCTCAGCGAGCGTTGAATGAAATGAAGCCACCAAATCATGAGGTAATTTTTTAATAAAACCAACCGTATCTGAAACCAATATACGTGGCTGCGTAATCGGATACAGCGCGCGAACAGTGGTATCTAGCGTTGCAAAGAGCTTATTTTCGCCTTCTACATCACTACCTGTAATTGCGCGCATCATTGATGACTTGCCCGCATTGGTGTAACCAATTAAAGCCACTGAGAATAGCTCAGAGCGCTGCGTACGTCTGTCCATCATTACATCTTGAACACTAACAAGCTCACGCTTTAATTCCGCTAATTGATCGCGCACCTTACGGCGATTTAGCTCAAGTGTGGTTTCACCCGCACCTTTACCCATTTGGCGTTCTTTATCACCTGTTGATGTTTCACGAAGCCGTGGCGCTACATAATTAAGGCGAGCAATTTCAACTTGTAATTTTGCTGTTTTAGTACGCGCATGACGGCTAAATATTTCAATGATAATACCGGTGCGATCAAATACTTCTACACCCAGCTGGTTCTCAACATTACGTAGTTGAGAAGGCGTTAAATCACAGTCAAATACCACTACATCAGCACATGCAAAATCAAGTTCGTCTGATGGAATTTCTGACGATATTTCGGTTAAAGGGTCTTCATCAAGTAAATCATCTTCTTGCTCGTTTTCAACCATCCCTTTATTGCCGGTAAGGTGTGCTATTTCAGCTAGTTTTCCTGAGCCCAGTACATTAACTTTTTGGGTAGAACTTTGCTTTTGCGATTGTGTACCTACTACTTTAAAGCCTAACGTAGTTACCAAACGAGCAAGCTCTGCAAGCGATTCTGTTGCTTCGTCACCTTTAAATTGTGGTGTACTAATAGAAATAAGTAACGCATTAGGAAGTGATGGTTTTGCAGTTAGTTGCATAATTTTTTGTCTTAATGCACCTAAAGTGCAAACCTAATTTTCATTCGAAAGTAACTTGATCCTACGCTGTTATAGCCCAGCTTTATAGGGTTATAGTTCACTAATGGCGTTAATATTTAAAACTAACCATAATATACTCAATTTTATGGCTAGTTTTAAAATCACATTATATTAAAGCCTTATTGTTCAGCTTTAATATTAAACGACACCCTGCTCAATCATTGCATCTGCAACGCGCCTAAAGCCTGCAATGTTAGCGCCTAATAAAAGGTTTCCAGGCTCACCAAATTCTATAGCGGTGTCGTTAGCGGTAACAAATATATTTTTCATAATTTGTTTTAGCTTTTCATCAACTTCTTCAAAGGTCCAACTTTGCATACTCGCATTTTGCGCCATTTCTAATTGGCTTGTTGCAACGCCGCCAGCATTGGCGGCCTTACCTGGCCCATACGCAATTTTTGCAGCAATAAAGCAATCAATAGCCTCTTTTGTTGAAGGCATGTTTGCGCCTTCACTTACTAATAAACAACCGCCGGATAATAATGCGTTAGCGTCTGCCTGTGTTAATTCATTTTGTGTGGCGCACGGAAAAGCAGCGGCAGCATTAAAGCGCCAAACAGCATGCCCATCTTTAGGGTAGTCATTTACAGGAATATAAATAGCATCGGGGTGAGTTTGTTTATATACGCTCAAGCAATCACGCGATTGCTCTTTCAAACATTTAATAAGATTTAAATCTATACCCGACTCATGATACACAGTGCCACGAGAGTCGCTGCAACTTACTGGTGTTGCCCCCATTTGATAAAGCTTTTCCATGGCATAAATAGCAACATTACCTGCGCCCGAGACCAAGCAGCGCTTACCTTGTAGGCTATCGCCGCGCGCTTGCAGCATGTAGTCAGCAAAATAAACAGCGCCGTATCCAGTGGCTTCTTTTCGTACAAGCGATCCACCCCACAATAAGCTTTTACCTGTTAAAACACCTTCATAGCGCCCAGTCAAACGCTTATATTGACCAAACAAGTAACCTATTTCTCTCGCCCCGACTCCAATGTCTCCAGCGGGTACGTCGGTTGTAGGGCCAATATGGCGATAGAGCTCGCTCATAAATGATTGGCAAAAACGCATTATTTCAGCATCTGAGCGCCCTTTTGGATCAAAGTTTGCCCCGCCTTTACCACCACCGATCGGTAAACCTGTTAAAGCATTTTTAAATATTTGCTCAAACCCTAAAAATTTAATTATGCTGGCATTCACACTTGGGTGAAAACGTAAGCCACCTTTATAGGGGCCAAGTGCAGAGTTAAACTCAATTCTGTAGCCTTTATTGACCTGAATATTGCCTTCGTCATCAACCCAGGGAACTCTAAACATAATTTGGCGTTCGGGCTCAACTAAGCGTTGTATAATGGCATTTTTTTTGTATTTTTCTGAGTTTTCTAAGATAGGTTCGAGTGATTCAAGTACTTCTTCAACAGCTTGATAAAACTCGCATTGTGCAGGGCTACTATTTTTTAATTGTGCGATTGTGCTATGGATATAATTCATAATTATTCTTCCGTGTTAATAATAAAAGTATTTATCAGATGTTAAAGTAAACGTGATCAAGTTTATGATTCATGCTTTAAGGTCTTAATTTAATATAATTAACTATTACCTTAGCATGAAAAATTGAGATATTTAACGCGAGCTACGTGAATTATTTTTGATTGGAAGTTTGATTTTTATTTATTAAAGATGAATTTAAATTCACAGATTTAAAATTAAAACAGTGCCAAGTGAGTTTTTATATTTTCAAAAGGGAATTTTAGAAGTATTAGGTTAGGTGTGGGTTTGTTTAAAAATATAACAATTAATGGGTTTTATACTGCATTGCGCTCGCAAAAAACCCACTAACTAAAAACTAATTAGCTAAAACCAGTTACTCAGCAGACTCTTCTGGACGGTGCTGCTTTTGTACGCCAGTTAAAAACAAACGTAATATTTGATCGTTACAAACACGGTAATGTTTGTTATCTACTTTTCGAGAAAATGCGCTTAACTCATGTTTACTTAAATCAAAATCAACAAGTGCAAGTGTTGCTATAACATCTTCTGCTTTCATATTTAAAGCAATACGTAGCTTCATAAAGATAATATTGTTGTTTAGCTTTTTCTCAGGCTCTGGTTGCTCACCTTCGCGTTTGCCACGTTGGGTATTAATAAACCCATTTAAAAAGCTAGCAAACTCAGTATCACTTATTGGGGTAAAAGCCTCTTCACCTTCTTTAGTTAACCATGCAATTACTTGCTCTTTGGTGACCGTATGCTCTGCTGATGCAAAAACATTGACCATAGCAGTATCAGTTAAGTTAAAAGTGTAGCGAATGCGGCGTAAAATATCGTTATTAGTCAAAGTAAATCCCAAAGTGAGGTATAGCAACCAAGCAGTTATTGCTTAATTTTAAATAAGCACCTAGTTTAACAGGTTTACTAATACCACCCTATTAATTTTTATCTGAGCTTCTTATACCTAGTTACCAAGCACCTTGGCAGGATCTACGCGCGTTGCTTGCCATGCAGGATAAATAGTGGCAAGTATCGCAAGCACAAACGTAACAATCACTGTAATACCAATGTCTTCAAGTACTAATTTACTTGGTAAAAACTCTATAAAATAAACGCCCTCAAGTGGATTAGCTCCAAATAATTGGCTTATCCACGTAAAAAGTTCACTTATATTAAGCGCTAATACCACACCAATTAGTGTTCCTAGTGCCACGCCTACAAATGCTTGCATTAAGCCTTGCATTACAAAGGTGGCTAAAATAGTACTGTCTTTCGCGCCCATGGTTTTTAAAATTGCGATATTGCCTTGTTTTTCGCGTACTTCCATCACTAAAGAGGACACAATATTAAAACTGGCTACCGCTATAATTAAAAACACCACAATATAAACAATGGTACGTACCATTTGAATATCTTGATAAAGGCTGCCTTGGGTTCTAAACCAACTGGAAACATACACGTAGTCGTCAATAGTTTGGCCCACTTTTAGCGCTATTTGGTGCGCCGTAAACACATCATCAACACTTAACCGCAGCCCTGTTACTTGAGTTTCATCGTAACCCAATGTTTGCTGAGCTTTATTAAGATGTATAAACGCAGCGGTACTATCAATGGGGCCGCCCATTTCTATAACACCTGCAAGGTTAAGTGTTACGCGTTTAGGCGCTAATAATGACTGACCTTTTTGGCCTATTTGCGGAATAAGTAACGTAATGTTGTCGCCTACTTTTGCATCTAACTGTTTTACTATTTGCTTACCTAAAATTACATCATCAAGGCCTAACTGACTCACTAATTTACCACTGGTAAACTGATTTACTGCCGATACATTACTCTCGAGCGATGGCTCAACACCTCGAATTTCTATCGCTTTTAGCTGGCTTTTATATTGCGCCATCCCATTCACTGCAATAAATGGCGCAGCCCCTGTTACATGCGGTTGTGTTTGTAAATCCTCAACTTTTTGCGACCAATTCGCGATGGGTCTACTTGGTGCTACATATTCAACCTGCGGCACAACGCTTAGCAATCTATGTACTAGTTGTTGCTCAAAACCATTAATTACCGACAGCGCCACAATTAAAACCGCGACACCTAATAAAATACCAATAGTCGACGCTTTAGCGATAAAACTAACAAAGCCGTTTTTTTCATCTTTGTGGCCTGAATAGGCTCTAAAACGTTTACTTAAAAATGCACTAAGCAACATGCTGCGACTCTTTAATAGCTAGTTTTCCATCGTCTAAATAAGCTATTTTGCCTAGCTTATCGGCAAGTTCTAAATCGTGTGTAACTACCACAAAACTGGTGTTTAAGCTTTGGTTAAGCTCATTAATTAAATCGTAAATTTTAATCGCATTTTGTTTATCTAAATTACCGGTTGGTTCATCAGCAAGCACAAGCGCAGGTTTTGTAACCAGTGCACGGGCAATAGCCACGCGTTGGCGCTCTCCACCAGAAAGCGCAGACGGTTTATGCGAGCTGCGATGTGCAAGGCCTACTTTTTCGAGCATATCGAGCGCTTGAGCTTTGGCTTCTTTTGCACTCAAGCCTTTAATTAATAATGGCATAGCCACGTTTTCAACTGCGCTAAACTCCATTAATAAGTGATGAAATTGATAGATAAAGCCCAAATTTTTGTTTCTAAATGCGGCTTGCTCTGTTCGCGAAAGCTTTGCAACTTCTTGGTTTTTAATTTTAGCGCTACCTGAGCTTGCGGTATCTAATGTGCCAAGTATGTGTAAAAGCGTACTTTTACCAGAGCCAGAACTCCCCACTATAGCGAGCATTTCGCCTTGCTGCAGCGCTAAATCAACGCCTTTTAATACTTCAACTTGGTTGCTGCCATCTTGATAAACCTTACTTAAATTTTCACAACTAATTACTAAATCATTCATAACGTAATACCTCTGCTGGTTTTACTTTTGCGGCTTTACGCGCAGGATATAAGGTAGCTAAAAAGCTCATAGCAATACTGGCAAACGCTATTATTACTAAACTCAAAATATCAAATTTTACCGGAAGCTCTATACCCGCCAATAAGTTTAAGCCCACTAATGCAAGTAGCTCATTTATATATAAACTAAATATTACACCTAAAAATGCGCCTATTGCGGTACCAATTACGCCATTATATAAGCCTTGCACCATAAACACTTTTTGCACTTGCGAAGGTGTTAAACCTAACGTTTGTAGTATGGCTACTTCACCTTGTTTTTCGCTTACCATCATGGTTAATGCCGATACAATATTAAATACAGCCACCAATACAATGAGGGCAAGCAACATAGACATAATGCGCTTTTCCATAGCAACGGCTGCAAATAGAGTACCTTGGGTGCTGCGCCAATCACTATAATTATGATCTTGTAAAATACGTTGGCTTGCTTCAATAAATTCATCTAGTTCAAAAGGTTCGTGCAATGAAACACTTAAATTTGGTGCAGTGTTTTTATCCAGCTTTAACACCCGCTGTAGTGAAGCGCCACTCGTAAACGCAAGTGCCATATCTATCTCAGATCCGGTTTCATATATTGCGGCAACTTTAAATAAACGCTGGCTGGGTACTCGCCCAAGAGGTGTATACGTTGAAGCATTAGGCATAATAACGCGAAGCTTATCACCCACGCTAACGCCTAATTTACGACTCAAATAACGACTTATAGCAATGTTGTAATTTTTGTTTAATACAGTTTTCCAATCGCCTTGCACTATTTTATCGGTAATTTTATACAAAGAACCACTATCGTTATAAAGGCCTTGTAATAAAACGCCGTGCAAGTCTTTATTCGTTTGCAAAATAGCTTCACCGTGGCGATATAAGCTTACATGATCAACATAAGGAGATTGTTCGAGGTCGGTTTTTAGGGTGTTCATTTGGGTGGCAGTGTGTTTACCTGCGCTAACTTCAACATGCGGAATAAGTCCAAGCATATTAGTTTTTAGGCTATTTTCAAACCCGTTCATTACACTGCTTACCGTAAATAATGCCATTAAACCAATAGCGATACCGGCAATAGAAAAAAATGAAATAAACGATATAAACGCATTTCCTTTAGAGGAGCGACTATATCTAAGCCCTATAAATAAGCTAACCGGTTGAAACATATTATTTTTAACACTTATCGTAAAAGTATTGAGCAATAGTAGCACGAAAAAAGTGCCTTTGGGTATGGCGTAAAATGTAAGAAATAATTTAAAAATCTGATACTTGGCTATATTTACAGCAATATGTATTTAACCATTAATTCGCGGTTAAGCTTTAAGCCCGCTGACTAAATAATCGAGCAATACCCGTACATTAGTGGCCACAAACTGCCTTGGTGGATATACGCCCCATACCCCTTCTTGCTGTGGTTGATAGGGTGTTAAAATAGGCACCAATTGCCCTGAGTTAATTTCGTTTTCAATGTAGTAGTCTGGGAGCTGTACAATACCGAGCCCCTTTTTTGCGCCATCCACCAGCGCCCAACCACTATTACACTGTAGCCGCCCCGCAATTTTAATGTGTTTATCGCGCCCATTTTCGTTTACGCGCCAGTAGCTACTATTCCCAATTAAACATTCATGTCTGTTTAGCTCGCCTAAAGTATGCGGTTCACCAAATCGAGTTAAATACTGTGGTGCCGCGCACATAATAAACCGCCGCGCACTTAACCTACGCGCTTTTAAGCTCGAATCTTTTAAATGCCCAAGCCTTATTGCTAAATCAAATCCGCCTTCTAATAAGTTTTCTTGCTCGTTACTTAGTGTGGCAACAACTTCTACCTCGGGATGATCCTTCATAAAGTTATGCACTATGGGCATAATAAAGCTCTCTCCGTACATAACTGGTGCTGTGAGCTTAATTTTACCCTTTGGTGTAGTTTGGTGCGTGGCAAGACCTTGAGTTGCCTCGTCCATAGCGTGTTGTAAGTGTTTTATTTGATGTAAATACACTTCGCCTTCTTTGGTTAAAACCACTTTACGGGTTGTACGAGTTAATAGTTGTGTATTTAAACGTTGCTCAAGCGCTGTTACATGGCGGCTAATATGCGCAACCGAAAGCCCAAGCGTTTTTGCAGCCGCAGTAAAGCTGCCCTCCTCCCCTACAGCTATAAACTCATCTATTCCATTCCAACGCGCCATTATTACCATACTGTAAAAGTGTTTTAATAAAATTGAGATTATCATTATTTGAGAAACAAATACAATAAGCACATCACCCAAGCAAATTGGGTCTACAATTATTTTTTAATAGCCAGTTAAAGGAAATAAAACACATGTCTGAATTTATTAAATCAAAAGCTGCCATTGCTTGGGGTCCTAATCAACCACTTAGTGTTGAAGAAGTTGATGTGATGATGCCTAAAAAAGGCGAAGTAATGGTAAAAATTACCGCTACAGGTGTGTGTCATACCGATGCATTTACATTATCAGGCCAAGATCCTGAAGGCATATTTCCTGCTATTTTAGGTCACGAAGGCGCTGGTGTTGTCTATGCTGTTGGCGAAGGCGTAACGAGTGTTGAAGTTGGGGATCATGTTATTCCTTTATACACTGCAGAATGTGGCGTATGTAAAATGTGTACTTCAGGTAAAACTAACCTGTGTTCAGCCGTGCGCGAAACACAAGGTAAAGGCCTAATGCCAGACGGCACTACACGCTTTTTTAAAGATGGCCAACCAATTTATCACTACATGGGTACATCAACGTTCTCTGAGTACACTGTATTGCCAGAAATTTCACTCGCTAAAGTAAATAAAGAAGCATCACTAGAGGAGATTTGCTTACTAGGCTGTGGTGTAACAACAGGCATGGGCGCAGTTACCAACACAGCTAAAGTAAAGCCTGGCGACACTGTTGCTATATTTGGCTTAGGCGGTATTGGTTTGTCTGCGATTATTGGCGCAAAAATGGCTGGTGCGGGTCGTATTATTGGTGTTGATATAAACACCACTAAATTCGATTTAGCTACAAAACTAGGTGCAACTGATTTAATTAATCCAAAAGATTTCGACAAGCCAATTCAAGAAGTTATTGTTGAAATGACAGACGGCGGCGTTGACTACTCGTTTGAATGTATCGGTAATGTTGACGTTATGCGCTCAGCACTTGAGTGTTGCCATAAAGGTTGGGGTGAGTCGGTAATTATTGGTGTGGCGGGTGCAGGCCAAGAAATATCAACCCGCCCGTTTCAACTAGTAACTGGGCGTGTATGGCGTGGTAGTGCATTTGGTGGCGTTAAAGGCCGTTCACAACTTCCTGAAATTGTTGAGCGTTACATGGCAGGTGAATTTGCTCTTAGCGACTTTATTACTCATACAATGGGCCTTGAAGATATTAATGAAGCGTTTGATTTAATGCACGAAGGCAAAAGTATTCGTACAGTCATTCATTACTAATAAACTGCATTCGTAAAATAGCTTATTAATAAGCCGTAATACTTTTAAGTTTACGGCTTTTAAGGATTAAGTATGTTAGAAAATATCTCAAGTGTAAAAGTGTCTGGCGGTTGGCATAAACAATATACTCACAGCTCGCAAAGTACACATTGCACTATGCGCTTTGCCGTATTTTTACCACCTGGCGCAAGTGAAGCAAATAAAGTACCGGTACTTTATTGGTTATCAGGTTTAACCTGTACTGACGAAAATTTTATGCAAAAAGCAGGCGCATTTAAAAAAGCAGCTGAGCTGGGTATTGCTATTGTAGCGCCTGACACTAGCCCGCGCGGCGAAAACGTACCCAATGAAGACAGTTACGACTTTGCACAAGGCGCAGGCTTTTACGTAAATGCCACGCAAGCTCCTTACAACACTCATTTTAATATGTACGATTATGTTGTTAGTGAGTTACCAGCACTTATTGAACAACATTTTCCGATAACAAGCACAAAAGCAATTAGTGGTCACTCTATGGGCGGGCACGGTGCATTAATGGTTGCACTTAAAAACCCGACTGCGTTTGTAAGTGCCTCGGCTTTTAGCCCTATTGTAAATCCGATTGAATGTCCTTGGGGTCTAAAAGCATTTACTGGCTATTTAGGAAATGATAAGGCGCTTTGGGCACAGTATGATAGCTGCGAGCTGATGAAAAACGCAGAGCAAGCTCATTACTTACCCATGTTAGTGAGTCAAGGTGATGCTGATGGCTTTTTACAAGAGCAACTTAAGCCAGAAAACTTAGTCGCTATTGCTGATAAAAAAGGCTACCCGCTTACACTTGAAATGCAAGCAGGCTACGATCATAGCTACTTTTTTATAAGCAGCTTTATTGACCAACACTTATTATTTCATCATCAGTTTTTAACAGCTTAGAATGAGATTCGTTAGTGTGTAGATTAGATTTATCAACATCTACACACTCTTTTAAACTCTTTGTTACTTGCCTACATGTTTGTTTTGGATTGCTCTCGTCTTTTACAAATTCCACTATAGCGGAGTCAACTGCATATCCCATTTTTGAGAAACTCAAGCTCTCTTCGTCTTTTACAAAAGTACCAGAGTTCGTTGAGCTACTACTCGAGCGTGCTGAATTATCAAGCAATACACCTACAGCGGTACAACCGAGTAGACTTTGTAAAAAAACAACAATAACTAAAATACGCATAATTCATCTTGAATGCTAACTACTGGCTAATACCTTAATTTTAGCCTTTTTTTAAAATAACTCTGTAAAAATGTGTTAAGGGTAATGGCATATTTAAATGAATACTTATTCTTCATTGATTAGTTCATTTGTAAACTCTTTAATAAAACCAATTAATTGCAATATAAATATAATTAAAAAAGGAAGCGCTCCAATAATAGCAACGCTTCTGTTTAATGGTTCATTGTTTTGTACTAACAAAACAAAAGCGCATAAACCTAGTGCAAACGACCAAGCATACAAGCTCCATGTCTGAGCTTCACTTGCACCACTTAATTGGCGAATAACCAAAACAGCAGAGTCTGCTGATGTGGCTACAAAAATGAGTAACAGCAATAAACTTGACCAAATTAATAAACCGCCTTGCCACCCTAATTGCTCGAAGAATACAAACAGCCCTTGCGTATAATCGGCTTTAATAGCCGCTAAAATTCCTGCATTGTGCGTTTGATCCCACGCAATTGCAGAGCCAGAAAACACACTAAACCAAATAATTGTCACAAAAGTTGGTACAAATACAACACCTAAAATGTATTGCCAAACCGGCCGTCCTTGGCTAATTTTTGCCAAAAACACACCAACAAACGGGCCCCAAGCTAACCACCAAAAATAGTAATTGTATGTCCAACCTGTTGCCCATGCTGGGTCATTAAGTACGCTTTCAAACTGCCATGTTCCTGTGGTTATGAGCTGAATGTAACCCCATGTACCGCCTATTGCTATGTCTATAATTGGCTCTATAGGCACAAAAATTAATAGCCATGCTATAAGTGCAAATGCTAAAAACACATTAAATTTACTAAGAGTTTGAATTCCTTTTTTAAGCCCCAACTTTGCAGAGATAGTATAAAGCAGCGCAATTAAACAAATTATAATAAACCCCGAAAATAAAGCCGATTCAACCCCTAGCTCAAGCTCGAGCCCCTTACGCAGTAATAAAGTTGAATTAGCAATTGTGCCCACGACACCAAAAAATATTGCAAGTATGGCAATTAATTTAATGCTAAAGCTCAACTGTAACTGCCAAGCCCGATTAATAACGCCTTTAGTTGCACTGATCACAGGAGCACTAATATCGCCCGCTGTACCACTATTACGAGTAAGCCCACCTAATACCAAGCCAAATACTGCATAGAGCGCCCATGCATGTGCGCCCCAATTAACTAGTGTAAGTGCCAAACCACTTGTTTGGTGGTTGGGATACAAGCTTTGCTTTAAAGGCGAGTTAACTGTGTGTAGTGCAGGCTCTGCTACTCCCCAAAATATAAGTCCTGAGCCCATTCCTGCTGCAAACAACATAGAAAGCCAACCAAAGGTACTAAACTCAACAAGTGCTTGCGTTCCTCCTATTTTTCGTTGCCCTAATGGGCTTATAGCAATAGCTATCACAGAAAAAAGTAACAAGTTTACCAATATAAAAAATGGCGACCCTAAATAACCTAAAATTTTATTAATAGCGGGTTGTAAGTGCTCTGTGAGTAATTCAGGAAATAAAAAAGCAATAACAGATAACCCAACGCAAAATAGTAAGGCTGTTTTTTCAAGCTTAGTGGGTGTGCTTAATGTTTTATTTAAAGGCAAGAGATTCACATAGGTGTCTTTTAGTCTGGATAAAAGAATACGGGGCTTTAAAACTCAGATCAAATTAACTATTGCGTAAAATAGTAATAAAAACATGTAAAAGTTTCCTCAATAATTCTTGTTAAATACAGGTATTAACAATAACTCATTGATTAATAGTCATTTATGCCATGGCTTACTGTTTGCTTATTATTAACAAAGTTAACCAGCACAGGCTCAATAATGGAAATTGATTTACAGTGGAATGAAATCATCGATAACTTAATACACTTAGGTATTGCATACCTACTTGCACTACCCATGGCTTACGACAGAGAGCGTAGTAATGATGGCGCAGGCCTTCGTACCTTTCCTCTTGTTGCTGTTGCATCGTGTGGGTATGCATTAATTGCTATGTCGGTTTTAGATGGCGCAGAAGCTCAATCAAAAATGTTGCAAGGCATCATTACTGGTATTGGTTTTATTGGCGGTGGCGCAATTTTGAAAAATAACAAATCAACCTCCGGCACAGCAACCGCAGCCAGTATTTGGAATATGGGCTTAATTGGTATAGCTGTAGCCTACAGCCGTTACGAAATAGCCATTTTACTTGCCATTATTAATTTTATAACGCTTAGGTATGTAAAAAAGTTTAAGTAACAGTTTTTTTAATAAGTATTGCAGCAAAATTCCAATGCATTATTTGAATAGCCAAAACTTATTAATGCAATAACTCCCCATAATTTATATGTGGGGAGTTACAATTTTTATAAAAAGCTTTCACCGCTTTGCTTAAGTGTAATTGTTTGTGCTTGAGCGCTTTTTATTAATAATCCACAACGCAAATCATTTTTCGAAATAACAATTTTATCAATTGTATTAGTGTCATAGTCAACGACTTTGTTTTCGCATCTAAGTTGCACTTTGCTCAGTGGTAATTCTGATTCTAATTTAACTTCAGACTTCGACATCATAGGCATTACAGCTTGTTCTGAAGCTAAACTAAATTGTTGCTTAATATCTCCCGAGTTTTTATAAATATCGTTCACTTGAGTTAACAACTGTTCCCTGTTTTGCTCTGTAAAGGTTATGGATTCAATATTGCCTAGTGCATCTATTGCATCATAAGCACGTACATAATCTTGTTTTGATATAAACCACTGTAAAGCGTTTTTAATCACACGTTTTTGAATTTGATCTGGTAGATTATCTCTAAATAAAAACGCTTCGTAGATATGCTGATCAAAGCTCTTCCAATCTTGCACAAAATAACTGTGCTGGCTTTTAAGCCATGCAAGCAAAACAATCTCAACCGTATTTTTTGTATGTTCATTTTCTAATTCATCGATACGGCTTTTAGCTTCATCGTATTTCTTTTCGTCGATTAATTTACTAGCTTGCTCATAATCATTAAAAAAGCCGCGAGACGCTTTATCGTTTGAAAAATTAATATGCAAATTTTGCGAACTTACAGTAATGGTTTTTGCTACAGGTATAGTCTCACCATTTAATTTTGCACTTTTGTAGTTGAGCTTAGACACGTAATCCATTACTTCTCTTTGGTACTTTTTTTGCCCAACCGTAGCTACAATTTCTATATCACTAACCTGCCCGCTTTTATCAACCACGTAACTGCTCAAATTAATCCCCTCTAACCTCGAAGCGCGCGAAGAAGTATTAGTGAGCTGATCGTAGTTTTTATTAATCACTTCTGCAGGAACAAAGTCATCTGCAAAAACAGAGAGTTGAGTAAAAGTACAAGTTAAAGAAAGCGCTAATATGAGTTTTTTCATCAGTTTTATCCATCCTAGATAGTGTTTATATAATAGAAACAAACGATCAACATAAAAGCAAGTGTAAATACAAAAAATTAGTTCATTTAATGAGCTTCACTTAGAAAAAACTTAATAGATAAATATA
This sequence comes from Pseudoalteromonas sp. NZS37, assembly GCF_015864265.1. Classification (NCBI taxonomy): domain Bacteria; kingdom Pseudomonadati; phylum Pseudomonadota; class Gammaproteobacteria; order Alteromonadales; family Pseudoalteromonadaceae; genus Pseudoalteromonas; species Pseudoalteromonas sp. NZS37. The sequence goes on along the minus strand of NZ_JADYXL010000005.1, from coordinate 346,868 downwards.
TTTGAGGCATTAAAAAAGGCGCTTAAAAAGCGCCTTGCTAACAAGTATGTGTGCTTAAAACATATCTTGATAATAGTTTGTTGTGCTAAACGTAATTGCTTTTTCAAAGCCAGGCAACTGAATACTTTGCTCGTCTATTACAATATCGTTGTCATCAATAAGTCCGTCGCCAAAGCGATAAATAAGCTCATACTGGCCTAAATCAGCTTGAGTTTGATATGTTTGTTGCGCGGCTTTAACTGCCACGTTTTTCTGTATGTAACTACTCATAACTTCATTGCCATGGCGCTTAGCGAGCATTTGTATTGTTACTTTTGGTGAAAGTAAGGTTGCTGTTGCATTATTACCGCCAAAGCCTTTTGAATTTATAAAAGCAATATCCATATCGGCGCATTCGTAATGGCTATTACGAATATCAAGATGATCGGTGTAAACATCATCAGCCACTTTATCAATTGTGGTAATACCCGGCATAATATTATGGCTAAATACACCTAGAGCTACCGCTAATTGGTCGCCACTTGCAGGAGCTATAGTATGACCAACATAGGCTTTTGGCGCTGTCACTTTCCAATTATCAATAGCGAACGTTTGTGCCACTTTGTGATATATCAGCGACTCTGTTACGCGGTTTAGTGGTGTACTTGAGCCATGCGCTAAAATAAAGCTACGTTCTTGCAAAGCTTCTTTGCCTAAAAGGCTCGTTGCTAAAGCAGCCGATTTAGCCATGGTAATATAGTTACCAGGGCCAGGTGACGTGATTGATTTTTTTATGCCATCTGCATTTACAAATACATCTGGTACGCAGCCCATAATGTCAGCGCCTAGTTCAAGGGCTAAGGCATCGTCCATTAAAATAGCAACTTGTGCGCCTTCACCTAATGTAAAGCCGCAGTTGTCGCCAAATGGTCGGCTACTTTTGCGATAATCTGGTTCTTCATCACTTGATAAGTTATCTAAACGGCGCAAACCTTCAACATTTGCAAGTGCGCTCATGTTACCAAAGCCTTCAATCACTTCGGGTGTAATAGCACACTCAACACTTGCGACAACCGCAACGCGTGTACGCCCTGCTTGTATGTCGTTTACTGCTGCACGTAAGTTATATAAAAACGTAGCACAGGCGCCCGAGGTCGAAAACGTAGTTCCCACATTGCCCGTAACGTACGCGTTAATAAAATCGGTAGACATTGTATTTAAGCCCAGTGCTAACTGCTTAGTGCTAACACGGTCGCCTTGTTGGCGCGCCTTTACTAAACCGCCTAGGCCTTTGTCGTCCATTTGGCCAATTACCGATGCTGAATAGGTACCAATTTTATCTGGCTCTACGCTATTCATAATGTGTTGCCAATCAAGCCCAGTTGATTTAATCGCATCGGTAGCTGCAAAAATAGTCGCTTGCAAACCACGAGGCTGATAGCGGCTGTTATACATAACAGACGGATCAAATCCAGTCGGAAATTGCCCTGCAGATTTAATTGGATTATCACGTGTTGAGTCATGCTTAACATCTAAGTCGGCTGCAATAGTTACTTTTACTTTTTTGCCTTCAAGTTCTTCAACTTGCCAGCTAGCTGGAACAGGTACCGGTAAGTCGCGAGCGCGAGTTTCAAACACAATTGCGTTATCGCTTGATGCGTTTAGCGTCATTTTTTGCTGCCACGGTGTGGCATCGGCATCAAAGTGTTCTTTTTCAATTTTACGAATAAGCGTACCAGCAATAATTTGCTCACCAAAACGTGCTTCTATGTCGCTTTGCTCAACATTATTACCTTGTGTATCTTGTAATTGGCCGTTTACAACGCTTACTAGATTCATCAGTGTGGCGAGGCCTAAGAATGTTTCACTGCGATCTTGAGCATTTAAACTATCTAACACGATACGGCGATAACCTTGATGAAAAGAAGTACGGCCAGCGGCGTTAATGCCACCCATGCCTACTATAACGGGTAATGCAGTCATAATTTACCTTTAAAAAACGTGTTATTAGAAGAAGAAGCAGTTTAAATGGATTACGCACTATACATTGTGCTTTAATAGCCAAATATTCAGCACAAAAGGCCAAAACGTACTGGTCGGAGCATTTATATGACTGAAAAAAACACTAATCCACCATTAAACATTGCTATAGCGGTTTATCCGCATTTATTAGTGACTAGTTTAACGCTGCCTATTGAGATGTTAAGAGCCGGCGAGGCCTTTGCTAAAGGCCATCTTGATAAGCAAAGCTTTAGACCGCTTGCTATAAATTTAGTGGCTAAAAATGCTGAATCTATACCCACTCGCGCAGGCCTTGCGATAATTCCTGATTGCATAACAACTAACGCGTCCTACAGCGATTTAATTATAGTGCCGGGTATTTGGCGAAATCCGCGCCCAGTAGTACGTACAAATCAAGAAATAGTTGATTGGCTAAGCGAAAGCTTTAGTACAGGCAGCCATATAATTGGTGTCGGTACTGGCAACTGTTTATTAGCAGAGGCTGGCTTACTTGATGGGCACCCTGCTACCACCCATTGGCATTACGCCAAACAATTTAGCCACGACTACCCGTTAGTGCGTTTAAAACCCGACTTTTTTATAACTCAGTCAGAGCGCATGTATACGGTAGCCAGTCTTAATGCCCTTGCAGATGTGATCGTACATATTATTAGTCAGTACTATGGAAAAGCCGCCGCTCAACATGTAGAGCGTAATTTTTCGCACGAAATACGCAAACCCTACGAAGATCAACGCTATCTCGAGGGTGCAGTTGACCGTCACCCCGACGAGCTAATTGCACAAATTCAATTTTGGCTAAAAACCAATTTAGCTACCGAGTTAAACCTGCAAGAAGTCGCTGCCCAATTTAGCTTGAGCTACCGTACTTTTACCCGCCGTTTTAGAGCGGCAACGAACCAAAGCCCTATTGAGTATTGGCAACAATTACGCGTAGAAGGTGCGAAGGAGTTATTAGCATCATCAAATTTATCAATTCAAGAAGTGGCTTTAGAAGTGGGATATAACGACCAAGGTCATTTAACACGCGTGTTTAAAAAAGTATTAAGCCAAACACCCAGTGGCTACAGAAAAGTAGTTAGGAGAAAGTTATTTGGCTAATTATAGTACTTGTTCGAGTAGTACTAATTTCAATAGCACTAAAAAACGCCACTTTTAGTGGCGTTCTGTGTCGTTAAATTCCTTTCGATAATAGCGCTTTTGATAGTTTTTTACTTTAGTGTGTACACCTTTACTTAAGCTTTTAAATTTAGCCTCAAGTACGTCTACACCATATAAAATACCCACCACCAGCACCGAGAGTTTTATTGCAGCGCCAAGGTTTTCGGTCGCTATCATAACGCCTATTGATGCAAGCACCCAAATGGTTGCAGCAGAGGTTACGCCAACTACCGCACCATCTTTAGCAAGCATAACGCCTGCCCCTAAAAAGCCAATACCTGTAATTATTTGCCCAACCACACGAGAGTGATCTATTACATCCCCTTGTAAATTAAACGCAGTGGATAAAAACAAATATGTACCCAAGGTTATTAACGCTGATGTACGAATACCTACAGGTTTACCGCGCAACTGGCGCTCTATACCAATAATGGCACCGCAAAAAGCCGCAGTACCAATAGCTGCCCACGAATACGGGGCTACATCAATTAAATCTAAAAAAGTCACTGTTAACCTTATATTTTATTAGCTATAGCCACCGCCGTTCTTAAACGTTGGCTACCAAACGCTGACATTTTACTAAAATCACTTCGTGCAATAGGTACATACTGGCAATCTATTGCGAGCTGTTTATCGTTACCGGGCTCACAAAACGGATCGTGAACATACACGCAATGCTCATCAAGGTGCGTAACACACACCCAATGTGGTGATTTTTTACCATCAAAACTATATGTGCTAATTAATAACAGCACACTAAAGCCTTTACTTAACCACTGCTCAATATGCTCAAGCTCTACATCTTTATGTGTAAGCGGTATATTTGCTTGTGCAATACCATCTACAAATTGTTGATGCACGGTGGCAAGTACCACTTTTTTGTTTTCGTTGCGTACGCCATCTAAAAACAAAGGCTCGGTGGTATTAACCATTACCTCGCTTTTAAAACCACGCTTATTAGCGGCAAGTGCCAAACCAAACGGGTGGCAACCACCATGACCCGATGTCATAAAAATGGTGGTACCTTCACGCCAAAGTGCCAGCTCATGTGATTGGCTAAGCTCAGTAGCTGGCTCAAGTGCCCCCATTGCCATTAGTAGCGCAGCAGGTCCGCACGTAAACTCAGTTGTTTGCTGATACCACGGCGTTAAACGCGCCACTTTTAACTCACTTGTTTGTCGAATGTTTTTTTGCATTCGTAGTGCGTCACTGTGGTCGTCGTAATAATCGCTGTATTGACCAAACACTCTGTAGCCTAAGCTTTTATAAAGCCCAATCGCACCTTCGTTATTTACAGCCACTTCTAAACGAAGGTAAATACGAGCCCGCTCACACGTTTCTTTTTCTAGACTAGTAAGCAGTGCTTTTGCAATACCTTTACCTTGCATTGTGGGTTTTACAGCAAGCGAATATAAACGCGCTAAGCGAGTCCCTTTATGGCACCATACTAGCCCATAGCCGCATATTTGCTCGCCACTTTCTGCAACGAGTAAAATACCGTGTTTTGCACTTAGCCAGCGCTTTAAACTACGCGGGCTTAATTTATCGTTATTAAAGCAGGCGTTTTCAACGTCAATCAGTGCGTTTAAATCACTGCCAAGCGCCTTTCGAATAACAAGGTTGCTCATGTTATTACCCACGGCCTCGTGCTTCTAAGCGTTGTTTAAACTCATCCATAATGATCATGTATAGCTCATCGCCTAAATAGCCGTCTTCTACTTTGTGATCAATACTTGGGTTATCGTTTACTTCAAGCACGTATGCTTTGCCTTGATGCTCTTTAACATCTACGCCATATAAACCCCTACCCACTGTTTTACATGCTTTTAATGCTGCATCTAATACCGCTTTTGGTAACTCAAAGGTTGGCAATGTTTCAAAGCCACCAGAGAAAAACCGTTTAGCGTCGTGGTTATAAATTTGCCAATGGTTACGCGCCATTAAATAACGACATGCATAAATAGCACGGCCATTTAACACACCCACTCGCCAATCGTATTCGGTATACATGTACTCTTGCGCGAGCACTAATGCGCTAAATTCAAACAACTCTGTAAGCTTAGCTTCAAGCTCATCGCGGTTTGACACTTTATAAACACCTTTTGAAAAAGACCCTTCAGGCATTTTTAAAACAAGCGGATACGTAAACGCTTCTTCTAGCTGCTCAAGCGTTTCACTTGATTGATCAGCCACTACAACCGTTTTTAAACTTGGCACTTTTTGGTAATTAAACGCATCGTGTAAATACACTTTATTACAACAACGTAAAATAGACTCAGCATCGTCAATAACCACTAAACCAAGGCTTTGCGCTTTGCTTGCAAGGCGATACGTTGGATGGTCAATCGCTGTAGTTTGGCGAATAAATAACGCATCAAACTGGGCTATGTTATCAATTTCGTCAAAGCTTAATGCTTGTGCATTAATGCCGTGTTTAGCCGCGGCTTTAATAAAACGTGCAATGGCGTCTTTATCACTCGGCGGTACTTTTTCGTTATGATCAACAAGTATTGCCATGTCCCATCTAAAACGACGTTGTACCAAACTAATACGCCACTGCGTTTTAGTAAAGTTATCTAGCTTGGCTACAAATTCGCTGTACTGTTGCTCGCTTAAAGACGACATCGAGCCTTGTTGTAATAAGCCTTGCTCATCAACAAATAAAATAGGCGCTGGGTATTGTTTAAATACCGACTTTGCTGCTTTTGATTGTAAATCATTTTGGGCATTGCCAAAGTAAAGTGTGCCATCTATTTGGCCCACATTTAACATAGGTGCTTGGCCACTACGAAGAGCATTAATGGTTTTTACACTGGGTAAAACTTGGTGCTTGCGCGCCTCTGCAAGTAACGAGCAATAGTAACCTTTGCTCAAGTATTGGCTTGAGTCGCACAGATTAATAATGCGTGTTTTTGGTTCGTTATGTTTTGGGTAATCACGTAAGTAGGTATTAAACGTAATTACATTTTCGAACGATTGAGCAAGCGTTTGCTCGTTGTTATCAACCACAATTAAGGTTTTAAACACGACTTTTCCTAGTTAAGTCAAAATATAAAAAGCATGCTTAGTAAAATACTAAGCATTATAAATAGAAACACCCATCGTACTAAGTGGGCATTGCGCGAATCACTTAATATGATGGGTGCTTTAACAGGTACCTACTGTACGAGTTAGCGCTTAAATTGCTTAAGCGACATGTGCTTTATATGCCCTTTTTTAAAAACGCACAAACGAGATATTTTTAACGTGAAGATAAAAAATATTGATTAACTAATAACGCAGATTAAAATACGCAAAACAATACCTTATGAGAGTTAAAAATGTCGCTGCCTGCTTGCCCAAAATGCCAATGTGAATATGTTTACGAGGACCAACAACTGCTTGTTTGCCCCGAGTGCGCCCATGAGTGGAACCCTAATAATACAAGCGATGAACACGCAATTTTAGTTAAAGATGCCAATGGCACTTTGCTAAATGATGGTGACAAAGTGACAGTAGCCAAAGATTTAAAAATTAAAGGCAGCTCGCAAGTAATTAAAATTGGCACCAAAGCGGTAGTTAGAAGAGTGCTTGATAAAAAAGATCACGAACTTGATTGTAAAGTAGATGGCATTGGCGAAATGATGGTAACAGCGAAATTTGTGAAAAAGGCGAACTAGTTTGAGTAGGTCGGATAAATGGCGAAGCCATGTCATCCGACAATTAATTAATGAATATTAATAAGCGCGTTTATTGTGTTAGTAATTAGGATGGGTGTCATCCTAATTTTTTCATTAAATAGATAGCTTTTGTTGTTTAATTTTTTATAACTCACTTATGGCACTCGTTACAAACGAGCACCAGCGGGATTAACCTAAAATTGCTTTTGCATTTTTTAAATTATCCCATAGATGGTGTTGACCAAAGTACATTTCAGGTGGCTTTATTGATGGGTCTATTAATTTCTTAATGGCCAATATAGCCCCACGAACACTATATTCGGTTGTGAAAACTATCCCATCTGGTATTTCTACAAATTGTCCTAACAGCGCAAAGTTTTGCGAGCCTTTAGGTACAACAGGAGGTCTGTCACCTTCGGTTCTAGGTAAAAATTGAGAAATTCCGTAAGGTAATCTACAAGGTATACAGTAAGATGTTTCAAGAAGTTCTGTTTTCTCGTCTTCGTTTAGATCACCCCATAAATGTCCTAGGAGCTCTTCTAAAATCTCTTTTCCAGTACATTCATACATAGGTTTTTTTACAAACTGACCAATCTTATCTTCACCTAATGCTGAAACCCAAATTACACAAGTATCTGACGCTTGGCCCGGGAAAAAAGGCTGACGATAGGTGTGCAAATGCATTATCCATGGAGATTGTGTTAAAGGTAAGGGGCTTTGTACTCCCATTTGGCGTTCAACTAACCATTGGAATTTTCTTTCAAACAGGTTACCTCTAAACGTGACGGTGAAGTGCATCATTCTAGAAAGTGAAACATCACGTAAATAACGGTCTGGTCTACCTAGGTCTGCTTGCTTCGATACTATGTTTTGCCATAATTCGTAAGCTTCCCCTGGTTTTTCCGCAGGTGTTGTAGATACAGGCTCATCATGAGAACCATAAGAATGATTAGAAACAATTGAGCCAATTGTCAAAAATGCTTTGTCTTGTGGCCTAACTTCTATTGAATCTAGGGCTTTATCTTCTGAATTTTTTAAATGTAAGCGTTCTACCCAACGTTTATCATCACTTTCTTTAAAGTCCACGTCCGTAATACAAGTATCATAATGTATTTGAACGCCTTTTTTTGTTATGAGTTTAATAGCCGGTAGAACAAACGAATGGTAGTTTGTGTAGCGTGTACGTTCTAAAGAGGTCATTTTATCCATATCAGACATACGGTGATAAAATAGTTTCATGTAACGCTTCATCTCTATCGCAGAGTGCCATGGCTGAAATGCAAAAAGAGCACGCCACATGTACCAGTAATTACTCTTAAAAAAATCGTCACTAAAATAATCAGTGATTTTAGCATCAGCTGGTATCTTAGATTCTGGTATTTCTATTAATCGAGCCATTTGAAGAGCTTCAGTAGCGCCTAATCCAAGATCGTGCCCAGAGTCTTTCTCACCATTTGCATGTAATAGCCTAACCACAGTGTTCATATTGCATTCTTTAGCATTAGCTTCATAGTCGTCTAGGCATGAACCATTTTCGTCATAAGGTATTAGTGACCAAAATTCTTTAGTGCAGCAATATACTTTATCTTCGTACATACGGCTGCCTCGCATTATGTAAACAGGTTTACCATCAACCATTTTAGAAGACGCATCCATTGACCCACCGACTAAATCAGTTTCAGGATTTTTTTCAAAAATGTGAATGTTTTCTGGGTTGAAGCCAACTTTTTGCACTAAGTAAACAGCAGCTGATAAGGAACCTAATCCTAATCCGTTTAAATAAATTTTAGAATTGCTCATAGTATGTACTTCGTTAAAAAATGATTTAATAAGTAAAATATACTCTTCGACTTTTTTCAGTCAAATGTTTGTTCACACAAATTAAAATTTAAATGATATAGAATAACTTTAGTCAGTTTTGAGAGAAAACTGTTTGCATAGCTTAGCTTTTTGTATTCCAGTTATTAATTTAATTAGATACTCAGAAAGGACAACGTGCAAAAACAGATGAATTAGACGCTCAACTGATTGCGCATTATAGCGAAGCAATTAAGCCTAAATTATCACAGCTAAAACCAGAAACAATGCAAGCTATGAGTGATTTAGTAACGTGTAGAAAGCAATTATTAACTATGCAAACCATGGAAGATAATCGCTTACAAATTATGCCTTAAGCATTAGCCATGACGATTAAACTTATTCAAAAACCAAATTATTAAAATAGAAGAAAAAATAGCAAAGCTGATTGAGAGTTGTCCTGAATATAAAGCTAAAAATGAAATACTACAAAGCATGACTGGCATTGGAAAAATAGCCGCAGCTTCTATCATCACTAACTTGCCTATATTGGGCTATATAAACAGTAAACAAGCAAGTAGCCTGATTGGTGTTGCACCGATAAATCGAGAAAGTGAACTATTTAAAGCTCATCAAAAAATACAAGGTGGGCGACCATAAGTCAGAACCGTTTTATACATGGCCATTATTGTATGCATTAGAAAGATGATTGCGATATTAAATTCAATGCTAAGAGACGGTGCTTCATGGGAAGCGCCAAAAGTTATAAATTAACTATTGACGCCATAGTCTCTTGTTAGATGCAAATTTTAATACTGCCCTTTTAGCCATCTTTTTGCCGTGATTTTTTCAAGCTTTCGTCTGTACTTTTTTGGTGAAAACTCTTCTACAATACCATTCATAACATCGAAAATATCTGCTGATATAATTGCTCCAATAGCATGAATTGCTTCATGCCTATTCAAGCCTTGTCTCATGAGTCTTGCGAAAGTTTCTGGTATTAATTCAACCTTCATAGCTAATTGATTTTCCACTATTACATGAATTGATGAATGTACACTTAAAGCATCCTCGGTTAATTCGTGATCTAAACCAATATGGAAATCATGAACTAATTCAATTCTTGTAGCTTCATCTAGGGCTAACCAGTTTTCGGGTTCTACTGCTTTATTGGGGTTATATGTATCCATGTTGCCTCGAATGCATGAGTTGTCTTTGCACCTAACGAGCCTGTAGATTAACTCGTTTTTTATTTGTTTTTATTGATAAACAAACCATAGCTGAGTTCCTATTTTGGTTCAATCGATTACTGTATTTTGCGTAGAATATAAAGAAGTGTTTGGTGTTGTTTTAATCGCGTTTTGGAAGGAATTACGGGTGGTTGAGTGGCTTTATTTTAGATTAAAAGAGCTTGGGGACTTGCCCTTCTTAATGCATTGTGCTTTGCAACTTTTCTATATTATGAACTAGGCAATACAGTTGCCTCAGCGTCAAGTAAGGCATCCACTTTCGTTTGACCCCGTAAGGTCAATTTATTCACGCCATTATTCACTGTAATGTTGCACTTTTTACCTAAACAAAAACCGCTCCAATACAGCCGAGTCGTTTGCCATTATTTAATAAACAGCTGTCGTCGCCCTATTGGGCTGTCTATTTTTACTTTCATTTTATCGATATAGCTCAGCTTTTTTGCGTGATTCATTTTTTATAAAAATGCACTCTGCATACTGTTTTTGTTGACTTTTTCGTAATAATTAGGATGGGTGTCATCCTAATTTCATCATACTAATTTCATTCAGGGGTTACCTACTTGTTAGCTGTATATTGCGTTAGCAACAAAAATTTTCGTAAGTCTCGTTCTTGTCTCATTACGTGCAAAATATATACTTTATCGTTATCTTTTTTGTAAAATATACGACAAGGATTCACGACCAGTTCAAGATAATTTAGGTTAGCTAACTCAATTGGTTTTTTACCTGATTCAGGAAAGAGTTCGAGACGTTCAACTTTTTCAAATATTTTGGAAACCAATTTTTTCGCTGACTGCAAATTGCTTAATGCGATATATTCAGCGATATCGTTAAGATCATCCAAAGCTGGATTAGTCCAAATTATTTCAGCCATTTATTCATTTTATCTTTAGCTTCAACATTCGACATGGTTTCACCACGACTTATTGCCTGCTCTCCTTTTGCAAGAGACTCAAGAATTTGCATACGCTTTTGCATAAATTCATAATCATCAACATCTACTAAGTATGCAGATGGTTGTCCATGTTCAGTTATCAACACAGGTTCTTTAGAGGAATGAAGTTCAGATAATATCTTCGTTGCTTGACGCTTCAATGTTGTTACTAGTTCTACTCTCATAATAATCCCCAAACAAATGTATCACTATAGTAGCACCGAGTAGCCAACTTGGGAAATACAACTAACGAGGCTGTAAACCACTAAAATCAATTAAAAAGGGAGCACCTAACGTCAACCCTGCTCACTTTTAAACTATTAGGTACTTCTCATTATATGCCTTTGTAGAAATTGAAATACACACCACGTTACGCTATAAAAACATAGCTGTAGGTTGGATAAATGGCGGAGCCATGCCATCCGACAATTAATTTATGAATATAAATAAGCGATTATTACGTTGGCATAGCTTTGTCAGATGGTGTTCTCTTAAAAAACCAAAGCTTTATAAAATCTCTACCACTACATATTCGTGGGCTTTACCTGCAATTGTTAACGTAATTTCATCATCAATCTGTTTATTTAGTAACTGCTTACCCATTGGTGCGCCGGGTGTTACAACAGCAATTGCGTGCTGTTTAACGTTTACTGTTAAACCACCAGCTGCAGGGCCTAAATAAAACCATTTTTGGGCTGCGTTATCATCTTCTAAACACACCAGCGAACCGATAGCTATTTTGTCGGTAGGTTTTTCGTTAAAGGCAGGCTCAAACAATTCTATGCTTTTATAGCAATCGTTTACGCGCTGGGCTTGGCCTTGTGCTAAATAAGCGGCTTCGAGCCCTAGGGTATCGTATTTATTTTCGGCTATGTTTTCTTCATGTGTGGCGGTGTCGTGCGCGGTTTTTGCCGCTACTTTTGCTGTTGTAAGCTGCGCTTCTAGTGCAAAACGAAGATGTTCGATAACGTGGGTTTTATTCATGGGGATTAATACAATACTGGCAGTAAAAATAAGGCAGCTAGTTTAACATTTTTGCTAGGCTTAAAACCATTGTTTTAAACCCCGCAAGTTTGGTAGGAATACTTGCGGGGTTTAAATAAGCATTAAACAAGTAAAGAGCTGTTGGTTGGTGCAGCTCTTTGCTTGTGTTTTATTAAAAACCTTATGGCATATCTAATAATGTTTGCGTGTGGGCATCTACTTTAACTTCGTAGTTTTTAGCGCTTAAGCCCAATAGCTCCGGCAAGGTTGCCGCTATACAAATAGACGAGAACGTACCCACTACAATGCCGGTAAATAATGCAATAGCAAAGCCTTGCAGTGGTGCACCTGCAAGCAACCAAACGCTGGCAACCGTTGCAAGTGTGGTACCCGAAGTTATTAAGGTACGTGTTAGCGTACTTTTAATCGCATTATTAATAATAGTCGCTGGGCTAAGTACATTGTTTGATTGAACACGTAAAAGCTCGCGTACTCTATCCCCTACTATTATTGAGTCGTTAAGTGAGTAACCAATAATAGCCAGTAAACTTGCCAGTACGGTTAGGTTAAATTCAATTTGTAATAGTGAAAATAATCCAAGTACGAGTATTAAATCGTGCACTAGCGCTACCACAGAGCCAACGGCTAATCGCCATTCAAAACGCACTGCAAGGTAAATCATTACCGCAATCATTGCAGCAAACATTGCTAAACAGCCTTGATCAAATAACTCATCGCCCACTTGTGAGCCAATATAAGCTGACGATAATACCTGTGCGTTTATATCATCGTTTTGTGTAACAGCGCTTTGCCAATCAAGGCTATTAGCTGTTGTTGATGCACTTGGCGCTTCTCTTAATTGAAAATGGCTATTACCTTGCGCGGTTAGCTCAAACTCACCGTTGTGATTTTTAGCAATAAACGATTGAAGCTCTTTTAGTTCAACACTTTGGCTGGTTGTAAACTCAGTTAAATAACCGCCGGTAAAATCTAGGCCAAAATTTAGACCTTTTTGCGTAAGCGTAAATACGGATAGCAGCACTAAAATGGCACTTAAAAGCATACCCATAAAGCGTAAACGTGTGCCCTTTTCACCTTTCAAAAAATAATTAAGCATGTGCTTTTTCTCCTGCTTTTTTACCCATTTTTAAATACAACGTTTGGCTTAATATTTTTGATACGTACACACCTGTAAATACAGACGTTAAAAGCCCCAGTGCGAGTGTAATGGCAAAACCTTTAACGGGCCCATAGCCTATGCCGTATAAGATAAGTGCGGTGATCATGGTGGTTATATTGGCATCAAATATTGTATTTGCGGCTTGTTTATACCCCTCTTGAATAGCTTGATATGGTGCACGGCCTTGGCGACGTTCTTCTTTAATGCGTTCAAATATTATTACGTTAGTGTCTACCGCCATACCTATGGTTAGCACCAAGCCTGCAATACCCGGCAGCGTTAACACAACCCCTGGTAATAATGACATTAAGCCCACAAGCGACGTTAAATTTAATATAAGTGCTACGTTTGCAATAAGGCCTAAACGGCGATACCAAAGCGCCATAAATGCAAGGGTAATACCCATGCCTAACATAAGCGCGGCTAAGCCATTACTAATATTTTCGCTGCCGAGGCTTGGCCCTATTGTTTGTTCGTGCACAATTGTAACGGGCGCGGTAAGCGAGCCTGCACGTAATAGCAATGCTAGGTCGGCTGCAGCTTGTTGGCTTTTCATATTGGTAATACTAAAACGAGAACTTAAATGCTGAGCAATATTGGCTACGTTAATAACTTCGCTTTTTTTAACTACTTCGCCTTTAGCGTTTTGAGAATACTCAGAGTAAACCGTCGCCATTGGCTTACCAATATTGGCTTTTGAAAACGCCGACATTGCATCGCCGCCTTGGCCGTCTAGGCTCAGTTGTACAAGTGGTTTACCCCAATCGTCGCGGCCTATGTTTGCATTATTAATATGGTCCCCTGTAAAAATTGGCACAGGATCGAGCTTTATGGTTCCGCCCGATTGCATATTAAATGTTTGCCCGCCAATTTCTTTTAATTGATAAAAACCAAGCGATGCTGTTGCACCAATAATACGTTTTGCTTCGGTTGGATCTTGCACGCCTGGTAGCTCTATACGAATGCGGTGCTTTCCTTGGCGCTGTGTTACCGCTTCGGTAATGCCTAACTCTTCAATACGTGAACGAAGGGTTGTGAGTGTTTGCCCCATTACTTCTTTATCAAAGCTGCTGCGGCCTTGCTCTGAATAACTAAATTTGGCAGTTTTAACGCTGCCGTTATTGCTTGTTACAACGGCTAAATTAGCAAATCGGCTTTGTAGCTCTTCAATAACTGGGGTTAACTTGTCGGTTGAATTAGGCAATGCGTTTATTTCAAACCCGTGCTGAGTTTGCTGCGCTTTTACGCCATGTGCTTTTTGCTTAATGATGATTGATTTAGCTTGTTGATACGCACTGACTAATTGCTCATCAACGGCTTTATCTAAATCTACGTCTAGTACAAATAGCACACCGCCATTTAAATCAAGGCCCAGCTTTATTGGTGATAAACCAAAATCTTGTAACCATGTTGGGCTGGTTGCATGCTCAACAATTTTAACTTGCGTGTTTGGATATTGCGCTTTTATAGCCGCTTGCGCCTGAGCGCTTTTAGTTGGCTCGTTTAAAAGTATATTAATAGTGGATTGCTTATCTAAACCCTGCTCAACCTCTAGCCCTTGTTTATTTAAAAAAGTAACTAGCGTTTTAGTGCTCGGTAAAGATTGCGTTTCGCTGTGCGGAGCAGCACTGATGTGCAACCACGATTTATTTGGGTATAAATTTGGTAATGCGCTGATAGCTAATAAAACCAATACTATTAGCATGGCTATATAGCTTAATTTGAACTTAGCCGTAGACGGCTTTTTATCTTTTTTAAAACTTAACATGTTGAATCCTTATTGCCAGCAAAGCTAGCAACGTACTTTTTAAAAGCACAATTAATCTGCAGGCTAAAACTTTAAAAGTTAAAACCTAATAAAATTAAATAAGGAAAATTAAGCGTGGTAGGTAGTTACAGCTTTGTAGAGTAAATTAACGTCTTTCCAGCCACTCAAACGCGACTTTTTACTATTAGTTACAAACGTATACCAAGGCTGTATAGGATTAATCGCTCTTGGTCGTAAGAATATATGCCTAACAAGATTTTGAGCAAAAAATTCAAAAACCACATCGTATTCTGGCTCACTTTGAACAGTGTGCAAAAACAATGATGAATTATTGGCTGTTAACCTTGGTTGGTGCGCGTCAAAATCGGTTTGATGCGTTTTTTTATGCTGCGAAGTATCTACAGACTTACTAATAGGCTGTATTTTAGTTAAATCGGCAATATCAGTAAGCGAAACCTGCGTACTAATATTGATATTTAAATTTTGTGAGGCGCCCATAGCATTGCTCTGCACACTAAAAAGTGCAGCAAGTAGCAAAAAGGCAGTTAAAAACACTCTAAATTTAAACATTCACGTTTTAAAACTAAAATAAGGGATTCGTAGTATATAAGGGCTAGTATTTTAAATACAATAGCCTGCTATGTATTTAGTTTAACTTTCCCCATAGCTTTACTTTCGCCTCAGAGCGCTAAAGTTACTTGAGATCGAGCGAATTATTTAAATTTTCTTTTGAAAATCTAATTTACAAAATATGTTACGTTTAAATCTACTACTTCGGCAACATACCTTCCCCTTACCCAATGAAAATTGAGTAATTATTTAGGCTTACCCACCATCTAATATTTGCAGTTTTATTATTCATTTAACATTCATTTAGTGGTTTTTTTTGGTAAAATAACAGGTAACCTATGATGCTTCGTACTATTAAATGCGTAAGTTGCAGCGGATATACGAAATTAGTATAATTAAATGTAAACAAATAGCTAAATTTTGATTTTCTTAATTATGTTATGGATAGTAAATAAGGCAGGGAAAGTCATTATGAAAAAAAACATAGTTAGTAAAATTGTCGCAAAATTTTACAATAAAAGCTTAAAGCTAATAAATACCCTAAGTAATGACACTGACCTAAAAAAGCTAATAAACAACAGTGAAATAGTCTCTTTCGATATTTTCGATACAGTGATCCTCAGAAAAGTCCTCGAACCAGCTGATATTTTTACAATAGTTGAAAATTTATATAATGATGAACATAAAAAGCTAGACATAGATTTTAAAAGTATCCGAAGTAAAGCAGAACCAGAAGCGACAAAGATACTAACTGAGCTTGATGGTACCCAATCCATAGGCTTGGATGAAATATATGCACACATACAAAAAACACAAGATCTAGACAGCAAAACAATAAATACATTGAAAGCGCTAGAAATCGAAATAGAATTAAAATTTTGTGTTAAAAATGAATATATGCACTCTTTTTATCAATACTGTATTGATAGTGATAAAAAGGTAATTTTCACCTCAGACATGTACTTACCAGAATATGTGATAAAAAAAATTCTTTACGATAATGGTTATACAAAATTCCATCAATTATTTTTATCCTCTGTAATTCGTAAATCAAAGTCTAAAGGTGGATTATATCCACATATACTTAAAGAACTATCCTGTAAACCATCTAAGCTTTTACATATTGGCGATTATTACTTCGCCGATGTAATTAACGCGATGAAAGAAGGCATCAAACCTTATTATTACAAAAAAACCAGTGAATTTGCGCTTAGCCATCATTCATTTAAAAGATTAAGGCAGCTATACCCTTCAAAACTCTCTATAGAAGAATCTATTTATTTTGCGACTATCATCAACAAAACGTTTACCCAAAGAAATAATAACAATGAAAATATTTGGTACGACTTCGGTTATGTTTATTGTGGAATAATATATTTTGGCTTAACTCGCTGGCTTACTAGTCAGGTAATACATCAAGAAATAGAACATATATTTTTCCTTGCGCGCGACGGCTATATAATGCATAAAGTGTATAGCCTTATGAATCAAGGAATTAAAACCCCTGTTAGTAAATATATGTATGCATCAAGGCGAGCTATAAACATCCCCACTATATACAATGGCATCGATGAATATTCGATAAAGGTACTTTGTCATTTTGTTCCTAATTTGAGCGTCGTAAACTACCTTGATAGAGTTGATATAGAAGCGGAAAAACATATTGAAAAAATAAAAAAAGTAGGCTTTTCTGATCAAAATCATACAATAGAAACAGATAGCGATAAGGATAAATTAGCAAAACTCTTTCATTTATTAGTTGATGATATATGTAGTAATGCAGCGGTCGAAAGAGAGAACCTATTAACTTACCTAGATCAAATTGGGTTTATGGATACCAAAAAAGTCGCGATTGTTGACATTGGATGGCAAGGGACAATCCAGAATTCACTAAATAAGCTAATGCTATTAGAAAATAATGAAATAGATATTCATGGTTATTACCTAGGCACATTTCAAACTGCAATGAAGTTTTCTGAAAAAGGGTTTCCGATGTCTGGCTATATGTGTAACTTTTCAGAACCTAAAAATAATTTTCAAGTGTTATCGGAAGGTGTGCATATGCTCGAATTTATTTTTTCGGCACCTCACGGCTCTGTAATTAAATTCGATAAAAAAAATGATGACATAGTAGCTATATTCGAACCTAATGACTTTTCTAATGATAAGCTAAATACAATAAACGAATTTCAAAAAGGGGCTATGGACTTTATTTCTGATTTTATGGCTATTGAGAGGGACTATAAAAAAATAAATATCGCTCCTGAAACAGCTATAAAACCTATATCTCGACTATTAAAAACCCCTACTTATAGCGAATCCGTAAACTTTGGTAATCTAAAACACTCTGAGTATGTCGGAGCAAATAGCCATGAAAGTTATTTTGCTAAAACGTCCGATCCATTAAAAATGTTTCTTAACCCAATTAAGTTTAAGCAAACCTATAGCAAATCATTATGGAAAGCTGGTTTCAGAAAACGTTATATGCGATATATTCTACCGGAAAATATATACTGCTATTTTAGAAAGCATTAAGTTGGTAACTCCATTTTAATGCTTATAAATTAATATTCAAAAAAACTAAAAAATATCTTCCCTTGTTTCAATTTACTGCGTTTACTTAACTTATAAGTGATTTTATCTACCCACATACCAATTCTGAGATACTGAATGCGCCCCAGACAAAGCAGTGAAAAACGACCAGACGCCATGAATTTACGCCAAAGTGTAAAAACACTGTGGCCCTACCTTACAAAATTTAAAGGCCGTGTTTTTATTGCACTTATGGCGCTTATAGGCGCAAAAGGTGCCACGCTTTTAATGCCTTGGGCACTTAAAGAAATTATAGACTCGGTAGATAAGTCGATTAACCCACTGTTGGTTATTCCCGCTTTATTGTTATTGATGTACGGTGCACTGCGTTTTGCCAGTGTATTTTTAGGTGAGATAAGGGATGCTGTATTTTCTCGTGTAACCGAGCACGCCATGCGTGATATTGGTTTAAAAGTATTTAAGCATTTGCACTCACTTGAGCTGGCTTTTCATTTAGATAGGCAAACCGGTGGCATTAGCCGCGATATAGAGCGCGGTACGAGCGGCTTAAGTTTTTTAATGCGTTTTTTAATGTTTAACATTGTGCCTACTTTGTTCGAAATACTGACCGTTGCGATTATTTTTGGCACGTTGTTTTCTGTTTGGTTTGCGCTTATTACATTACTGGCAGTCGCTATTTATATTACCTTTACTGTGGTGGTTACCCAGTGGAGAAACCGATTTATTAGAGAAGCAAATGCTGCCGACAATCAAAGTAATACCCGCGCCATAGACAGCCTACTTAATTATGAAACTGTAAAGTATTTTAATAATGAGCAGTTTGAAGCAAAAACGTATGACACCTTTTTAGCAAACTGGGAAAAAGCCCGTTTAAAAAACAGAATGTCGTTGCTCGCCCTTAATTCAGGCCAAGCACTTATTATTGCCTGTGCTATTACCACGTTAATGTGGTTGGGCTCAACAGAAGTAGTTTCAGGTACACTTTCTATTGGTGAACTTGTGATGATTAACGCATATATGATTCAGCTATTTTTACCGCTTAACTTTTTAGGCTTTGTGTACCGCGAAATAAGACGCGCGCTAACCGACCTTGAAAACATGCTTGGGCTACTTAACAAAAAACCACAAATAACCGATGCACTTAATGCAAAAGAGCTAAATGTTAGCCAAGGTGAAATAACATTTAACAATGTAAGTTTTAGTTACGATGTGCATCGCCCTATTCTTAATAATCTTAGCTTTAGTGTTAAAGCAGGCAGTAAAGTAGCCATCGTTGGCGCCAGTGGTGCTGGTAAAAGTTCGTTAGCGCGACTGCTTTATCGTTTTTATGATACAAACGCTGGTGAAATTAGTATTGATAACCAAGCTATAAATAACGTAACACTTCAGAGCCTTCGACAAGCCATTGCAATCGTCCCACAAGATACGGTGCTGTTTAACACCACTATTCGTGAAAATATCGCTTACGGCAGACCATCAGCAAGCGATGCTGAAATTGACGAGGCCATTGCTATGGCGCATTTAAAAGACTTTATAGCAACACTTGATAAAGGCGATAAAACACTGGTTGGCGAGCGCGGTTTAAAAGTATCAGGCGGCGAAAAACAGCGTATTGCCATTGCACGCGCTATTTTGAAAAAGTCCCCTATTTTAATTTTTGATGAAGCAACTTCTGCACTCGATTCTCATTCTGAGCAAGCAATACTCGCAGCAATGCGTGAAGTTGCCAGTAACCATACGAGTATTGTTATTGCTCATCGCCTTTCTACTATTACCGATGCAGACACCATTATTGTGCTCAAATCCGGACAAATTATTGAGCAAGGTAAGCACGATGAGTTACTCACACTCGCCGGAGAATATGCCCGTATGTGGGAACTACAGCATAAAAAATAAATAGTGTGTAACCCCTCTTAGCTCGGATACTTTTAAGTATTCGAGCTAAATAAAGCTTTTATAGCGCCTATCGACCTTTCTCTTTTCTTCTTTATTAGTTTTATCGAGCACTGTGGTGATTCACCTCAAAAGGTTTGTTTGTATGATTAATATCAATAACAATCGATAAGTTAAATATTCGTAACAATAAAAATGATTCACTGCTGCTTTAATTCAATCAGTGATACTCAGGAGTAAGTAATGAAAAAGAGTTTAATTGCCGCAGCATTAGCTGCCACATTTATTACCGGTTGTTCAGAGCCGCAAACAACAAAAACAGACGAGCAACACCCTAAAGTAGCCACTGCAGCAGTAACAGAAAAAGCAGAGTTAGGTAGTTTTGGTGTTGACCTAACAGCACGTAACGAAGCCGTTAAACCAGGCGATGATTTTTTTATGTATGCCAGTGGTACTTGGTATGACAACTACGTAATGCCTGCAGATAAAACCCGCTACGGAGCATTTTCAGGATTAGCTGAGCGCAGTGAAGACGATGTTAAAGCTATTATTGAAGAAATAGCAGCACGTAAAGATTTAAACGCAGAAGAAAAACTCGTTGCTGATTTTTACAATGCGTATATGGATACCGAAACACTTAATAAACTAGGTGTAGCGCCTATCAAGCCATTGTTAAGTGAAATTAGTGATATAGCGTCAACTGACGATTTAGCTGAAATGTTTGGAAAGTCTTGGTTAACCGGTAATAAAGCCCCTTTGAGTGGCGGCATGTGGTTTAACCGCTTAGACCCTAATAAATATGAAATGTCACTAGGTGCTGGTGGTTTAGGCTTACCAGATCGCTCTTACTACCTTGAAGACGCTGAGCGCTTTGTTAAAACGCGTGCAGCTTATGTTGCTCACATTGCTGACATGCTTGAGTTTACAGGAGTCGAAAATACCGTTGAGCGCGCTCAAGCAATTGTTGATCTTGAAACCAAAATTGCACAAGGTCACTGGCCACGTGAAAAGCGTCGTAATCGCGATTTAACCTTAAACCAAGTTGAACGTGCTGATTTAAGCACTGCTTATCCTGGCTTTAACTGGGATTTATACTTTGCACAAACAGGTTATAAAGTACCTCAGTTAAATGTATCTCAGCCTGAACCAATAAAAGCGATGATTGAGCTAATCAATCAAGAAGATATTGCAGTATGGAAAGACTACCTAACGTATCACGCTATTAGCGGTAACGCAGGTTTACTATCAGAGGAAGTATTTAATACTAACTTTGCTTTTTTTGGTAAAGAACTAAACGGACAGCAAGAGCCTCGCCCTCGTTGGAAACGTGCAATAAGTGAAATGTCGGGCACAAGTTCGCTTGGTTTTGCTATTGGTAAAATATACGTAGCGCGTTACTTCCCTGAGTCATCAAAACAACAAATGTCAGAGCTGGTTGAAAACCTTCGTACAGCCCTTGGTGAACGTATTGATAATCTAGAATGGATGGGTGATGCAACTAAAGTAAATGCGCGCGCTAAGCTTGCTGCATTTGTACCAAAAATTGGTTACCCCGATGTTTGGCAGTCTTATGAAGGTTTAAGCATTACTAAAAACGATTTGATTGGTAATGTGAAAAACATGCGTGAATTTTTCCACGCAGAAAGTGTTGAAAAAGAGCTACAAAAAACAGATCGTAACCGCTGGGGCATGACGCCACAACGCGTAAACGCTTACTACAATAGCTCGTTTAATGAAATTGTATTTCCGGCTGCGATACTACAACCGCCATTTTTCGATCCAAATGCCGATCCGGCTGTAAACTATGGCGGTATTGGCGCTGTAATTGGACACGAAATGGGTCATGGGTTTGACGATCAAGGTTCAAAATCAGATGAAAACGGTGTGCAACGTAATTGGTGGACGGATGCTGACCGCGCTGCATTTGACAAAAAAGCCGATCAACTGGCTGCGCAGTACAGTAAATACGAGCCAATTGAAGGTAATTTTGTTAATGGTCGAAATAGCCTTGGCGAAAATATTGGTGATGTGGGTGGTTTGTCGATGGCTTATCACGCTTACAAGCTAAGTTTAAATGGTAAAGAAGCGCCTGTTATTGACGGCGTTACTGGCGATCAACGTTTCTTCCTTGCGTGGGCACAAGTATGGAAAGAAAAACGTACTGAGCAAAGCATGCTTAACCAACTGCGTGGTGGCACACATGCCCCAGGTCGCTTTAGAGCACAAGCGCCGCGTAACCACGATGCATGGTACAAAGCGTTTGATGTAAAACCAGGCGATGAGTTATACCTTCCTGAAGATGAACGTGTACGTATTTGGTAAGTAATACTTACTTTTTATTACTTAGTAAGGCAACCTGTTATACAGGTTGCCTTTTTTATTGAGTTAAATTTACAATAATAGATATAATTCCAACGTCAAAATCCCTCGATAATCTCCTCACTAAAATGCACTTTAGATGGACTTTAGATGGACTTTAAACGCTACAGTTTTAATCGGCTTTAATACTTACTAGCCCTTGAATGCATTTACCTTTAGAATACGCATTATAATTTTATTCTATTATTTACATATATTAAGGCGAAACGCAGATGGGAAGAGCTTACCAAAACAAAAAAGATTCAATGGCTAAGACTGCGGGTGCTAAAACTAAAGTTTATTCTAAGTACGGCAAAGAAATTTATATTTGTGCTAAAAACGGCGGTGTAGACCCAGATGGTAACTTATCATTACGTCGTTTAATTGAACGCGCTAAAAAAGACCAAGTACCAGCACACGTTATTGACCGCGCAATCGACAAAGCAAAAGGTGGCGGCGGCGAAGACTACTCAGCAACACGTTACGAAGGTTACGGCCCTGGTAATTGTATGATTATTGTTGACTGTTTAACAGATAACAACAAGCGTACCTTTGCTGATGTACGTGTTTGTTTTACTAAAGCAAATGCTAAAATTGGCGCTCAAAACTCTGTTTCTCATTTATTTGATCACCTTGCTATTTTTGTATTTGACGGTGATGACGACGAAGCAGTACTTGAAGCACTAATGATGGCTGATGTTGATGTAACTGACGTAGAAGTTGATGATGGTAAAGTTACTGTTTTTGCTCCTCACACAGAGTACAACAACACACGTACAGCGCTTGAAGAAATGGGCGTGACTGAATTTGACGAAGACCTAATTAGCTTTGTGCCACAAATTGAAACGCCTATTGAAGGCGAAGACGTAGAAGTTATGGAACGCTTTTTAGCCATGCTAGAAGATTGCGACGACGTACAAAACGTTTACCATAACGCGCAATTCTAAAATTAGTTAACTAAGTTAGAACGACTTTAAGCCAACAGCTATGTTGGCTTTTTCATTTTAGAACGTGGTATAAATATATGAATAATCTTACGGAGCTTAAAAGTGGCAAACTTGTTGGTGCTACTCGCCTGCAATTAGTAGAAGAGATAAACACATTCCCTGAAGAAATTTTTAGCTTAGCTGACACGCTTGAAGTACTCGATTTATCAAATAATAATTTATCAACACTACCTGATGAATTTGCCTGTTTAGCACGCCTTAAGCGAGTATTTTTATCGTTTAATCAGTTTAAACATATTCCTGCGGTTTTAGCTAAATGCCCTGCTCTGATAATGGTTGCATTTAAGGGCTGTAAAATAACTGAGTTTGGCGATTATTGTTTACCAAAAAATATTGAATGGCTCATACTTACCGACAATAATATTACTGAGCTTCCGCAAACCTTTGGCCAATTTACACAGCTTAAGAAGCTCGCGCTTGCGGGCAATAAACTTAAGCAACTACCAAGTAGCATGGCGCAGTGTAAAAACCTCGAGCTTGTTAGGCTCTCTGCTAATAACTTAACACACGTAGACGACTGGCTGTTTGAATTGCCTAAACTTGCTTGGCTTGCGTTTGCCGGTAACTATTTTAATAAAGCTCAGTGCCTTACAAAATGCAGCTTAGAAAATAAACCTCTTAGCGATTACACACTTAGTCATGTTATTGGCCAAGGTGCATCGGGCGTTATTCATTTAGCACAAGCTGCTGATAGCGCTGTAGCGATTAAATTATTTAAAGGTGCAATTACCAGCGACGGCTACCCGCTTGATGAAGTAAATTGCTGCTTACAAGCAGGCGATCACGCTAATTTAATTAAAGTACTTGCCTACATAGAACAAAGTGATCAGTTAGGTTTAGCAATGGAGCTAATAGATAAAAGCTTTGCTAATTTAGGCCTGCCTCCAAGCCTTGAAACCTGTACGCGTGATACCTTTAATAATGATTGCCATTACTCAATTGAAGCTATTTTAAAAATTGCACAGCAAATGGTAAGTACACTGCATCACTTGCATGTTCGTAAAGTAAGTCACGGCGACATTTATGCACATAATACTATGGTTAACCAAAACCATGACGTTCTGTTTGGTGACTTTGGTGCTGCAACTAATTTAACAATGCTAAGTGAGTATCAACAAAAGCAACTAGAGCTGATAGAAGTAAGCGCTTTGGGCTGTTTAATTGAAGACTTATTAAGCACGGTAACCGGCGATGATAGACAAAGCGAGCTATTTGTTAAAATGTCCGATATGGCAAAACGTGCTATGCAACCTTTATTAAATCAAAGGCCTACATTTACTGAGTTATTAGAAGAGCTAAATATATAACTCAGCATTAATTAAATAAATTCTAACAGGGTGCAACGTGTAACACGTTGCACCCTGTTAGTTTGTATTGTGTATTTATTCGATCATTCGAATTTATTTAGTGCGCTTAAACGGATAAACCTGTTGTTTTAGCATACCTACCGGCATGTAATCCCCGACTACACCATATGCTTCTGGCCACTCTTTTTGGCCTTTAACAGCTGTACCAAACGCATAATCTAAAAACGAAAAATGCGCAGCGTAATTATGGTCAATCGCGGCTTTATCTGACGCATGATGCCAATGGTGAAACTGCGGTGTAACCATAAAATATTTTAGCCAACCAAATCTAACGCGTACATTTGCATGATTAAACACAGCCTGTAAACCCACAATAATGACGTACAAACTAATTATTTGCTGTGAAAATCCAAGTACAAATATGGGCGTGAGCACTAAGCTGCGAGTAACCAGTATTTCAAGAATATGTTGGCG
The DNA here is from genome assembly GCF_015864265.1 of Pseudoalteromonas sp. NZS37. Classification (NCBI taxonomy): domain Bacteria; kingdom Pseudomonadati; phylum Pseudomonadota; class Gammaproteobacteria; order Alteromonadales; family Pseudoalteromonadaceae; genus Pseudoalteromonas; species Pseudoalteromonas sp. NZS37. The sequence continues at coordinate 321,975 of NZ_JADYXL010000005.1, read as the reverse complement.
AGAGCCCGCTAACCAATCCATTTCTTTGGCGCTGTGATGTACGCCATGAAAGCGCCATAATAAAGGGACTTCGTGATAAGCACGATGCACCCAATACTGCATTAAATCGGCCACAAGTATTATTAAAAACAACTGCACTACAAATGGTGCTTGCTCTATATAACCTTGTACTGTAGATGATACAGCCCAACCAAAGCCATAATGTACAAAATGGTTAGTAACAAGTAATACAAAACCAATAATTAAATGATTTACAAAAAAGTGGTTTAAATCACCTCGCCATTCACTACGCAATATTTTTTGATCTTTCCGATGCGGTAGCAGCTTTTCAATAACAATAAATATGAGTGTTGAGCCGAGTAAGTCTAAAATAAACCAATCGAGCCCTATGTAAGGTGTGTCGCTAGCAAACTCATTTACCTCAACGTTTGGTCCGCCAAACATAATAGCGAGTAAAATAAAAAACCACGCTGTAGCCCCTAAACGCTTATTGGTATTACGTACAAAGTTAAGTAGCCCTAAACTACCCGAGACCAATAATGATGCAAACATAAGCTGACGTAAAAAGTCGACACTGTAGCTTTTGCGTAGTTCTGGTGTGGTTAAGTATTCAGGAAAGTGAAACGCTAATACGCCTAGGCAACTCAGTATTGCTAAAAAGCAGGCTATGTAGCCACTTATGTTGCCCTCACCTATCTGAAGATGATTTGTGCGAAATACCTTTCGTGATAAAGCTCTGATCATTTTTATTATTCCTTGCTTCGTTGAGTTGATTAAATACAACGAAATTCCATTGATTTACACACCCACATATTAACAAAATTTAGGGTATAAAAAATACAAATAGTTCCCTCCATAATCTGAGTTGCAAATATACAGATAAACCAAACGCAAAAAAGCCACGCAATGCGTGGCTTGGTTGGATAAAGCTAAAACTTTACATCATTAGGGCTGTATTATAAAAACGCACCTAATGCTTTAACTTGGTCTAACATGCGGTTTGAGAAACCCCATTCGTTGTCGTACCAAGCCATTACTTTAACTAGATTGCCATCGGCTTTAGTTTGCGTTGCATCAAAGATAGATGACGCTGGGTTATGGTTAAAGTCGATAGAAACAAGCGGAAGCTCATTATATTGTAAAATATCTTTCATTGAACCCGTTGACGCTTCTTTCATGATTGCATTGATTTCTTCTGCGGTCGTATCGCGCTTAGTAATAAACGTAAAATCAACTAAAGATACGTTGATTGTTGGTACACGTACCGACATACCGTCTAATTTACCAGCAAGTTCTGGTAATACTAAACCAACAGCTGCCGCAGCACCTGTTTTAGTTGGGATCATAGATTGAGTTGCACTACGAGCACGGTATAGATCTGGGTGGTATACGTCAGATAGGTTTTGATCATTCGTATAAGAATGAATCGTTGTCATACTCCCCTTTTCAATACCTACTGTGTCGTTAATTGCTTTTGCAAGTGGTGCTAAACAGTTAGTAGTACACGATGCATTTGAGATGATTTGGCTATCAGCGTTGATTACATCGCTGTTTACACCATGAACCACTGTTGCATCCATATCTTTACCTGGAGCAGAAACGATTACTTTTTTAGCACCCGCTGTAATGTGCTTAGCTGCGTCATCACGTTTAGTGAAAAAACCAGTACATTCTAAAACGATATCGACGTTTAGTGCTTTCCACGGTAAATTTGCAGGGTCGCGTTCTTGCGTTAACGTAATTACGTCATCGTCAATTAACATGGTGTTATTTTCAAGTGTTACTTTTTTAGAAAATTGACCATGAACTGAGTCATACTGCGTTAAATGTGCATTAACGTTAGCTGGTGCTAAATCGTTAATTGCTACAATTTTAATTTCGCTGTTTTGAGCTGACTCATAAAGTGCACGTAAAACATTTCTACCGATACGGCCGTAACCGTTAATTGCTACATTAATCATTTTAGACTCCTATTTAAGTTCACTTGCTTGGCGAGCAAGCGCTTCAATTGCTTGCCAGTCTTTATTTTCAATTAGTTGTTTATCTAGCATCCACGTACCACCAACACAAATAACGTTGTTAAGCGCTAAATAGTTCGGTGCAGTTGCTAGGCTAATGCCGCCAGTTGGGCAAAAAGTAATATGTGGTAATGGGCCACCAATTGATTTAAGCATTGCTGTTCCGCCTGCTGCTTCTGCAGGGAAGAATTTTAAATACTTAAAACCATGCGACGCAAGTTGCATAACTTCACTTGCAGTTGCAGCGCCTGGTAAAAATGGTATATCTGATGTTTTAGCCAAAGCAATAAGCTCATCGCTCACACCTGGACTCACCATAAAATCTGCACCTGCGGCAACCGAAAGATCAAAACTTGCTTTATCTACTACCGTACCAGTACCTACATAGGCTTCAGGTACTTCTGCTTTCATCAGCTTTACAGCTTCTGCAGCAATAGGTGTACGTAGTGTTATTTCTAAGGCTTTTAAGCCACCGTTATATAACGCTCTTGCAAGTGGTGCTGCATCTTCTAATTTTTCGATTACAACCACTGGCACTACGGGTGCCGATGCTAAGATTTTTTCAATACTCATTACTTGTTCCTCATTACCCAGTATGGCTAATATTTATTCAAGTCCAAAAGCACTCGCGCCTAAATCGGCACTGCTTACGATATTTCTAAATCCAGTAAATAATTCGCGACCTGTACCAAATGTTGCACTTGGCAGGCTAAGTTCTGCTTCACGTTTAGCAAGTTCTTCGTCGCTAACGTGTACTTTTAATATTCCGTTTGGCGCATCAAGTGTCACTAAATCACCTTCTCGGATTTTAGCAATAATGCCGCCTTCTACTGCCTCTGGTGCTAAGTGAATAGCAGCTGGTACTTTACCTGATGCACCCGACATACGACCGTCAGTAACAATGGCTACTTTAAAGCCTTCATCTTGAAGCGTTGCCATTACTGGCGTTAATTTATGTAGCTCTGGCATACCTTTCGCTTTAGGGCCTTGCTCTTTTAGCACGGCAATAAAGTCTTGGTTTAATTCGCCACGCGTGTATGCATCTTGCAGAGCACTTTGTGAGCTAAATACTTTTGCAGGAGCAGTAACAACCTGATGTTCAATAGCAACAGCTGACACTTTAATAACAGCTTTACCTAAGTTACCCGTTAGAAGTTGCAGACCACCTTGCTTACTAAAAGGGTTACTCACTGGGCGAAGTACTTCTTCATCGTGTGAGTTTGCTGGGCAATCTACCCATTTAACTTTAGTTGGGCCGGTTGAGTTGCTCATGATCAGGCTATCGTCTTTATCCAAACGAGGCTCTGTCATGTAAGGTGCTAAACCATCGCCTAGCATTGTTTTAACGTCTGTGTGTAAGTAACCAGCGCTTGCTAGCTCTCGCATTAAGAAACCCATACCACCAGCTGCTTGGAAGTGGTTTACATCTGCAGAGCCGTTAGGGTAAATACGTGTAAGTAGTGGTACAACTTCTGATAAATCAGACATATCTTTCCACGTAACCTGAATGCCCGCCGCTTTTGCTATCGCAACAATATGAATTGCATGGTTAGTAGAACCACCTGTAGAAAGCAGGCCTACTAAACCGTTTATAATCGTTTTTTCGCTGATCACATCGGCTAAACACGGGCTTTCTTTATCATCTGTAAGCTGCTTAAGCATAGTTTCTACAGCATTACCCGTAAGACCATCGCGAAGCTCAGTGTAAGGATTAATAAACGAACTACCTGGAAGGTGCAAGCCCATTATTTCCATTAACATTTGGTTTGAGTTTGCAGTACCGTAGAACGTACAAGTACCTGCGCTGTGGTAAGACGCGCTTTCAGCCTCTAATAAGTCTTCGCGACTTACTAGACCTTGTGCAAATTTTTGACGAATACGTGCTTTTTCTTTATTCGGAATACCTGATTGCATTGGGCCTGCTGGTAAAAAGAACACAGGTAAATGACCAAACGACAATGCACCAATTAATAAACCCGGGACGATTTTGTCGCAAACGCCTAAACAAAAAACGCCATCAAACACATCGTGTGAAAGCGATATTGCCGTAGACATAGCAATTACATCACGAGAAAAAAGCGAAAGTTCCATGCCGTCACGCCCTTGCGTAACACCATCACACATTGCAGGAACGCCACCAGCAACTTGTGCTGTAGCATCGTATTTGGTAGCAATGTCTTTAATTAAATCTGGGTAGTCTTTGTATGGCACATGAGCCGATAGCATATCGTTATATGAGTTGATAATAGCAAGATTTGGCTGCTCATCAGCCTTTAAGCGCGCTTTGTCATCACTGCTACATGCAGCCATAACATGGGCTATATTTCCGCAACCTAAACCGGCACGAACTCTTGTTTGTTTTTTTGCGTGCGAAATACGTTCTAAATAATCTTGACGGGTATTTTTACTGCGTTCGATAACGCGCTGGGTAACTTCTTGAATACGAGGATGTAACATAATTTAACTCATCTCTATTAGTTAGAGGATAAAGGCTCAGTAGCAACTACAGACTCCACGTAAATAACTGTACTGAGCATCTTTGATTTACCCGTTCAAAGGTACGCTACCAGGGAGCCTCTCACAACAGCCCTGACACCGGTGTCACTGTATTAACGCATAGCAATGACACCGGTGTCAACCCCGGGTAACAAAAATAGTTTAATATTTTAACATGACCGAATAATGACCTAATTGATTTTTAGGCACAAAGTATATTTTAGCAAGTTCAGAGCAAAAAAAAGCCCGAATAAGCGTCACTCATATTCGGGCTACTGTGAAAGTGTTTTTAACTCACTATTTTATCGCAGAGGTAGACTCACGTGTAATTAAGCGCGACTCAAGCGTTACCTGATACGGCTGTTCTTGCGGTTGAGCTATGTGTGAAATAAGTTGAGTTACGGCTTGTTTAGTCATCTCTTCAACGGGCTGTGCAATAGTCGTTAAACCAGGCCAAATATGACGCGCAATGGGTGCATTATCAAAACCAGCTATTGAAATGTCATCAGGCACTTTTAATTGGCGCTGAGTAGCTAATTTTAATACCGCTGCCGCCATGTAATCGTTTGATGCAAATACAGCTGTTGGCCTAGGGGACAAATCTAATATGCTACGTGCACTATCTACACCAGAATGATAACTAAAGTTACCCTCCTCTACTAATCGTTCATCAAACTCTATCCCATGGCTTGCAAGTGAGCGCCTGTAACCTTTAAAGCGTTGTTGCGTAGCACTGTGATCCGGGTGCCCTTTAATAAACGCTATAGATTTATGCCCAAGGCTAATTAAATGCTCAGTAATTTCAAATGCGCCTTGTTCATCATTACTACGAACCGAAATAGAATCATCTTGAAGTAAAGCTGACGCAACTCTTGCGTAAGGAATTTTTTTAGATTTTAAAAAAGCAACAAGCTCAGCAAAATCACCAAAAGGAGGTGTTAGCACAATGCCATCTAATCGAGAAGTCTGTAGTAATTGCTCAATATTATTTATAAGGGCTTCACCACGAAACTCACAAGGATGTATCAATAAATTATAGTTATTTTCTTTACATGCTTCTAAAGCACCCGTTTGCACGCGAGTAATGTAGCTTTTACTTGGGTTATCGTAAAGACACCCAATAATAAAGCTACGATTTTGTGCAAGGCCTCGTGCAATTGGATTTGGGGTGTAATCGAGTTCTTTAAATACCGCAAGCACCTTTTCTCGGGTTGCAGCACTAACATTAGGCTCGTTATTTAAAACGCGTGATACGGTTTTTTTAGAAACACCAGCATGACTTGCCACACTGTTTATTGTTACTTTTTTCATCACTCTATTTTTCCAAATGCGAACAAGGAAAGCTCCTTATTTGCTGTTGTGCAAACACGCTGCGGCACCAATTAGTGGAATATTATCTTGTGTTACAAGTATTACAGGAATTTGCCCTGCGTATTGCGACATAATACCCTTTTGCGAAAATCGTTCAACAAAACGACTTTCTAGAAGTCTTGCTTGCATACGAGGCAGTATTCCACCGCCAATAAATAGTCCGCCTAAAGCGCCGTAAACAACGGCTAAATCGCCGGCTACACTGCCGATCCAATCACAAAATTGATTAAGCGTTGCATCGCAGACAGCACATTCACCGCTATTTGCTAGACTACTTATTTGCGCAGCATCTAAATTTTTAGCTGTTACCCCCTTAACCGCAGACATCGCTTTGTATAAATGCGTTATGCCAGGGCCTGAAAATACAGTTTCGATAGAAACATGGGGATGATCTTTACGTAATTCATTTAATAGTAAAGTATCGAGTTCATTAACAGGTGCAAGCGATATATGCCCCCCTTCTGAACTTAAAACAGCGGTAGATTGCGACGTTCTAACTAAGCACGCGGCACCAAAACCAGTACCTGGACCTATAACGCCAATGTTAGCATTGTCATCAGCTTGACCTGATTTAACAATGACATTTTGTTTAGGATCTAAGTAAGGAGCCGCATATGCAAAGGCAGCAAAATCGTTAATGACTTCTAATTGAAGTAAATTAAAGTGTGCTTTAAATTCACTAACACTAAAATGCCAACCTAAATTGGTTAAATGTACCTGCCCAGCTTTTATTGGACCTGCAACGGCTAAACATGCGCGTTTGGGTGTAATATGCGAGACTGTTTGTAAATATTGCTCAAGCGCACTTTCAAGTGAACCAAAATTAGCACTAGGAAAAATATTAATGTGCTCTATTACAAATTGGTTAGTGTGCTCATTAAAAGCAGTTATTAAAGCAAAGCGGGCATTGGTGCCGCCAACATCAGCAACTAAGATGGGATCAAATTGGGCAGAAGAGTTTAGGCTCATAGTATTATCTCTTTTGTTAAGCGACTCGTGCTTATTATTTTACAATGGTATACCATTGTTATTTATACTTTGAGCTATCACCTCAAAGTAGCTATCACAGTAAAAAATGCTGCCTATAAAATATATAAACAGCGAATACGTTTTGACAACAAAATGATAAAACATTTATATTATGACACCGGTGTCAGCCGTTTATCAATAAAAATATACGTTAATTCACAAAAAGCTTGAAATTATTCATTAATAAACGAAAATGACACAATTATTTATCAAATTAATTAAGTTGTAACAATGAAAGGTAAAGCCACCTCATTTGATATTGCCCACTATGCAGGGGTATCTCAATCAACTGTATCTCGCGCTTTACGTAACAGCCATCTTGTTAATGAAGAAACACGTAAGCGTGTTTTCGATATAGCTAAAAAGCTTAATTATAAAGTTGATAAAAATGCCAGCAACTTGCGTACACAACAAAGCAGCACACTTGCATTACTTCTTTTCGAAGACCCTACTTCTGATGAGTCACAAATTAATCCTTTCTTTTTAGCCATGCTTGGCAGCATTACCCGTGCTTGCGCTAAAGAAGGTTACGATTTATTAGTATCATTTCAATCAGCCAGTGCTGATTGGCAAGCAGACTATGAAGATAGCCACAGAGCCGATGGTATTATTTTACTCGGTTATGGCGATTACATTGATTACCAACCAAAATTTAACACCTTACTTGAACAAAACACTAAGTTTGTTTGTTGGGGTGCAACGGTTGATAATCGCCCAGATTTAACTGTTTGTTGTGATAACTACGGTGGCGGTAAGCTCGCCGCTGAGCACTTTATTGCACACAGCAGAACTGATTGCGCTTTTATTGGTGATGCATCTGATCATAGCCCTGAATTCTTTAGTCGTTTTCAGGGCTTTAAAGATGAGCTACTGGCTAACAACGTAAAAATAAACGAACGTAAAATGGCTAATGCTATATCAACTGAAGAATCTGGGTATCACGCCACTCGCTCACTCATTGCTAATAATATTAAATTTAACGCCTTATTTGCTGCAAGCGACTTAATTGCTATTGGCGCTATACGTGCACTTAAAGAAGCAAATATTAACGTGCCAAAAGATGTTGCGGTAGTCGGCTTTGATAACATAGCCATTGCTAGTTATGTAAATCCACCGCTGACGACGATAGAGCAAAACACCACTGTTGCTGGGCAAATGCTCGTAGAGAACTTATTAAAACTGATACGTGGTGAAGAAGTACAAAGTACCCTATTAGCTCCTATTCTCATTCCTAGAAGGTCAAGCTGAGCCTGCCTGATAAAATAAAGCAGAATTAACAAACCATTTTAATTGGCAGTTACAACTACTTAAATTTTATTCAGTATATTTTTATCTATTCATTTCACTTTTCTTTCTGATGTATTCATACCTCACAAAAATTCAAAATTTAGATATAAAAAAAGCCTCTAACGAGGCTTTTTTATTAAACAACTTTTAACTCATACTAACAAGTTATTAGAAATCGTAAGACGCTGATAATTGAATTCTACGAGGAGACTGGTAAGACTGAGCTAAACCAAATGTAGCATTTCCATCGCCAGCAGCTATTTCTGCAGCTTCGTCGTAACGAGTTTCAGTAGCAGCATCAAATACGTTAAATACATCCATAGCTAAACGAACTTTCTGATCGTTAAAGCGAAGGTTATAAGTAAAGTTAAGATCTAAACGTGCTGTCCATGGTGTAGTACCCATGCTGCCACGAGGGAAACGTTTGTCACCTACGTAGTAAGTATCACCATATTGGTATTGATCAGGATCTGGAGTATAACCTTGGCCTAAAGCAGTCCAAGGACGTCCAGATGCGATATTAACATTAGCACCAATTAAGAAGTCTTCTGTAACAGCAAAAGCACCATAAATTTTAATGTTATGACGACGATCTGCAGGTAGATTACCATTAGCACCATCCATTAAATAAGGGTAATCCCAATCTTGCGTAAGACCAGCATCATCTTGACCATTATCAGATTTAACAAAACCTTCTGTATTACCATAGTTGTGAGACCATGTGTATAGCGCTTTTAAAGACCAAACCTGATCCCATGTTTTTTCTAATGTTAAATCAACTGATGCGTATTTACGCTTAGCTTCCGGGTAACCTAACTCTTGTGCAGTAAAGCTATATTCTTCAGTGGTGCCGTCACCATCAAGATCGAAATTGAAAGTAGCGCCATTACCAGGATTAAATAAGAACCAGTTCTCACCTAAATATTCACCATTTTCATCATTAAAGATATAAGAACCATCATCAATTTGATTACCTAAAACACGGTAAGTTGCCTTGATACCCCATGACCAATCATCATTAATTGCTGCTTGATAACCAATCATATACTCATCGTTATACATTGGTTCAAGATCTTTATCAGATAAGGTATTTGATGGTTTCGCAGTACCGTCACCACCATTAGAAATAGCTGGATCACCTAGCTGAGTACCTAAACCTACAGGAGTTCCGTCAGCATTTAACCCTTCAAAAGCGTACCAAGTTTGGATAAATGTTTCTGCACCCGCTAAACGAATATTTGTATTAGCTGCTACTGGTAGGTAATAACGACCAGCAGTGAAGAATAACTTACTATCGCCATCTCCATTAATATCCCAAGAACCACCTATACGAGGGGCAATTTGGTTATCAATAGAAACAAACTCTTCGCCATCTGCATTGTAGTTAGTAAAACTATCATTACGAAGACCTAGTGTTAATGTTAAATCTTCAGTAACTGACCATTGATCTTCAATATAAATAGCCCAGTTTTCTACTTCAAACGAACCGCCATTTTTATAATCGCGTACACGTGTTGTCTTCATTTCTTCAGGTAAGACATAACCGTTAGCCAGTCTAGCGCCTTCTTCATATGTACGATAATAGTAGTAAACGCCACCAGAGTTTTGTGTTGTTGAATCAGCTGTATTAGTTTCAGAATCATAGCCAAATTTTAACGTATGCTCATCGTTTAGGTAATAATCAAAGTCAACGCGCAATTGCTCACGTTTATCTTCATTTTCACCAACGGTAAAGTTTACATAACACGTAGTATCCTCACCTAAATCGGCATCATAACCTGTAGGACAATCATCAAAGTCTGAGTAATCAGTTTCTGAAAACTTAACCTGACCATACATTGCTGACATACTTAGGTCATCTGTTAGATTACCAGTATAACGAACTGCAAAACTTTCTCCGCCTCGCTTGTGAAAAGCTGTACCGCCATCTTCAGTATAATTACCATTTCCTTCAGGATCTGAAATTGTTTTTTCTGAATAAGTTCGCTTATCACTAAAGCCCCAAAGCATTAGTTGATGATCTTCGTTAATATTCCAATCAAAACGAGCTAGGTAATATGGGTCATCATCTTTTTCAACTGTTAAATCTGTTTGAGATGCATTACCGTATTCGTAGTCATTATCTCTTGCAGTGTAAATACCATAGAAGAATAATGTGTCTTCAACTATCGCACCTGAAGCATAAATACTTGTTTCAAATGAATTGTCGTAGTCGTCTTGGTTATTAACATATAAATCACCAATACAGTGCCCGTCTGCATCTTCACAACGATCATTTTGTTTGTAAAGTGAGTTAGGAGCTTGCTCACTTAACGAGTCAGATGAATAAATCGTTTCAACACCAAAGTGAAAATCATTAGAACCAGATTTAGTAACTGATGAGATTAATCCACCGGTAGTACGCCCGAACTCTGCAGAATAACCACCCGTTTTAACTTGGAAGCTATCGTACGCAGTAAATGGGATTGTTGCACCGCCAAGACCATTTCGGAAATTAGTCATATTTAGACCATTCACGTAATAAGCATTTTCAGCTACAGAAGCACCACCAAATGAAGCTTGGTCGCCAAAACGACTGTCCCCTTCAGTTGCGCCTGGCGCAAGCAATGCTACTGAAGTTACTGAGCGAGATATTGGTAGTAGCGCTAATTCTTCAGAGCTAATATTTAATGAAGACTCTGATGCAGAAACATCTATTGCACGAATAGAGCCACCTACAACAGCAATTCTTTCGATATTACCTGTGGTTAGTGGAATTTCAATAAGAGCTGTTTTACCTACCCCTATAACAACATCTTTAACTTGAGCTTGGTCAAAACCAGATTGGGATACTGTAATATCATACTTACCTACAGGCACTTGCTTAAGATCAAACTCACCATTTGCATCAGCAGTTAGTGTTTTAGAATAACCTTTGCTTTCATCTGTTATTGTTATTGATGCACCCGCTAATGAAACACCTGACTGAGCTGTTAAGCTACCTTTGATAGCGCCATTAACGTTATCTGCCATTGCTGGCATTGCCGCACTTAACGTCATTGCAACTGCTGCAGCAGTGAATGAGCGTTTAAATGTCTTAGAAAAATTATGGTTCATTTTTGATTTATCCCTAGATAATTAGATTATTATTTTTTATGTCTTACGTTAAATACTTTATATAACGCCTACTAATTTAAAGTATTTAACCCCCTTAACGTGTAAGGAGAAACAAATTAATAACACAATAAAAACAAACTTGCCAACAAAATGCGACAGCAATTAACAGGAAAATCACCATAAAAAACAATAAATTAACAAAAAAACAAGGATAAAACCAAAAAACAAAATAAAAACAAAAAAACAAACATATAATTTACATTGTTGGTTGTTTGCAAAACCAACAAAATGAATAAAAAGCAGGCTCCATTATTTATAAAAACAGCGCCATAAACACCATTAAAGAACAACTCTTATACAATTCACTTAAAACCCCTATCAAAATACTATCCCACTTAATTAGCATAAATATTCACACTACACTTCACAAACCCTATACCGTTGCAAAAAACGGAATTTAATTTAGAAAAAAAAACGCCTAATTAAAATCTTTTTTTATGTCATATAATTTCAAAATCATTACTTAAATGACTCGAAAACCACCAAATAATGATCCCAAACTCGTTTACCATTGAGTAAACGTACCAGCTTAATATATTTTGCATGTATCCAAACTTCAGGTGTAGCTGAGTTTGTGTCCTCACCCAACTTATAACCTGCTTTATTTACACCTATACATCCCACGCTTATTTTGGTAAAAAAATGCCGCTATTAGCAAATTACCCTAACTCTTTTACATAACTATTTTTAATATCAGCTTGTTTTACATCATTTAGCGCATTACTTGCTAATAACGTTAAAATAAGAGAGCGAAAAATGGCTAATACTATACCCACTGAATAATTGAGGTATCACACCGTTCACTTATCGCTAATAACATAAAATTTAACGCATTGTTTGCTGCAAGCAATTCAGTTGCTATTTTGTTATTCGTGCGCTTAAAGAAGCTAATATTAACGTACCAAAATTTGTTGCATCGGCTTTGTTATTACAGTCATTACAAGTTACGTAAACCCACAACTAACTACAATAGATCTAAACACCACTGTTGCTGGGCAAATGTAGTAGAGAACTTATTAAAATTGATATGTGGTGAATAAGTACAAAGTGCCCTATTAAATCCTATTCTCACTCCTAGAAGGTCAAGCTGAGCCTTCTTTATTAAGCAAATACTGATTACATCTGTTCACATTCATTTACAAACAACAAAATCATATAATAAACAATAAATTAAAAAAAACACCACCCAAAAAACTATACTTTTTCATCAAAAAAACATCAATTACACATTCCTTAGCAACAGCAAACTGTTAACTGTATTTACTATTTTGTTTCTGTAATGTAAATTTATTGTGCCGCTATAACCTTACTCTGTAACTTTATAGCTTAAATAACAATAATATCTCAGGGATTTACATATGTTTAAAACTAAAGCTCTATCAAATGCAATAAGGTACTCTTTATTGCTAGGCTCTGTAGCCTTAGCGCCTAACGCGCTAGCTCAAGAAAACGACTTGAATTCAGACGTAGAATTAGAAGAAGAAGCACCTGAACGAATAGTTGTAACAGGCTCACGTATAAGAAAAGCTGAATTTTCAAATGCATCACCAATTCAAATTATCAATGGCGACTTATCTCGTGAAATGGGTTTATTTGATGCAGGCTCAATGCTTCAATCGACCAGCCAAGCGGCTGGTGCTCAAATAGATAATACATTTGGTGGTTTTGTACTAGATAACGGTCCGGGCGCTGCAACAATCGGATTTCGTGGTTTAGGTGCTGAACGAACTCTTGTGCTTATTAATGGCCGAAGAATGGCTCCTGCTGGCGTTGGTGGTGCACCAACATCACCTGATTTAAATTTAATACCTGGCGTAATGATTGAGCGTGTAGAGAATTTATTTGATGGCGCATCAACCGTTTATGGTTCTGATGCGGTAGCGGGTGTAGCTAACGTAATATTGAAAAAAGATGTTGAAGGTTTTATTTTTGATGCATCTTATCGTCAACCTAAAGGTGAAGGCGGTGAAGAAACTGTACTTTCGGGTATGTGGGGCAAAACCATGGATAATGGTTTTATCACTGTAGGCGTTGAATATTCAGAACAAAAATCTCAATCTTTATCTGGTAACCCTTTTGTTAAAGGGTGTGAAGAGCGTATTTGGGAAGCTGAAGATGGCAGTATCGTAACGAGAAACAGTGGCTATGGTCCTGTGGCGAGTGGTGAAGATTCATGTGATATTTTCCCTCTAACAAATCGTATTAGCGTACCTTCTTTCTTTGGTAGTGTTTATTACACTCCTAACTTTACAAACACTGGTATTCCAAACTTCAGCGAATCAACTGTACCATCAAGTCTTGAAGGATTTTTACCTTCATGGGTAGCTGGCGATTTCGATGGCGATGGTATTAATGATGGTGTATTTGTTGATGGTAACGGAGATGGTTTCCGTGACGTTGATTTCCAAGACCCTCTATACGCTTTCCAACAATCTGATTACTACAAAAGTGGTGATTACAGAAGTAAAAATGAACGTATTTCATTAATGCTTAATGGTGAATATAACTTCCAAGATGATAACGATACAACTTTCTACTACGAAGGTTTATATGCGAGTCGTAAATCACCAATTTTTAGCCCTGGTGCACAAATATTTCAACAAGTAGCGGCATCAAACCCATATAACCCTTGTGGAACAAACGGTATTGACTGTTTTGGCGTGTTAGGTGTGGGCCCTGGTGGACCTGAGGCCGTTCAGCCAATCATCAATATTCGTGGTGACCGTGATCAAACTGAAGTTGAAGTTTCACAATATCGTTTAGTTACCGGTGTTACTGGTAATCTTGGTATGTTCGAAAACATTGGTTTAGACAATTGGTACTACGACGCGTCTGTATCGTACAGCGCATCTAAAGGTACTGACCACCGTGTTGGTATTGATGAAGAACGCTTAATTAACTCATTAGAAACCGCTGTTCTTAATGATGATGGTACTGTTACCTGTGGTACCGGTTCTGATGGATGTGTTCCTGTTAATTTATTTGCAGATAGTATTTACCAAGAAGGTGGCGGTACGCTTTCACCTGAAGAAGCGGCCTATTTATTTATTGACCGCGACATCGAAACTAAAGTAAACCAGTTTGTTTTTAATGCATTCATGGGTGGTGACTTCTTCGCACTACCATGGAATAACGAAACTGTTGCAGGTATCGTTGGTATTGAATATCGTCGTGATGAGATTGAATCAAATCCTAATGCAGCAGCATCACAAGGCTTACTATGGGGCTACTTTGCTGACCAAGGCGCTGATGGTTCTCGTAATCTAAAAGAAATATTCACAGAAGTTGACTTCCCTTTACTTAAAGGAGTTAAAGGTGCTGAAGAACTTACATTTACAGCTTCTGGCCGTGTTTCTGAAGAATCTTTCTACGATGCTGAATCAACTTATAGTCTTAAAACTATCTACCGTCCTGTTGATTGGTTTACTCTTCGTGCTACAAAAGGTACTTCTTATAGAGCGCCAAACTTACGTGAACGTTTCTTAAACGGTACGTCTGGTTTTAATACAGTTGCCGATCCATGTGTTGTTCCGGAAGATGCTCGTAATATTGACCCATTGAACCCAGGTTCAGCAGCTACATATAATGCAGCTGAAGAAACACGCGATACAGCGGTACTAAACGCTTGTCAAGCATCAGGTATTGATCCAACTACTCTTGGTTTAGGTCAAGGTGGGACTGATTCATATACTGCTACTTACAGCGCTGAGATTGAAACTGGCGGTACAACTGAACTTAGTGCTGAAACATCAGTGGCTAAAACATACGGTTTTATCTTTGAACAACCGTTCACTGATGCATTTGATTTAACAATGTCATTAACTCGTTTTGATATTGAAGTAACAAATAGTATTGCAGAGCCAAGTGCTTTCTACAGTATTGGTCAGTGTTATTCTGCAGATGGTAATGATGCTTTTTGTAGCCGTATAGGGCGTGACGAAAATGGTCAAATTGATTTAGTTGATGCTAGCTTTATCAATATTGGTTTAATCTCATCTAAAGGTTTTGATTACAATATCTACTTTGAAACAGATACGGTAATTGCAGAAGAAAACTTAGGTATTACACTAGACCTTCAAGCTACGCGTATGACAGAGCAAGTTTTTGATGTACTTGGTACTATTGATGACAATATGGGTGAGCCAGATTCACCAGAATGGCGCGGTACAGCACGCTTACAACTTAAATATTCTGATTTTAGATTTAACTGGGAAACGCGTTTCATCGGTAAAGGTCGTGAAGATGAAGATGATTTAGGTGAGTTTGAAGAAGGTACTGCAGGTTGTCGTGGTTTAACTGACGCAAATGGTGCTCCACTTAAATGTCGCCCTGTTGGTTTCACTGATGACTACTTTGTACATAACATCGGTATGACTTGGTCTAACGATGCTTATAAAGTGAACTTTGGTGTACGTAACGTATTTAATGAAGCTCCACCAAAAGTAGATCCAAATGGTTCTTTCTCAAATACTAACATCCCTCTAGGTGTTGGTTATGATACTTCAGGACGTAGCCCATACATCAGTTTTACAGCTTCTTTTTAATTAGAATTGGCTGAGTATATATTCAATCCAGATGGCCTAAAATTTTAGGCCATTTTTTTTGAGGGAATAAAAAATGAAACTTAAAAAAAGAATGTTAGTAGGATTTACCTTACTAAGCCTATCTTCTTTCGCTAATAGCGAAACTGAAGATGCGACACAAGAGAGCAGTATCGATGCTTTCTCAATGTCATCTGCTATCCGTAGTGTTGTAGCATCACCTGATGGTAAGAAGCTTGCTATTTTAAGAGCGACTACCAAAAATGGTGACTATATAATTGAGATAAGAGATCCAAATAACCTAGAAGCAGACCCCGTAAGGTTGGGCGCTGATAAAATGCTGATATCTTCCATCGTGTGGTTAAACGATGAAAAACTTGGCGTTATGTTTAGACAAATACTAGAAGACGGAAGTCGCAAATACTGGGTTAATAAGTTTGCAATAACTGATGCAGATGGTGAAGGCGACTGGTTATTACCATTTAAGAAAAAGCGAAATGTTCAATTTAATATAATAAATATACTTCCAGACAAAAAAGATGAAGTACTCGTAGAAGTTGATATTAACAATAACTACATTCCAGATGTAGTGAGATTTAATATTAACACTGGACGAAGCGTTACTGTAATGCGCGGAAATGAAAAAGTATCAGGCTCGTTTGTTTCTGACTACGATGGTGAAATAAGAATAGCCCAAGGTTGGAATAAGTCTGATAACGCAATCGATTATTATGCCCGAGATAAAGGCAATGATGATTGGAAAGTAATTAAGCAAGTTAGTCCTAAAAAGCGTGAAAACTTTGAGATATTAGGATTTGCAAAAGGTAATCCTAACGAAGTTTATGTTAACGCCAACTTAGGCGAGAATACGACTGGCATTTATATTTACAACATTAAAACAGGTCAGTATTCTGAACGTCAATTTGGTCTTAAATCTGTAGATACAGACGGTGTTATACTTGATACCGACGGTACTTTACAAGGCTTTCGCTATACAACCAAGCAGCCTAAGTTTTATTTCACAGACCCAAACCTTCAAGCACTTAACGAATCTGTTGCTTCTTTATTTAAAGATAAATTTGTACAAATCATTAGTAGTTCTGATAACGATAACGTATTAGTAGTGAGAGTATCTGCTGACGATAACCCAGGCAGCTATTACATTGTTACTAATAAACAGAAGCTGACTAAAATTGGTGACCGACTTCCGTTTATTGATAAAAGTAAATTAGGATCCGTTAAATATATCTCTTATAAAGCGAGAGATGGACGTAAAATAAAAGCGTATGTAACCATTCCTGCGACTAAAGGTCCTTACCCTGCGATAGTACTTCCTCACGGCGGTCCTTGGGTGCGTGACTCTATTGTATTTGATGACTGGGCGCAGTTACTCGCCTATCATGGTTACGTCGTTATTCAACCAAACTATCGTGGTTCTACTGGTTACGGTTTAGAGCATTGGATAGCCGGTGATAATAACTGGGGTTTGAAAAAACAAGATGATTTAGACGACGCGGCACAATATTTAATAGATAAAGGCTTAGCAACAAAAGATAAGCTTGCTTTATTTGGTTGGAGTTATGGCGGTTATGCTGCATTTGCTGCATCTATGCGTGAAAACAACATATATAAATGTGTTGTTGCCGGTGCGGGTGTAAGTGATTTAAGTCGTATCAATGCAACTCTCAACGAAAATCGCTTTTTAAGTATCTTACAACGCCCTACGATTACAGGTGTATCCCCTGTAGAGCAAGTAAATAAAGTAAATATTCCGATACTGGTTGTGCATGGTGATATCGACAGTCGTGTTCCAGTAAAACACAGTAGAGACTTCGTATCTGAGCTTGAAAAGTACAAAAAAGACTTTAAATATATTGAGCTTGAAGATGCCGATCACTTTTCTGATACGCTTTTCTACGATCATAAAAAAGAATTTTATACCGAGTTGTTATCATGGTTTGATAATAAGTGTGGCCTCAAATAATGTAACTAAAAAGTGACATTCATTTTATTTGAAGAGCATTTTTTTGTTTTAATATTAAGTGAGTACATAACAAAAAGGCTTCTAAATAAATTTAGAAGCCTTTTTTAATAACTACAGCATTTTATACCAATCCGCAATAATACTTAATCATTTTGCGGGGCTAAACGTGTCGCTAACTGCGTTAAAAAACTCTTATTTAGAACAACTAAATAGCGAATTTTTTGCCTAGCTATCAACACGTTTTTCCTGCCTCAAAATAGATCACTTAATTAAGCGAATTGGTATTATATATTATTTTTTTAGAGACTCGGCAACCACCGGATAATAGTCCCAAACTTGTTTATCACTGAGTGAGCGTACAAGCTTAATGTATTCTGCGTGTGTCCAAGCTAGAGGTGTTGCTGAGTTTGTGCCCTCACCTAACGCATAACCTGCTTTATTTACACCCACGCCATCCCATACTTGCTCAGGTAGCATCATGCCGCTATTAGCAAACTGCTCTAAACCTTTTACGTAACTATTTTTAATGTCCGCTTGTTTTGCATCATCAAGCGCATTATTTGCATTTGCAGCTGCTATTTCATAGTGTCCGCGTTCGCCTGTAAAAAATGGCCATACACGACCACGTTGGCCTGGCGTGTTGCTCCCGCTTTCGGCGTAATTAGTACCTGTGGTTTCATCTTCGCCGTAACCGTCGTTGCCATAACGGCGATAGCCTGCAAATGTGCCGCTTCCATCGGTAAAGTTAAAGCTGTATTTAACTTGTAAGTTATCTTCAAGCGTTTCGTCGTCATACTCAGGTAGGGTTTTAACTATACTTGAATTGTTGGCACTTCTTACTCCATAGCGGACTAATTCTAAAAAACCACCGTCTAAAATCTGCTTTTTGTTAAAACCTTCACGGCCATTGTTGGCGTTAATTTTAGTATTAGAGTTAGCGTCGGTGTCTTGACCTATACGAATAAAATACTCGCCATCGGTGCTATCACCTTTTAAATTACCTTCGGTGGTAAACATTTGCGATTCTATATCACGGTTGTACTTTTTAGCCGTTGCTAAATAACGATCTGCATTTTGAGTATCACCACTGAGTGTTGCTATGTCACTGGCTGTTATAAGGCCAGCAACAACGGCAGCCGTTGTAGAGGGAGAATAACCACTTTGCTCTTCCCAGCGCTCTTGCTGTGTTGCGGGTGGAGTGATTTGCATGTCGTTCCATAAAATTTTAGCTCTTCCGCCATCAACTAAAAAGTCAGCTGCCGGTTTTAGCATGCGTGCGTACCAATCTTTAAGTTCGTTATCACTTAGTACGTTTGCTTGATGTAACTTCCACGCGAGCATAATTGGCATAGCTGTTTGATCTAGCTGTACCCCTACCCATTCAAGTTCACCATCAACATGTGTTTTTTGTAAAAACCATCCTGTATCACCATTGTTACCGGGGGTTTTGCTAGTAACTTGTACTTTTTCAAGGTATTCGAAGGCCGTTTTTGCAGTCGCTGTATCGCCTAAGGCCATAAATGCCATAGCTACTTGATAAAAATCACGAACCCATACCGCTTTGTAACCAGTCGAACCCTCTTTGGCTGAAACAGTTTCACCCCAAGGATTAGAAAGTGAGGCAATGAGCGCACCCGCATTAGTTTTGTCTTCTTGCGCTTTTAGTACCATTGCACTGGTATAAAGTAGCTTACCGTCATCGGCTGTTTGCTTAACCATTGTATTTAATGGCTCAAGGCTTTGTAAATAATCTTCCCAGCCTAGCGCTTCACCTTTACCGTTGTAGGCATCAAGCACATTTTGATAACCTTTAGATAAGCTCTGTGCACCTTGTTGCTGGCTTTGCTGCTGCGTTTTACCAAAGCTTAGTGTTAAATCAAATGTGGTATTACTATCGATATTACCAAGCTCTGCCAGCAGAGTGACGTTACCGGCCTTATCGCCTGTGTTTGAATATTTTTTGCTTAGTGTGTGTTGTTTTTTAAGTGAGGTGATGCCATCGCTCACACCTGTAAAGCCTACACTTTGCATTTTGAATGGCGTAGATGATTGCAACGTTAAAAAATTATCATCTTCCCATGCTACTAAGCCTTGCTCAGTGGTTTTTGCAAAATCACCTAAGCCGTTGTTGTTTATATAAGGATTAACAGCAACATACGCTTTCACGCCTTTAAGTGATGTATTAAAAATACTGCGTACAAACAATGTTTGTCCGTCAGGGTCGGTGAATATGTGTTTTTCGAGGGTAAAACGCCCTTTCTTATCTGTACTTGTTACTTTGTAAGCAAGCGATAGTGGTCTGCCTTTATCGTCTTTATGTAAGTAATCAATTGTAACGTCTAAGTCGTCAGCTTCAGTGACTGTAAAATCTTTACCGGTTACTACAAACTGCATATCTTTAATTTGAGCTTGGTGAATGAGTCCAAACATAGTTTCGGTGATCATACCTTTGGCAATTGAAAACCATACTTTTGATACTTCACCTGTCGCAGCGTTGTTATTATATTGGCCGTTTTGGTATTGCTCAAAAGAAGTACCAATTCCGGTTTTACCCGCGTAAGCCCAATATGGTTCAGCACCTGGTGCGCCAGGAGCTGCTGAAACTGTAGCGTCAATATTTTCGTTATTCGTATTTTGTGCACCACAGGCTGTTAAGCCCAAAGTTAAAAGAGCGGTAGTAATAAGGTTATATTTTTTCATTGTGTGACCCTTAGTTTGAATTTTTAACGCGCATTACAGCAATCGCAGCAACAACGAATGATGCAGCACCAATTAATAATGCGTAAATAGGCTGGTTAGAAAATACGTGGCGTAAAATAAGCCCTAAAATACTAGCAGCAAGCAATTGCGGTATAACAATAAAGAAGTTAAAAATACCCATATACACGCCCATTTTATTACTCGGTAATGCATTACTTAACATTGCATAAGGAAGCGATAAAATAGAAGCCCATGCAAAGCCAACGCCTATCATTGGAATAAGAAGCATTTTTGGATCTGTTATAAACATAAAGCTCGCAAGACCTAATGCACCTAGTAGTAAGTTAAAGCAATGTGCGCCTTTTAAGCCCATCTTTTTAACTAAGAATGGAATACACATAGCGGCAATAGCCGCAAAGCCATTGTAAGCTGCAAATAAAATACCGACCCAATCAGCCCCATCGTTAAAGGCTTTACTTGTTGCATCACTGCTGCCGTAATGAAAGCTTGTTACTGCGGCTGTGGTGTATATCCACATAGCAAACAACGTAAACCAGCTAAAAAACTGCACCCAAGCAAGCTGCTTCATTGCCTCTGGCATGGTAAATACATCTTGTACTACTTGGTAAAAACCGCCTTGTATTTTGTTAGCAGCCTTTAATGCGCTTGCTATCCACTGCACAATACCAAACGCTAGTAAGCCACCAGCAAGTAGGTATAACTCTTTTTCAAGCGATAAACCCATTACTAATGCAAGGGTTGCTAAACCTAGCACCACAAAAATAATGGCACCTTTATTGAAGTTGATATCTACTAATGCGGTGTTAGTCGGTTTGGCAGTGTGGTTTTCAAAAGCAGCTAATTGCTCAGGGCTATATTCTTTGGTTCGCATAACTGTCCAAAGAACTGCGACTAGCAATACGACCCCACCCCAATAAAATGAATATTTAACAGATTCAGGGATTTGCCCTGGCGCAGCGGTGTTACTAACATCAAACCAATTGGTCATCATCCATGGTAGCGCTGAGGCTAATACTGCACCAATACCAATAAAAAAGCTTTGCAAGCCATAGCCCGTAGCGCGTTGTTTTTCTGGCAGGTTATCGCCTACAAGTGCTCTAAAAGGTTCCATAGTGACATTGATTGAGGCATCCATAATCCATAACATACCTGCAGCAATCCAAAGGGTTGGTGAATGCGGCATGATAAAGAGTGAGATAGTAGTAAGTACCGCCCCTATGAAAAAGAATGGACGACGACGACCAAAACGCCCCCATGTCTTATCACTCCAATAACCAATTATTGGTTGCACTATTAAGCCCGTTAGCGGTGCTGCAACCCATAAAATAGGAATATCATCAACTTGTGCGCCTAGGGTTTGAAAAATACGGCTCACATTGCCGTTTTGTAGTGCAAAACCAAATTGAATACCTAAAAAGCCAAAGCACATATTCCATATTTGCCAAAAACTTAGATTTGGTTTGTTGCTGTCATAATTATTATTTTGATTATTCATGATTAGCCTTATTAGTTAAAACTGCGCTACTAAATGCATCTAGCGAAAGCATAAGCTTTGTAACTTCTTTGTCAGTGATGATCTTTACCGTGTTTTGTTCAAGTAAGTCGTGTAGCGGTCTATTTCGCTCAAAGGTATTTGCTTGCTCTGGTGTTAAATTAATTAATACCGTTTGTGGCTCCTCACTAAAATTACTAAAAACATAAACAGATTGCTGTCCCAGCGTGCGTACAAAACCAACAACGCGTTCGCTATTGCTAAGTGAAAGCTCTGACATGGTTCCACCTACAACAGCGGGCAAACTATTAAGAGCCATTATTGCTTTATAATAATCACGAAGTGATGCTTGCTCGCTCGATAAGTTAGCCCCGTCGAATTTGCCGTTGTTCATCCATGCTTGATGCGCTGGTACACCAATGTAGTCAAAAATACTGGTGCGGGTAGATGTACCAAAACCTGCGTTTTCAGATCCGTCCTCCCCCACATCTTGGGCAAAATATAATAAAGTAGGTGCCCGACTCATTAAGCTAGAAACTACCATTGCTGGTTTCCCCCAGCGTGCATCACCTGCAAAATCAGGGCTAGCAATGCGTTGTTCGTCGTGATTTTCTAAAAAGTGCAGCATGTGCGCTTCAATATCAGCCACTTGGCTTTGGGCTGCAAAAATAGTATTAGCAGCTTGCTTACCCTGCATAATGGCTTTTAATGTGTCGTAAAAGCCGAGTTTGTCATACAAGTAATCCATTTTTCCTTGCTGAATATACGCTCTGTACATTTGTGGGTTGTAAACTTCAGCCAATAAAAACGCATCGGGCTTTTGCATTTTTATTGATGAATTTAAAAAGCTCCAAAATTCAACCGGCACCATTTCGGCCATATCGTACCTAAAACCATCAACGCCTTTATAAAGCCAGTAAAGAGTGATATCTCTAAATTTATACCAGCTATTAGGCAGTTCCTTATTTTGCCAAAACGCATAATGGGCGCGATAATCTTGGTTTTCTAGCTCTTTAGGTAATACAGGAAAGTCATAGCTGCCATCAGGCTTAACGCCATAATTCACTCTTACGGTTTCGTACCAATCGTTAATATCTGGCTTGGGTGCACGCGCGCCATTCCCCGTCCATTTCGCTGGCGTTTCATCAAAAAAACCGTCAGCTAAAGGGTGAGTATTACCCCCTAAAACTGTATAGCTTTGTGATGTTGGAACCTGAAAAGACTGACCCGGGACATAATAAAAGTTATTATTTTTATCGTACTCTTTGCTGGTGTCGTCTTGCTCACCAAAGTCTTTTATTCCTTTGGGTTTTGCTACTGATTTATAATTACGAGCCACATGGTTAGGTACAATATCTATAACCACTTTCATGCCATGCTCATGAGTGCGCTCAATCAGATCACTAAACTCACCCATTCTATTAGTCACATTTATGGCTAAATCTGGGTTTACGTCGTAGTAATCTTTTATTGCATAAGGTGAACCTGCACGGCCTTTAACTACATCAGGGTCATCTTGCGTAATTCCATACTCGGTATAATCGCCCACTAGCGCATGATGTAAAACACCGGTATACCAAACATGGGTTGTCCCCAATTCTTTAATACCTTTAAGTGCAGCATCGTTAAAATCGGCAAATTTACCTACACCATTTTGCTCTTTTGTACCCCAAGGCACATTCGCGGTCTGTGTGTTGCCAAATAAGCGTGTAAATACTTGGTATACAACAGGCTTTGTTAACTCATTTTGCGCCTGTTTAGGCGCTTGCTGTTGTTCGGTTTCATTATTGTCTGAGCACGCACTTGTTATAAGTGCGCTGCACAGTAATGCGGGTACATAAACTGATTTTTTCATTGTGTGTCTTTTTGTCAGTAGTGTTATAGCTTTATACTAAAGATATCTGCAGCAAGCATACAGTTGCTGCATACGTATTCACTTAAACATTCACGGCGTATTAATCACTAATACCGTAGCAGCCATTGGCTTTAAGTTAATACTGTTAGTTAGTTTAAAAGTGTGTTGTGTGAATAATGCCTTCGCATTGGCATTTTTTGGTATAACTTCTTGCATGTAATCAAGATTATGCTTTTGTTTTACTTTGTTTTTATTCATAAAAACTAATACTGTTTGCGTATCACTAACGCGAGCATAACTATACACACCATTGTTCGGGCTGAAATGAACGAGCTTACCCTTTGTAAGTGCCGGGCTTTGCTTTCTAAAGTTAAGTAGCGTGCTTATAGTCTTGTGCATATCGCGCTGCTCTTTACTTAAACCTATTCCAGTAAACGCATTGGCGTTTTGATTTTTAAACCCACCTGGAAAATCAATGCGTATATCACCATGATCTTTACTCGGCGTGTTATCTAATAATATTTCGGTTCCATAATATATTTGTGCAATGCCGCGCGTTGTTAAAAACAAAGTCATCGCCATTTTAGTTTTAGCTAAGTCTTGCCCAAGCTCCGTATATACACGGCTCATATCGTGGTTATCAGCAAACACCATAATGTTATTGGTGTCTGGGTATAAAAAATCGTTAGCTAATGACTGATATACTTTAACCCAGCCTGTACTCCAACTTTCATCTTCATTTAAAGCTCGAATTACCGCCTCTTGCAACGAAAAGTCCATCACACTGGGTAAGCTTGACACATACCCATCTTGATTTACTTTACCGCGCTGCCAATACGACGCTATTGCAGGGTTTGAAGTCCACTCTTCGCCAACAATATTAAAGTGTGGGTATTCATCCATAATGGCCTTGGTCCAATCACTTAAAAATGCTTTGTCTGAGTAAGAGTAAGTATCAACTCGAATACCGCTTAAATCTGCGTATTCAATCCACCAAATTGCATTTTGAATTAAATACTCATTTAATAATGGTTGGCGCTGGTTTAAATCGGGCATGCTAGCGACAAACCAACCATCGCTAAACTGGCGTTTATCGTAGTTACTTGCGTGTGGATCTTGAATTGTTTGGCGCGCATGGCTTGTGGCATTTTTGCCATTTTCAAACTGCCCATTAAAGTTAATCCAATCTTGAGTTGGTTTATCCTTCATCCACAGGTGCTCAGAGCCAAAGTGATTAAGCACCATGTCCATAACAAGCCCAATGCCCTGCTCTTTAGCCTTTGTTGACAACGTTTTATACAACTGGTTTGAACCCATACGTGGATCAACGTTGTAAAAGTCTGTGATCGCGTAACCATGATAAGAGTAATCAGGCATGTTGTTTTCAAGCACAGGTGTTAGCCAAAGCTGTGTCACGCCTAGATTATTTAAATACGGCAGCGCATTAATTACACCTTGAATATCACCGCCATGTCGCCCGCCTTTAAAGCTTGTATTTACACTCTCTAACATACCTCTAACTGTATCGTTTTTTTCATCACCATTTACAAAGCGATCTGGGTTAATTAAATATAAAGCATCTGCATTTGTGAAACCTTGGCGTTGCGCACTATGTTTATCTCGGGTAAGTAAAGGAAATTCAAAACTATGTACTGGATCGCTACTCTTAAATTGAAGCGTTCCTGCTTTGGCGTTATCGCTAATATTTAAATGTAGAAAAGCATAATTAGGGTTGTTAGTGCGTGTTACGTTATTAAGTTCAACCCCTTTATACTTATCTAATTTAAATTCTTCGTTAGCTATATTTTGCTCATGTACGAGTACTGTAATGTTATTTTTATTCATGCCTACCCACCAATTGGCAGGCTCTACATTAAGTGCATAACTAAAGCTTGGTAAGCTACATGCGCTTACTAGTAAAAGTGTGTTTAAAAATCGCATTGTTATACCTTTTTAATGCTGGCTAAAAAATTCTGGTGAGTTGGTAACTGCGTTACAGTTGAGCTGATCAACGTTTTTAAAGTAGAGAATAAATCGCTCAGTTGGTCATCACTTAGTGAATCAACAATACTGTTATAGTCATCAGGGATAAGCCCTTGCCCTATCATGACTTGCTGCCAAGCAACTTCGGCGAATAGTTCATCATCTTCACGTATTACTTTGCCTGTGTGTTTAAATAAATTCAGTTTATGGGTAAGGGAATTTGGTATATCCATTTGCATGCATTGACGCCAAAACGGGGAGTCTTCTCGCTCGGTGAGTTTATAATGCAAAATAATAAAATCACGTATGTGCTCTAATTCAATAACGCTTTGTTTATTAAACTCCGTTACTAACGCATCGCTAATACCGTTGTGTGGAAATAGCTTAATTAAACGCGTAACCGCAGTTTGAATTAAATGAATACTGGTTGACTCTAGCGGCTCTAAAAAACCACTTGAGAGGCCAACCGACACCACATTTTTATGCCATTGCTTTAAACGCCGACCTGTTTTGAATTTTATAATACGGGGCTCTGTAATTGGCTCAGCGGGTAAGCTTTTTAGCAGTAACTGCTTAGCATCATCATCTGACAAGTATCTACTGCAATAAACAAGGCCATTACCAATACGATTTTGCAGTGGTATTTGCCATTGCCAACCAGCACTATGTGCAATAGATCGCGTATAGGGCTTAAGCTCATGAGTACTTTTTGTTTGTACGGCTACTGCACTATCGCATGGTAAGTAATGAGACCAATCAATAAACCCTGTATTTAGTGTTTGTTCAATTAATAGTGCACGCAGCCCGGTGCAATCTATAAATAAATCCCCACTAATTTGACTGTCGTTATCCAGTGCTAGGCTTTTAACATTGCCTGTATCGCATTGTTCAACATGGCTTATTTTTGCATCTATGTGTTTAACACCGCGCGATATAGCCAACTTTTTTAAGTATTCAGCGTAAAGCGTCGCATCAAAATGATATGCGTAACTCAGCCCAGGTAGTTGGGTATTAGGAATTGTATTGAGGGGTGCAAATTTATGCTGTTTAGCCGCTTGGTAATTGAGTGAAAAATCCCATAAGTCGTCTTCGTAGCCCGTAATTTGACCTTTTAACCAAAAGTTATAAAAATCGCAAAAGGGAAAATCTTTACCTAACGAGCCAAACGCATGCATGTAGCTATGCCCTGGCGTTTTCCAGTTTTCGAACTCTATACCTAATTTTATTGAAGCATTAGTGGCATTAATAAAATCTTGCTCGTTTATACCCAGCGCGTTATTAAGTTGAATAATGGGCGGTATCGTTGCTTCACCCACTCCTACCGTACCAATAGCTGATGATTCTATTAGTGTGATATTAATTACTTTACCTAACACTTTATTAAGCAGTGCTGCTGTTATCCACCCTGCGGTACCACCGCCTGCAATTACGACATGTTTTATTGGTTTCATATTATTGCCCACACTTTAATACAGCGCTCAATAAACTTAATTAAGCGAATTGGTATTAATCAGTGTTTGATAAACTAGCTATAAAAAAGCCCTTGTAAAACAAATCACAAGGGCTTCTACACACAACTTTTATTATAGCTTGTAACTAAAGCCTAACAAGTAAGTACGACCGTAATCTTGGTAGTCACGTACTTGTAGAGCATTATCGCCAGAAAGTGACGTAAACGGTTCTTCAGTTAAGTTTTGTACTTGAAACTGAACAGATAAACCTTCAAGGCTTTCAATACCGGCCTCAGAGAAGTCATAACCTGCTTGAACATCCCAAATAGTTTCACCTAAAATATCAACTTGTTCAGTGTTAAAACCTAAACCATATACATCACCTTTAAAGGCACTGCGTTTGCGCATACTGGTACGTAATTGCATACCATGCATTTCGTAGTAAACTGTTAAGCTTTGAATTTTATCCGAAA
Source organism: Pseudoalteromonas sp. NZS37 (assembly GCF_015864265.1). Taxonomy (NCBI): domain Bacteria; kingdom Pseudomonadati; phylum Pseudomonadota; class Gammaproteobacteria; order Alteromonadales; family Pseudoalteromonadaceae; genus Pseudoalteromonas; species Pseudoalteromonas sp. NZS37. Next base: position 294,118 of record NZ_JADYXL010000005.1, on the reverse strand, counting down.
GACCTGGTAGCTCGTAATCGTTACCGTTTTGATCCTCTATATCAGACTCTATTCCTGTATGGCTGGCAATTAAACCAAAACCTTCAAGAGATGGATGGAATATTTTAAATGGTAACGCTAGTGAAAGCTCGTAACCATATAAATCGCCACCGCCGCCATTTATTTTACCGCTGCCTGTACCTGATGCTGTTGCAGGAACTTCACCTGTTGAAGGGTCAGCTACGCCTGACATATCAATTGCATACGTGCCGTCAAAAATCCACTGAGTTAAATCTTTATAGAAAAACGCAGCAGAGAAGTAACCTTCATCGCTAAAGTAATTCTCGTAAGTAAAATCGTAGCCGGTTGCTTCTTTAGGTTCTAAATTTGGGTTACCACCCGATACAGACCAATAGTTGCCATTTTCATCAGGTGTTTGATTATATGAAGCATTAACTGATGAATTCATTTCATCTAAGCGTGCACGAGAAATTGTTTTAGCAGCACCAAAACGTATCGTTTGTTGCTCATCAATCGCAAGTGACAGGTTTAAGCTAGGTAATACGTGCGAGTAATCATGACTTATGTTTGTCGGTGATGTAACAACCACACCATCAACAGTACTAAATGCATTACCTTGTGATGATTGATCAGTTTGTACATAACGCACGCCCACGTTACCCGTTAATGCAAGGCCGCTTACTTCAGCATTAATATTTGCTTGAACAAATGCAGAAGTAATTTCTTCTTTTACAGTCCACGATTTAGTCGCATGACTTGTATTTGTTAAGCTCTCTGCCAGTAAGTCGTAATAACCGTCGTTAACTAAGCCATTTACGTCATAAGCAATCATATCGCCCATGCCTATAAAGCCTAAATCAACACTTCCGTTACGGTACTGTTCTGGCACATTAAGCATGCCTGGGCTATCAAGCGAAAAGCTAGATAACGTCATAAAGTAACCTTCTGAATCTTTTGTTTTCTCACGTTCTTTGTAAGACATACCAAATTCAATAGAGCTTATGTACTCGTTTTCTAATACCTTTGAAGCCGCTATTTTTAATGTTGACAGCTCATCTTCAATGGTCGGTGCATTAATAAAACCATCTTGCGCTTGGTTTTCATACTCAGTACCAGTTAAACCATATTTATCGTTAAGTGCAGAGCTTGCACCCCACGATAGCGGGCCACCTAACTGTATTAAACCATAATCGCTATAATCTAAATCATGTGAAAAAGTAGCCCCAGTGTTACCACCATTAAATGTGTAACCCAAGTTATCTGCAACACCGCGAGAATCACCACGCCCTGTACCTGAGTAGCTCTCAACACTCCAGATTTTACGGTCTACTTGTGAGTAGCTTGCGTCAAACTCTACTGACCACGAATCGTCAATATCATATTTAGTATTAAAACCAAAAGCTGTAAGTTCCGCTTCGCGTTCTTCATAATCGTTTCGAACTACTACACGTTGGCCTTGTGTTACTGCACTAGTTATAAAGCCAGATGCTTCATCAACTACAACACTATTTGCATCAATACTACCTTGTCCCCATGCAAACGGAACTTCAATACCGCGTAGAATTTTTTCATCTGTAAAATCTACATATAACGCATCAAACGTCATGTTTAATTTATCTGTAGGTGCGGCTTCAAGTACAAGCATTGCAGAATCGCGCTCAAGTGTAGATGAACGTACAAATGGTTTAGCGCCACCTAAAATTGAATAATCGTTACCATTTTCAGTGAATTCTGGGTAGCCCCACGAGTTCCAACGTTTTTCTTGATTTGGTGAACTCATTGTATTTAAAGCAAAGGCAACACCAATTGTATCGTCAGCAAACTGGTCAATGTATGAAATAGTGCCTCGGTAACCGTCATCATTACCGTCTGGATTTAATTTACCAAAGCTGGTTTGCTCATACTGCCCATTTACTTGCACAACACGCTCGCCTTTACTTAAAGGGCGCACGGTTTGCATATTAATAACACCGGCAATACCTTCAGCATCAATACTTGCATTTGGCGTTTTATAAACAGTTACACCGCTCATTATTTCTGATGGATAAAGGTCAAACTCTACACCACGGTTATCACCAATCGATACCTGCTCACGACCGTTAAACGTTGTGCCACTTTCATTCTCGCCAAAACCACGAATAGAGACACGACTTGCTCGACCATCTAAGCGCTGGGCGGTTAAACCGGGTAAACGCGCAATCGATTCAGCAATTGAAGAATCTGGCAATTTGCCAATGTCTTCAGCCGATATAGATTCTACAACCTGTGTAGAGAAGCGTTTTGTGTTGATTGATTCTACAACACTGCCACGAAAGCCTTTAACTTCGATAACTTCTACATCATCTTTTTTTATTGTATCTTCTTGAGCAGCCTGTGTAGCAAAGCTTGATAAGCCTGCAGCTGTTAATGCCAAAGTTAATATACTTGGTTTGAACATAGACATAATGTTTTCCCGTTACCCATATTGTGATACCCGCGTTCAATGTTTAAGTGATAGTTAAACAAGGCGAGCTAATTTTGTTGTCAGGATGAATATTAACGCCAGATTTATTTTATTAACAACTTTATGCATACGTATTCAACAATTTCAATGTAGCCTAAAATTAACATATATTACACATATGTAATTTTAACCACATGATTTTATTAAAAATAAGCAAAACAAAAAACACTGAAAGAGCATGACAGATTAAATCTATTTTGTAGAAAACTAATAGCCTTCCTACTTGAATGTAAACAAGATGAAATTAATTAGCGCTGTTATATAACTTTTAAATAATTGCACATTTACTAAGTGTTAAATTGGTCAGACCATTCCTAGTAAAACCAAGGGTATATTTCCTTTATAGTACAAACTGTTAGGTTAAATTTAACTAAAAAATGAATGAATAACATAATTGGTAAACATTAAACACACAAAACGAACACCGCTAAAGATGCGCTAAGCGCTTATTTTAAATAATTTTATTGCATTATTTTTAGTGCATACGTATGCAGACTTTTTACAGAATTAAAGGCTTCACGTATGCTTTTTGAAAATAACGTGATTAATCGTAATCACAATAAAGAATAGTCTAAATACTGTGTGGAATGACGGAGAAAAGCATGACCCAAAAGCAGTGGTATAAAGGTGCGGTTATTTATCAAGTTTATCCGCGTAGCTTTCAAGATAGCAACAACGATGGTATTGGTGACTTAAAAGGGATTATTAATCGTATTGATTACATTAAAAGCTTAGGCGTTGATGCAATTTGGATTTCACCTTTTTTCAAATCGCCGATGAAAGACTTTGGCTACGATATTAGTGACTACCGTGACATTGACCCGCTTTTTGGTGATTTAAACGATTTTGATGAACTTATTAGCCAAGCCCATGATCGCAATATTAAAATCATAATTGACCAAGTACTAAGCCATACATCAGATCAGCATCAATGGTTTACAGATAGCCGCGAAAATCAAAATAACGATAAAGCGGATTGGTATGTTTGGGCTGAAGCTAAAGATGACGGCACAGCACCTAATAATTGGCTGTCTATTTTTGGTGGTGGCGCGTGGCAGTGGGAACCTCGCCGTGGGCAATATTATTTGCATAACTTTTTAACCGAACAACCCGATTTAAACTTTCATAATCCTGACGTAAGACAAGCTGTACTTGATAACGTAGAGTTTTGGCTTAAAAAAGGCGTTGATGGCTTTAGATTAGATGCTATTAACTTTTGTTATCACGATGCACAACTTCGCGATAACCCAGCTAAACCAAAAGATAAGCGCCAGGGTCGTGGTTTTAGTGAAGATAACCCATACGCATTTCAGTATCATTACTACAACAACACTCAGCCAGAAAATATTGAGTTTATGCAAGACATTCGCACATTACTTAATAAATACCCAGGTACTGTATCGCTTGGCGAAATCTCATCAGAAGATTCATTGGCGACAATGGCGCAGTACACCCAAGGTGGCGATAAGCTGCACATGGGATATAGCTTTGAGCTCTTAACAAATGATTATTCAAGTGAATATATTAGAACTACGGTTCAAACTCTTGAACAACGTATGACTGAGGGTTGGCCGTGTTGGGCATTTAGCAACCATGATGTAGAGCGCGTAGCAAGTCGCTGGAGCGAAAATGGCGAAATAAACCCTCAGCAATGTAAAATGCTAACCGCCCTACTTGCTTCCCTTCGTGGCAGTGTGTGTATGTACCAAGGTGAAGAATTAGGTTTAGGTGAAGCATCTGTCGCCTTTGAAGACTTACAAGACCCATACGGCATTACATTTTGGCCTAACTTTAAAGGGCGTGATGGCTGTAGAACGCCAATGCCTTGGGAGCAAGTTGATTCATCTCATGCCGGTTTTAGTGATGTAAAACCTTGGCTACCCGTTGATAATGCACACAAACAGCAATCAGTCGCTGTGCAAACTAATGATAGCAACTCAATTTTAAACGCCTACCGTGAATTTATGGCGTGGCGCAAAAGCCAAACTGTTTTACTTGAGGGTGATATTGAGTTTATTGAAACGCCTGAGCCTGTGCTTGCTTTTTATAGAACGCTTGGACCGCAAAAAATGCTGTGCATGTTTAATCTAAGCTCTCAACAAACAAGTATTGATATGCCAACATCAATCGTTAAAGAATACAATGAGCTTAGCCACCACAGCGCAAAATTAAGCCAAGACACACTAACACTTGAGCCTTTCGCTTGCTTTTATGCAAAGTGTTAATGACATCAATAATTACACTTAATATTACAGCTAAGCTCTAAACATAAAAAGCCCAAGTAAATTACTTGGGCTCTTTTATGCGTTTAATTTTTCTAATGACTTTGGGTTTTACTGTTTAAGTAGTCAGTTAAAGCAAATAAAACGCCTGACATTACAAACGTGACATGAATAGTCACTTTCCAAAGTAGCTCATCACTTGGATATGCGCCTGAGTTTATAAATACTTTTAATAACTCAACAGCCGAAATAGCGACTATCGCACTTATTAATTTCATCTTTAGACCTGAAAAACCAACTTTTCCCATCCAAGATGGTCTGTCTTCGTGATTATCAATATTAAGCTTAGAAACAAAGTTCTCGTAACCACTAAATGTAATGATCAGCAATAACCCCGCTAATAATGCCGTATCAACTAAAGTTAGAATACCGACAAGTAACTCTTGATTGGTTGCTGTAAATGTCGCAATACCCATTAAATAAAGCTGCTTAAAAAACTTTATTAACAACAGTACAACTGCAAATAGTAAACCCACAAAAAATGGGGCTAGTAGCCAACGCCCTTTAAAAATAAAAGATTCTAATGCATGCTCTACTTTATTAGCTTGGCGTGGTTTTTTATTAGGGGTGTGTGATGACATTGGTTTGTCTTTTAATTAAAAAAAGCGACCTTAGCTTATAAACCACTGCAACACAATGCTGCGAAATCCTGACAAGTAAATTACTCATCCTCACGATAAAAAAATTTCGTTATCTTTTATTTCGTTTTCGTTTAAAAATCAGTGTACCAACAGAGTTGTTCTGGATTGGGCACTACTGGTTTAAACCTAATCTTAAACTGGGTAAATCAGTCATCACACCATTTTTTTAGGAATAAACGAATGAAAAAAGCATTGCTAGCATTAATCGTAGCTCCACTATTTGCAGTATCTGCGACTTACGCGGTAGCAGACGATGCGCCAACAGCTTCAGCCGAAATGGTAAAAGAATACACAGAAATGTGTGTTAACTGGGCTAAAGATGATGACGTAAGCAATGAAGAGCTAAATGCCTACGTATTAAAATGCGTAAATGATGAGCTTGAATCTGAAGGCTATAAAAAAGTATCTTCTGTTAAGATTTAATCATACCAATTGCATTAAATTAGTGATCTATTATAGCGCTAAGAAAATAGCTCAATAGCAAGTGAAATAGCATGACATATAGTTGTTTTATATGAATGTTTTTTAACGCAGTGAGTGGGTTATTTAGTGCAATATAATGACCATGTTTTTAATAAAATTGGTATCTCCAATACGCTTAGTTGAATGTACTGCTAATAAAGCCGTTGCGAAAACATTTAACTAGGCACAAAAAAACCGGAATAGACACAAGCTGTGCGTTCCGGTTTTTTTATGGTTTTTTAAAACCTATAAGAAGTTATGAATAAGCGATAACGTGCTTATTCATCTTCTTTTTTAGCTTTCGCTTTAGGCTTTGCTTTAGCTGGTGCCTTTTTTGCAGCAGCTTTCTTTTTAGGTGCTGCCTTTTTCTTCGCTTCTTCTGTCCATTTACCTGCTTCATAATGAGCAGTCCAGCCAGTAGCTTTACCGTCAACTTCAGTCATAACATACTGAGCTTTATTTTTACGGCTGTAGCGTACAACAGCAAGATTACCATCAGGATCTTTAGCAGGTGCATCTGCTAAGTAATAAAACTTAGGCGAGATACGGTCTCTAAAGCGTTTTAACTCTTCTACCTTAGGTGCACGTGTTTCACGAGACTTAGGAAAAGTATTTGCAGCTAAAAATATACCAGCGGCGCCATCACGTAATACGAAATACGCATCTGACTTTTCACACTCTAACTCAGTAATGTGAACAGGATCTTCTTTTGGTGGAGCAGCTTCGCCACTTTTAAGTAGTTTACGTGTGTTTTTACACTCGTCATTATTACAGCCAAAATACTTACCAAAACGACCCGATTTAAGTTCCATGTCAGAGCCACATTTATCACATTCGATAATTGGTCCGTCATAGCCTTTAATTTTAAAGGTGCCTTCTTCAACAATATGCCCTTTACATGCCGGGTTATTACCACACACATGTAATTTACGGGTTTCGTCGATTAGGTATGAATCCATTGCAGTTTCACAAATAGGACAACGTTTCATCTGCATTAACTTTTCAGTTTCTACATCTTCTACATCAGCTGCAACTGCTTCATCACCCGACACCAAGTTCATTGTTGTAGTGCAACGCTCTTTTGGCGGAAGGCTGTAACCAGTACACCCTAAGAAAACACCAGTTGATGCCGTTCGTATACCCATTTTTCGGCTACACGTAGGACATTCAATATCGGTTTCAACCATCTCGTTAAGACGCATGCCACCGTTCTCTGGCTCGTCTTTAGCGACAGTTAATTGCGTTGAAAAATCAGCATAAAACTTATCTAGAACTTGAGTCCATACACGCTCGCCTTCAGCGATATCATCTAAACGGCCTTCCATTTTAGCTGTAAAATCAAAGTTCATTAAATCAGTGAAATTTTCAACCAAGCGATCGGTAACTATTTCACCCATTTTTTCAGCGAAGAAACGGCGGTTTTCTACACGTACATAACCACGATCTTGAATCGTTGATATAATTGACGCATAAGTAGATGGACGACCAATACCGCGTTTTTCAAGCTCTTTTACTAAACTTGCTTCACTAAAGCGCGCTGGCGGTTTAGTAAAATGCTGCTTAGGATCGAGTTCGATTAAAGTAAGGACTTCACCTTCTTTAACAGCCGGTAGTGATTGATCTTCTTCGTTTTTCTTACGTATCGCAGGTTGTACTTTTGTCCAACCATCAAAGCGTAGCACACGGCCTTTCGCTTTAAGCTGGAAGTCGTTAGCTGCAACAGTTAGTGTTGTTAAATCGTATTCAGCAGGTACCATTTGGCACGCTACAAACTGACGCCAAATTAGCTCGTACAGCTTTTTAGCATCGGCGTCTACACCTTCAACATGACCAGATAACACGGTAACGCTTGAAGGACGTATTGCCTCATGCGCCTCTTGTGCATTGCCTTTAGAGCTGTAGCTAATTGGATCTTTTGGTAAGTATTTAGCACCAAACTCGTTTGTTACATACTCACGACACATTTCAACGGCATCTTTTGAAAGATTAGTTGAATCGGTACGCATATACGTAATATAACCACCTTCATACAAACGCTGAGCAAGCATCATGGTCTTTTTAACGCCATAACCTAAACGCGTACTTGCCGCTTGCTGCATGGTTGAAGTAATTAATGGCGCACTTGGGCGACTTTTACTTGGTTTTTCTTCAACGCTAATTACTTTGTATTCTGCATTCTCAAGGCTTTTAACCGCTGCGCTAGCCTGAGCTTCATTTACAGGCTTAAAAGGCTTTCCTGCTTGTTTGGCTACTTCTAAACGTAATTCAGACTCAGTATTTTTAACGTCAGCATGGATATCCCAAAATTCTTCAGGGATAAACGCCTTAATTTCACGCTCACGCTCTACTAATAAACGTACCGCAACAGACTGAACTCGTCCTGCAGAAAGTCCACGGGCCACTTTAGCCCACAACAAAGGTGATACCATAAAGCCAACAACACGATCTAAAAAGCGACGTGTTTGCTGAGCATAAACCATATCAGTATTAAGCTCGCCAGGTGTTTCAAACGCTTGCTGTATTGCGTTTTTAGTAATTTCGTTAAAAACTACGCGCTTATACTTAGCAGGATCACCACCAATGATTTCTTGAAGGTGCCAAGCAATTGCTTCCCCTTCTCTATCCAAATCCGTTGCGAGATATATTTGGTCTGCATTTTCAGCCAGCTTTTGTAATTCTTGAACAACTTTTTCTTTACCAGGCAGTATTTCGTAATGCGGATCCCAGCCTTGGTTTGGGTCTATACCCATACGCGCGACTAAGTTTGTATAATCTCGTTGCTTTTTATACGCTGCTTTCTCTTCTGGTTCCATTTTACGAACTTCTGCTGGCGTTTTAGTTGCCGGCACTTTAGCTTTGCTCGAACCTGAAGTAGGTAAATCTCGTACATGCCCAATACTGGACTTTACGATGAAGTCATTACCTAAATATTTATTAATTGTTTTAGCCTTAGCAGGAGACTCTACAATTACTAGCGATTTGCCCATAGTTGCCTATTTCTAACCAAATATTGAAAATGTGTTTTGCCGACATAAGCGGCGCGAATATTTATAGGTATATCTACAAACACTAGTTGTTACAAGCTTTTAATACAAACTTTTCAGTATTTACTGAATAAACGAACAATTTTTGTCGTTAAATTAAACAAACTAGTGTTTTTAGATTAATTGATGTGGAATATATAGAACAGAAACAAAAATGCCAACCTAAAGGTTGGCATTTTTAAAATAAAGCCTTATTTACTATCGTAAATTTCGATTCCTTTGGAGACTGTTTTAGTGCCACCAGCCTGAGTAGTAAACTCAAATGTTATTGAAAGTACACCGTCAAATTTATCATTACCATCCGCTTCACGAGAAATACGAACATCTGAATACATTGGTTTATCCGTATTCGTACTTGGAATAATAGCGTTATTTTCGATAATAGATAAGTCGCCATTTGTAGAGGCTATAGATACAGTTGTACCCGCTGGTAGTGGATTACCAAACTCATCTGTGTAGTGAATACGAACTGTAATACCAGATAAGCCAACTTCCAATAGTTGAGGATCAGTTTCATCTGGATCCGTTTCATCATATTCAGGGTTATCTGCAAAAACATTTGATAAATCAACTGCTGATATATCACAACGCTCAGATACATCGGATGGCTCAAGTACTGCTGTAACTGAAACAGAGCAATCTGCTGGTACATAAACAGGATACGGTGCATCAAGAATATCCGTTGTTTTCAACACAGAAAAACGAACATATGGATTATCTCCAGACATAACCAATTCAATTTGTTTACGCACTTCAATTAGCTCACGAGAACACTCACCTGCATTTTCAGCAGCTTCGCTACATAATAAGCCATTATATTTACCATCAGCAAAGTCATAAATACCGTCATTATCTAGGTCTCGCCATGTTTCATTATGACCACCTCGTGAAATTAACTCAGAACATTCATCCGTAGACGGGTCATAATTTGAAGCATCTGCATCACTACAGTTTGCTTTATCGAAGGCAGCATTTTCATTGTGATCTATAAATGCTTCAGGTAAATCGTAACTAGTATAATATTCACCAATATCAAACAAGCCATTGGTGCGTTTAACATCATCAGTGGTTTGCTCATCTACAAAGTTCTCTTGTCCTTTAGTGACAGCGAGAACACTTACACGCCCTCCCATAACAACGCCATCAGCATTATTTTTAGCGCGTGTAATACCATTTATACAAGGAGCTGCAATACCAAAATATGGGTCACAATTTATAATACCTGTTTTTGGATTAATACCTTCAGTAGTTGTTGCGTCCCCGTCAATATCGCCAATTCGGTTACCCCATTTGTAATCATAAAATGGACGGTCTCCTTGAGAGCGCCAGGTTACAACACAAGTAGCATCGTCAGTTTTACAAGTAACTTCATTGCTAGATGAGCCAATGACACCAGCTTCAGCTAAAATAGTTGCCTCTACACCGTCACCGTTATAATTATTAAATTGGTCACCAAAATATACCGTAATATCATTTAAAACACCGTTATAATTAAGTGAGTTAGTATTGAACGTATTTGGGCTTGCATCAAAACTGTTTTGGTCTGTTACGCCCGAAGCCAGTGTTAATTGAGCCGATACAGAACTTATCTGCTCGCTTAATGGTACTAAAGTAAGTGTTCCGTCTGGACAAATTTCATTGCTTGGTTCTGATGTACACAGTTCTACATCATCAACCCAACACGTTAAATCATCACCTTCAGGTAAATTATTAACATCTTCTTTAGAAATAAAACACGCTTTTACCACTAATGGACCAGGCACTATGCCAGATTCAACCGTTGTCTGAACAAAGCCTTCATTATTTGTATCACTTGTTCTAAGTGACAGTTTAGCTGCGCCCACTGAATCTGTTAACTTGAAATCAATACGTTGCTGCGTAGATGCAAGACCATCCGCATCTATTAGCTTAAATCTAACGATCGATTGAGTCGGGGCGCCGCCTTCACCTGGAGGTAATGCAATAAATGTTTCACTGACATCAACAAACTGTATTGATTGTACCGCTGATGTTTCCACAGGAATAATCGTAGTAGCAGTAAAGTTTTTACCGCCTGTCTCAACCGTGATATTAATATCATCGTCAATACTACAACCTGTAGCTCGGTATGTTGATGTTGCGATACCACTTGATGATTTTACTGATGCATCAATTACTGAGTCGCCGCTAATTACACACGTTGAGCTGAATTCAACATCTGTTGGAGTTAAGTATAAATTACCATCTTCATCTAAAAGTGTTACTTCAATAACGGTACTACCACCTGCTTTTAGAGGAATAACATTTCCTGAAGAATCTTTATTTAGCCCGTTATCAACCTCTAGGGTTAAATCAGCAATACCTACAGCAAAATTAGTTGAATTACTTTCACCTACAGACGTTACAGTAACAGTACCTGCGCCACCAGTATTACCAGGTTGCAACTTTAGTAAAGCAATACCAAAGTTATCGGTAAGGGCTGTCCCAGATGAAGGGAGAACAGAACCTAAATTTGTTGAAATATTAACAAGCGAATTTTTACTACCTTCACCACTTTGCTCATCAATGACTTCAACAAATAATTCACCTAGTTCTGATGAAGAGATAGTATTAGCTACCGTACAACCCGATGCTGTTTGTGTAGGGTCAAGTTTTACGCTAGAACGATTATCGTCCCAGCCTGCGTTACAGCCTGTTAAGAGCTTTACTGATATAGAGAATTGTGCCAAATCAACTGGTGCAGAATCACCTGATGAATAAAATACAGCTGTATTACTCACTTCTGTTGAGTTCGTAGGATTATAAGTTGCAACAACTTGACCTGCGCCTTTAAAACTACCACTAGAGAGAGTTACTTTTGCTTCACCCGCTGAGTTTGTAATTGCAGTACCTAAGTCAGGCGTTATTTTACCTGTGAAGTTTGTAGTAAAAGTAACAAGCTGCTCGCTAAGTGCAACTCCATCATTTTTTAAAGTCGCTGTAACCGTGCCTAAGTTGTCAGTTGTAACCGGGTTTGTATCTGAATACTTAGCACCATTTTCATCGACAATATTTACTGTTAGAGTTGTTGACCCACTAACACCCGTATCATCACCCTGCCCACCGCTTGATTGAAAAGCAAAGGTACTTGAGTAAGATTCGCCATCGACTGTATAGGTAGCGGTTACTTCTCCAGCACCGGCTTGAGCACCGGCTGTAAGTTCAACCGTTGCAATACCATCGTTTTGAGTTAATGCACTTGATGGAGACAGTTCACCAATCTCATCTTCTAATGTAAACGTAATGCGCTTACCCGCAACAATTACACCGTCTTGAGTAAGAATTGCGCGTAAATCTAAAGAGGAGGTAGCGGTAACAGAATTTGACTCTGTTGCGTCTGTTTGAGAATACCCCTTTAATGAAACCGAGTATGTAGCAGCCTCTGTAGTGGAATCACCATCACTTATAGAGCCGTCTTTTTCAAGTGACCCACCGCCACCACAGGCTGTGAGTAAAAAACTTAGCAATGAAATGCCGAGCAGTCGCATTAAAGGCATGAACCTCTCCCTAGCGTTGTTATTATAATTAAAATTAATTTACACTTAATATTAACCTATAACTTAGTCTAAAATCACAGTTTTTTATTACTTTTTTGTGCAAAATATTTTTAAATAAATACTAACTTTTTCTGTAGTAAATATTTCCTTGCTGGTAGTCTATGGCAAATTTATAAAAATGTAGATCAGGAAATATGTCAAAAATCCGTTCAATGAGTTTAACCACTCGCATCATGATTGGTATGGCGCTTGGGGTTGCAGTAGGTTTTATATTTCAGGCTATATTAGCTGGTGAAGACGATTATCTAATACCACTTGGGTTATTCTCTTTGCCAATTAAAGCCTTTTTTGTTGATGGTATTTTCCATGTGGGTGGTCAAATATTTATTGCCAGCTTGAAAATGTTAGTTGTGCCTCTTGTTTTTGTATCGCTTGTTTGTGGTACCTGTAGCTTAAGCGACCCTAAAAAACTAGGCCGATTAGGTGGTAAATCTATTGGTTTATATTTATTAACTACAGCTATTGCTATAACAGTGGCGATTACACTTGCCTTATTATTTAGCCCGGGTGAAGGTATAAGCTTGCCATCTAATGCAACCTACGATGCTAAAGAAGCACCTACTCTTGCACGTGTAATTATAGACATGTTTCCTACAAATCCTTTTGAAGCAATGGCCAAAGGCAATATGCTTCAAGTTATTGTGTTTGCACTTTTATTTGGTGTAGCAATGGCATTAAGTGGTAAAGCAGGAAAACGCGTTGCTACCGTATTTGAAGATTTAAACACTGTGATTTTAAAACTAGTTACGCTTTTAATGAATATTGCCCCTTATGGCGTGTTCTTTTTAATGGCAAAACTGTTTACAACAATTGAGCTTAACTTAATTGTGAGCTTAGCGAAGTACTTTGGCGTTGTAGTGCTTGCACTGTTATTACATGCTTTTGTAAACTACACATTGCTTTTAAAAATATTAACGGGCTTAAACCCGCTTATTTTCTTAGCAAAAATGAAGCACACATGCTTATTTGCATTTAGTACCTCGAGCTCAAGCGCAACTATGCCTATTACACTTGAAACTGCTACTAAAAAGTTAGGTGCTAATAACTCGGTTGCCTCATTTACTATCCCACTGGGTGCTACCATTAACATGGATGGCACTGCCATCATGCAAGGTGTGGCTACCGTGTTCATTGCACAAGTGTTTAGTGTCGATTTGACAATATCTGATTACCTAATGGTTATATTAACAGCAACACTTGCCTCTGTAGGTACAGCAGGCGTACCTGGTGTTGGTTTAATAATGCTGGCAATGGTACTTAACCAAGTTGGCTTACCTGTAGAAGGGATTGCAATTATTATCGGTGTAGATAGATTACTTGATATGACACGTACAGCAGTTAATGTAACCGGCGATTGTATGGTTACCTGTGTTGTTGCCAAGTCTGAAGGTGAGCTAGATGAGAGCATCTTTAACGACCCTAATGCAGCTAAAGACTTAGAAGATTATCATAAATCTATTGATTCATAAGCTACATTTATATAGCTATAAAAAAACCTTGATGCAATCCATCAAGGTTTTTTTTTCGAGTAAAAATAATTAAACTGAATCCTGAAAAAGATTCTAATCTAAGGATTTAACGACTTAAACTTAGAAAGTAAGTTTATTCCCACTTTATTTACACCACTACTCAAGCCAAGAGCTAGCTTATCGCTCAACCCTTTTTTAACTTTGTATTTAATCTTATAAATTTGGCGCTCATGTTGCTGCTCTAGCAATGCATCATCACTTGTTTTTATAACATCTACCAAGCCTTTATCAATTGCTTGAGTTGCAAACCAATGCTCACCTGTCGCAACTAAGTTTATATCTAAGCTTGGACGTTGAGTGCTTACAAACGTTTTAAATAAACCATGTGTTTGTTCAATTTCTTCACGAAATTTTTCACGGGCCTTATCTGTGTTTTCACCAAATAAAGTAAGTGTGCGTTTAAATTCACCTGCTGTTATTTGCTCAAATTCAACATCATTTTTCTTTAATATTTTATTAAAGTTAGGTATTTGAGCTATCACACCAATAGATCCAACTATTGCAAAAGGCGCTGCAAGTATCTCGTCCGCGACACACGCCATCATGTAACCACCACTTGCTGCCACTTTATCAATTGCAACACTCAGAGGAATACCCGCACTTTTAATACGCTGTAACTGAGATGCAGCAAGTCCGTAGCCATGTACAACACCGCCACCACTTTCTAAACGAATAAGTACTTTGTCTTTACTTGTATCGGCAATAGAGATAATAGCCGTTATTTCTTCTCGTAAGCTTTCTACTTCATGAGCGTCCATACTACCCACAAAGTCAATTACATATAAACGAGGTTTAGGCTCATCTTTATCTGCTCTTTTACTCTTTGATTTAAGTTGTTTTTGATGCGCTTTAAGCTCTTTTTTACCCAACGTATTTTGTAAAAAACTTTCTTTAAGTTCAACTAGCTGCTCTGATATATCGTCAATTTGTATTTCACCTTTTTTGGCCTTTGGCTTAACTGCAGCGCCAACTATTAGCATTAAAATAACTGCTATAGCGATAACAAAAGTAACTGTTTTAGCAAAAAACAAACCGTATTCGTATAAAAATTCCAACTGGTTTCTCCATTTATAAATTTTAGCTAATTTAGCATGCTTTAAAGCAAAAAAAAGCCACTTTTCAGTGGCTTTTAAAGGTTAATTATTTTACTGGTTATTAATCAGTCACAACCTCAGGGTTGGAGACTAATAACATCCGTCCGCGAGCAGCTAAGTAAGTAGCTACTTGCAACTGCATTTCTGCATTAGCGGCAGCACTGCCTTCAACAGTTGCAGCCTGTGCAGCATCTTGAGCTGGTGTTAATATAGAACCATGATGCCCTTTAGTAAATTTAACTAAGTAGCTTGCTGGTGTTTCACTCAATGCTTGCGAAGAACTTACTGTCTCAAGACCCATCAAGTTAGCTAATGGAATTGTGCCAGAAATAGGATTATTAGCTGCCATTGGTGGTATCACTTGGTCAGGCTTGTTATCAACACCATCACCCACAACAACATTAGTATAAACAGGAGTACCTAATGCTTTCACAGTGGCTGCGTAGTTAGTTGGGTCGCCACTATCTAGCGCTGTTTGCGCCGCAAAAGCAAACTGTGTAAATACACCTTGAATGTTAGTAAGTTTAGTCGTTTCACCCGCAGTGGTAAGTGATGCAATATATTCGTTGTAGCCACACGTCAAGTAAGCTTCCATGTCTGGTATTAATGAGCCACAGTTAGAAACTGCATCTCCTTGTAAATATGCAGTAAATTCATCAGCTTCTGTTGTACCCGCTTGTGAAAGTACTGAACCTTGAATAAATGGACCAAACGCAGCAGATTCAAGTAAGAAGCTTGCTATACCGCCACCACCACTTGCAAGCGCTACCGTGTTTACATTAAATAGCGGATCAAGCGTTTCTGCCATTGGCGTATTAGCTTGAGCAATAAATGCTGGAGCAACAATAGAACCTAGCGAATGCCCAATGTAGGTAACGTCTTTACTATTAATAGTTGTATCGTTAATAAAGTTTAAGCCTAAACGAAGGCCTAATAAATCAGCAGCCGATTGGCGTAAGCTATCACGTGCAACAAGTAATGAACTTAAGTTCATGTAACTAAGCACAGAACCCGTTGTTGCATTAAAGTCGTCTGTTCCATCACCATCAACATCTATTCCGCGCTCACCATGTCTTGGATGGTCAATAGCAACCGTTGCAAAGCCTTGAATAGAAAGCTGCGCAGTTAAAGCAAGCATACTTTCTTTTTGTGTTGTAATACCGTGCTGCATAATCACAACAGGCCATCCACCTTCAGGCATTGCGATAGGATCTAATTGTAACTGTGCACGGACACCATTAATTATCGGTAAAATAGGTTTAGTAACTTGCACTGGCACATTTGCCATGCTTTGTACTTTTGGAATTGAGTTGTATTTTGTTAAATGACGTGTGCTGTCTAGTCCTAAGTCACGTAATTGTCCGTCACTTAATGCAGAACATAAACCATCATTTTCACTAATAGGATTTGTCGGAAATGCATCGCCTGCAACGGCCTTATAACCAATTATTGCCACCGCGTTATCACACATACCTTGCCAATATGTATCACTTAAATCACTAATATCAGTACCCGTTGGCGTACCTAAATACATCGGTAACATAATGCTACCTTTTTGATATTGCACACCAGAGAAAGCAGCAGAGACTTCTACACCCTGAGAAGCAAATACTTGTTGTACATTTACCATAGGCTGTTCAGGAACTTGAAGCGCAGGAGTTGGTAACGCAGGCTGTTGCAAGCTTGCAGCTAGTAACTTTTTAATTGTCCCAAGTACAGGGCCTGCTGATTGAATAGTCATCGCACTAGAAAAAATAATATCTTCTTTTGCGATATCTCCTGAACTTACAACTACATTTTCGTAACTGTTAACAGCACCCTGCAAACCAAGTTGAGCTTCTGTAATTAATGGCGCTTCTTGTTTAACCAGCCCATAAGTAGAAGAAGGCTCAATAGAGCGCCCTATTGAATCTTTAAGACCAGTAGTTAATACATTGATGTATGAGCTACCTGCGGTAAATGGTTTTAAAGGAATAATTGCAACGCCATCACCTGAAGCTTGAGTAACAAAGTCAACACCAAAAGTAAGCTCACCGACCAATTTACAAGCAGTACCGGCAGCTACAACTGAACATTCTGCATCAGTTAAACTTGCACCCATTACAACTTCAAAAATTCTTACTGTACCAGGGGTCCCAGCAGACGCTTCATCTAAACTCACATTTGGTGGGAATGTTAAATCGATTTTATAAGGAACCTGCGAAGACCAACCATCAAGTGCACCTAGTGCAAGTTGAGGGTTTGCATAAGCTGCGCGCGAAATAGACACATTGTTGTCATCTAATTCACCAGGAATATTAAGTGTACCGTCTTGAGTTCCACTCATTAATAAATCATTAGGTACCGATAAGATACCTGCTGCTGGATCAAATGTAACTGTTGCTGTTGGGATAACTGGTGCTGTGTCGTTTTTGACATCTGTTAACGTTTCTCCACCGCCACAACCTGCTAAAGCAGCTGTAACCGAGAGTGAAAGTAGCATTTTTTTCATATTGTTGGCTCCGCACGTATTTTATTTTTATAGTGTGTTTAATCAGTGTATTAAGTTAAAACAATGTAATCAGGTTATTAATGAGACATTAGACCAGTTAAACTTAACGTAAAGTTTCTATTTTCGCCACCTAATTTTACAATAAATTCGATTACTTCACGTTTCGCTATGTTAAAATCAAAAAAATTATATGAATTGGTACTTTTATGCACACATATCAAGCAGCTGAAAACGCACTTAAAGATAAAGTTATTTTAATAACAGGCGCCGGTGATGGTATTGGCCGAGTTGCAGCAATTACGTATGCAAAATTCGGCGCTACAGTTATCTTGTTAGGAAAAACAACTAATAAACTTGAATGTGTTTACGATGAAATTGTTAATGCTGGCTACCCTAAACCTGCAATAGTCCCTATGGATTTAAAAGGCGCAACGAAGCAAAACTACCGTGACCTTGCTGCAACAATCGAATATCAGTTTGGACGCCTTGACGGGTTGCTTAATAATGCAGGTATTTTAGGGTCACTCGGTCCGCTTGAACATTTTTGCTCATCTACGTTCGAAAACATAATGAAAGTAAACGTGACTGCACAAGCAATGATCACTAAAGCACTTTTTCCTGTTCTTCGTAAGTCTGATAATGCATCGATAGTATTTACGTCATCAGGTGTAGGCCGCAAAGGTCGTGAATTTTGGGGGCCTTATGCCATCTCAAAATTTGCAGTAGAAGGTATGATGCAAACATGGGCATGTGAAGTAGGTAAAACGAATATTCGTGTAAACTGTATTAACCCAGGCGCTACTCGCACTTCAATGCGAGCTGCTGCATATCCAGGTGAAGATAGAGACGCACTTGCTACACCAGAGGATTTAATGCCTACATATTTATATCTAATGAGTGACGATTCTAGTGAAGTGAATGGCGAATCGTTAGATGCTCAAGTAAAAAAGTAATTTAGAGTTTAAATAATTTAAACAGCACATTAAAAAAGCCGCAATTAGCGGCTTTTTTGTGTTCAATAAATAATTAATTGATTATTTACGTTTAGTCGGCTTAACACGCTGATTGTGTTTTTTAACTGCTTTACGAATTTGGTTGATTTTGGCGCGTTTATCTTTGCGTTTTTCAGGCATAACAGAAAGCTTAGTTTGTGTTTCGCGGCCTAATTTAACGGTTTTACGCAAGTAGTTTACTGTTTCTAAATCATACTCCATCCAACCACCTTGTGGCACGCGCTTATCAAGCTCTAATTTACCGTAACGAATACGAATAAGACGAGATACTTCCGCATCTTGAGACTGCCATAAACGACGAACTTCACGGTTACGCCCTTCATTTAACGTTACGTTAAACCAACGGTTAACGCCTTCGCCACCCATAGGGGTTACAGTCGTGAATTTGGCTGGACCATCTTCAAGTTCAACACCACGTAGTAAGTTTTTAACCGTCTCGTTGGTTACTTCACCAAATACACGTGCAGAGTATTCACGCTCTACTTCATAGCTTGGGTGCATTAAACGGTTTGCCAGTTCACCATCGTTTGTAAAAAGCATTAAACCCGATGTATTAACGTCTAATCGACCAACCGCAATCCAGCGATCGCCATCAATACGAGGAAGTCGGTCAAATACAGTACGACGCCCTTCAGGATCTTTACGTGTGCTTAACTCACCTTCTGGTTTGTTATACATAATCACACGACAGATTCGGTCTGCTTTTTCTTCGATTTTTACACTGTGTCCGTCAACACGAATCAAATCGGTTTCTTCAACACGGTCACCTAACTTTGCCACTTTACCGTTTACACTAACGCGGTTTGCGTCAATGTATTTTTCCATTTCACGGCGTGAGCCTACGCCTGCACGGGCTAAGACTTTTTGTAACTTTTCACCTTGTATAATACTCATTCGGATGGTTCTCTCACAGAAGGATCGCTCAATAACTGGTTAATTTTACTTTCCTGCTCTGTTGGCAACGCAGGTAAATTTTCAAGTCCAGTTAACGAAAAATAATCTAAAAATTGCTTAGTAGTTGCATATAAAGCCGGCTTTCCCGGAACCTCTTTATGCCCTACCACTTTAACCCACTCTCTTTCGAGTAAGGTTTTAATAATATTCGAACCCGTAGTAACACCTCTTACTTGCTCAATTTCGCCGCGTGTAATGGGCTGCCTGTATGCAATAAGTGATAATGTTTCCAGTAAAGCACGCGAGTATTTTGGTGCGCGTTCTTGCCACAAGTTATTTAACCAAGGGCTTAAACTACTGCATGCCTGAAACCGATACCCACTACCCACTTCAACTAAGCGAATACCACGAGTTTGAAAATGTTCTTGTATTGTATCTATTGCGTCATTTATTCGCGTCATAGAAATAGCTAAATCTATTAATACGATGTCTTTAAGGTGGCGTTTACTAACAGGCTTATCTGCAACAAAAATAGCTGCTTCAATGATCTCAACTAGTTGTTCATCACTAATTCGCCGACCCGCCATACACACTCTTAACAAATAAAAATACACAGCCATCTATTATGACAGAACAACACCAAACTAGGAAAATATATCTATCAAATAACTAAATTTAAAACACAAAAAAGCCAGTGACTAGCACTGGCTTTAATCTTACTTATTAAAATGGTAACTATTAGTTACTTTTAAAAGCTTCTAATGCATCATCTTCAGCTACTGCGTTACCGTATTTTTTAATGTAACCCATAAACTCGCTTTTACTGATGCGCTTATCTTGGTTTTTATCCATGTAACCAAAATGATTTGAAATATCATCATCGTTACCTTCAACTACCGAGATATAGCCATTGCTGTCGTTATCTAGACTTGCAAAGCTGCTTTCAATTTTATCGAATTTAGCAATTTCAGCTTTAAATGCCGACTCACTTACTTCAGAATCAGTGGCTACTTTGCCATTATTAAGCTTCATATAAGTGTTAAATTCTTTGCGGCTAATTTCGTTATCCATATTGGTATCAATATTTGAAAAATGGCCCCAAATGCTATCGTCATCAGCTTCAACTTTTGAGATGTAGCCATCGCTATCATTATCTAAACTTGCAAAGTCACTGTCTATTCTTTCAAGACCTTGATTAGATGAACAAGCCGCTAGGCTTAATGATGCTAAAATAGTGGCTGCTAATGTTAACTTTTTCATAAGACGTATCCTTCGTAATTAATTAAATGTCACTTTAACTAATACAAATCCAATGCCAATAATAGTTAACTTATAATAATCAATAACTTAACCTCGACCGGTATATTTATTAAACAGTTTCAATAAGTTAAGCTTGCAAGCTTTGCAAACAACCTTGTAATTTTTGCAAAAAAATACCCGGTAGAAACCAGGCATTTCAAATTTACTTATATAGTTAAGCTAATAATTAGATTGCTGCGTTTTGGTAGCGCTTAACAAACTCAGTAACGTTTTGACCATTACATTTTAATGAGTTTAGGTTACCAATTTTTTGACGAACAGGTGCTAAACCTTGTTTTAAAGCCGTCATACATAATTGAGTTTCTTGTTGAGCGTCTTTTGCAAATACTTCTACTTTCTCAACTGATGCGTTGCTTAATGTCGTTTTTTTAGCAATATCACGAATATCTTCACCATTACATAAAATGCTTTTAGAAAAACGAGATAGGTAAACACCGTGCTGGGCAGCTTCTTTACGAGCAACGCTAAAGCCTTCGTTTGCACTTAGTACACATAACTTAGACTCAATTTTGTTATCTTGGCTAAAGTAAGTATTGCTTTGAGCTGACGCAGTTGCAGATGCTAGTAAAGCAGTGGCTAAAAGTAGTTGAGTTTTCATGAGAGTTCCTATTTGAACGAGCTAAACAAGTGAATTTCGCGCATTATATATTCAATAAAGTTAAGTTCAATTGAATTTTTTATTTATTTAAATAATTAATATTGTATTCACAATGTTTAAACTTTACCCATCATTTGATCAACATTTGCGCAGCTATTATCTCAATTCAGTCATGTTATGTACGCGTATTTACTGATACAATTTAATCTATTAAATAGAACCAATTTTAAGGTAAATTTTATGAAAGTGATTTCTTTCAATATCAATGGTCTGCGTGCTCGTCTTCACCAATTACAAGCAATTATCGACAAACATCAACCAGACGTTATTGGCTTGCAAGAGATTAAAGTTCACGACGAAGCATTCCCATTAGAAGATGTACAAAAAATGGGATATCACGTCTACTTTCATGGTCAAAAAGCGCATTATGGCGTAGCTATGTTATGCAAAAAAGAGCCTAAATCGGTCTTAAAAGGTTTTGACACCGATACAGATGAATCGCAAAAACGCATGATAAGCGTCACTGTTGAACAAGAAAACGGTCGCGACCTTACTGTCATGAATGGCTATTTCCCACAAGGTGATAATATTAATCACGAAACTAAATTCCCTTATAAACGTCAATTTTATAAAGATTTAATGATACACCTTGAAACCAATCACACACCCGATCAAGACGTCATCGTTATGGGTGATATCAACATATCACCTACCGATTTAGATATTGGTATTGGCGAAGTAAATGCTAAACGTTGGTTAAAAACGGGTAAATGTTCTTTCCAACCGGTAGAGCGTGAATGGCTTGCAACATTACTCAATTGGGGTTTTAAAGACACCTTTAGAGAGCAAAACCCCGAAACAGACGATCAATACTCATGGTTTGACTATCGCTCTAAAGGGTTTGTAGATAATCGAGGACTTCGTATAGATGTAGTGCTTGCAACCAATGAGCTTGCAGCACGCTGCATAGATACAGGTATTGATTACGAACTTCGCGGTATTGAAAAACCGTCAGATCATGCCCCTATATGGTCAACATTTAAGTAATTATTATGCTCAGCCTAACAATGCAGGGGCTACTTTGGGCTCTTGTAATTATTATTGTTCTATTAAGCTTTGATAAAAAAACATATAAAACATTGCTTAATACGCCAGTCCGTCAAACTGGCGTACTTGCGTGTGCGTTAGTGTTTGCAGTGCTTTGGCGAATAAAGGCTGGCATTTTAACTGGCCTTGATTTACACATCCTAGGTGTTACGGCTGCTACATTAATTTTAGGCTGGCGGTTGACTATTTTAAGTAGCCTACTTGCCACAGCCCTACTCGCTGCCTTTGGTCAAATTGAACTTGAGCTGTTACCAGTACAACTGCTTATTGGTGCGTTTATTCCTATTTTATTGAGCTATCTTGGCTTTATAATTAGTTACCAATATTTACCTCGTCATTTTTTTGTTTATATATTTGTTTGTGCGTTTATAACCGCAGGATTTATAGCCTGTATAAAAATAGGCCTAGGTGCTTTATTTTACTTAGCTATAGGGCAATACAATTGGCAAGAACTTGCAGATAACTACGTTTATTTAAGTGCCATAATTTGGTTTCCTGAAGCAATGCTCAACGGCATGGCTATAACAATTATGATCACCTATCGCCCGCATTGGGTAAAAACTTTTTACGATAAGGACTACCTAGGCTCATGAGTCTTGAATATCAATGCCCGCTTTGTAACCTAGCACTTTTGAAAACTGATTCAACACTTCGTTGTGCTAACAACCACAGCTTTGATTTTGCTAAAGAAGGCTATGTTAATTTATTGCCTGTGCAACAGAAAAATTCAAAACAACCGGGTGATTCACTTGAAATGGTACAAGCCAGACGTGCATTTTTAGAGCGTGGATACTACCGCTTTTTACAACAAAATCTTAGCGATTTAGTCGGTCGAATAAGTGCGAATACTATTATTGATTTAGGATGCGGTGAAGGGTTTTATACCCAAGCAATCGCGAATAAAACAAATGCTGTTGTATACGGTGTCGACATTTCAAAATCAGCGGTTAAATATGCAGCAAAGCGCTACCCTAATTGCCATTTTAGTGTGGCATCAATCAGCCAAGCCCCCTTTAAAAGCCAATTTGCTGATGTACTTGTTAGCGTATTTGCACCTTTATTTGAGCAAGAGCTTGAACGCCTAGCAAATCAAAACGCAACATTAGTGGTTGCAAGCCCAGGACCTTGTCATTTAAAAGAGCTAAAATCGTATATATATTCAGAAGTAAACGAACATACTGAAATAGCCACTCCAAAAGGGTTTCAAAAATCAGAGCAGATCCTTTTAACAGAGCATGTAGCGCTTAGCTTTACTGATATTAAAAACTTAATAATGATGACGCCATTTGCATGGAAATTTAGACCCGAGCACTGGACAGCACTCGAAGAAAAAGGTGAACACACTGTCACCTTATCATTTTATATTACTCAGTTTACCAAAATAGATAATGATGTAACTCTCTAAAACTGCTCTTTAGTAAACGCCCTGTCCATTTTATCAAACATATCTTTAAGTAAATTGGCAAGCTCCATATAACGGGGCTTGTTTTCACTTAACTGCGTTTGATATCCATTAGCTGCCATTTTAGTGTACAGCTCGTTATACCATTTTTGCATCGCAGGCTCTAAAGGCGTTTGCGCCCGCTTACCCAACCAAAATAGGCCTTGTAATGGTAAAGATATAAAAAATAATGCACTTGCAATGGCTTGCGGTAAAAAATCAGAACCCAAGTAATTTAGCTGAAAAAACAATGTTAGCATGGCTAAGATTGGCATTACTGTAATGGCAAGCTCAGTCGCTCTAATTACTCTAAACTCTAAAAACAAAGGCGCAAGCTCTTTGCGCATTGGCCATTTTTTACCATACAAACGGCCAGTTTGTAATTGTGACATCACACTTTTTTGCATCATGACTCCTCACAGATACTGCTTTTAAATACAATGGAAAAACGAGCTATACTCAAAGTGTAACACAAAATGAAAGAGTTACACTTTCTCAGTAAAACAGCTTAAATTTACCTTTTAATGGCGAACAATCCTAACTTAAACATCTTAATTAAGGTAAAGTAATTAACATTGCGTTAACCACTTTGCAATTGAACATTCAATTGTTTTAGCTTTATTTAATACCGTAAGTGTAACGATTACGTATTAACGTTTACTTACTAAATTTGTTTATGGAAATTGAATCTATGCCAACAACCCCTCCTGAATCACAACACGTTTTAGTTTTAAATTGTGGTAGCTCTAGCTTAAAGTTTGCCATTATTGATGCGAACGATGGTCACGAAATCATTTCAGGTCTTGCTGAACGCTTAGGCGACAAATCGCCCTCTATTAAATACAAATTTAATGGTACTAAAACAGTTATCGACTTAGCGGCTAATCAAGCACATGCTGAGGCTATAAATACGCTTGTAAGCTTAATAAAAGATCACAACTTAGACGAGCAACTTATCGCAGTGGGCCATCGTGTTGTACATGGCGGCGAGCACTTTACGCAATCGGTATTGATTGACGAAAAAGTAATTGCAGGCATTACACAGTCTGCAACGCTTGCGCCGCTTCATGGGCACGCTAATTTACTAGGTATTTCATCGGCGCAGGCATCGTTTGAAGGTTTGCCACAAGTCGCGGTGTTTGATACTGCATTCCACCAAACTATGAATGAAGTTGCCTTTCTTTACGCTCTTCCATATAAGTTGTACACCGAGTTTGGTGTTAGGCGTTATGGTTTTCACGGCACAAGTCATTTTTATGTTGCAGGGCAAACAGCAAAGCTGCTAAAGCAACCTATCGAGCAAAGCAATTTTATTAGTGCCCACTTAGGTAACGGCTGTTCTGTATGCGCTATTAAAAATGGTAAGAGTGTTGATACCAGCATGGGACTAACGCCTCTAGAGGGGCTGATAATGGGCACACGTAGCGGCGATATTGACCCTGGTTTATTTAACTTTTTAACCACTCAACTTGATTACACAGCCCAGCAAATTGATAACCTACTAAATCAAAAAAGTGGCTTGTTAGGTATTAGCGAGCTTTCTAACGATTGCCGTACCATTGAAGAAGCCGCTTTGGCCGGGAATAAAAAAGCGATACTCGCAATTGAAATGTTTTGCTACCGACTTTCAAAACAAATCGCGGCGTATATGGTGCCATTACAGCGCCTTGATGCTGTTATATTTACTGGTGGTATTGGTGAAAACTCAGATATTATTCGTGAAAAAGTAATTACACAACTTGCCTTTTTAGGCATTAATTGTAATCCGCAAGCCAACCTCAATGCGCGCTTTGGTCAAGAAGGCGTTATTAGCTGTAAAAATTCACACGTCAAAGCAGTAGTAATGCCAACTAATGAAGAATGGGTTATTGCCCTTGATGCTGCAAATATTGTAAAGGAGCTTTAATATGGCACGTCGTATTATGTTAATTCCTGTTTCTACCGGTGTGGGTTTAACGTCGGTATCAGTTGGTTTAGTGCGTGCACTTGAACAAAAAACAGTTAAAGTTAACTTTTTTAAACCAATAGCTCAGCCACGTTCAGGTGAAACAGGCCCTGAAAAATCAACGCAAATAGTCACTCAAGGCTCACCTATTAACCCACCAATGCCTTTTGCACTTGATTATGCTGAGCAAATGATTGGCGACGGTAAAGGTGATGACCTACTAGAGGAAATTGTTGAACGCTTTGAAAGTAAAATAAACGACGACGAAGTCGCTATTATTGAAGGTATGGTACCTACTCGTCGTCAACCTTATGCTGGGCGTGTAAACCGCGAAATTGCGCAAACACTCGGCGCCGAAATTGTATTTGTACTTACCCCAGGTAATTACACCATTACTCAAATAGAAGACCGCCTTGAAATTGCAGCAGGTAACTATGGTGGTATCGATCACCCTCGCGTACTGGGCTGTATTTTTAATAAAGTAAATGCGCCACTTGATGAAGAAGGTCGTGCACGCGCCGATTTAGTCGATGCCTATAAACCTGAAGAGCTTGAAAACGAGTTAAATCGTTTAGCATCCCTACCTATTTTTAAAAAAAATCCGTTTATGTTACTTGGTGCAATCCCGTGGGATTTTGACTTAGTAGCGCCGCGCGTAAAAGACTTAAGCGCATACTTAAAAGCCACGATTATTAACGAAGGCGATATGCTTCATCGTCGTCTGCGCCGTATTACTTTTTGTGCTCGTACGGTTTCAAATATTTTAAATTATTTTACGCCAGGCGCTTTATTAGTAACACCGGGCGATCGCTCTGACATACTTGTTGCTGCGTGCTTATCTGCTATGAACGGCACTAAACTTGGCGCTATATTACTCACCGGTGGTTTTGAGCCAGAGCCACGTATTATGGCCTTGTGTGAGCAAGCCATGCAAACCGGCTTACCAATACTCGCAACCGATGCAGACACGTGGCGTACATCATTACTACTGCATAACTTTAATATGGAAGTACCAAATGATGATGACCAACGTATCGAAAAAGTAAAAGATCACAACGCAGAGCATATCAATTCAAGCTGGCTAGATACTCTAGCTAAAAGTGTGGGTAAAACTCGTAAGTTATCACCACCCGCATTTCGTTACTTACTTACCACTAAAGCGCGTAAAGCAGGTAAAACCGTGGTTCTACCAGAAGGTAATGAACCTCGTACAATTAAAGCGGCTGCTATTTGTGGTCAACGCGGAATTGCTAAAACTATATTACTAGGCGATCGCGAAGAAATAATGCGTATTGCACAGCAGCAAGGTATTGAGCTAAACGAACATGTAAGTATTATCGAGCCTCAAAGCATTATTAATGATTATATTGCGCCTATGGTCGAAATTCGTAAAAGCAAAGGCCTAACTGCCGTAGTAGCACAAGAGCAACTACAAGATAACGTCGTACTGGGTACAATGATGCTTGAGCAAGGTAAAGTAGACGGTTTAGTATCGGGTGCAGTAAACACTACGGCAAATACAATTCGCCCACCACTGCAATTGATTAAAACAGCACCAGGGTCATCACTAGTATCATCTGTATTTTTTATGCTACTGCCTGACCAAGTGTTAGTTTACGGTGACTGTGCGATTAACCCAGACCCTAATGCTGAACAACTTGCAGACATAGCGATTCAATCTGCCGACTCTGCAGCTGCATTTGGCATAGAGCCGCGTGTTGCCATGATCAGCTACAGCACGGGCACTTCTGGTACAGGTGCCGATGTTGAAAAAGTACGTGAAGCCACAAAAATTGCAAAACAAAAACGTCCTGATCTAATTATCGACGGCCCACTACAATACGATGCCGCTATAATGGAAAACGTAGCACTTAAAAAAGCACCTAACAGCCCTGTAGCCGGTAAAGCGACCGTATTTATATTCCCAGATTTAAATACGGGTAATACCACGTATAAAGCAGTACAACGTAGTGCCGACTTGATAAGTATTGGCCCTATGCTGCAAGGTATGCGTAAACCTGTAAACGATTTAAGCCGTGGTGCATTAGTTGATGATATTGTGTATACAATCGCCTTAACTGCCATTCAGGCAGCTCAAACAGAAGCGCTAATTACTCATTAAACGTAACGTGTGCTTTTTATAGCCTAGCTATTATTTATTTAATAATTAACTAGTTAGGTTATTTATACCCTGCAACCCCCATACTTATCCACAGAAATTGTGGGTAAGTTTTTACTCCCTTCTTTTATCTACTTATTTACTGCTGAGTTAGTCGTTGTTACACCTTTAATTTAAAGCCAATAATCTATACTATAAAGCTATCAATATTGCTGTTCGCAGGCTTTTAATGTCAAAACAAACATTACAATTACACAGCACCATTTTATCTATACACAGTTTAGATGTAGATGCCGACATACCTGCGGCACTTTTAAAGCAATCTTTGTTTTTTATTTCTAAAACCCATGATGAACTTTCAATTGTATGCCCAAGCGATTTTGAAGTAAAAAGCCTGGATACCGAACCCGACTGGCAAGCTTTAGAGGTTGTAGGTCCACTTGGCTTTTCGTTAACCGGAATTATGGCTAATATTTCAGGGGTATTAGCGCGCGCTAAAATTTCTATCTTTTCAATCTCAACCTACGATACTGATTATATTCTCATAAAAAAACACACTGCAGAAAATGCTATTTCCGCTTTAAAAAAAGAGGGTTATAACGTGGTGGTAAATTAACTTATGAAAGCTCAAAAAATTGACTATTTAGCTCAAAATAAAACGCCTCTTAATGCAATAAATATTACCAGCCCATTTACAGGTAAAGTAATTGAACTGAAAGAGCACCCAGAACCTTTTTTTCGTTTTGGCACTCTGGGCCCTGGTATTATGGTGCAACTAACAAGTCATAAAATTTTAGCACCGTTTGATGGAACTTTATTACAAGTAAAAAATGCAGGTACTGAGTTTATTCTACAAGCTAATAATGGTCTAAAAGTCTTGATTAACTTAACTATTTTTGATTCGCAATCAATTACGCATACCCATATTGCGCAACTCAATGGTAGCAAAATATGCAAAGGTCAACGCCTTGCTTATTTTGATTTACGAGAACTTGATACTCCAATGCTTGCTAGTTTAATTTTACTAAACGGCCATAACCTTGGCACATTTCATTACTCGCATTCGCATGTAAATGCGGGTGAAGACACACTATTAACTATTATTAAGAAGAACTAGATTTATGATCACTCTATACGGCATTAGCAACTGCGATACGATAAAAAAAGCTAAAAAACATTTAACTGATAACAACATCGAATTTACGTTTCATGACTACCGCAAAGATGGCGTAAATGAGCAAATGGTGAGTGAATTTGCAGACAAGCTCGATTGGGAACAACTCGTTAATAAACGTGGAACAACTTATCGCGCATTAACTGATGAGCAAAAACAAAGTCTAACTAAAGAAAGTGCTATCCCATTGTTGGTTGAACAACCTGCCATGATCAAACGTCCAGTACTGGTAAACAATGGCAGTTACCATTTAGGTTTTAAAGCAGCCCAATACGACGAGATTTTTAAATAATGACTAATGACGTAATTCAACTCGCCCAAGCGCTAATCCAACGTGAATCGGTAACGCCCGAAGATGCTGGCTGCCAACAAATGATGAACGATCGCCTTGCTGCGGTTGGTTTTAATATAGAATCATTATTTTTTACCGACACACTTAATACTTGGGCTAGAAAAGGCACACAATCGCCGCACTTTTGTTTTGCTGGTCACACCGACGTTGTACCAACAGGCCCTGAAAAAAATTGGCAACACCTGCCGTTTTCAGGATTAATAAAAGATGGCCTACTGCACGGGCGTGGCGCTGCCGATATGAAAGGCTCATTAGCCGCAATGCTTGTAGCAACCGAACGTTTTGTTACTAAACATCCAGATCATAAAGGCTCGATTTCTTTTTTAATCACTTCTGACGAAGAAGGACCGTTTGTAAACGGGACTACTCGCGTAATTGATACGCTAGAGGCACGCGGTGAAAAAATTGATATGTGTCTTGTAGGCGAGCCCTCATCACGCGATGTACTCGGTGATGTGGTTAAAAATGGTCGCAGAGGTTCACTTACCGCTTTTTTAACCGTTAAGGGTATACAAGGTCATGTGGCCTACCCGCATTTAGCAAAAAACCCAATTCACTTAGCGACGCCAGCACTTACTGAACTTAGCCAAACGGTGTGGGATAACGGCAACGAATACTTCCCCGCCACCAGCTTTCAAATTTCTAATATTAATGGTGGCACGGGGGCGGGTAATGTTATTCCGGGTGAGCTCGAAGTACAGTTTAACTTTAGATTTAGCACGCAAGTAACGTATGAGCAATTACAGCAACGTGTAAATGACATTCTACAAAAGCATGACTTAAATTATGAATTAAGCTGGATAGTAAATGGCTTACCTTTTATTACCGAGCACGGCCCGCTTGTTGATGCCACAGTTAAAGCGATTAAATCAGTAACCGGTTTAACCACGAATCTAGAAACCACGGGTGGTACATCTGACGGTCGCTTTATTGCTCAAACTGGCGCTAAAGTAATTGAACTTGGTCCACGTAACGCCACTATTCATAAAGTGGATGAATGCGTAAGTACCGATGATTTAATTGCCCTTACCGACATTTACGAGCAAATATTAGAGCAACTTTTAACATAATGGATGTCACTCAACCCACATCAGTACAGTGTATTACAGGTCAAAGTGATACACATTTAACTGATATACAAAATCATCGCTTGCACAGCGCTATTATTAGCGATTTTTTATCGCTGCAAAGTGCAGCACAAAAAGCGGGATTTGAGCTTACTATTGCCTCAAGTTTTCGCGACTTTAATCGTCAATCAATTATTTGGAATAATAAGTTTTTAGGTATTCGACCTGTTTTTAATAAACAACAAAAGGTTGTAGATTTAACTAAATTAAATGATGTAGATAAATGCATAGCAATAATGCTCTTCTCTGCACTACCTGGGGCAAGCAGGCACCATTTAGGCACCGATTTAGACGTGTTTGATAAAGCTGCAGTAAGTGATGATTATAAACTACAGCTAACACCTGATGAATACCTGCAAGGTGGGCCGTTTGCGCCTTTAAGTAATTGGCTTGATACTCACTTGGTTAAATTTGGTTTTTATCGCCCTTACCAACATGATTTAGGCGGCGTCGCACCTGAGCTTTGGCATATAAGCCATATCAAGCAATCACAATTGTTAGTGAATACGCTTAGCGAGCAAGTACTTTTTGAATGCATAAAAAATAGTGAACTACAGGGTAAGCAGGCAATACTTGATAACTTACCTGCTATTTATAAACGCTTTGTAACAAACGTGAGTCCACCATAAAAGAAGGTTAACTTAAATAATATTAAGCCTTCTTTTTATTTAAAATAAATACCAGCACAGCGCCTAATATTAAGGAGCTTGCAACTATAAACTCCATTGTTACCTGCTCTGATAAAAACAAGACCCCGGCAATGGCTGCAAGTACCGGCACACAAAGCTGCACAACAGCCGCCTGGGTGCTTTTAAGCAGCGGCATTGCCACATACCAAACACTGTAACCAATTCCAGAAGCTATCGCACCCGAGGCACACGCAAGCAAAACCCCTTCAATACTCATATTTTTTAAATAACTCATACCAACAAGTAATAAAATAGGGATAGCCACTAAGCTTCTTATAAAGTTAAACCCCGTAGTACGCAGTGGCGATACGCACACTTTACCGCGAATACTGTAAATACCCCATGCCACACCACTGAGTGCCATAAGTGATGCACCTAATAATGAAGGTACAGCAGCAGATGGCAGCATTAAATATACAAACCCACCTAGCGCCACTATAAACGCGCACCACTGAAGCACACTCAACTGCTCTTTTTGATATATACCCCAGCCAATCATAGTGAGTTGCACGGCTGAAAATAAAATAAGTGCACCGGTGCCTGTATCTAGCTCTACGTATGCAATCGAAAAACAAAGTGCATAAACTAATAGGCTTATACTGCTTCGCCAGCTTCCTTTATCGCTTAAAATAGCGGGGTTAAAAGTGCCTTTTCGTTTTAAATTATGAGTATAAATAGCCATTATAATGCCCAAACACGCAGCACCACTGAGTAAGCGAATAACTGTAAAGTTCCAAGCATCTATATAGCCTTCGGCTAAAGCCATTCTGCAAAAAAGAGAGTTTGCAGCAAACGCAATTAAAGCAATGATTGTGTACAACGTAGCTTTCAAAAAAAATTCCTTAGCAATAAAAACGAATTACAGCGTTATTTCAATTAATCAACTAATTAACCTACTAAGCTCAAAATATTGTCATAAGCGCCTATAAAACCGCTTACTGAGCAGCACATTTAAACAGGATTGGTATAACTGTGCAAAGAGAGTATTTAGTTTTAATAAATTAGATCATTTATACTCAAATCTTAGCCGCATTTGCAAAATACGGTGTCTACAACACAAGATATCCTTTTAGTATTTTTCGTATACGACTTAGTGAATAGCAATTACTTCATTTAAAAAATTCATTTATCGTTACGCTTTAGAGATCATTGTATTCAATAAGACCAATAAAGTACCTTAAGCATTTCAATATTGTTACCCAACAAGAAAATTCACACTTTGTTCACCAATGTCATTTTATATTTCTTTATTAGCAGGCAGTTTTATTCTACGATTTTTTACAATATTTCACACATTTAGCTAAAAATAATATGTTAATGTATACAGGTGAATTGAGAGGAGTGCGCAGTGCGCCTAAGTATAATTTTAAGCTTTTGTTGTATTTTAAGTGGGTGTAGCACAATGGGCTTTAATGACCTATTTAATGACTATGCCACGCAAATGACACCAATAAGAAATGCGATCGAGAAAAACAATATCGAAGAAGCGCAATCCCTTATTGCCAATAATAGCACCATGCACAGCAGCTACTTACTCAACCAACTTGAGCAAGCTCGCTTAAACGACTTTGCCAATAAGCCACAAGAGGCACAAAGTAAATTTGAGAACGTGTATACGCAAATGCAAAAAAAACGTGAAGCCGCCAAAATACAAGTAAGTGCGGGGCTTGAGCAAAGCAATGCGTTATTTACTAACGACTCAGCCATAACTTATGTGCCACCGGCTTACGAAATGAGTATGCTTCATAGTTATAAAGCACTTAACTACGTGTATAAAAATGATGTAGAAGGCGCTTTGGTCGAAATTCGCCGCGCTAATAAAGTACAAGTTGATGCACTAAGCGAAAATAAAACAGATGGCGACTCAACAGTTAAGGAAGCGCAGCAGCACTACCCTAGCATGGGCAATGTGACCAGAGACGTGAAAAATGGCTTTCAAAATGCCTACACATTTTATTTATCTGCTTTGCTTTACCAAAGTGCTAAACAGTATGACGATGCTTATATTGATTATAAAAAAGCACTGGCTATACAACCTAACAATATTTATTTACAGCAGGACGTAATGCGCCTTGCTAAAAAACAAGGGTTTGACCAAGACCTAAGCGAATTTAAAAAACGTTTTAGTGATGCACCCACTATTTCTGCAACACAAGGCGAAGTAATTGTTTTATTTGAACAAGGCTTAGTACCAAAACAAGATGAATTTAAACTGCGCTTACCAATTTATTCATCACGCGGCGATGCACGCTTTTACAGCCTTGCAATGCCAGTATATAAAGATAATGCCTATGTGCGCCGCCTTAATAATATAAACTTAGATGCACAAAGCTTAGAGCTGAGCCCATTAGTACACATTGAAGCACTTGCAGCAAAAACATTAGAAGATCAAATACCTGCAAAAGTAGCTCGCCAAGTGCTTAGATTAGTAGCTAAAGAAAAAGTCCGCGCAGAGCTTGCTCGCAGTGCCGGTGATGTAGGTAACATACTTGCTAATATTTATAATTTGGCGTCTGAGCAAGCTGATACACGTAGCTGGCTTACACTTCCAAATCAAATAAGTGTTGCAAGGCAAAGCCTAAATACAGGTGAGCATTCTTTGCATATAGGCACACAAGCACCTATAAATTTTACCGTTAGTAAGCAAGGGTTAACGTTAATTTACTTAACCTCCGTTAATAACTACTTTAATTACCACGTAGTTCAACTTTAGGAGCCATCATGAAATACATAGCGCCATTATTAGCAGTCTTAATGCTCAGTGCATGTTCCAGCAAACCGGTTACATCGGGTATTTCTGTTGAACAAAATAAAAATCAGTTTAATGAGCAATTACGTGTAGATAACCCAGAGCTCGGTAAAAAGCTGGCCATTACTGATGTTAAAACACGTCAAACCAACCAGTTAACCGATGTAGTAGTGACACTTTCGAGCCAGTATAAAAAATCACAGTATTTGCAGTATCAATTTAATTGGTTTGATAAAGACGGCTTTGTTATTAAAGGCAATCATTCACCTTGGCAAGCACTCACCTTATTTGGTTTTTCAAAAACACAATTACCGGGCTTAGCACCGAGCTCTGATGCGGTTACCTTTTCTTTAGCAGTAAGAGAAGTGTCTACCGCATCACAAGAATTTAAAGATTAAAGGAAACAACCATGATAATCAGTAACAAATTTAAAACAGCATCAACTTACGCTTTAGTTGGCCTAAGCGCTTTAGTATTAAGTGGCTGTGCTAATAAAGCCGTAGTAAGTTATGGCGATGCACAAGCAGTAGAAACAACAGATATTAATTTTGGTTCTACCGACTTACAAAAAGTAGCGAGCCAAATGACCGACTCATTACTCAGCTCACCTGTTGTTGGCACAATGACCGCTAATAAACGCCCTGTAGTATTTGTTGAGCGTATTAAAAATAAAACCAGCGAGCACATTGATACAGAATCAATCACCGATTCAATCTCAACACAAATGCTACGCAGCGGTAAGTTCCGTTTTGTAGATATGACCCGTGTTGAGTCAGTACGTGAGCAATTAACGTTTCAAAATGAAGATGCTCTTGTTAACCCTGCAACAGCCGTTGCATTTGGTAAACAAATTGGTGCGCAATATATGTTATACGGAAATTTATCGAGCATAGTTAAATCAAATGCCGATAAATCAGACGTATACTACAAATTTACGATGCGTTTAATGGATATGGAAAGCGGCCTAGTTGAATGGGCAGACGAAACTGAAATTCGTAAAACGAAAGAAAAATCAACCTTTGGCTGGTAGCTAATACCAATCTGCTTATATATGGGGTCTATTTAACGTTAAGAAAATTACGCTAGTACTAGGCAAAAATTTTTGTATTTAGTTGTTCTAAATAAAAAATTTTTAACGACGTTATAGCGCAATTTAATTCGTTAAATTGATCAAAGATTTATGCAGGTTGGTATAAAAGGAGCAAGTTATGAAAGCAATTACAGTAATTATGTGCGCTTTACTTACAATAAGTGCACCTACGTTTGCTAAATACGAGCGCAATAAAGCAGTCCCTGTGCAGCAAGTTTTATTTGGTGACGTAAAATCGGTACGCAATATTACCGAACAAGAAATCATTCAAGACAAAAACAACGGCTGGAAAACCTTCGGCGGTGCATTACTCGGTGGCGTAGTAGGCAACCAGTTTGGTGGTGGTAGCGGCCGCACAGTAGCAACAATATTAGGTTCGGTAATTGGCGGCAGTGTTGCACATAATAGGCAGCAGCAAAGTCATTATCAGCAAAATCACTTTGTAGAGTTATTAATACAAGTTGAAAATGGAGACCAGTTTATGGTTGTTCAAGATCAGGACCAATCAATGCGTTTTAGCAAAGGCGATAACGTAAGATTAGTGTACTTGAACGACAACACAGTGCGTGTAGATAAAGCGTACTAGGACGTGCTGAACTTTGGTGGTTGAATTTGCAGCAGAATGTTTGGTATTTAGACAAGGCAGAGCCTATGAACTGTGGTTGTTCCCTATAAATAGGCGATAACGCAGCATAAATGCCAAACATGCGCTGCCCGAAGGGTTCTGCCTAGCGGCAATTAACTCTTTGTTGCCTACATGGATGTAGGTAAGGGGCGTGAGCAGGACGCGGAAGCTTTGCTCGGTTTTTACTTATTCTTACATGGATGTAAGCCAGTAGGGTAACGCAGGAGCAGTTACCGAGCCCACTAGGTTACAAACCTCGCGTCGCGATTTAATCGCCCCTAGATTGAACAAATTTCAATCCACAAAGATCAACACGCCCTGTTAATATATTCATGACTAAAGTAAAAAACGAGCCAAATTTGGCTCGTTTTTTTATTATTTTTTTAATAACTATACTTGGCGATAGTCTTTAAAAAAGCGCTTCATTTTTAACATCGCATCGGATAAATCATCTTTGCTTGGTAAAAATACCAACCTAAAATGATCCGGCTCGGGCCAATTAAACGCCCTGCCATGTACAAGTAATATTTTTTCGGCTTTTAGCAAATCGTACATCATCTTTTCATCATCTTTAACGTTAAAAAGTGCTGTATCAACTTTAGCAAACGCATAGAGCGCGCCTTTAGGTTTTTTACAACTAATGCCTTCAATAGCATTTAATCCACGCCATGCAATATCACGCTGCTCATATAAGCGCCCACCCGGGTTTATTAGACTATCAATTGATTGCACGCCACCCAACGCCTGTTGAATTGCATATTGTGCAGGTACATTTGCGCACAAACGCATAGATGAAAGTATTTCTAGGCCTTTGCGTAAATCATCCATTACCGAGGTACGACCACTCAAAACCATCCACCCCATTCTCAGCCCCGCTGCACGGTATGTTTTTGCTAAACCATTAAAAGTAATAATAGGCACATCGTCGCAAAGTGAGCCGATTGAAGTATGCGTTATACCATCGTATAAAATCTTCTCGTAAATTTCATCGCTCAATAACAGTAATTTGTGTTCGCGTGCGATATCGATTAATTGCATTAACAAGTCGTCGCTATAAACCGCACCGGTTGGATTATTAGGGTTAATTAATACCAATGCTTTTGTTTTTGAAGTGATTTTACTTTTTATATCTGCAATGTCCGGAAACCAATCTTGCTCTTCATCACATAAATAATGTACCGGATTACCACCCGATAACGTGACCGAAGCAGTCCAAAGTGGATAATCTGGAGCAGGAATAAGCACTTCGTCACCATTATTTAATAGCGCTTGAGTGATCATTTGAATGAGTTCGCTTACGCCATTACCAATATAAATGTTATCTACATCTAAATTATGTAATCCACGTTGTTGGTAATGCTGATAAATAGCCACGCGGGCTGAATAGAGGCCTTTAGAGTCACAGTAGCCTTGGGCTGAATATAAGTTGCGGATAATATCGCGGTGCATGTCCTCTGGCATATCAAAACCAAAAGCAGCCGGATTACCTATATTCAATTTTAATACTTTTTGACCTTCGTCTTCCATTTTTTTAGCTTGTGCTAAAACCGGCCCACGAATGTCATAACATACACCTTCTAATTTGTGACTCTTTTTAATATCAGACATTTTTACCTCTTCAGGGCGTATTGGCTTTATGGATTAAATTTGTTCAACCTAGGGGCGATTTAATCGCGGCGCGAGATTTGTAACCTAGTGGGCTAAGTAAAAATTGAGTAACAAAGAGAAAATAGCCCCTAGGAAGAACCCTCTGGGCAATGCGTGTTTGGATTTTATGTGTTGTTATCGCCTATTTATGTGGAAAAACCACACTGCATAGGCTCTGCCTAACCTAAAAACCAGACACTCGTTGCAAATTCAATCCCGAAAGATCAACACGCCCTAGTGAGTCTTTAGACTAACCTAGTAAAGGCGCAAAATGCCAGTGTATTTGATTACTTAGTACTGAAATAAATTCACGTTTCAGTTTCAATAATTAACGAGATGCTAACCATTCATTTAGCTTAGCTTGAGAGCCTGTTACTTGAGCCATTAAGCTATTAGATGCGTCGATGGCTTCAGCTAAGTTATCTAGGTTTAAATTTTGTTCAATAACGCGAGATACTTCAGCAAGGCTTGAAGCACCAAACTGCGCAGCGTTAGATTTTAAGCTATGAGAATGACGAATCGCCGCTTCTCTGTCTTTTCCAATGGTTGCTAAAACTTCAGAGCCTAAACGCTCAAACTCCGAGCAGCAAAAATCAAGTGTATCAGCAAACTGCTCACCCAATAACGATTCCATACTCTCTAATGCTGATGTATCAATATTTATTTCTGTCATATTTTAAGCCCTTAAAACAATCCATGTAAATTACAGTTTAATAGTACTACTTTATATTGATGCGTAAAAAAAACCAACTTAATTACCTTATAAATGTATAATTGTGAGGATCATACTGGCAACAAAAAGTTTATTAAATGGCACGCACACTTTGTAATCATTGTAACTTTGCACTTAACACCTGTATTTGCAGCGCAATTACAAATATAAACAACAAAGTTAAGGTTATTATTCTACAGCACCCAAGCGAAGAAAAAATAGCAAAAAATACCGCTAAACTACTCAATTTGTGTCTAACTGATTGCCAAATAGTCAAAGGCGAAAATAATGACGACTTTTCTATTCTTAAATCACTGCCAATAAACTCTACCGTTTTGCTCTACCCTAACGAAAACGCTATTAATTTAGACGATAGCGCTGAGCAATCTAATATAAAAAACATCACCCATTTAATCGTGGTTGATGGTACATGGAAAAAAGCCTACAAAATTTTGCAGCTCACCACATTGCTAAATCAATTCAAAACGGTCAGTTTTAAACAGTTACCTAAAAATCGTTATGCTATTCGTAAAGCCCCTAGGGCCGACAGCCTATCCACACTTGAAGCCGTAGCGCATAGTTTGTTTTTAATAGAGCAGTTAAATCCTGCACCACTTTATAATGTGCTTGATGAATTAATACAAAAACAAACCCAACACATGCCCGAGCACGTAAAAGCACGTTACTTAGATTAAATTCGTTACTATATGAAACTTGCAATGCGTAACTACCCTAACAGGCTAAAACGTGGCTTTACTCGCCAAGGCCCCGACTATCGCTTTGACGACCAAGTCGACTTTAGCGATATAAGAGATACCTTTGGCTTTAGGTCAATGGTCGTCGGTAAATGGGTAACTAAAGAAGAGCGCTACATTAGCGCTAATTTAATTTACGATGCACTGGCGGATCTTGCGCAAATACTGCATTTACCGCCCAAAGCTATTGGCCTGCGCGGGAAGCTTAACTTTGCATTTGGCCATGGCGGCCAAAAAGGTGTACAAGCGCATTATAATGCAGCATCTCAAACGCTTGCCCTTGCAAAAAATGCAGGCGGTGGTGCACTTGCTCACGAATGGTTTCATGCGTTTGATCATCATATAAGCGAGCATTTATTTGCAGCAAAACCACGATTTGGTTTTGCCTCAAAACTATGGCTTTCAAACACACCTAATTTATCGCACCCACTTAATAATGCTTTGAACAGTTTTTATAAAAATGTATTTTTAGATGAGCACGGCGTTGATGCTAATAACTTTGTACAAACATGCATAGAACACGATAAAGCTCACAATATGAATTATATGAGTATGCCAGAGGAGCTTGCCGCACGTTGTTTTGAAGCCTGTATTGAGCAGCATTCAAATATAAAAAATAGCTTTTTAGTGGGAGGCTTACAAAGTAGTAATTTAATATACCCAAATATTGGGCATATTAATAAAGCAAATGAAGCGCTTAACCAGTACTTTGAACTACTGGGTTATGCGCTTCATAAAATAGACGAGTAATGTCTATATTTGGTGATTACTTATCGTCACTAATACGACTTGCTACTGCACTGTTTTGATCTTTATATTTTGCATCTTTACGGATGTTGTATGGGTTTTCACACGGGCCCGATAGCATTTCAAAGCTCATAGCCCCAATTTTCATCAGTGGGCGAAGCGCCAGTGGTAATTTACCTGAGTTGTAAAACTCTAAAACAATATTACCGCTCCAGCCTGGATCTATTCGGTGCGCAGTTACATGCACCATTAAACCCAAACGAGCTAGCGATGAGCGTCCATCTAACCACCCTACTATGTCTGCTGGCAGAGTTACTTTTTCGTGTGTTATAGCAAGTGCAAGTTCACCTGGGTGTAAAAAGAATGCTTCACCTTCATCAAGCACTATTTCTTCACTCATGATTGATTCCATAGCTTTATTTAGCTGATCTTTTGGACCGCTTAAATCGACGTATGCCGCGTTGTGTGCATTAAAAGTTCTGAATTTATTACCTAATCGCAAATCGGCAGTTACACCTGAAATCATGTCACTTGTTGGCGCAGGCTCAATAACAATGCGACCATCGCTTAGGTATTCATTAATATGTGTGTCTGAAAGTCTCATTATTTATTAATCTTCTGTAATCACAATTTCAATTGCATTGTGATGCTGTTGATAATAGAGCGTGCTGGCTATAAGCCTCGCTGCTGCGCTGTATGTTTTGCTTATCGCCGCGTCGTTATCGTTGGCAATAAGTTTTCCTTGCTCAGAATACTCACGTATATCTATTGCAAGTGGAATATGGCTAAGTACAGGTACGCCGTGCTTGTGCGCCAGTTTTTGTGCACCGTCTTTACCAAATACGTGGTTAGCTTCACCGCAGTGGCTGCAAATGTAATAACTCATGTTTTCAATTAAGCCCAGCACTGGCACGTTTACTTTATTAAACATAGCAATGCCTTTTTGCGCATCGGCTAGGGCTAAGTCTTGCGGTGTAGTGACAATAACAGTACCGCTCGCGGGTACTTTTTGGCTCATTGTTAGTTGAATATCACCGGTGCCCGGTGGCATATCCACAATTAAGTAATCAAGCTCACCCCAATCAGTCTCGTTAAGCAATTGGCTAAGTGCGCCTGACGCCATTGGTCCGCGCCATACAGTGGCGTCATCGCTTGGGACTAAAAAGCCAATTGACTGCGCTTTAATGCCGTTTGCATCAAAAGGCTGTAGCTGTTTGTTATCTTTAGTTACGGGCTCTGCGCCTACCAAGCCTAAAAGCATTGGAATAGATGGGCCATAAATATCAGCGTCTAAAATACCCACCTTTGCGCCTTCGTTTTTAAGGGCGCCCGCCAAGTTAACGGCAGTAGTCGACTTACCTACTCCGCCTTTGCCTGAGGCAATAAGCACAATATGTTTAATCGCCTTAAACTTAGCTGCCTCTTTAATGATAACCTTGGCGCTAATTGTTACAGGCACATTTAAGCTTTCACTTACGTGTTGCTCAACTAAAGGCATTTCTGATTGCCCAGCAAATGGCAGGGTTAATTTAATGTGTAGTGATTTATCGTCATTTTGAGTAATAGTATCAATGAAGCTTTCGTCAATACCGACGGCAAAAGCCGCACTACGATATGCCGCTAAGGCAGTAATAATCGGTTGTTTTTGCACCGATTTAGAAGAGAATAGTTTCGACAGTCCAAACATAGCAATTAAATAGCGTTTCTTTGATGAAAAGTGCCACGGAATTATGTAACATTCAGGGCATTAACACCAGTCAATTAATAAAAATCCATAAGCTGTGCGCACTCTAAGCAGATAGCTTGTAGATAAATTAATGATAATTGCCGTTTGTATAATAAAAACGGCGTTTTATCCTCAATTCGGAATGATTATGACGCAGCGAAAGATCCTGATTACCAGCGCATTACCTTATGCAAATGGCCCTACTCACTTAGGTCATTTATTGGAATATATTCAAACTGATATTTGGTCACGTTTTCAAAAACTACAGGGCCACGAAGCTTATTATGTTTGCGCAGACGATGCCCACGGCACG
Source organism: Pseudoalteromonas sp. NZS37 (assembly GCF_015864265.1). Classification (NCBI taxonomy): domain Bacteria; kingdom Pseudomonadati; phylum Pseudomonadota; class Gammaproteobacteria; order Alteromonadales; family Pseudoalteromonadaceae; genus Pseudoalteromonas; species Pseudoalteromonas sp. NZS37. Next base: position 252,354 of record NZ_JADYXL010000005.1, on the reverse strand, counting down.
CCAATTATGCTTAATGCGCAAAAGCAAGGGATCACGCCTGAAGAAATGGTAAAACAAGTGAGCATAGAGCGCCAACGCGACTTCGCTGACTTTAATATCAAATTTGATAACTACCACAGTACGCATAGCCAAGAAAACAAAGAATTAAGCGAACTTATTTATAACCGCCTAAACGATGCCGGTCATATTAAAAAGCACACTATTTCGCAATTATTCGATCCAGAAAAAGGTATTTTCTTACCCGATCGTTTTGTAACTGGTACTTGCCCAACGTGTAAATCTGAAAACCAAAACGGCGACAGTTGTGATTCGTGTGGTGCTACATACAGCCCTACCGAACTCATTAATCCGCGTTCTGTAATGTCAGGTGCAGAGCCTGTACTTAAAGATTCTGAACATTACTTTTTTGACCTGCCAGCATTTGAAGGCATGCTAAAAGAGTGGTTACACTCGGGCACTATTCAACAAGAAATGGCTAACAAGCTAGACGAATGGTTTACCGATGGCCTGCAGCAGTGGGATATTAGCCGTGATGCGCCTTACTTTGGTTTTGAAATTCCAAATGCACCGGGCAAATATTTTTACGTTTGGTTAGATGCACCTATTGGTTACATGGCGAGCTTTAAAAACCTATGTGATAAAAAAGGCATCAACTTTGATGAGTTTTGGGCTGAAGGTTCAGACGCTGAGCTTTATCACTTTATTGGTAAAGACATCATTTATTTCCACAGCTTATTTTGGCCAGCAATGTTAGAAGGCGCTAATTTTAGAAAGCCAACTAACGTATTCGCTCATGGTTTTGTTACTGTAAATGGCGAAAAAATGTCTAAATCAAAGGGTACGTTTATTAAAGCGCGTACTTATTTAGATAACTTAAACCCAGAGTACTTACGTTACTACTACGCAGCAAAATTAAGCAGCGGTATTGTTGATCTTGATTTAAACCTAGAAGACTTTGCACAACGCGTAAATTCGGACCTAGTAGGTAAAGTAGTAAACATAGCGAGCCGTTGTGCTGGCTTTATTACTAAAAAGTTTGATGGCAAGCTAAGCAGCACTATTATGCAACCAGAGCTGTTAGCAGAGTTTCAAGCGGCTGCACCTAGCATTACAACACACTATGAGAACCGCGATTACAGCCGCGCAATTCGCGAAATAATGGCGCTTGCCGACAAAGCAAACCAATTTATTGATGGCGCAGCACCTTGGGTATTAATTAAAGACGAAACTAAGCAACAAGAAGCACACGAAGTGTGTTCTCTTGGTCTTAACTTGTTCCGCGTTTTAATTACTTACTTAAAACCAGTGCTACCAGAAATGGCCGACAACGTACAAGCATTTTTAAATGACGACCTTGCATGGGACGGCGTTCAAAATGCTCTCGTAAGCCACCCTATCAATAAATTTAAACCGTTAATGCAGCGTGTTGAAATGGATAAAGTAAATAAAATGGTTGAAGAATCTAAAGAAAGCTTAGCGCCAAAAGTAACTATTGACCCTAACAGCCCACTTGCAAAAGAGCCGATTAGCGACGAAATAGAATTTGATGACTTTGCAAAAGTAGACTTACGCGTAGCTAAAATTGCTAAAGCAGAGCACGTAGAAGGCGCTGATAAACTACTTAAGCTAACACTTGATTTAGGCGGCGAAACTCGCCAAGTGTTTGCAGGTATTAAATCAGCTTACGCACCAGAGGATCTCGAAGGTAAGTTAACCGTTATGGTCGCTAACCTTAAGCCTCGTAAAATGCGCTTTGGTATGTCTGAGGGCATGGTATTAGCAGCAGGTCCTGGCGGAAAAGAAATTTATATTCTTAACCCAGATGACGGCTCAGAGCCTGGTATGCGCGTAATGTAATATTACTCATACAATAAAAACCGCTGATACATCAGCGGTTTTTTTATGGGCAAAAGCAATGTTTAGTCGTATATTCAATACGAATGCCTCTGTATTAAATAAAGTGAATTGTAATTATGACCCAAATTTTAGATGCCAACAGAATAAAAGTAAGTAGCCAAATAAAACAACACAAATTAGTCGCCATACTGCGCTTAAAGCAACAAGGTGATGTAGCACCATTAATTGATTGTTTAGTTAATGCGGGCATAAACGCACTCGAGATCACGTCAAATACACCGGGCTTTGAGCAAGAAATAGCAAAAGCTCGTGCAGCTCATAAAAACGCACTTATTGGTGCAGGCACAATAATTAACACCACCCTTGCTCAGCAAGCAATTGATGCAGGCGCGCAGTTTATTGTAACGCCAAATACCAACAAATCGGTTGTCGAACTTGCCCACCAGCACGGGTTACCAGTATTAATGGGCGCGCTAACACCTACCGATGTAGCAAATGCAATTGAATATAAGGCAGATATTATTAAGGTATTTCCTGCGGGCAGTATGGGCGTTGGTTACTTTAAAGCATTAACAGGTCCATTTTCAGAAGCACAATTAATACCTGTTGGTGGTGTGAATTTAGATAATTTATCACAATGGTTTGAAGCAGGTGCTTGTGGCGCGGCAGTAAGTGGCGATTTTTGTAAGGTATTAAATACCGAACAAGAGCGTAGCCACCTTACCAAGCTTGTAAAAAACTATATAAGTAAACTGCCTAAATAGGCAGTTTATTTTATTTATAGAATAGCCAAATGGGCGCTATACAAAATTAATTACTACTAATTAATTTAGCTTTTTCAATACGCGATCTTTTCTTGGTAGGTAATAATTATCGTAATCAAGTGACACTATAACGCGCTCTGCTTTTCCTAATAACTCGTTACGCGGAATTAAACCTATTACACGCGAGTCAGCGCTATTGTCGCGGTTATCACCCATTGCTAAATAATAATCATCAGGAATTGTAATTGCATCAAACCCCGATAAACGTGAAGGAATATTTGCCACTCTTATCGAATGCTCTAATCCGTTTAAATCTTCAATTTTATCAAGCGAGTCTATGTTGCTTCGCTGATCTGCATAATTAAGTTTTTTACCATTAATAATGAGCTCATTATTTTCAAGCGCAACGGTGTCTCCTGGCACACCAATTACACGTTTAATTAAACGGTTATCGGCAGCTTGTGAGTCAAAAACAATAATATCACCAGCTTGTGGATCCGCTAATTTAAGTAATTTTATGTGCGTAAATGGGACGCGAATATCGTAGGCCATTTTATCGGTAAGTATTCTGTCACCTTCTTGAATTGTCGGTTTCATTGAGCCTGTTGGCACTTCGTACCAATCGGCAACAGCGCTTCTAAATACGCTCATCAGTGCAATAAATACGATAAGAGAGCGGTTATTTTTCCAAAACTTATAAACTAATTTCATGCCTATTCCCTTCAATTGAACAAGTCTTTAATTGAGTAACTATTTATATGACTTTGCTAATTAGCTGCAGTTCAATCAATGATGTAACAAAACATGTTGACTACTAATTTTAATTGATCGATTAAATTTAGAGCGTCGTAACATTTAACGAAACCAACGGGTATTAACTTAAAGGAAAATAAAATGTTTAAGAAAATTACTACTGCATTATTGTTTACAACTGCAAGCCTTGGATTTACTACAATGGCTTATGCTGATCATCATGGTATGAAAAAAGACGTTGTTGAAGTAGCCGTTGAAAATGGTTCGTTCACTACTCTTGTTGCTGCTGTTAAAGCCGCAGGTTTAGTTGAAACGCTGCAAGGTAAAGGACCGTTTACTATTTTTGCACCAACAGATGCTGCATTTTCTAAATTACCTGAAGGCACTGTTGAAATGCTACTCAAGCCTGAAAACAAAGACAAGCTAACGGCGGTATTAACTTATCACGTAGTGTCTGGAAAAGTGATGGCAGCCGACGTAATGAAGGTAGACAGTGCGAAAACATTACAAGGCCAATCAGTTATGGTTAAAGCCGACAGCATGGGCGTAATGATAAATGACGCTAAAGTTGTAAAAGCTGATGTAAAAGCAAGCAACGGCGTAATTCATGTTATCGACACAGTATTACTTCCAAAAGAGTAGTCATAAAAGAATAAGCCAAATAAAAAAGCATAAGTAAATACTTATGCTTTTTTATTGTTTTATGTTTTATCACATAAAAAATTATTGATTTAGTTTTTCTTTCGCTTCTTTTACTTTTTCAAAATCTAAACCAAGTTCGTCAGTCGCTTCTTTAATAAGGTGCGGTTGAGTCATTACGACTGCCATTAGTTGCTGTAGTTTTTCTGGCGGAATACCAAGCTCTTGAACAAGCGCCATTGCCATCATTGGGTTTTGAGTAAACGCTTCAAACAATGCTTTTACTTTTTCGTCGCTTACGTTGTGCTCTTTTAAAATTGCAATAATTGGGTTCATTTTTAACCTTGTGTGTTTTTTATAGGGCTTAGTATATGGGCTAAACCCTAAAATTAAAGAGTTACTCTACAAGTAAAACAACTTTACCAGCATTTTCATTACGCTCTAAAATAGCATGAGCTTCGTTTGCGTCGCTCCAAGGCAATGTTTTATACAGGTTAAAGTCGTACTTTTTAGTGGCAATATCATTGTAAAAGCGTGCTACAAAGTCGTCGCGTACCTGGCGTTTAAACTCAATACTACGATTTCTAAGCGTTGAGGCATGAAACGAAATACGTTTGCGTAAAAGCGCGGCAAAATCAACTTCTGCAAAACGTCCATCTAAAAATGCAAGCATCACAATTTGGCAATCCATCGCTGCAATAGCGGCATTTTTATTTAAGTAACTCCCCGAAACAGGATCTACAATTGCATTTGCTGTTAAGTCATTTGCTTTCATATATTCTACAAAGTCGGTGGTTTTGTAGTTAATTGCATGATCGGCACCGAGTTCTTTTGCGTGTTGGCATTTTTCATCCGTACCTGCGGTAATAACCACGGTAGCACCTGTACTTTTAGCCATTTGAATTGCGGCACCGCCCACACCACTAGCACCTGCATGAATAAGCGCTGTTTGCCCTTTTTGCAATTTACCAAGCTCAAATAACGCGCCAAATGCTGTTAGGTACACTTCGCTTATTGCTGCGCCTTCAGCCATTGTTACATCATCGGGCAATTCCATAAGCTGCTTTGCATCAACGGCTACATATTCACTGTAAGCGCCACCAGAACACAAAGCAAAAACACGTTTATTAAGCCAAACTCTATCAACTTTACCACCAATATCGCTAACAACACCGGCACATTCTAAACCTAAAATAGGGCTATCTCCCGCAGGGGCCGGGTATTTACCTTGGCGCTGCATACTGTCTGCACGGTTTACACCTATTGCTGCAACTTTAACAAGTACTTCATGGCTCTTTAAAACCGGTTTTTCGGTTTCACTAAATGCAAGATTACCATCTTCATGAGAAATATATTTCATTGTTGCTCCAAGTTTAAAAACTGTAATAACATATAGATGGGGATGAACACAGATTCAAACAACCTCAAAAGCGCCAACTTTGTTTGTAAGGATAAACATCGGGTAGATAACCATTGTGTACTTGTTGCTGACAACCTTGCCAAAACGTCGCTAAAAACAAGTTACTGTGCTCATTATTAAAATAATTAAACGCAATCTCGTTGGCGCTAAAAAACACCTTAAATTGGCTCGGAAATATATCGTTTTCAGCTATATCAAAATACGAGTTACTACTTAGCTCTTCAAGTGCATTTTGGGTTTGTGGCACCTCTCTAAAGTTGCAATCGGTTAGTGGGCAAATTTCGTCAAAGTCGTAAAACACCACTCGCCCCCATCGCGTTACGCCAAAGTTTTTCATTAGCATGTCGCCCGGAAATATATTAGCACCGGCTAATTCTTTAATTGCTTTACCGTAATCATGCATAACTCTCTCTAAGGTTTTGTTATCGCATTGGGTAATATATAAATTAAGCGGGGTCATTTTACGCTCAACATAAACGTGCTTTAAAATAAGTGCCTTGCCAGATATAACCATGCTGCTGCCAATTTGGCTTTTCATCTGCTCAAGCAGTTCATCGCTAAAACGGCTTAAATCAAACGCTAAATATCTAAATTCGTGTGTGTCTACCAAACGACCAACCCTATCGGCTTGTTTTACAAAGTTATACTTTTCTTTCACTTGTGCTTTGGTGGCTGTTTTTGGCGCACTAAATTTGTCTTTAATTACTTTATAAACGTAATCTAGCCCTTCAATAGTAAATACCAGCATTACCATACCTGGCGTCCCTGGTGCTGTGACATACTTAAAGTTGGCTGGACTATTTTTAGTCGTATCAACCTTGTGTCGATAAAACTCAGTTTTGGCGTGCTTTATAAAACCAATGGCGTTAAATAACTCAAAGCGTTGTTTATGTGGCATTAACACACTTAAGTAATCTACATAACGAGCGGGCTTATCGGTATCAACCATAAAATAGGTGCGTGCAAAACCAAATAATAAACTTAATTGATCGGCGCCCAACATTACAGCATCAAGCTTTAGTCCCTCATCGGTATTTAAAATAGCGATAGCAAAAGGCATATTGTCGCCATTTTTAGCAATGCAGCGCCCAATTAAATAACAGGCTTTGTTTCTAAAAAATAATGAGTTGGCGTATTCAATATACCCATCGTTTAAATTTATAAGTTCGTACACCTGTTTGCATTGCTGCTTAGCGCCTTGCATTAACGTACTTTGTAATGTGGCTACATCGCGTTCTAAATGACTAAACGGCACTCTAAATACTTGATTAGTGATAAGCGTTTTAACGGCGTTATTAAACCCATTATGTAGCGATACCCTGCTCACTAAGCTTTCATAAGAGCGCGGCTCACTACGATACTTTGCTTTTAATACAAACAAATGCACAGTACGAATTTTTTTATCGTCCCAAATTGCGCCAAACGTTGAGTTAAAAAAGGTATGCGCAATAGGTTTATTTTCGTGATTTTCTACCATATCGCCGTAAATATTTTTAGCTAACTGCCACGTTTGCGGGCAAGTAAGTTCAGCATAAGCAATAACTCTGACGGCTTCACTCACGTTTTTAACTTCGCGCTCATACACCTGTAAACGTTCACGCATAGCACTTTGTACACTGTGATACTGTCGTTGTTCAAAACGGCTTTGTGCACCCAGTGTAATATTTAAAAATTGCGAAAACATCGCCTCAAATCCAGCAAAAACAGATCGTGCAAGCTTACTGGCTACAACGTGTTGTAGCGCATTATTAGATTGATTTGTTAGCTTATTTTGCATAAATACAGCACTTATATTGATGCCAGTTATGGCGGTTATTTTTTATTAATGGTTTACACCTTAGCAAGCAGGCTTTAATTTAGATAATTAATAAAGCATATAAATAGAATTTATTGGGCGTATTGACCTCTCGAGGTTAATTTTGCAGCCGTGTATTTGGTTTTTAAGCAAGGCAAAGTACATGTAGTGTGGTGACTCCCCATAAATGTACTTTAACGCTGCATAAAGGCCAAATACACACTGCCCATAGGGTTCTTTCTAGGGACGATTAACTCTTTGTTGCCTACATGGATGTAGGTAAGGGGCGTGAGCAGGACGCGGAAGCTTTGCTCGATTTTTACTTAGCCCACTAGTTGGCAAACCTCGCGCCGCGATTAAATCGCCCCTAGATTGAACAAATTTCACCCCTGAAAGGCCAACACGCCCATATGAATATAAGAAATGTCGATCTTAACCTTCTCGTTTATTTAAATGTGTTAATAGATGAAAAAAGTGTGTCAAAAGCTGCAAATAAACTTGCTCTTACGCAACCGGCTATGAGTAATGCGCTAAAACGTTTGCGCGATTTATTTGACGACCCGCTACTTGTGCGTGCCGCAGGCTCTATGACGCCAACGGCAAAGGCACTTGCATTAAAGCCTGAAGTTGAGGCCCTATTAAAAATGGCTGAAGCTATTACGCAGCCTAGTGAGCAGTTTAACCCTACAACCGCTGAAGTTACGTTTAGAATAATGGCAAACGACTATATAGAGTCGACCTTAATAGCCCCTTTTATAACGGCGCAGCTTAGTAAAAACCCCGGTATTAATTTTGATGTATTGAGCCCAAGCGACGTAAACCTACAAGATATGGAAAAAGGCACTATTGATTTAGCTATAAACCGCTTTAACGGTCTCCCTCGCTCGTTTCATCAGGCCAGTGTTTGGCGCGATAACTACTGTTGTTTAACGCATCCTAAAAATACATTTTTACAACATTCAGGGTTAGACGACTACTTACAAAAAGAACATATTTGGGTAAACCGTGCAGGCTGGGGACCAGAGGCCGCTGTTACTAATAAATCAGGTAAGCAAAAATTAGGCTGGGTAGACGAAGCCCTTTGGCAACTAGAACAAACCCGTAAAATACGTGTTTTTACTCGCCACTACATGGTCGCAAGCCTGCTTTGCCAATCAGAGCAACTTATTGCCACCCTACCGCGCAGGCAGGCTAAATTGTTAACCTCTCATACTGATTTAGTAATCAGCCCTGTACCATTTCAAATAGTGCCTATTGAGGTAAAAATGATATGGAGCCCGCTACTACACCACGCGCCTGCACACCAATGGTTAAGGCGTGAATTATTAGCGTTTGCTAAAACGATTGCAGATAGGTAATTAAGAGCAAACCTTTGATTAGTACTCAAGAGCCTAATGCGAGTGCCTGTGCTATGTACTGAATCATCTTATTTTGAGCTAATAGCTTGGTTAGCATTTTAAATACATTGAGTTAAAAACTATCTAATGAAATAGCTAGAACTCAAATACAATGCTCGCTAAAGAATTGAATCAAAATAGGTACTGCGTTATTCTTAATTAGTGATATAAAGTCAATAACTTTAGATACTCGTTATCAATAACCTAAGACATATTAAAAAATGGAATTTTATGTACCAATACCTATATTTGAAGTGTTCACTTATAATGAGCAAGGTCACCAAAATTAGCTTTCTTCCTTTCTCTAAAGTTGAAACTGATAATTTAAAAACCCTCTTATTTACTGCACGATTTTTTGTTTATATAGCTCTTGCATACTTTTTGAATGGGTTAGGTACTTTTTTATATGATGTTCATGAAGTTGTTAATTTATACAACTTTGAACAAACTTGGAGCGTAATATTTACAAATATTCATCAGACTCTACTGTTGAAAAAATTATTATGGGAGATGTTATTTAGCGCTGCTATATTAGCGACTGGAGGTATATTGGCTGCAATAGTTTCATTCGAGTTTAAATATGAAAGTAAAAGTGACTAACCTCAAGTCTTTGCTACATTAAAATAAACTTAATCGGATTATAAAAATATCATTAAATAACAACAACTTAAAAACCTTGCTGTGTAAGTGTTATTTAAGAGCCTTTTAAGGAAGATTATTATAAATATTGATTACTCTGCTTATTCACTTAGTGAATTAAACGAAGCAATTGAAAGTATTGACTCACATAAATATCCAGAGAACTACAAACGCCTTAAAGATGAATTAGCTAAACCAAATCGTAACGAGCCAAAAGCTGCGCAACAAATAGTAATAGCTAAAAAGAACACTAAGAAAACAAGTAAAGCGCTCCTGTGTATTGTTTTAGGTTTGTTTATTCTTTTGCGCAGCTATTTTAATTACGAAAGTGGTGTCATTTATAAGAGATACAATGAGCCGGCAGTGGCATCTTTAGAAAATAACCCGAAAAAGTTTTATTTATTTCTTTTTTTCACAATTAGTGCCGGAGGTTTTATTACGGCATATGGTATTCATGCTTTATTTTCTAAAAAAGAAGACAATGATAAACAAACTTAATAATAAGAATAACGATACTGCAAATAAAATTTTTGCTGTCTTTCAAAAATCCTATGCTATTGAGGCTAAACTGATCGGCGCGCATAACTTCCCTCCTTTAGCGCGTAATATTAAAGGTATAAAAAAGTCAGAAACAACTTTTTATGGCTACAGCGAAAAAGAATGTTTAGTAGCTGTTATTGAAGTAGATACAAACAACGAGTGTTTAGATATTTGTAGTTTAACCGTTGATCCTAGCTATTTTAAAAAAGGTATCGCAAGTAAGCTAATAAATTATGTTCTAGCAATGGGTGATTTATCTCATGCAAGAGTTGAGACTGCAGTTGCTAATACTCCTGCAATAAATTTATATAAAAAGCATGGTTTCGTGGAATTCAAAAGATGGACTCCTTCACATGGTATTGAAAAACTGGCTATGTCGGTTGTAATTTAAATCAGTATTTCAAAATAGGTAATTTATAAATGGATAGTGCATCAATAATTGCGTGGAGTGTTGTGTTTGGCGGCATAGGTATTGGCTACCTTACTTACGGGCGAAGAAAAAAAGCCGTAGTGCCACTTTGTATTGGTTTGTCATTATTGGTTTTTCCGTACTTTATGACCAGTGTTAGCATGCTGTTGATTGTAGGCGGTATTTTAGTAGCTATTCCCTACTTTATTAAAATTTAACATTACTATTGTTATTGCTATTGTGACGGATAAATAAAATACACGCGAAAAATAAAAAAGCGCCACGGTATTCAACTTTGGGAAAATACCGTGGCGCTTTTGGAAATCGTCGATATAGGAATCTACCTACAGCGTATTATTAGCAAGCTTAGTACCAACTTCATAAAATAATTAAAATTCAATAAAAACAATTAACTAAAACTCCTTCTTTATTCCTTAACTCCTCCCCTTGTTCCAGTTTTGTGCACACTTTCACCGCATTGCACCAAATTAATTAGTATTATTTAGATATGTTTTCTATTTTTTATTTAGTTTTAAAACTTACTATTGATAAAATCAATATCAGTTATTGAAAACAACAATTTTATTAATAATACACTTAGCGCTAGAGTGAAGTTAAGCCAACAAACTAAGAGTAATTATTATGACAACAGCTTCTTTCACACGCCAAGACGGATTATTCATCGATGCTAACTTGCATCAGTTCATTGAAGAGCAGTTATGCACTAAGGCTAAAACCACTGAAACTTACCAAGCGTTAGCTACTTTAGTTGACGAGTTTGGTTGTAAATGCCGTAAAACAAAGCATCAACCAGATGATGTATTAGAAGTTGATACATTATTAAATGCATACCAACTTAAAAATCATCCACTTTGCCATGTTGATGCACAAACTACGGAAGCCGTTTTAGACGAGTATTGCTGCCAGGTTCCTGCAATTATTGTTGTTGCGTTAATGGATACGCTTAGTGGTACACAGTGCGATGAACCCCAAGCACATGAGATTTACCATCGTGCAGCGCAGTTAACCAACCGCCCTTGTATGCACAGAGTAAAAACTGCCTCAGCAGCTTAATAATGGATGTATTTAAAAGTGCTCGATAACCTTCTTTGCAAAGCCAGTACAAGTTAAGGTTGTCGAGTTATGAATACTTGAGTTATCGCTCTGCTCTTGCGCTAAATCAAAGGTTACTTCACCGCTTTTAAATGTTTGCTCTAACGCATTTTCTATGAGTAATGCGCCCTCGTCCCACCCCATAAATTTAAGCATTAATACCGCACTTAAAATACTACTACTGGGGTTTGCTTTATTTTGCCCTGCTATACGTTCAAACGTGCCATGTGTAGGCTCAAAAAATGCGACATCGTTATTTAAATTTGCAGCGGGCATTATGCCAACACCACCAACTTGTGCACTGAGCATATCTGCTAAAAAGTCGCCATTTTGGTTAGTCGTCACCACTACATCAAATTGCTCTGGATGCATTAAACATTGTTGCAGCATGTTGTCAGCTATGACTTCTTTAATAATTAAGGGCGCTTGGTGTGCTCGCTCTATTTGCAACCAACGCCCATTTTCATGTGCAGTGGCATTAAACTCGTTTTGTGCAAGTGCAAACCCCCAACGCTTAAATGCACCATCGGTAAATTTAAGTACATTACCTTTGTGCACTAGCGTTAATGATTCACTATTGTTTTTAAGTGCATAGTTAATTGCAAAGCGCATTAGTCGCTCAGAGCCTTCTTTAGATATATTTTTAATACCAATTCCGCACTCTTGTGAAAACCTTAGGCGGGTTACGCCCATTTCCTCACATAAAAAATCGAGCATTTTTTCGCTCTCTACACTGCCTGCTTGCCACTCAATACCTGAGTACACGTCTTCGCTACTATCACGAAGCACTGTTATGTTTGTTAAAAAAGGGTTTTTTAAAGGAGAAGGGAGTGCACTAAAACCTTTTATAGTGCGCATATTTACAAACAAATCCATTTCTTGCCTGAGTGCAACATTAAGAGATCGAAAACCACCACCTAGTGGTGTGGTTAACGGCCCTTTTATGGCAATTTTACAGGCACGTACCGCGTTAATTGTTTCTTGTGGAAACCAATCACCGTCATACAGCTTTGCGGCCTGCTCGCCATTATAAACCTGCATCCAATGAATTTTCCGTGCGCTTTTATAACAATGCTCAATTGCACTATCAACAACATGGCGCATTACCGGCATAACATCTAGACCCACGCCATCGCCATCAATAAAAGCAATGATAGGTTCTAACGGTATTTGCCAGTGTCCTTGTGCATCAATAGTGATATTTTGGCCGTGCTCAGGAACTTGAATATGCTGATACGTCATGGCTAAACCTAACTTAAAATAACGATTAATTGATTAAACCATGCTTAGCTAGGAGTGTCTGTATTTGTACTTTTATAGTTACTATCATTTTAAAAAATAAAGAATTAGGCGTGATTATTTATCCATTTAGTTGGTCTTGTATATTAGAATTTTCGTACCAATTATTAAATTACAGTGGAGCATTTTAATGAAATTCTTTTTTGTACTGCTACTATTAATCAGCTCTTTTAACGCATTAGCCGTTGAAGTAGTCATACATAACCTTAGCTCGCTCTCAAGTAATGCTCAAAATACGGTGTCTACATGGGTTAATCAAAGTGTTGAAAAAACACAAAATACACTGGGACCTTTAAAACAAACCACATTGCCTATTTATTTAAAACCGCAATACTTTGCTTTTGAGCCTGTACCTTGGGCTACAGTTAAGCGCAATAACCCCGATGGGCTTGAACTACATATAGATCGCTATGCCAGTTTAAATGCATTCACTAAAGATTGGACGCTATACCATGAACTTTCGCATTTATATTTGCCGCTACTTCCTTACTCCGGTTTTTGGCTAAGCGAGGGTTTTGCCAGTTATATGCAAAACGTAATAATGCGTAACAGCGGTATAATTACCCAGCCGCAATTTGTACAACGTTTAAATGCAGGATTTGATCGTGCCCGCATGCAAACTAAAACTAAAACACAGCCACTTAATAAGCTCTCTGCCGATATGTGGAAACAACGAGCCCAGCAACGTGTTTATTGGACGGGCGCAGCTTTTTTTGCACAGGCCGACCTTGAGCTGCGAAAACAAGGTTTATCTATCGCGGGTATAATTAAACAGTATCAAGTATGCTGCAGGCCTGCTCGCTCAAGTGCTAAAGCCTTTATAAAAGAGTTAGATAAGCTATCCGGTAGTAGCGTTTTTACAACGCTGTATGCAAAATATAATACCCGCACCGATTTTCCTGATATTAGTAAAGAGCAGCTAAACACGCTTTAACGGCTGCTCTGCTTTATATAGTTACTATATTCAACCAGCCCTTGCGCATCAAAATTGGTTGAGTACTCGTTCATAAAACCATGCAAAAAATTGGTTTTATAGCACTTAACATCCGCTTTGGTGCTTAAAGCTTTAATAACTTCATCAACATTAAAGTGACTCTCACTTGCTGGAAATATGAACTCACAGGGTACTTTTGCGCTTAAATTTAAATTATGTCTAATTTGCGACGGATAAAAGCCAATTAACTTTTTAAGGTGTGTATTGCCTGTTAATAACTGTGCCCGCCATGCTGCACTTGCCCCTGCACTAAACGCAATACACGTCGTTTGCAATTTTAAACTCTCAAAGCATTTTTGAAGTTTGTCGGTGTATTTATCATGGCCACACTGCTGTATAAAATTGGTGTAACTATCTTGTTCACTTTCAATAGCTTGAAACTTGTTATTGTAAGGGTCAACAATCACTAAATTTGAACTAATTGCCTGTGATAACTTCCTTAAAGCAGGGGTTAAACCATAAATATCACTCACTATTAGGTAATTCATACTTATCCTTTGGTAACTAAAAATGGGCTTTGTAAGCAGTTGATAAGATTTATTATAAATATTTTTACAAAAATAGCTTGCACACAATTTATATATAAGTTACCTTCCCTCTCTGGTTTAAAGAAACCGCCGCGGTTAACCATTTACCCTGATCCAGTAAGCCCCGCAAAACGTATATTTGAAAGCTAAGTTATTGTACGGCGAGAACCCCTTGAATAATACCGAGATGATTTTTTACTATCATCGCAAAAGTGTCATAAAGATCGTCAACACTGTAATGAAGCTAAACACAACATCGTTAATTTATTAACTGCAATTTGCTATAAAAATATAGCGCAGAATAAATAACAAGAATAAAGTGAGTTTTATTATGTCTTATAAATATAATGGGTCTATGATCCAAATCGCACATCCAGTGCAATCAATTTCAGTAAACAAACATCGTGTAATCTTTAGTGATACACAAGGTTTAAAAAATGCATTGTTTCAAAAAGCGAGTGATGCACGCCAGTTTGTTAAGTGGCTAAAAGCTAACTAAGCAACACATAACTTTAATTGCCCTTTTATTATTGCAATTATTGATAAGATATTATGCCAGCCTCGTTGCTGGCATTTTACTTTTTAGCTCTTTATTGGTTACAATAGTTTTACAATAATAATTACTGGCAGCTGTTGTAATGCTCCGTATATTTTTAACTTTCTTACTTTTTTTCGGTCTGACCTCAATAGGCAATGCTAGAACCATAAACTGGCTAGCGCACGACTTTGCACCCTATTATATTTTAAATGGTCAATATCAACACCAAGGCCGTGACGAAAGCATAATTTCATTACTTGAAAAACAACTTCCTAATATTACCTTTAACCGCATGCTTATCCCCTCAGGTAAAGTAATCCAAGAGCTATCTAATACTTCAAATAATGTTTGTGCGTTATCGCTTTATAAAAATGATTACAGAAAAGAGCATATTTATTTTACAGAGGAGAGCTCAACAACGGGCCTCTCGCCTTCAATAGCAATGCACAAAAGACTCGCCAAAGCGCTAAATATAGCGGAATCAAAAGAAGTATCACTATTAGATTTAATACAAGATAAAAAACTAACTCTTGGGATCTCTATGAGCCGCTCTTATGGCCAAGAGATAGATACATTGATAAACAGTACGCCTAATATAGATTTAGTAATTAGACCCACTCGCGATAGCCTAGCGAGCCTCACATATATGCTTAACCTAAAACGAATTGATATTTTGCTGGGTTACCCAAGCGAGCATTACTATTTAGCTAAATCAATGCACTTTGAAGAGAACTTAACGCAGCGTCCATTAACCGAATCCCCAGCGCTCAGTTATGGCTTTATTGGTTGTACTAAAAACGAGCAAGGCGCAAAAGACATTGCTATTCTTAATGAGCAGCTTAAAGTTATTAAAAAAATGCAGGCTTATAATGATTTACTCATGCGCTGGTTGCCCGAGCATTTAAGGCCGCTATTACAGTCACGTATTAATAGCGCAAAATAAGCAAATTCGAAGTCGCTTAATTTGTGTTTCTGTTAAGCAAAAAAAACGCCACAGTAAGTGGCGTTTATATATTTAATAATGGTATTACTGACGAACGCCTTCTATTGATAAAATAATATCAACATGGGTAGATGCAGGTCCTAAGTTGTAATCAATACCGTAATCGGTAAGTTTAAGGCTGGTTTCGCCCTCAAAACCTACGCGGTAGCCGCCCCACGGATCTTTACCTTCGCCCACTTTATCTATTTCAAAAGTAATAGTGTTTGTTACGCCGTGCAGCGTAAACTCACCGGTTACATCAGCCTCTTCGCCGTCTTCATCAAATTTAATACTCGTGCTTTTAAATGTCGCTTTTGGGTATTTATCTACATTTAAAAAATCTTTACCATGTAAATGCTTATCGCGCTCTGCATGGTTAGAGTCAAGGCTTGTGGTATCAATGTTTACCATAATTTTTGACGCATCAGGGTTTTTAGCATCGTAACTAAATGTGCCGTCAAAAGTATTAAAACGACCATATAACCAGCTGTAACCTAAGTGTTTAATTTTAAAGTTAACAGATGCATGCCCGCCTTTTGTATCAATTACATAATCAGCTGCATTGGCGGCTGTTGCCGATAACATCATTGCAGCCGAAACGGCTGTGCTTACTAATAATTTTTTCATTTTAATCATCCTTTAATGGTTTGATCATTCTAATTAAGGTTTTATCTTTATCGATAAAGTGATGTTTTAACGCCCCTAGTGCATGCAATACTGCAAACCCGATTAATGTGCACGCGCCGTAATAATGTACTTTTCCTGCAATATCGGCTTGGTCATCAAAGGCAAAATCAAGCGCTGATACATTAAATAAAGTAAATACTTCTATTGGACGCCCGTCTGCGGTTGATATTAAATACCCTGCAACAACAATAACAGCCAAAATAATATACATAGCAATATGCGCCGTATGCGCTAATTGGTTTATGCCTTTACTCTCACCTAATGGTTTAGGTTGTGTAGATAAAGCACGCCATAAAATTCTAAATAAAAATACGGCCACAAGCGTAATACCAATACTCTTATGTAAATCGAGTGAACCTTTATACCAACTATCGTAATAAGTAAGCTCAACCATATATAAACCTAAACCAAACAGGCCAAAAATAGTCAGCGCCATGAGCCAATGTAAAATAATGGCGACAAGTCCGTAAGATGAAGGTGTATTTTTAAACATGTGTAACTTCCTATAATGCTATGACGTTACAATATAGTGCACAGCCGTAAATGAAAATAACATTTACAAACACTTTACGTGCGTATACGCACAGAACTTTATTATTTAAAGTCAGTTTTGCAAATAGATGATTAAACAAATAGTTTTATAGGGTGGATTGTTCGCTTAAGCTGACATAAATTAAGCTCTCAGGGCTTACTTGCAAACAGGTAACAAGCCCTTCTTTAATGAGCTCAAGCATAGCTATAAAACTAACCACTACACCACTTCGCCCTTCATTTGGGGTAAAAAGCGCATTAAATACCACTGCCGAGTTTGCTTGCGATAGTTGCTGTAATATTTGGCTCATTCTCTCTCGGGTTGAGAGTACTTCAGCAGTAATTTGATGATGCTCAAACGTTTTTGCTCGCGCCATTACATCACTCAACGCCAGCATTAAGTCTTTAAGTTCAATATCGGGGAGATTTTGACTTGTATCTTCACTTATTGGCATAGCGGCATGCGCTATAAAAATATCACGACCAACACGGGGAATATCGTCGAGGTTTTCGGCGGCTTGTTTAAACAGCTCATACTCTTGCAGGCGTTTAATAAGCTCAGCGCGAGGATCTTCTTCCTCTTCAAGCTCTTCATGTACAGGTAATAATAAGCGCGACTTAATTTGCGCAAGTAACGCAGCCATTACTAAATATTCGCCAGCAAGTTCGAGCTGAAACTCGGTCATCATTTCAACGTAACTTACGTACTGCTCTGTAATACTAAAAATAGAAAGTTCGAGCACATCAAGCTTATGCTTTTTAATTAAATAGAGCAGTAAATCGAGCGGGCCTTCAAAGGTTTCTAATATTATTTCGAGCGCGTCAGGTGGAATGTATAAATCTTCTGGTTTGTCTACAACCGCTTTACCATGCAAAAAAGCCAGTGGCAGCTTTTGCTGCACTGGCTTTTCACTATTTTTTGTATTCGCAGTGCTTTCGCTCACTCGCTATTACTCAAACGGGCTTGTATCACCACAGCCAACACGCAAAATCTTAATTTCATCTTCCGACAAATCGATTACCGTGGTTGCTTGCTCGGCTAAGTGGCCACCGTGAATAATTAAATCAACGTGTTTATCTAATCGCTCTAATATTTCATCAGGATCTGATTCTGTAAACTGCTCACCTGGTAAAATTAAAGAACACGACATTAACGGCTCACCAAGTTCGGCAAGTAACGCACAGGCTATTGGGTGTTCAATTACACGCATGCCAATGGTTTTTTTCTTGTCGTTTAATAAACGTTTAGGGACTTCTTTTGTGCCTTTAAAAATAAAGGTATATGGCCCTGGCGTATTATTTTTAATGAGTCTAAATAGCTGGTTATCTACGCGTGCATAAGTAGATAACTCCGATAAATCACGACAAACTAGCGTAAAATTATCGTTTTTTTCAATACCACGAATACGCTCTATGCGCTCTTTGGCTTGCTTATTACCAATGTTACAACCGATGGCGTAGCCCGAATCTGTAGGGTAAACAACAACGCCGCCTTGTTTAATAATATCAACGGCTTGACTAATTAGTCTCGGTTGCGGGTTATCAGGATGAATATGAAATAATTGACTCATGTTAATGCCCCTTCTTCTCCTTCCCAAGCTTGCCAAACACCTTGGCAGTCTTTTGGTAGGTATAAATTTTTGCCAAGCTCTAAATAGCTTGTCGGAAAATGAAAATCAGACCCTTGAGAGCAAAGTAGTTCGTACTCACGGCTGAGTTCACCTAAAAATTGACGTTCGCTTGGCGCCTGTTGAGGTTGTGCAACTTCCATTGCGTCCCCTCCTACACTTTTAAATTCTACTAATAATTTGCGTAGCCACTTGTTTGACATTTGATAGCTACTTGGATGCGCAAGTACAGCAACACCACCAGCGGCATGTATGGCCTCAATAGCGGTTTGCATGGTGCACCAGCAACTTGGTACGTAGCCTGTTTTGCCACGCCCTAAGTACTTTTTAAAAACACCCGGGAAATTTTTAGCAACACCGCGCTCAATAAGGGCGCGTGCAAAATGTGCACGCGTTATTTGCGCGTCTTTTGCCAGCTCTTTAGCTTGCTCGTAAATGCCATCAAAGCCATTTTTTGCAAGGCGAACACCAATCTCTAGTGCACGCTCTTCTCGCTTTTGCTGCTGAGCTGATAATAAAGAGGTAAGGTCAATATTATTAATATCAATATTTAAACCTACAATATGAATTTCGAAGCTTTCCCATTTAGTAGACACTTCGGTACCCGTTATTAATGAAAGCGGTAAGTTTTCTGCTTCAATAAGTTGCTGCGCAGGCTTAATAGCCGCCACAGTGTCATGATCGGTAATAGCAAACACATCAATATTTTTATCAACAGCGCGATGCAATAATTCTTCAACCGTTAAACGCCCGTCTGAATGTGTGGTATGGCTATGTAAATCATATTTTATCAAAAGAAAACTGCTTAAAATTAAGGGTTACTGGTGTTTATGTAAGTATAACAACTTTTTTGACTAAATTGTTTTAAATAAACACTTGACACAAAAGCATAAGATACGTTTTACTGTAGCCACTTTCAGACACATTAAGAATTAACAATAATGATCAATTCAAACTTAAACACTATTTGGTGGTGGCACTCGTAATTATCGGGTGATGAATTGTCGTGTCTAACAAAAATTCAAAACCCGCAACTATGCGGGTTTTTTTATAACTAAATTTTACGAAACGTATACGTTAAAAATATTTAACAAATTTTGAGGCAGAAAAACATGAATAACGGTCTTACTCTTACACATCGTTGGTGGTGGCGCCTGATATAGCGGGACGGTAATGATCTGTTTGTAATTTAGATATCGTTATTCAAACCCCGCATTGCTAAAGCATTGCGGGGTTTAATTTTTTGAGGGAATGAGGTTTGATTTTTAGTCATATAACTACCACACCAGGCGAAGTAACAAGCATTACGCAAGTACGCGACTATATAAGTAGTCCACTTGCATTATACGCGGCACTTGATAAGCCTAACTCACTACTGCTTGAATCGGCTGAGATTGATTCTAAAGACAGTGTAAAAAGTTTAATTTTAGTCGACTGTGCACTGCGCATTGTATGCCAAGGTAAAACAGTCACTATTACTGCTCAATCTAATAATGGGCAACAGCTTCTAAGCTACTTGCAGGCAAATGTTAAAAGCTGTGACGCTACTTTAGACGGCGCAACACTTACCCTGTGTTATTTAGACACTAGCGGCGATACTGACGAAGCGAGTAAACTAATTGCAGATAATGCATTTAGCGCTCTGCGCACTTGTATTAACAGTATAAAAAGCACAACTAACAATCCATTTTCGTTATTTTTAGGCGGTGTATTTGCCTACGATATGGTAGCAAACTTTGAGCAGTTAAGTGATGTACCTGATGGCGAAAATACCTGCCCAGATTACGTATTTTATTTAGCCGAAACCTTAGTTGTTATTGATCATCAAAAACAAACAACCGAACTCATTGGTAATGTATTTAACGGCCCAGACGTACACGCTAATTGCTTTGAAGTAGGCAAAGAGCTAGAGCGATTAAATACACTGTGCGATAACGCCTCAGAATTTAGTGCGGATATGCAAAGTGGCGAATGTGAGGTAAGCGTTGATATTGACGATGACACTTACTGCGAGCAAGTGGTTAAGCTTAAAAAGAATATTGTAGATGGTGATATTTTTCAGGTAGTGCCGTCGCGTACATTTTCACTACCTTGTCCTGACGCTTTGCATGCTTATAGCCAGCTTAAAAAGCAAAATCCAAGTCCGTATATGTTTTATATGCGCGATGAAGACTTTGCTTTATTTGGCGCATCGCCTGAATCAGCACTTAAATACACAGTGCAATCTCAGCAAGTTGAAGTATACCCAATTGCTGGCACTCGCCCACGTGGCAAATTTGCTAATGGGCAAATAAACCCAGACCTAGACAGCCGCATTGAGCTTGAACTTAGAAACGATCAAAAAGAGCGCGCCGAGCATTTAATGCTTGTCGATTTAGCCCGTAACGACGTTGCACGTATTAGTGTTGCAGGTACTCGTTTTGCCAAAGAGCTATTAAAAGTAGACCGCTATTCACAAGTAATGCATTTAGTGTCACGCGTTGTTGGCACACTAAAACCCGAGCTTGATGCACTGCACGCTTACCAAGCATGTATGAACATGGGAACGCTTGTTGGTGCACCAAAGGTTCGTGCTGCTGAGCTTGTTCGTCAAACTGAAGGTAAGCGCCGTGGCAGCTATGGCGGCGCAGTAGGTTACTTAACCGGTGATGGCGCAATGGATAGCTGTATTGTTATTCGCTCTGCTTTTGTTAAAAATAACATAGCCTACGTGCAAGCAGGTGCAGGTGTAGTGTTTGACTCAGATCCTATTTCAGAAGCAAACGAAACTCGCGCTAAAGCACAAGCGGTTATCACCGCCATAAAATCTACGTATAAGGCGGTATAAAATGAGTAAAGCGAATCCTATTAAAATCTATTTTTTAGATAACTTTGACTCATTTACATATAACCTTGTTGATGAGCTTACGATGCTTGGCTGCGAATTGGTTGTTTACAGAAACAACATTAGCGCTGAGGTTATTTTTAACAAAATGCGCCAAGAGCAAGGCCAAGTACTATTAGTACTTTCGCCAGGTCCAGGTACACCAAGCGATGCAGGCTGTTTGATGGAGCTTATTGAGCTCTCTAAAGGCCACTTCCCAATGCTAGGTATTTGTTTGGGTCAACAAGCGTTAACCCAAAGCTATGGCGGAGTAATCGGTCACGCGGGTGAAACCGTACATGGTAAGTCTTCAATTATTAATTTAGGCGATCATCCTGTATTTGATGGTATGGGCAATACAATGCCTGTGGCACGTTACCATTCATTAATGGCAACAAAAGTGCCTGATAATATTGAGGTTATTGCCCAATACGAAGATATCCCTATGGCTATTTATCATCATGATGACAACGCATTAGGTTATCAGTTTCATCCAGAATCAATACTAACGCCAAACGGCGCAATGCTACTTCAGCAAAGTGTCGCTTACTTAACACGCGCTAAATAAAAGAGGACATTATGAGTACACAACCAGAACAACCCATAAATGTTCAACACGCTATTGAGCAACTAATTACAGGGCAATCATTAAGCTACGCAGACGCCAAAGCGCTTTTTGATGAAATAATGCAAGGTAATATGAGTGAAATTGAGCTAACCGCCCTACTTATAAGCCTTAAAATTAAAGGCGAAGTAAGCGACGAAATTGCAGGCGCTGCGGCCTCAATGCGCGAAAACGCCGTTGCTTTTACTACCAGCAGTACGCAACTTGCCGATAGCTGTGGCACCGGTGGCGATGGTTCTAACACAATTAATATAAGTACAACGGCTGCTATTGTAGCCGCTGCTACCGGTATTAACATGGTAAAACACGGTAATCGCAGTGTATCGAGTAATTCAGGCTCAGCCGATTTACTCAAAGCACTGGGCATTAATATAGATATGAGCCCAGAGCAAGCGGCAAAATGTCTTGAGCAAACCAATTTTACCTTTTTGTTTGCACCGCACTATCACAGTGGCGTACGCCATGCGATGGGCGTGCGTACAGCGCTTAAAACACGCACTATTTTTAATATTTTAGGCCCACTTGCTAACCCTGCGGCTCCTGAAGTGCAATTACTCGGCGTGTATAACGAAGCGTTGTGTATGCCAATGGCACAAACACTTAAAACCCTTGGCACAAAGCGCGCTATGATTGTTCACGGCTCGGGCACTGACGAAATAGCCCTACACGGCCCAACAACGGTAGTTGAGCTAAATAATGGCGAGATTACGCAGTACACACTAAACCCAAGCGACTTCGACCTTGCAAACTATTCACTTGAACAACTCGCTGGTGAAGGCCCACAATACAACGCAAATGCTAGCCTCGCCATCTTGCAAGGCAAAGGCACAGATGCACATAATGCTGCTATTGTGGTTAACGTAGCTGCCCTTTTATACCTAACAGGTAAAGCAGAAACGTTAAAAGAAGGGGCAAAACAAGTACAAACATTATTAAGTTCAGGGCAAGCCATGAACACACTAAGTGCAATTATTGAGGTAAGTAATGGCTAATGTATTAGACAAAATTGTTGCTGATAAAAAATTAGAACTAATTGAAAGAAAAGCCACGCGTCCGCTTGAAAGCTTTAAGCATCTTGCAGTGCCTACAAGCCGTAGCTTTTATAAAGCACTTGCAGCACCTGGCACACAGTTTATTTTAGAGTGTAAAAAAGCATCGCCTTCAAAAGGGTTAATTAGAGACCCGTTTGATTTGACTGAAATTACCTCAGTTTATAAAAAATACGCTACCTGCATGAGTGTGTTAACTGACGCTAAATATTTTCAAGGCAGTTTTGATTACCTCGAATTTGTGCGCAGCCAAGTAGAACAACCGCTTATCTGTAAAGACTTTTTTATAGATGAGTACCAAGTGTACATGGCACGTATTTATGGCGGTGACGCTATATTACTGATGCTTTCGGTACTCGATGACGAAAGCTATAACGCACTGCATGCGGTTGCAGATTCACTTAATATGTCGGTATTAACCGAAGTAAGTAATGAAGAAGAAGTACACCGCGCACTTGCACTTGATGCACAAATCATTGGCATTAATAACCGCGACTTACGCGATTTAAGCACCGATTTAGCCACTACCGAAAAACTACGAAAGCTTATTCCAGCTGATAAAGTGGTTATTTCGGAATCGGGTATTTACACCCATCAAGACGTAAAACGTTTAGCTCCATTATGCGATGGCTTTTTAATTGGCAGCTCACTCATGGGCGAGCGTGATTTAGAGCAAGCATGTCGCCGTGTTATTTTAGGTGACAATAAGGTATGTGGTTTAACGCGAACTCAAGATGCACAAGCGGCATATCAAAACGGTGCTGTTTATGGTGGTTTAATTTTTCATCCTAAATCGCCACGCTATGTAGATTTAGATTGCGCAAGAGAACTGAGCCAAAGTGCACCACTTAACTTTGTGGGTGTATTTGTAGATGCCCCCATTGAGCAAGTTGTTCAATACGCAAGTGTGTTAAAATTAGCGGCAGTACAATTACATGGCCAAGAAAGTGACGATTACATTGCTGTCTTGCGTACACAGTTACCAAACGGCTGCGAGATATGGAAAGCACAAGCAATAAAAGATGCATTACCCACACCTGTAAGTGGAGTTGATCGTCATCTTTACGATACGCACAGCGATACTCAAGCCGGCGGTACAGGTAAAGCATTCGATTGGTCAGTGCTAAGCGATGCAACTACACCGTTTATGCTCGCTGGAGGCTTAAATCCAGACAATATTAAAGATGCGCTTTTAAAAGGTGCCTTAGGCCTTGATTTAAACTCAGGCGTTGAAGAGTCTGCGGGTAAAAAGTGCCCTAACAAATTACACAATGCTTTTACGAGCATCAGAAATTATTGAGGTTAAAATGCAAAATCCAGCTTATTTTGGCGAGTTTGGCGGTATGTTTGTACCCGAGTTACTTGTCCCTGCGCTTAAGCAGTTAGAAAACGAATTTAACAAAGCACAAAAAGATCCTGAGTTTCAGGCAGAGCTAAGTAAATTATTAAACGAGTATGCGGGTCGTCCTACCCCACTTACTTTAACGCGCAATTTAGTTAAAAACCCAAAAGTAAAACTGTATCTAAAGCGTGAAGACTTACTACACGGCGGCGCACATAAAACAAACCAAGTACTTGGTCAGGCGTTACTTACTAAGCGTATGGGTAAAAAACAAGTGATTGCTGAAACAGGTGCCGGTCAACACGGTGTTGCAACCGCGCTTGCATGTGCCTTACTGGGTTTAAAATGTCGTATTTATATGGGCGCAAAAGACGTTGAACGTCAGCAACCTAACGTATTTAGAATGAAGTTAATGGGCGCAGAAGTTATTCCGGTAACAGCGGGTTCTGGCACATTAAAAGATGCAGTAAATGAAGCGCTGCGTGACTGGTCAGCAAATTACCAAGACGCACATTACCTACTAGGTACAGCTGCGGGTCCTCACCCATTCCCAACAATTGTACGCGAGTATCAAAAAATTATTGGTGAAGAAGCTAAGCAACAAGTACTTAAAGCAGAAGGTCGTTTACCTGACGCTGTTATTGCCTGTGTTGGTGGTGGTTCAAACGCAATTGGTATGTTTACTGACTTTATTGACGAGCCAGGCGTTAAATTAATTGGTGTTGAGCCTGCTGGTAAAGGGCTTGATACAAATGAGCACGGTGCAACAATTTGTAAAGGCACAAAAGGCATATTGCACGGTACTTATACGTACATTATGCAAAATGATGATGGCCAAATTGAAGAGTCTTACTCGGTATCAGCGGGTCTTGATTACCCAGCTGTTGGTCCTCAACATGCATTTTTACACGAAACTGGTCGCGCTCAATACGTGGGTATTACCGATACAGAAGCGCTTGATGCGTTTCAGTCGCTTGCTAAAAATGAAGGGATTATTCCGGCGCTTGAATCAAGCCATGCGTTAGCTTATGCGCTTAAGTACGCAGAGGAGCTAACCGAGGAAAGTGTTATAGTGATTAATTTAAGTGGTCGTGGCGATAAAGATTTAGCACACGTTCACAATGTACTAACTGAAAGAGGTCAGCTATGAGCCAAGTAAAAACGGATCGTTACGGCAAAATGTTTGCAGCGCTTAACGAGCAAAAACAAGGTGCGTTTGTACCATTTGTAACGATTGGCGACCCAGGTAAAGAGCAAAGTATTGCGATTATTAAAAGTCTAATTGACGGCGGCGCTGATGCGCTTGAGCTTGGTATTCCGTTTTCTGACCCAATTGCAGATGGTCCAGTAATTCAAAAAGCTAATATTCGCGCCCTCGATGTGCACATTAACACACAAGATTGCTTTGATATTATTAAAGAAATACGTGAGTATAACGCCGATATTCCAATTGGCTTATTATTGTATTCAAACCTTGTGTTTAAACGTGGTATAGAAGCATTTTATAAAGATGCAAAAGCAGTAGGCGTAGACTCAATTTTAGTGGCTGATGTGCCTTTACATGAATCTAAAATGTTTAGAAAGTCAGCTATGGATAACGGTGTAGACCCAATTTTTATTGCAACACCAAATGCCGATGACGACACGCTCAAACAGTGCGCCTCTTACGGTCGTGGTTACACGTATTTACTATCGCGCGCAGGTGTTACCGGTACCGATACTAAAGCACAAATGCCTGCTGGTAATATTGTTACTAAATTAAAAGAATACCATGCAGCCCCTGCTCTTTTAGGGTTTGGTATTTCAACGCCAGATGATGTAAAAGCGGCTCTTAATGCAGGAGCAGCCGGTGCTATTTCAGGCTCTGCTGTAGTTAAAATTATTGAAGCTAACCTTAATGATTTACCTGTAATGACCGCGCAGCTAAAAGCTTTTGTAGCCGATATGAAAGCAGCTACATCGCTATAATCTAACTAGGGCGTGTTTTATACGCATTAAAAAAAGGGCATTTAAAATGCCCTTTTTTGTTTTTTAAAATCAAACGCTGTATCAATATCCAAACGTTTTAAAAAGAAAATTAGTGAGCTTGGTGTTTACCCTCTAAAATCTCTTCAATAAATTTAGCATTGAATGCTTCTAAATCAGCTGGGCTTCGGCTCGTTACTAAGCCTTTATCTACACATACTTCTTGGTCAACCCAATTGGCACCTGCATTAATTAAATCGCTTTTAATACTTGGAAAAGAGGTAATAGTACGGTCACGCAGTTTATTAATTTCGGCTAACAGCCACGGCGCATGGCAAATAGCAGCAACGGGTTTATTTTTTTCTGCGCCAAAAAAGCCATCAATAAAGGCTTTAGCATCTTTATCTTGGCGTAAACTGTCTGGGTTAAATAAACCACCAGGTAGCATAAGCGCGTCATAATCAGCGGGGTCTGCGTTTGTAACTAGTTTATCTACTGTTACTTTATCGCCCCACTTGTCTTCATCCCAGCCCGTAATTTGGCCTTCTTTAATTGATACTATTTCGATGTTTGCACCGGCATCAAGTAATGCGCTGCGTGGAGATAAAAGCTCACTTTGCTCAAACCCATCAGTGGCTAAAATTGCAATTTTTTTGCCTTGTAAACGTGTGCTTGTTTGTAATGTACTCATTGAGATCTCCTTATTTGATACCAACCTGCATAAATCTTTGAGCAATTTAACGAATTAAATCGCACTATAACGTCGTTAAAAACCTTTCATTTAGAACAACTAAATACGAAAAATTTTTGCCTAGTTCTAGCGTAATTTTCTTAACGTTCAATAGACCCCATATATAAGCGGACTGGTATTGTTTAAAAATATGTTCGAAACACACAGTTAAACAGCATAATGCATGCCGATGACAAGTAATTGAAAATAAAGGATTTAATGTAAGTGGATTTATAATGCCATGTAAATCATTTAGAGATTATGAATAATCTACATAGGTGCGAATTTATTTCCAGCTCATATAATTTAAAGCCACCAAACGCGAGGTGTAAAACCTCACCTACAACATATACCCGTAGGTGTGAATTTACTTCGCGCTCATGTAACTTATCTATCAATACGGGGTTTAAAACCTTAAATAGAATTAAAGTAGATCTTTTAACGCTTTAGCCGGTTTAAAAACCGCTTTATTAGCGCCTTCTATTTCAATTGCAGCACCTGTTTGCGGGTTACGTCCAGTACGCGCTGGGTAATAACTTAGTGCAAACGTACCAAAGCCATTTATTTGAACTTGATCGCCCTCAGAAAGCGATTTAGTAATTACTTTTTGCAAGCTTGAAAGTGCCGCTTGAGAATCTTTTTTTGTTAATTCACTTTTGTGTGCAATGGCAGCAACGAGTTCTGCTTTATTCATTTTAGGCTCCTAAATACACGCCAAATCAGTGTTGGTTAAGCGTGGGAATATGATGATATAAAAAATACCAAACCAAATTGGCAATAAAGCCACGCAGGCTAAGGGTTACAGGGCAACAAGTCAACCTTGTAGTTGCTAAGCTTTATGTGGTAAAAAGCCTTTGACTCTTTTTTGTATAATTTAGGTAAGCTATGCACGCATTAATTGAATACATCCCACTCATACTGTTTTTTGCAGTTTTTAAGCTAGTCGATATTTACTGGGCTACCGGTTTATTAATGGCCACTACGCTCATTCAAGTTGCTTATAGCTACTTTAAACATGGCTCTGTGCCTACTCGTCAGTGGATATTTTTTGGCATTGCTGCCGTGTTTGGCACGTTAACGCTGGTACTTCATGATGAGCAATACATAAAATGGAAAGCAACACTCATATACGCAGGTTTAAGCTTAACGTTACTTGTTAGCCGTTATGTACTTAAAAAAAATCTCGTTAAAAAAGCGCTTAGTTCAATTCTCGAAAACGCTAACGATACAAAACAAGCTATTGTTGTTCCAGAGCCATTATGGGATAAGCTTAACTTAATGTGGGTTGCTATTACTGCTGGTATCGCTGGGCTGAATATTTATATTGCGTATAACTTTTCGCTCGACTTTTGGGTCAACTTTAAAGTATTTGGTTTAATGGGTATTACCTTTGTGAGTATTTTTGCCACTATTATTGCCTTGTACAAATACCTCCCTAGTGAAGAAGAACCTGCAAAATAATTTTATAGATCACTTTGTAGATTACTAATCTCGTCATAAAAATGTCGTCTTAGCTTGATAGCTTATTAAAAAAACAAGTTGAGACGACCTTGAACGCCAATCAATATCGCTGGTTTGAATTTACCCTTATTTTTGTATTACTCCCCTTGTTGGGTTTTGGATTACGCGAGCATTTAGCTAACTGGCTTATTCCTGCGCTTATTATTTTAATGAGCGTGTGTTGTATGTTGCTACTGGGCGATCCGCATTTTAAACGTTTTAGGCTTACAAGCCTTGGGCAATTTTCTGCTGTTAAAAAACGTGTGTTTAGCTTCTTTTTTTTAGGTGCGCTGTTCTCGGGTATGTTTTACGGGATTATTCATCAGGGCAACTGGTTTACCCTTCCCCGCAACTCGTTTAATGATTGGCTTTTACTGTTGTTGCTCTACCCAATACTGTCGGTTATTCCTCAAGAGTTAATATTCAGAACGTATTTTTTTCATCGTTATAAACGCATCATGCCCAAAAAAGCAGTGCGTATTGTAGTTAGTGCAAGTGTATTTGCGTTGGCGCATAGTGTGTATGCAAATTGGATTGCAGTAGCCTTAGCATTTTTAGGTGGCTTACTGTTTGCTTATACCTATGCACAAAGCCGCTCAACCGTCGTGTGTGTTATTGAGCATAGTTTATGGGGGATATGGATGTTTACACTCGGGATCGGCAGCTACCTTGATTCAGGCGCATTTAACTAATATAACAAGCATTAAAAAATCCGATACTAGAAAACTAATATCGGATTTTGAATATTTCTAAAACCACTTAACTAATGGTTAAAATAACGATTCAAACTCACCATTTGGAAATAAAACACCAGGAATACCACGTACTGCAGTAACATCAGCTAGTTTAGTATCACCAAAATATAAACCGCCACTGTAATTACGGCCCTTTTGCTTTACATCTAACCAACGTCCATTTTCGCCTTTCGCTATTAGATTAATGTTGCCACTAACATCACGAATACGTAAATCTAACGCACGGTTTTTTATGCTAACAAATATATCTGTAGAGGTAAGTTCTGATAAGTTTTCAACATCGCCCACGTAAGCAAACTTAAAATCGCTTGCACCACTCAACGGAAAATCTAATTCAAAAGTAAATGCTAAATCGTCATTATCTTCACCAATAAAAGGCGAAGCCTCTACTGCAGTGATATGAAATGCAGTGTCTTGAATGTCACTTACGTAATCACCATTAAAATCAAAAGTAGATAACGTCGTAGACTCTTCACCTAATGAATTAACAAAGCGATTTAAGTTTAGTGATAAGTCACCTTCAAGTTTACCAGCGGCTTTATTGATAATTACATTGGTAGTTACCTGTGTAATACCTGTGTCGGCTTCTGGATTTAATTCACTTTGAGCATCTATACCATCAAACTGAATTAGCAACTCACTTACATCTACACTTAAAACCGTAGCACCATTTGTGATCGTTGCGCTCATTACACCTTCAATTTTATTACCTAATACACCACTTACTCTAAATGTTGGAATTGATAAATCAATTGTTATAGGTAAATCATCATATGTGCCAGTTATAGCCCAAGTATAAGGTGATTGGCTGTAATCAATATCTAAGTCACGAAGTTTATATTGTCCTGATGGTGTAGAGCCATCAGCTAGTGGTGAATAATTTGTAATAACTTCGTTTAAAGCATTAGTAAGTGCATCAAGTGTTCTTTGTGTGTCTTCATCAAACGCACCTTCAAGCTCAGCAAATTTTACGTCTAATTCATCTGAATAGCTTTTTTCTTGAAGTCTTGCAGCACCTATAATATTTCGTGTATCAACAAGTAACTCTCTAGAATCTAAGCTTTGAACTTCTGTTGAGCGAGCCTGCCAATTTGTAAATGTAGTTACACTTGCAATTGTTTGCTTAACTTGACCAGCTACATTTTGCAGCAAAGCATTACCTTGGTCGCTAAATAAGTTATCTGTAACATACTGCGCTGCTAAATCGCTATAATCTTGCCATGCTTGCTGGTCAGTCTCTAAGTTAGTAAATGCATTAAAAGCACTTTCAACACTAAACGTACTATCAGCAACACCAGCTAAAATTGCCGCATAAGTAAATGCATTAGTAACCATTTCTGCTTCAACACTTGCATTTAAATTGCTGTGCGTTAAATGATAAAAAGGCGTGGCTGATAAACTAGCTTGCGTAGCACTAAAGCCTTCATCTGTAATTGCTTTACTCAATGGCGATAAATAAACCGTATTTACACCTGGTGCACTAAATGCATCTGCTTTGTAATTAAGAGTAACGGCTGTCAATTCTTGGTAGTCTATTAAACGGTTTGCGTTTAAGTCATTTACATCACCACGAACTGTTCTGCCACAACCTGTAAAGCGAGGACAAGGTAGAGCAGTATCACTCGGTATAAACTCAAAACTATTAAAAGTAAGTGGAGTTACACTTACACTCGCAGTATTGATGTTTTCAACTTCAATTGATTCTTGCACCACCCCGTCGCTATCTAAAACATTAAGCGTGCCCTGTGGTGATTGCCAATTAGATACATAAAAACTCACAGAAGAAGATGTAGCAATCTCACTCACTGCAACAGACTCTGAACTGTCACTGTCTGATGAAGAACCACAACCTACCAATGCAATAGCTACCCCTAAGGGTATAATTTGTTTTAACATCTTCATTCCTTAAAACTTAATGTTCACGTACCAATTCACATTAGCATAATAGGCTTTATCTAAATCTAGGCTATCAGTTTGTAAATTAAGACCAAAATACTCGTTTTCTATACCAACTAAAAATGCTTCACTTTTTGTCTCATAGCCTGCCTGTACTTTCCAATGATCCCAAAAGTGTATACGGCCTTTTAATTGGCTGAACGTGTCTTTGTCGTAACGTTTTAAAGTTAACTGAGTCGAAAATCGGTCGTTTATTCTGTAATCGGCAAATGCTTGTAGTCGCATTTCCATTTCTAAATCATGAGATACCGTATTTCCAAATGCAGATGTTTTTAATGAAACTGTTGGCTGAGTAATAATA
Source organism: Pseudoalteromonas sp. NZS37 (assembly GCF_015864265.1). Taxonomy (NCBI): domain Bacteria; kingdom Pseudomonadati; phylum Pseudomonadota; class Gammaproteobacteria; order Alteromonadales; family Pseudoalteromonadaceae; genus Pseudoalteromonas; species Pseudoalteromonas sp. NZS37. The sequence goes on along the minus strand of NZ_JADYXL010000005.1, from coordinate 220,756 downwards.
TCGCCGTTGTCATCTTCGCTAAATGGAATTTCAGTAGTTTGACCTTTTACGGAGCCACTGTCTTCATACTCTGTTTTATAAAGCAAATCTTTTACGCTAAAGCCAACCTGAAGCTCATCGTTTACTTGCCAATCAGCAAAAATATCTAGGCTATAGCCAAGCCCTTCAGGCTTTTCTGAAGGTGAAAACTTTTTAAATAATATATCTTTTGAAAAGTTGTAATCAACAGTTACAGCGCCTTCAACTTCATCACTATAAATTTCACCATTTACAGTGGCATCTTGATAGTGTGAGCTGGCAAAAACAGAAAGTTTAGGTGTTATTGTTAATGCATTTTTATCTAAAAATTTAAAATCATAAGATACAAATACACCGTTAGACGTTGCTTGTTTAGCATCAAGGTAATATGTATAAAATCTATCTTCAAACTCTAGATCATTTTTTTCGGTATGAGTATATTTAGCTGTATCAGGATCAAAGTTAAGGACATAGTCGTAACGACTTTGTAAACCTACCTTAAAATTACCGTAGCCAACACCTACTTCAAATATATTATAGGTAAATGCACTGTCACCCGATTTTAATGGAGCATCAAAATCATCTACAAAAGCTTGTACTGGTTGTGCTTCAGTATAAATTTCTGCGTCAAAGTGGGTAAAAATTTGAAATTGGTTATCTGCGGAAGCAAGAGGAGAAATAAAAGCTGTTGAAAATCCTAACAAGAGAATTTTTTTTTTCATAATTTAATCGCTTTCTATAAAAAAAGGGAAAAGCACTGCTTTCCCCTTTTATAGTTTAAATATTACTTAGATGAATCAATTAAATCAACATCAGTGTAATCAACTACGTCACCATCAATGTAAGTAATTGAAAGACCGTTTGTTGTTTTAGTTGCAGTACCAAAAGACATCATCATCTCATTGTACATAGCCATAACGTCACCAGTGTAACCTGCACTTTCATTACCAGTAATAGACAATGTATAACCCATTGCATTATTTACAGTAATATCTAGAGCACTTGTCTCTTCCATGTCGCTGTCAAGGTATGTAGTCATTACTTTAAAGTCTACATCACCAGAAACACCCTCTAATGTAATAGAGCCTGAATCTGTTGCATCATCAGCTGTAATACTTAACATACCAGTGAAGCCAGAATCACCATCAACAATTTCAACATGGTTCGACATCTCAGTCATTACAATTTCAGCGTCATCTACATTTTCAGCCGTCACTGCGCCATCAAAAGTAAATACTAAACATGAATCAATTTGAGTTGAATCAATTGTACCAGCGGCAAATTCAACACAATCTGTAAGTGCTTGTGTTTGTGTATCAGCAGTTACAAGCTTAACTGAAGCGTCATTTTCACCTACTAGCGTAGCACCCCAAGCAACAACAAGCTGATTGTCTTGATAAGATGCAGCTGCGCTGATCATCTCACCTGTAGTCGCATTGCTAAGCATTAGCGTAAGATCATCTAAATTATAAGCATAATCCCAATCAGCATTACGAGTTGAAGTACCTGTACCTGAGTTATTACCCATTTCAGCTAATTCATCAATTACGTCGGCAAGAACGTCTGCTGCATCGATAACCGCTTGACCACCAGTGTTAGTAAGCACAGTCATTGTCGCTAAAGACTCTGATGTAGCTTTAACAGAAGTTAGTACTTCAAGTTTTGCAACTGCAGTTTCAGCAGCAAGCTGTAGATTATAAGCTGTTACAAATTGCTCGCTAGCTAGTTCACCTTGAGCTACAGCAGCTGTTTGCATAGCTGTAAGCGCATCAATCATTGCTTGTGCGCCTTCGCCTTCAAGTTCTAGGTAGGCATTAGCAGCAACAAGTGCTTGCTCAATAGAAATTTCAAGTGCATCAACAGCAGCAGCAAAATCAGACGCAGCAGTAACGGCAGTCATTGCAAGCTCTTTTGCTTCAGCAGCGTTTGCAGCAGTATCTACCATTGCATTTTCTGCGTTAGCAAGTGCGCTAGTAGAAGCCGCTTCAGCTGTGTCTGCTACTGATTTTTTCTCATCAGCAACGTCTGCAGTGTCTTCAGCAACTAGTTTTGCAGCAGCAAGAGCCACATCAAACTCTGTAATCGCTGCTTCAGCTTCAGCTACTAGTGCAGCTAGTGCCGCGTCGTATGCAGCGGTGTCAGTTACAGCAACAGATGCATCTGTTTGCAACGACGTTGCAGAATCAAGAACTTGTTGGTAATCAGAGCTTTGAGTAACTAACGCTTTTGCAGCAGTTACATAGCCTTGTGATTTAACAAAAATAGAGTCTGCTTTAGCTGTTAAATCAGCCGTAGTAGCTTCATTTTTCAGTAATGTAACAGCGCTTACAAATGCAGCTGCGTTATCAGCTGTAAGAGCATCGCCACCCATTGCTTGAACATCTGCAAGTGAGCTTTGAGCTGTTTCAATGCTCATTTCTAATGCAGTAAGTGCAGTTTGAGAAGCTGTAACTTCTACTGTTAAAGCAGCTGCTAGAGCTGTATAAAAATCATCTCCAACTGTACATTCTGCACCAGTACAACCAATTACTTCTAGTGCTTTTTTAACTTTTACTGCAGCGGCTGCAAGGCTCGCATCAGTTGCAGCACCATTTTTAACAGCTTTATCTTTAGCAGCTTTTGCTTTTTTAGCAACATCAGCTGAGTTAGCAGCAAATGCAACTATCTCACCAGCAGTAGGAGCTGGAATTTTTGCTGCGAAAGCGGCTTCTAATGCAGTTTTAATGTCATCTTCAGTACCAGTAGCAATGGCAACAAAAACATTTGCAGTATTTGTAATAGCTGTTTGTAACATTGTCGCTATTGCTGCAATGCTAGCATCAGCATTACCTTTAAACTGGCCTGATTTAATACCAGCTTTAATGCTGCTCATTACATCACCAATTGAAGGTAAACCTTGAATTGAAGATGAAAGCTGTGCAATTGCTAAAATACCGTCAGTAAGTTCTTCTTCGCCATCAACATCACTTAAATCTACAGCGCCGCCGTTAGATAAATCACCAATAATAGCTGAAAGTAAAAGTGCAGCGTCTTGACCCATTACTTGTACAACAGTATCTAAGCTTGCTTTAGCAATTGCGTCTTCATCTACACTTGAACCTGAGTCAAGAAGAAGAGCCGCCACTAACGATGTTAAGAAAGTAACATTAGCTTTATAAGAAGCTTCTACATTAGCATCGCCTGCAGAACCACTTACTCCAGATGTATCTGCTTCAACAGCTGGAACAAATTTAACAACTGAAAGCTCTAGGTCAGTTTTGTACCATTCGCCAAACTCAATCGCAGTATCGCCATCATTTACGTCATCTTCTTCTGGCGCTACATCGTAATCGCCACAACCTACGTAAGCATCACAACGTAAAAAGCTATCATCGCCTTCTGCAGACGTTTTAACAGTAATGTAAACTGGTCCAGTAAAGTCATCATCTAAGTAGATGCTGTAACGGCCGCTTTCATCAGTTAATACTTCAGGGTTAGCAGCAATTTTACTTGCTTCTACTGCAGCATCAGCAGCACTTTGTGATAGTGCTTCTTCAGAAAAAGACTCTGCTTCTGCTGAAGCAGCTGAGCGAAACGCAACAGGAACGCTTTGACCAGATGCATCTAAAGTCATTACAGTTACTACTGCACTTTTCATTGAACCTTTAACTGCTTTACCAGTTACTTCAATGTTGAACTGTGCATCACCTGTTGCAGTAAAAGATTCTACAGGTGTAACAGGAATGTTTCTGTCATTGTCCGAACCACATGCTGTTAAGCCTAATGTAAGTGCAACTGAAGCTGCAATAGGTGTAAATTTGATCGTACGCTTTACCATTTATTTCTCCTTGATAGCCTGGAATGAGTATCAGAAATTAGTTTAGTTGATAGTGGCTTGTGTAAGCTTTTATGTTTAAAAAGCATTAAAAAAGTACACAATCATAACCTTTGTTACCAGAACATTAAAAATACCATTAAGCTATATAGTTATGCTACATATTTATACGTTTTATAGAAGTATTTATCTTTATTCTATGAGCTACTTCTTTATCAGCATCTCTATTATTCAATAACCTATAGACACTCATAAAGAACCAGCACATATTGATACAATATATTCACTTTATTAAATGAATATTACATACAATCTAGTTTGTTAATTATATTCTTCAAGTAAATGCGATGGATGAGAGCTAAAAAAGAGGATAATTCGAAAAATTAATGAAAAAGGATTGTTTATAATGAATGTTAGTAGGTTTTACTTTAGCTAAGCAAACGTTTATAAAACTTGTTTACTTACCTAAAGTAAATGTTTAGTAATTACTGAGGGACTCTTACAACCCCTTCCATTAATACGCGTGCACTTCGGCTCATACTTGCTTTGGTAACTAGCCAGTTGCCAGCATTATTTTTAGCCTCAGCACCTACTTTTAGCGTGCCCGACGGATGACCAAAGTTAACTTCACTCAATGCGCCGCCACCAGCGGCTATATTTACGAGTGTGCCTTCGATTGCTGCAGCCGTGCCAATAGCAACAGCAGCTGTGCCCATCATGGCATGGTGCAGTTTACCCATCGACATAGCACGTACTAACAAGTTGATATTTGCAGCTTCAATAAGCTTTCCGCTAGATGCTTTGTAATCTAAAGGTAATGCAACAAACGCAACTTTAGGCGTATGTTGGCGAGCTTGCGCTTCACTAATGTTAGTGATTAAACCCATTTTAACAGCGCCATAAGCACGAATGGTTTCAAGCTTTTCAAGCGCTGCAACATGGTTATTTATATCGTCTTGCAGCTCTGTGCCGGTATAACCAATATCAGTGGCGTTAATAAATATGGTAGGAATACCTGCATTTATCATTGTTGCTTTTAAAGTACCAACACCCGGTACTTCTAAATCATCAACTACATTACCAGTTGGAAATAACGCGCCATCGCCATCAGCGGGGTCAATAAATTCAAGTTTTACTTCAGCTGCAGCAAAAGTAACGCCATCGAGCTCAAAGTCGCCGGTTTCTTGTACTTCGCCATTTGTCATAGGGACATGCACTAATATGCTTTTTTTAATATTAGCCTGCCACACACGCACGATAGCAACACCGTTATCGGGTACTCGGTTTTTATCGACCAAACCATTACTAATGGCAAAAGCACCCACTGCTGAGGTTAAGTTGCCGCAGTTACCGCTCCAATCTACAAAAGGTTTATCTATCGCCACTTGACCAAATAAATAATCTACATCGTGGTCAGTTTGCTCACTTTTACTTAAGATTACGGTTTTACTGGTACTTGATGTAGCACCACCCATGCCATCCGTTTGCTTAGCATACGGATCGGGGCTGCCAATAACACGCAGTAATAAATTATCCCGCGCCTCGCCTGCTACTTGAGCAGGCTTTGGCAAATCAGTTAAATTAAAAAACACACCTTTACTGGTGCCGCCACGCATATAGGTTGCAGGCACTTTAATTTGCGGTTTAAACATAATGCTTGCCCTTATGCAGATTGCGTTGCTTCTAAAAAGTCTTGTGCAAAGCGTTGTAACACACCACCAGCCGCGTAAATAGAAAGCTCTTCTTGGGTATCGATACGGCACTTCATAGGCACAGTGAGTACTTCACCATCTTTACGAGTAATACTTAAATTAACGGTGGCACCTGGTTTTAAATCGCCTGCTACATCGTACGTTTCACTGCCATCCAGCTTTAGAGTTTTACGCGTTGTGCCCGCTTTAAACTCAAGCGGTAAAACACCCATACCAATTAGGTTAGTACGGTGAATACGCTCAAAACCTTCAGCTGCTATTACTTCAACGCCTGCAAGTCTTACGCCTTTTGCTGCCCAATCGCGCGACGAACCTTGCCCGTAATCGGCACCGGCTACAATAATAAGCGGTTGCTTACGCTCCATGTAGGCTTCGATTGCTTCCCACATACGGGTATTAGTACCTTGTGGCTCTAACCGTGCGTAAGAACCTTGTTTAACTGCGCCGTTTTCGTCAAGTACCATTTCATTTAGCAGCTTTGGATTGGCAAAGGTTGCGCGCTGCGCTGTTAAATGATCGCCCCGGTGCGTTGCGTACGAGTTGTAGTCTTCCTCTGGGACGTTCATTTTGGTCAGGTATTCGCCAGCAGCGCTGCTTGCCATAATTGCGTTTGATGGCGATAAATGATCCGTTGTAATGTTATCGCCAAGCACTGCAAGCGCACGCATACCGGTCATTGTGCGCTCACCCGCAAGTGCACCTTCCCAATAAGGAGGGCGACGAATGTAGGTGCTTTCTGGGCGCCAGTCGTAAAGTGGGTCGTTATCTTCACCGTAATCTACGGTTAAATTAAACATCGGCTCGTATACTTTTCTAAACTGCTCAGGCTTAACGCTTTCCTTAATTACAGCATCAATCTCTTCGTCAGACGGCCATAAATCTTTAAGCGTAATATCGTTGCCTTGTTGATCTTGCCCTAGTATCCCTTTTTCAATATCAAAGCGAATAGTACCTGCAATGGCGTATGCAACAACTAAAGGAGGTGACGCTAAAAATGCTTGCTTAGCGTAAGGATGAATTCGTCCATCAAAGTTACGATTGCCCGAAAGTACGGCGGTAGTGTATAAATCGCGATCGATTACTTCTTTTTGAATCACAGGGTCAAGCGCACCGCTCATGCCGTTACAAGTTGTACACGCAAAACCAACAATGCCAAAGCCCAGTTGCTCGAGCTCTGTTAGTAGGTTTGCATCTTCAAGGTACGATTGCACCGCTTTTGAGCCCGGTGCTAATGAGGTTTTAACCCAAGGTTTGCGCATTAAACCCTTAGCATTTGCGTTACGGGCAAGGAGTGCAGCGGCAATTACATTACGTGGGTTACTGGTATTGGTACAACTAGTAATCGCGGCAATAATACATGCGCCGTCTGGCATTAAGCCTTCTTCATTTTCAACAACACCCGAAATACCTTCTTTAGCTAAATCGCTTGTCGATACACGGCGGTGTGGATTAGATGGACCGGCAATATTGCGCCCCACGCTTGATAAATCAAACTTAAGCACACGCTCATATTTTGCGGTTTTTAAGCTATCGCTCCAAAGGCCTGCTGTTTTAGCGTAGTTTTCTACAAGGGCTATTTGTTCTTCTTCACGGCCTGTTAAACGCAAGTAATCTATTGTTTTATCATCGATATAAAACATGGCTGCAGTTGCGCCAAATTCAGGCGTCATGTTCGAAATGGTTGCTCTGTCGCCAAGAGTAAGCGCGTCGGCACCTTCACCGTAAAACTCTAAATAAGTAGAAACAACACGTTGCTCACGTAAAAATTCAGTAATGGCCAACACAATATCGGTAGCGGTAATACCTGGTTGGCGCTTACCTGTTAACTCAACACCTACAATATCAGGTAGGCGAATATAAGAAGCACGGCCAAGCATTACGCTTTCAGCTTCAAGCCCACCTACGCCCACAGCAATAACGCCCAGCGCATCAACATGTGGCGTGTGGCTGTCGGTACCTACTAGTGTATCTGGGAATGCAATGCCATCTCGGTTTTGAATAACCGGCGACATTTTTTCAAGATTAATTTGATGCATAATCCCGTTACCCGGTGGAATAACGTCAATATTTTTAAAGGCAGTTTTTGTCCAGTTGATAAAGTGAAAACGGTCATCATTTCGTCTGTCTTCAATGGCGCGGTTTTTTTCAAATGCGTCAGGATCAAAACCGGCATGCTCTACCGCTAGTGAATGATCCACTATTAACTGCGTGGGTACTACCGGATTCACTTTTGCCGGATCGCCGCCTTTGGCTGCAATTGCATCACGCAAACCTGCTAAATCAACAAGTGCCGTTTGGCCTAAAATATCGTGGCATACTACGCGCGCCGGATACCACGGAAAATCTAAATCTTGCTTGCGCTCAATTAGCTGATTAAGTGCATCGGTTAACATGGCAGGGTCGCATCGGCGTACTAGGTTTTCGGCAAATACACGTGATGAATAAGGTAGCGTGGCGTATGCACCTGGCTTAATTGCATCTACGGCTTCTTGCGTATCGTAGTAGTCGACATTTGAGCCTGGTAAGGGTTTACGGTATTGGGTGTTATTAATTATGGTCATGGTAAGGGTTCGCTAATTTGGTGACGGATGTAATACCAATTTTATGGAGGGTGCAATTGGTATTTTTCAAGAAAGGCTTTAGGTTTGTAGTTGTTTTTATTATATAAAGCATTAAAGCCGTAAAAGGTGAGCCATTGGCTCACCTTAGTTAAAAATAATTAACTTCTTGATTCGATTGGTGTGTAACTACGTGCATCTGGCCCTGTGTAATCGGCACTTGGGCGGATAATACGGTTGTTAGCGCGTTGCTCTTTTACATGTGCAGTCCAACCAGTAACGCGGCTCATTACAAATATTGGCGTAAATAATTTAGTCGGAATATCCATAAAGTGATAAGCAGATGCATGGAAAAAATCGGCATTACAAAACAGTTTTTTCTCGCGCCACATAATCTCTTCACAACGAACAGACACAGGGTAAAGCACCGTATCGCCTACCTCAGCCGCTAGTTTTTCAGACCATTTTTTAATAATTACATTACGTGGATCAGATTCGCGATAAATCGCGTGACCAAAGCCCATTATTTTGTCTTTACGTTCAAGCATGCCCATAATTTCTTTCTCAGCATGTTCAGCACTTGTGAAACCTTGAATCATATCCATAGCTGCTTCGTTAGCACCACCATGAAGTGGACCACGCAGCGTACCAATCGCACCTGTTACACAAGAGTGAATATCAGAAAGCGTTGATGCACACACACGACCCGCAAATGTAGAAGCATTAAACTCGTGCTCTGCGTATAAAATTAGTGATACGTTCATCACTTGTGCGAATAACTCGCTAGGTGCTTTGTCGTGTAACAGCGTTAAAAAATGTGCGCCAACAGAGTCGTCATCTGTTTGTGTTTCAATGCGTACGCCATCGTGTGTAAAGCGGTACCAGTAACAAATAATACTTGGGAACACTGCAATCATACGGTCGATTGCGTCGTTGGCTTGGTTAAAACCAAGCTCCATCTCAAGGTTACCCAACATTGAGCAGCCCGTGCGCATTACATCCATTGGATGCGCGTCTTTAGGAATATTTTCAAGCACAGTTTTAAGCGCATCTGGTAAGCCGCGTAAACTTTTTAGCTTTGCTTTATACTCAGCCAATTCGCTAGTTGTTGGTAACTCACCGCGTGAAAGTAAAAAAGACACTTCTTCAAACTGCGCTTTTTCAGCAAGTTCGCTAATATCGTAACCACAATACGTTAAACCAGAACCACTTTGCCCAACAGTACACAATGCTGTTTGACCAGCCACTTGTCCGCGTAAACCCGCGCCGCCTAATGCTCTATCTACCATGATCTTCTCCTATCTTAAATTTGTGTGTGATTTAGGGCGTATTGAACTTTGTGGATTGAAATTTGTTCAATCTAGGGGCGATTAAATCGCGGCGCGAGGTTTGTAACCTAGTGGACTAAGTAAAAACCGAGCAACAAAGAGATAATCGTCCCTAGAAAGAACCTAAGGGGCAGCGCATGTTTGGTCTTTATGCTGCGTTATCGCCTATTTATGTGGAATAACCACACTTCATAGGCTCTGCCTTGCCTAAAAACCAAACACACTGCTGCAAATTCAACCACCAACGTTCAACACGCCCTTATTAAATAATTATTATTTGTCAGATTTTGATGAAAAAAGGGTATCGAGTGTGTTCTCGTACGTGTGGTAATCTAAAAAGTCGTAGAGCTCAGAACGCGTTTGCATATTTTCAATTTGGCTTTGTTGCGAGCCTTCATTTAAAATTGCTGAATACACGTTAAGTGCCGCTTTGTTCATAGCTCTAAATGCACTTAGTGGGTAAAGCACCATTTCAACACCTACATCACTTAGCTGCTCTTTTGTGTAAATAGGTGTTTGGCCAAACTCAGTAATGTTTGCCAAAATTGGAACGTTAATCGCTTTTGCAAATGCTTGGTAATCAGCAAGGTCGTGTACGGCTTCTGCAAAAATAGCGTCAGCACCGGCTTCAACACAGGCTGCTGCACGGTCTATCGCAGCGTTTAAACCTTCTTTTTGAAATGCATCGGTACGCGCCATAATATAAAAATCGCTATCGGTTTTTGCATCAACCGCTGCTTTAATACGGTCAACCATTTCACCTTGGCTTACAATTTCTTTATTAGGACGGTGACCACAGCGCTTTTGTGCTACTTGGTCTTCTATATGAAAACCCGCCGCACCCGCTTTAGTCATTTCTTTTACTGTGCGTGCAATGTTAAACGCCCCACCCCAACCGGTATCGGCATCCACAAGTAGTGGTAAATCGCTAGCACCTGTAATACGACGAATATCTTCAAGCACGTTATCAAGGCTGGTCATACCCAAATCAGGCATACCAAACGAGGCATTTGCAACACCGGCACCTGAGAGGTAAATAGCTTGGTGACCCATTTTTTCAGCCATCATTGCTGTGTAGGCGTTAATAGTACCTACCACTTGTAACGGACGGTTATTGGCAATAGCGTGTTTAAACTTTAATCCTGCTGACATTACTTTCTCCTCACTTTGAACGGTTGCTACGTGGAGTAACTTATAGTTTTAATATGTAATTGTGACTGTTTAACTGCTCTTGCTAACTTTTAGCAGCTTCTTTTTTTGCGACTAATATCAATCTGTATGGGTATGAGGTCTATTTAACGATAAGAAAATCGTTCTGTAACTAGGCAATAATTTTTATGTTTAGTGGTTCTCGGCAATTGCTCCCTGCATTGCTCTACCTCCTGCATCCATGCAGTCGTAAATAAAAAATTTTTAACGACGTTACGGAGCGATTTAATCCGTTAAATTGTTCGAATACTCATATTGATTGGTATAAATCAAATTTGGTTTGAATATTTGCTTGCGATGCACTGATGTGGCGCTTCATTAACATTTCGGCCAGTTCGCCGTCGTGGTTTTCAATGGCGTTAATAATAGCTAAATGCTCATCAAACGCTTTTGATACACGCGGCCCCACCATACCCATTTGTACACGGTACATCCGTATTAATTGATAGAGCTCATTACACAGTAAATGAATTAAATGCGCGTTTTTACTGCCTTGAATAATACGGTAATGAAAATCTAAATCGCCGGCTTCTTGATAATAAGATTCGCCTTCTTTAACACGTTGTGTTTGTAGGTGCTGATTAAGTAATTGCTTTAAGCCTTTTACTTCTTCGGGTTCCATATTGTCGGCAGCAAGTCTACATGCCAAGCCTTCAAGCGAACTACGAACTTGGTAAACTTCAATCAAACGCTCAGCAGTAAGGGCAACTACTCGGCAACCTACGTTAGCTTTACGCTCAACAAGGTAGCAACTTTCTAGGCGATTTAACGCCTCTCTAAGCGTTGCGCGGCTTACACCATAACGTTTGGCAAGCTCAGGCTCTGATATTTTACTGCCTTGAACTATACTGCCTTCAACAATCTCACGGCGCATATCTACAAATACTTGATCTGATGCGGTAGTTATAGGCGCTTCGTTTAAAAATGTGTGTGTCATAAGTTATTTTTTAGATTGTCGACAATTAATGTGGTTACTATGGGCTTATTAAAAAAACATGTCAACCCTTAAACACATCACAATGGCTAAAAAACACGCCAATTGTCGACACTATTAACCTAAAGTCGCATGAAAATGGTTTTAAAATGGACTAAAACAGTGAAGTGTCGACAGCGTAATAAATCAGATGTTACGCTTTTTAGCGCTGAAAACACCTCGCATAAATGCTATTATCGCGCTTTATTTTTATAGCATGAGCTAACGCGTGAACGCCAACACTTTTATTCCTGAGCACTTTATTGATGACGTAAAAACCTATTTACCAGCGCATCTAAACTTAGATGACTTTTTAAATGCGTGTCGTCGGCCGCTCAGAAAATCTATCCGCGTTAATACATTAAAAATTAGCATTGAAGAATTTGTAAAACGTGCAACTGAAAAAAATTGGCTGCTAACCCCAATCCCTTGGTGCAGTGAAGGCTTTTGGTTAGAGCGCCCAAACGATGAAGAACAAAACCTAGCCCTAGGTAATACCGACTTACACCTAAGCGGTGCTATGTACGTACAAGAAGCAAGTTCAATGCTGCCCCCTATCGCATTAAAGCAAAGTATTGAACTCGCAGACTCTCAAAATAACACCGTACTTGATATGGCATCAGCACCGGGCTCTAAAACATCGCAGCTTGCAGCACTTATGAATAACCAAGGCGTGCTTGTTGCAAATGAGCTATCGTCATCTCGTTTAAAGGTACTTAGCGCTACCTTAAAACGCATGGGGGTTGGTAACTGTGCGCTCTCACACTTTGATGGCGTTATATTTGGCAACTACATGTTTGAATGCTTTGATAGCATACTCCTAGACGCGCCATGCTCTGGCGAAGGCACAGTACGTAAAGATGCCGACGCACTAAAAAATTGGTCAATAGAATCAAACATACAAATAGCCCAAGTACAAAAAGACTTAATTAAAAGCGCTTTTTATGCATTAAAGCCAGGTGGCACATTAGTGTATTCAACCTGCACACTTACCCCGCTCGAAAACCAACAAGTGTGTGATTATTTACTGAGTGAGTTTGGTGACTATATTGCGCCTGAGTCACTCAGTGATTTATTTGAAGGTGCCAGCAAAGCCACTACAAGTGAAGGCTATTTACATGTATGGCCGCAAACGTTCGACAGCGAAGGCTTTTTTATTGCAAAATTTAAAAAGCATGCAAGCTGTAATAATCCAAACCAAACAGTTAAAAAAGGCGCGTTTCCGTTTAACGAGTTTGATAAAAAACAAAGTGCTGCGTTTATGCAATCGCTTAAAAAGCACTTTGGGTTAACTAACCTACCTGGCAACTTAATGCAGCGAGATAAAGAACTATGGCTATTTCCTGAGGGGTTTGAAGCCGTACAAAACAAAATTAAATATGCTCGTTTAGGTATTCAGATTGGCATTATTCATAAAAATGGCGTGAGACTAACGCATGAGTATGCAACCGTATTTGGCAATGAGTGTAAAAACAATATATTTGCTTTAAATAACGAGCAAGCAAATGATTATTTTCAAGGTAAAGATATACGCTTAACTGAAGTAACTCAAACAATAGGGGAAGTAGTATTAACGCTGTGTGGTTGCCCTATTGGGCTCGGAAAATGGCAAAAAAATAAGATTAAAAACTCACTACCGCGAGATTTAGTGCAAAATACGCAGTTAATAAGTTGGGATTAATGGATATACTTTACAATTTATTAACCATATAATACTAAAGAATTTAAATGAACTTAGTCATAGCTGGGCTAATACATAAAATTAATGATCATTAATTTACTAGCGTTATTACTAAGTCTCACTTACAAAGAATGTATATCAAATAAGGAATAATAGTTTGCAGTTCAGGGAAGATATTAATGGCTTAAGGGCCATAGCAGTTATTGCTGTTGTTTTATTTCATTTTAACTCATCTTGGATGCCTGGTGGATTTGCAGGCGTAGATGTATTTTTTGTTATCTCCGGTTTTTTAATGACAGGGATAATATTTAAAGGATTAGAACAACAAAAATTTTCTATTTTAAGGTTCTATGTTGCACGCGCAAATAGGATTATTCCAGCGCTCGCCATTCTCTGCATTATATTATTAATTTTAGGTTGGTTTTACCTTACCCCTCAAGACTATAAAGCATTAGGAAAACATGCCGCTAGCAGTGTAGCTTTCGTATCAAACGTAACATACTGGCTAGAATCAGGTTACTTTGATGCCTTATCAAGCGAAAAATGGTTATTACATACGTGGTCATTATCTGTTGAATGGCAATTTTATCTTATTTACCCATTAGTCCTTGTTGCACTATATAAATTTATATCTATAGACATGATGAAAAAGGTAGTGTTATTTAGCACTATTTTAGGCTTTGTATTTTGTGTTCTGGTCACTTATAAATGGTCCAAAGGCGCTTACTTTTTATTACCCACAAGAGTGTGGGAAATGTTGCTAGGTGGGGTTGCATACCTGTACCCATTTAGCATTAAAGACAAACAAAAAAAGTTAGTTGAATGGACCGGTATTGTACTTATTTTAGGCTCTTACTTTTTAATTTCAAAAGATACACCTTGGCCTGGTTACTTTGCTTTTTTTCCTGTTTTAGGTGCATTTCTTGTTATTCAAGCACAACGCAACAATAGTATCGTCACAAGTAATATTGTCTTTAAAAAACTAGGTGCATGGTCGTATTCGATTTATTTATGGCATTGGCCTCTAGTTGTAATCATTTATTATTTTTCTTTAAATGATAATTATATTTATATCGGCATTGCATTGTCAGTACTACTTGGATTTTTAAGTAACAAATATATTGAAAAAATTAAGTTCAAAAGTGATTTTAATAAACGTTTAGATTATTTAAAGTGTAAACCGCTATATTTAGCATTAACTGTTGGAATAGCTGGATACATAGTTATTTCAAATAACGGTTTTGATAGTGAGGTTAGGCTAACCTCTGAACAATTGATAGTTACTAATGGTATGCATAGAAATAACCGAGAGCATTATTGTGGTTCACTTATCGATGGAGATTCTCCGTCTTGTAGATATGGTGATGGTGAAGTTAAAGCTATCGTTTTAGGTGATAGCCATGCACAAGCCTTAATTGAGGGTATTGGTGTTCAAGCAAAACTACATAATGGTTCTGTGATCGATTGGGGATTAAGCGCCTGTAATACCATAAAGGGGCTTTATACTACAGACAACCTAGGCAACGTTATAGATGACTCTTGCGGAAAACTAGTGAGTAACTTAATTACTCGCGCTGGTAATGAGTTTAGCGGCATACCCATAATAATTATTAATAGAACATCACTAAACTTAGTCGGCCGCAACGAAGATAAAATCAGCACTCCCCCAGACAGTTTTGTTGATAAAAGGTTTCAAACAAGAAGTGATGCTTATAGAGAAAACTTGGTATCGCATATGGTCGATACTATTTGTGAGTTATCAGAAAATAATCCTGTATATTTATTGAGGCCAGTACCTGAGTTAAAAATTAATGTACCTAAATCCATGTTTAGATCAGCACTAATTCAAAGCCAAATGGAAAGAGTAAAACTTCCTAAATTAGAGTATGACACTCGTCAAAAAACAGCGTATGAGATGCAAAATAAAGCGGCCCAAAAATGCGGGGCTAAAATATTAAACCCAATCCCATTTTTATGTGATTCAGAGTTTTGCCATGGAGACATTGATGGAAAACCACTCTATTTCGACGATGATCATTTAAATTTGTATGGAACAAAAATTATTTCGCCGGTATTCGATGAAGTATTCATGAACAATTAGGAATAAATCAAAGCTCAGAAAAGGAATAGTTAAGGCTGAGGAAAAACTAAATAAACGTTATTAGACTAGTTTCATCATAAACTATGGAAGATATTACTCTCTGAATTATAATTATATTCCTTATTAAGTAGGAGAGCTTGTCGTTTATTACTAAATAGTAAGATGGCTTTAACGCGGTATGGTTACCATAGTAGGCGGCGAGAATGAAAAAGGATAAGATCAAAAATTCACTGCCGCGCGATCTAGCACAAAATACATGGCTAATAAGTAGGGGTTAAACTAAAGTGCAAATAACGCATAATTTATCTAATACTTTGTTATCAAATGTAACCAGATGGCAAAATTAGTTATGCTTTATTAGGTAGCTTTACTACACTTTACAGTACTTTCTTCTTCTCCCTAACGAACCAGAAAGTTTTTAGTTAACGCTAGGCTCAATTTAGAGTCACTTTATAGCCCAGAGGTTTTTATAAGCCTTTGGGCGTTTTTATTTGCAGGTTTGTTTGTAAATATAACGCTGTTTAAGTTTTTCATATGCAGCGCCAAATTGTAGCGACATACACAAAGTAGATAGTTGATTTAATTGTTCCGCAATAGTGTAAATACTGTTAAATCGATAACCATACTGGGCAGCCATGCTTAAAGAGTTTACGTACAGTGCTTTATACTCTGGAGGTAGGTGCTGCCAATTTGCTAACGAAATTTCTATAATACCTAAATGCACATCAAGTTTGTATGGGCCTACTTTTTTAGCCTGATCAATATACTTTAAAACTTGTTTACTTGGCCCTTCTTGGTAACTAGTAACTTTAGCGAGCTCAATCCAGGTTTCAGCCCATGAGCTTCTAATCTGGGTAGAATGAAGTAAAAGCGATTGTATCTCTTTATATTCAGTATTGAGCTTACTTTGCTCAGTTTGATCGGTATTAGCTAAAGCAAGAAGCTTAATATACGCTAAAAAATGTAAATAATGGGCATGTTCAGGCTCAAGCTCTATGGCTAACTTAATAGCATTTTGGGCTTTATTGAGCTCATGATTATAAACCTCAGGTACATCAAGGGGTGAGGTGTTACTGAGTTCTTGTACTGTATTTAGTGAGCTAAAATACCAGGCATTAGCGCGCATACTTTGTAAACTAAAATAACAAATAATGAGCGTAACTATTGCCAACAGAGCAAGTTGTAATCGCTTAATAACCAGCTGTTCAATCATTAAACAATACCTCAGTTAAACACTTAGGGTTTGTTACAAACAGTGCATGCGATTTACTTTCACCAAGCATGTCGGTTACTCGTTTTTTTGCCTTGCTTAAAATAGGTGGCCTGCGATTAACCGAATGAGCGTCAGATGCAATATAACTGACTAAATCGGCTTTAAGCATATGTTCACTAATGTACTGAGCTTTCTCTCCCCATAGGCCTTCAATGCTAGACGCTGTTAACTGAAACTCACACCCTAACTGTGTTAGTTTTTCGATGTAAAATAGGTTTGACTGAATATCACGATTTCGCTCAGGATGAGGAATAACCACTTTTATATTTTGTTTAGCGAGCCAAGTAATAAATTTGTCGTACCCTTGGGGCACATGTGAATGAGGTAGTTCTAACAATAAATAATTAAAGCCATTTTTTTTGCCAATAAATGGTAGTTTATTAGTTAATACAAGCGGCATTAACTCAACATCAAGGCGAGCCTCAGCGGCTACTGCAATATTTATATTAATATTTTGGGCTAAGCAAGCTGCTTTTAATTGGGTTAAATCGTTTAAAAGTTGGGGAGCCGAATTATTATACCGACCTAAATGAATATGTGGGGTAGCAACAATATGCGTTATACCGTCGCTTTGCGCCATTTTTAAAAGCGCTAAAGACTCGTTTAAATCTTTAGCGCCATCATCAATACCTGGCAAAATGTGTGAATGTATATCAATCACAATTTATAGGCCATTTAAGTATTTTCTGGTTCAGGTTTTTTAGAGTAATCGTGGTAGTCGTAGTAACCATAGCTGTGTTCATCGTTAGACTTATTCATATCCACCTGATTAAGCACCACACCCGCTACATGTGCTTTTACCTCAAATAACCGTTCAAGGCCTGCTTTAATTGGTTTTATACGTGTAACGTCTGATTTTACAACATATATTACCGAATCGGCACTTTGAGCTATTACTAATGCATCACTCACAGCTTGTGTTGGTGGTGTATCAATAATTATATGGTCGTACTGACTTTTAAGGTGTTCTATTAACTGTGCAAACTTAATGTTTGATAATAACTCAAGTGGGTTGCTTGGTATTTGCCCGCTTGGCATTATTACCACACCTGATTTTTCATCAATGTGAACACATTCACTTAGCTCTTCTGTACCCACTATTAAATTTGTTAAACCAGGGTGATAAACAGGTATTTCAAATCGCTTAGCAATAGTTGGCTTACGTAAGTCACCATCAATTAGCAGTACCTTACCCATTTGGGCTAACGATATGGCTAAGTTAGAAGATGTTGTTGTTTTACCTTCACCTGGCGATGTAGAGGTAACTGCAATTATTTTATGCTGTTTATCAAGCTGAGTTAAAAGCAAACTGGTACGAAATGTTCGTACTGATTCTGCAAAGCGCCTATACGTTTCGTCAAGATATGCATGCATAGGCAGTACACTTTTTTTAGGTATTTTTACTTGCGGGATTAGCCCTAGCATACGCTGAGCTAATTTGCTTTCAACATCTGGTTTAGTTTTAACGGTATCGTTAAGGGCATCAAAAATAAAGCTCATAACTATTGCAAAAATAAAGCTCGCTACAAACGTAAGTATTACAATAAGCTTTTTATTAGGTTTACTTGGGATGCTCGGCGCATAAGCTCGGTCGGTAAAGCGTGCTGCAGCAGAGGTAAAATCGCTTGTTACTTCGGTTTCTTTAGAGCGTGATAAAAACGTGTTAAATATATTACGGTTAGTTTCTACTTCACGTTTTAGCTGGTTATATTGAGTTTCTTTACGGGTAATATCTTGGTAACGCGCTCTTATATTACTTAAATCATTTTCAAGAGCGCCAACGGTTCTTGTAACCCTATTAAGCTCTTTTTCAATACCCGTAATTAGCCCTTTAATTTGTTTATTAAGGTTATTTTTAACGGTAATAAGCTCTGCACTTGCCGATATTATTTTAGGGTGTTTAGGGCCATAAACTTCACTTAACTCACTTAACTTGCGCTCAACGGTAACTACATCACGCTTTACGTTTTGAATAACAGTATGCGAAGTTATTTCAGGCATACTACCTAATAACTCAAGATTGTTGTTACCGTATTCGGTTATAACTCGATTAATGCTCTCAAGCTTGTTTTTTTCATTACGCGCTTCAATTAACTGAGCCGATATTTGCTCAAGCTCTTGTGTTGCAAGGCCTGCTATACCTTCAATATCAATAAGGTGCTGATCTTCTCTAAAGTCTTGTAAGCGCTTTTCTGAGTCGTCTAACTGAATACGTAATTGCGACAGCCGAGAATTTAGCCAATTAGAGGCTTGTTGAGTTATCCCCATTTTTGCACGCATTTGATTATCAATGTAAACCTCACCTACAGTATTAGCAACTAAAGCTGCTAATTTCGGATTACTTGACTCAAAGCTTATATTTACTAACTGAGTTTTACGAATAGGCGATATTGAAAGTTTAGATTTAAATACTGACAGTAAAATCAACATATCACGCTCAGCTATTTCTTCAGCTGATAAATGTCTTTCTTCGTTTTTATTCAAAAAAGGAAATACATTTTTTATGTAAGATTTTGCCTCACCCATCACGCTAGGTTTAGCAATAAAATCATCGTATGAACCTAAATGAAGTTTTTTTATGACTTCCCTAGCAACGCTGTCAGATTTCATTACCTCAAACTGGGTTAAATAGTACTCTTTTTGATTAGTATCTAGGCCGTAAATTTCTTCAAAACTTACAGCTTTAGCAGCTTCAGCTTCAATTAATAATGTAGCTGTTGCAGTATATTTAGGAATTAAAGTTAAAGAAATCATTATACTAAGCAGTGTAATAACTATAGCAAAACTTAAAATTTTCCATTTAGTACGTGCGATAACTTTAAGGTATGTTCTCAAATCAATAATTTCTTCGTTACTAAATTTTTCTGATGCTTTATTCATTTTTTAGTGCCTATAAACTGCTTAAAACAAGCGTTGCTCTATTTTTATTGTATCGCCTGCTGCAATTTGGCTATTAAGGGTGCCTTTTTGTTGCTGCTGCTTAGTTTGCTCTTTAAAAATATAAATTTTATCAGTTGATGCTCGCTCAGTTAAACCACCCGCTAATGCAACGGCTTGGTTAACTGTCATAGCTGGCTGGTAAGGATAAGCACCAGGAGATTTGACCTCACCATGAATATAAAAGGGCCTATACTCAACAACCTGAACATATACACTTGGGGTTTTTAAATAATCAGGCTGTAAGCCATTAGCAATGGACTTTTCGACCTCAAAGGTAGTTAGCCCGGCAAGTTTAAGTGCCCCTAAAAATGGATAATTAACCTCACCACTATTACCTAGCAATGCAGTTACCTCTAAATCGGGCTCGCCAAATACTTTTATTTCTACTTTGTCACCCGGGCCCAACACATAGTCTTGCGCCGTTTGTGCAAAACAAGTTGCGCTTAAAAATAAGCAAGCAGCACTAAAAAAAAGTTTACAATTCATTAATTAGCCTTTAAAGCAAACGTAAAGTTAACACCCACTATTACTCGATCAAACTCAATTAATGGCTGATTCGAGTTTTTATCAATAAAATCAACATAGGTCGAAATTAAACCAAAGTTATTAGCTTGGTAATTTAAGCCAAGCCGAGCGCTTTTTGTTTTATCGTTACGGCCAATATCGCCAGTGTATTGCTCATCTATGTAGCTCACACTTGCTACAGAAGCTAAATAGTCGCTCCAATCGTGTTTCCATTTAACACCATAGGTGCTTTCTTTAATGTAATCGCCTTCAAGCAGTGGATCTGTTGCCGCTCTACTGGTTGTAAAATCAAATGTAGAGTAAGTTAAAGGTTGCCAAGTAATGCCAGCCTCCCAGCTTAAGCCACTAAAGCTCTCACGCTGATTATCGTCAAAGTCTTTGTTTTGATAACCAAGTTTAAATGTGCCAGAGGTAAGCGACGTTGCTTCCCACTCCATACCAAAAAGCACTTTAATATCGTCAGAATTACGTGAAACACCACTAGACTCTAAAACGTCGTACCGGAAGTCATCGCGGGTTACTTCAACAAACATACGTGTTGCAGCTTGCGTGTTGTAATACCCTTTTGCACCAACTAGCGTTTTATCGTAATCACGATATTGTGATGTAGCTCTAAAATTTTGATATTTTTTACTGTAAAAACCAGAAACCAACTCTAATTGTGCCTTAGATGTTTGCGAACCAAACTGATAAGTACCAGTAATATCTTGTTGTTGATACTTTATTAGCTCATCAACAATATCACCCAAGCCCTGCGTTAAACCAGTACCTCGTGGCTCATACAGCCAATCAGCAGTACCGTTAATATCAAAAACGTGTCGGCTGGTAAGCTCTTTATGCACACCGGCACCCAAGTTAACTTGAGTAAAGTTATCAACAGAATCTTTATTATATAAAGAGCTACTGGTACCAACGTTTAATTTGTAGCTATCGGGGCCATCGTCTATTACCGCTGCAACACCTGGTGAAATAGTCCAAATTACACGCGACTCTTCGTCGGTTGGTGTATTAAAAACATTGTCGTTAACGCTTAATCCCGTTTGCAAAACTGGGGTAATTTCGGCACCATCTTTGGTCATAAAGCTGCCTGGCGTAAATTCGGCCGATGCTGGAGCAGACAACGTTGCCGACAATAAAACTACAGCACAAGGTATAACTGATTTTTTAGTATGCATTTGCATTTTTAAATCCCTTAAAAATTGTCATAAAAATAATTTTAACATCTAACCATAAAGACCAATGCTTTATGTAATGTAAATCGTATTCAACGCGTTTTTCCATTTTATCAAGCGTATCGGTTTCGCCGCGCCAGCCATTAATTTGTGCCCAACCGGTTATGCCTGGTTTAGCTTTATGCCTAAACATGTAAAATTCAACTTTTTTACGATACTCTTCGTTGTGAGCAACGGCGTGTGGGCGTGGCCCTACTATTGACATATCGCCTTTTAACACGTTTATAAATTGCGGTAACTCGTCAAGGCTAGTACGGCGTAAAAAACTACCTAATTTTGTAATACGGGCATCGTTTTTAGTGGCTTGGGTGACCACTGCACTATTTTCGGTTACCGTCATTGAGCGAAACTTCCATACTTTAATTTTACGCCCATCAAGCCCATATCTGTCTTGTTTAAAAATTACAGGCCCCTTAGAGGTAAACTTAACAGCAAACGCTATAGCAATAAGCATAGGAGATATAAGCAGTAATATAATTGACGAAACTATTATGTCTTCGGTGCGTTTAATAAACTCACGAGCACCAATAAAAGGAGATTCAAAAACACTTAGCGTGTCTACATCGCCAACGTGTTCAACACGGGCATGTATTAAGTTTGAGAGTAAAAAGTCAGGTATAAAGTGTACGTCTACCGTGGTGTCGCCAAGTTGCAGTAACAAATCGGCTATACGCTTATCGGCTTTCATTGGGAGTGCTATATAAAGTATGTCGATTTTACCTTCGCGGGCAGCACATATAGCATTTTGAATAGTTCCGGATATTTCGTACGTTTTTACATTATTAAATAAACGCTCTGGTTTACGGTCGTCAAAAAAGCCTAAAAACTTAAAACCAAGCTCATCGTTTTTTTCAATCTCGTCATACAAATAAACAGCAGACTCTGTAGCACCTACTATTGCAACGTTACGTAAGTTCATACCTAAACTACGGCGATTTCGTTTATATAATTGCACCCCAAAGCGCCATATATACAAATAAACCACACTAAGTAAAAACCATAAGCCTAAACCAATACGCGAAAGCGATTCGGTAAACTTAAACATAAAAGATATAAAAAATAAAATACTAAAGGCAACTAATAAAGAGCCCCATGCACACAAAACCATAGTTTTAAATTTGCCGGCACGCCAAGAGCGATAAGCAGAAAATATTTCGGCGCAATATAAAAAGCTTAGTGCAACAGTTAAAACAGCTACCATATAATGAGCTGTCAGTTCAAAACTATAAAAGAGTGCAGAGCATTGAAAGGCTAAAAATAACGCGAATATATCGAATAAACGATAAAAACTAGCATCGGATGAGCTATTAGGCTTAAACGTCCTTGACGACTTCATACTTTTAGTCCCTAAGTAAAGTACAGTGAATAAGTATCCACATAGTTATAAATTAATATTAACGTATTACTTATCTGTATTCAATAATGCCGCTTTTAAAAACTTAAATTAGTGTAACAGTCCGCAACCAAATTAACCTATGATTGATAAAATATAAACAAATATAAACATTTAAATTTTGTTTATATTTAAATTACAAAAATAAACTTTTAAAATAAGTCCATATTCCTAATGAAAAACCTTCAAACAGGTTTATACCCAATGCCGATTTTAATAAATAAATAAATAACAGCACTATAAAAAAAACAAATGTCACAACAGTGGCTTGAGCTATGGCAGAGGCTTTTTTTTCGGTTGCACTTAATTGTCGCCTATTTCGACCCGCTAATAATACAAAGTAATATCTGTACTTAAATAATCTAACAACACCTCTGCAATCTACGGCATGGACTCCCCACTGCCTAGCGCCAATGGCTATTTTAAGATGAGATAATTGTTCTTCAGTAAAACTTTGCTGGACCTCTTCAGGCATCCTATTAAGTAAATTTCGTATTGATGGATCTTGTTTAATATTACTCAAGCGTTGCCCTTACATATTACTATTAAATTTTAAAAGCCATTTGCCTTTAGTAAGAATGTTATTTTTTATTAAATAGACGCTTACAATATAAGTTAATATTCAGCTCAACAAAAGTGTACACAAAGTGGCCGACGATAATAGACACAGATGTAAGTACAAATAAATACACTTCTTTATTGACTGTAGGAAACAAGTACATAACCAATTTGTTAATAATTACCAATGAAAAAGCATGCGATAGATACAAAGAGTAAGAAGAGTCGCCTAACTTAAATAGAAGCCTTTTAAACCCTTCTAATAGTTTTATAGGCTTAGCTACTCGCTCTAATAAAAGAGAGCCTTGGAATATGAACCACATTTGGACGCCGTAATAAATAACTTTTGACTTAAAATCATATAAGTATATTAAGCATAAAAATAATGAAATTATAGAAAGTAAGTAAAAATCATATCTTACAGGTAGTTTATATTTAAAAATATTATAAGAAATAACTCCCATTGCAAATTCTAGCAAATAGTTGTCGAAATAAAAGTCTATTGAAAATATGTAACCGAGCGCTGCCAGCAATATTAGTGGTAGAAAGACAATGTTTCTTTTTTCAAAAAAGATAGCAAACAAAGCAAATATAAAATAAAAATAAAACTCATAGCTCAACGTCCACCCATTTCGTACCAGGTATTTATCGTCTGTTGGCAGTAAGAAAAATGATTTAAAGACCACTGTTTCACCACCACTACTATTAACTAAATCTGGTAGAGCTATAAAAACAGCCAATGCTAACAAGGTAAAAAACCAATAAAGTGGGATTATTCTTAAAATACGAGATTTTAAAAATTTAACTGCAGAAAAATTATGCTTGTCTGTTGAAAAGCATATTATAAATCCTGAAATAATGAAAAAAAGATCTACTCCAGCTTGCCCAAAACTAAAAACTTCAGCATCTGGTAGGTTATTTTGTACTGATTTTATAGTTGAATGATAGTAAACAACTAAAATAGCAGCAATTCCTCTTAAGTATTGAATTGAATTAATCATGATTTAAAAACATATTAGGATTTAGGAAAGGCATAAAAAAAACCAACATAACAGCTTGGCCTACTGCCATAAAAGTTACAACAAATATACAGTAAGCATAAAATAAAAATAACTCCTTGTGATATAGACCACTTTTATAACATGAATACATGTTATAAAAGGACCAAGTCAATAAAAATAACAATCCTATTGTTCCATATTGAACAAGCATATCAAGATAAAAATTATGCGCGCCATTTATTAAACGTTCGTCCCAATAATAGTCAAACATATAGTAAGTAATCTGGTCAGAACCCACTCCCAATAGAGGATGTTCGCTAATTATTTGATATGCATTAACAAGTAAATTTTCTCGGTGAACATTGGAAGTGTAAAGTGCGATCCCTTCATCTAAAAAGTTACTTTGATAAATTTTATAATCAATATAAGCAGAAATATCAAAAAGATACAGCATACTTCCAGCAATTAAAAAACCACTCAACAGCAATAGTTTCATTTCTCCTAGACTAGGTTTAACTTTTATTAATTTTATAACACCTAATAAAATAAAAATTAAAATTACGCCAAATATTCCTTTACGCTCCATAGACATAAAAAGAGGTATCAGGCTTATTAAAAACACTTTAAAAGCTTGGCGGTCAGAAAACATACTCGATTTTAATAATAAAAGTAAAGAGAGCAAGCCAAATGCATATTTCCCATCATTAGCTGATTTATAACGCGTTAAATGTCCTTCAGAAAAATGGTAAAGCATCGTGTATGTTGCAGATATAATTAAAAAAACAATTGTTAACTCAAGAAATAGTCGACTATTTTTCTTTGCATATGATGAAGCAATTATAAAATACGTCATTATCCATAAAAGCTGTATACACTCCTTTATTGACGATGATAGGTTGTCGTTATACACCCCATTAGTTAAAATATAGCCAATATATAACCATACTGGGATAATTTTTACCTGAGCAAAATTATAAAAAACTTTTGGTGTAGTTAATAATTTAATTGCAACTAATGTTAATAACAGCAAATCAGAAAGGCGTACTAGAGCGCCAAAAACCCCGTATCTAAACATGGATAAGTATAATGGGAAAATTGAACAAACAATTATAAAACTAATCATTTCTGTTCTAGAATACTTGAAGTTAAAAAGCTGCATTAGTTTAGTTCCATTAAACTAGCGTACACTTTTGAATGCTCTATAGCGGTTTGTTGAATCGAAAACTTTTTAGCACGTACTATAGACAACTGAGAGGCATGGCTAAATCGCTCAGCGTCATTAACCAAACCCTCAATTTTAAATGCAAGGCTCTTTTTATCTCCTACCTCAAATAATGAGTTCTGGTCAACAACATGATTTAAACCTTCAACATTACTAGCAAATGTAGGTAACCCTGCTGCCATAGCCTCTACTACTGCAATGCCAAACCCTTCCCAGTGGGAAGATTGTATATAAACATCAAGTGAATCTAAAAAAGTGGGTATATCGTTAACTTGGCCTAAAAATTTAACTTTGTTACTTACACCTATGCTTAATGCATAAGCTTCGTACTCAGACCTTAGTTCACCATCGCCCGCTAAATTAAGTACAAACCGATCATCAAGCAGAGTCATTAATTTTAATAAGGTTTTAATATCTTTTTGTGGTGCAAAACGACCAACCATGCCTATGTTAATCACTTTAGCGTCAGCACTTAGTGTTTTAGCCGTTTGAGAAAATCGATCTAAATTAACGCCATTATTTATAACATAAGCTTTTGAGCTACTAACTTTAATGCTTTCTAAAAATTTAGTTTTGACGCCTTCCGATATACAAATTATTTTTTTAAATTTTTTGTAAATGATACTTTCAAGGCTTTTTATAAAGGGTAAATCTCGGCGCCTGTAATGCGGGTTATGTTCTGTAACTATTGTTGGCGTATTTGTAAAATACGCAATATAGATTGATGGGTATAAATGGGTATGGACTAAATCCGCTGCATTTAAACGCTTTATAACACCTAAAAAACCTAAGTCGTTTTTATGGAATACCTCTACCCCTAAAGCTTTTAACTCATCAATATATTCGTTTTTACCACGTGTTAAAATCACTTCAAACTTAAAGTCACTGTTTTGTAGCGTCATTAAATCAACAAGCAAGCGCTGCACACCGCCTAAACGCTGTAAATCATTGGTAATGTGTACTATTTTTTGCATTTTTATAGCTTCCTTGCCCAAGTATCATCACATAAATTATCGCAGTACATGTTTATATCAATTACATCTTTAATAACCTTACAAGGTGCACCAACAACAACTTTATTACTGTCGATGCTTTTTACTGCTACAGCGCCTGCACCCAAAACAGAATTATCGCCAACGCGAATATCTCCGACCAAATTTACATTGGGCCCTACATAAACGTTATTACCAATTGTTGCAGACTTACCATTATGTATTGCACCAATAGATACAAACTGTAGCAAACTGCAGTTGTTTCCTATTGTTGCTTGAGAGTTAACAACAATATTACCGTGGGGGATGTACAAACCGTAGCCTATAGCTACGTTATAATTTAGCTGTATATTAACTTTTTTCCCCAAGCCTGCTTTAAATAATCTAAATATAAACGATAATAAAAAATTATTTGATTTAGACATCCTTAGATAGACTTGAAATCTAAAATAACTGTTGCTTAGTAAGGATTTAATAAATGTTTTTTTGTTTGTTTTTTTAGTATATCTGTATAAGTCAGACTTAACTAAAATTTTTATTTGCGATAAATTCATTAAAGAAACCTTCCCACATAACAAATAGAACTAGAAGCTATAAACTTAAGCTTTGCTACCAGCGAATTATTGTATTTTTTAAAAGTATCTTTAAAAGCTCTGTTTATATGTTTGCAGTTTTTAAAAAACAATTTTCGATCTAGGCGGTCTTTAATCGTATATCCCTTTAAACTTACTAGCAGAGAGTATCTTGCAACTTGAGCAACAACCTCTTCTTTATTATCAAAGCTATGTAATGTTGCTTTAACTGCGTTCGTCATATTAAGCAATAAATTAGAGTACGATGATGTTCTTTTACTTGTGGTAGAACCTGATCTTTTTCGATAATAAACAAGAGTATTAGAGAGCATCAATATTGATTCAGCCATAGAAAATGCATAAATGTTGTAATAAATATCTTCATAAATTACATCCTCAGGAAATTTAAGACCTTTGAGCATTTCTTTTTTATATAACCGTGTCCAAACAAAAAAGCCGGTATCAAATAACGCTGTATTCGTGGATTCACTCTCAATAACTGTATTGCTAACACTTAACGGTAAAACAGAGTTAAACTCTTCAAAAGCGAACTCAATTATATCCTTTGTTCCAACTGTTACATAAGATGAGAGTACATCCCAATAATTGGATGCAATTGCGTCGTCAGAATCTATAAAACCAATGTACTCACCTTTTGCAATGAGTAATGCGGCATTGCGAGCAGCAGCTTGGCCTTTATTAATCGGTTGCTTAATTATTGTTGAATTAAAATTTATATCTGATTTATGCTCTAAAATAAAGCTTTCGCACAGGCTTATTGAATTTTCAGGGCAGCAATCGTCAACAAAAATAATCTCAACTTGATCGCTATTAACACCTTGCAGTAAGCTTTGCATTAAATCAGGTATAAATTCAGCTACTTTATAAACAGGGCATATAAGTGATAATTTAATAGGCATATTAATTGGTTACACCACTTTTTATTACGCCATATTCTTTTGCGTAGCTTTCCAGCATTACAGGTAGCGAGTATTTTTGTTTATATAGCGTGTAAGCAGCATCACCATGTGACACTGTTTTAGCCTTATTATTAATGTATTCACTCATAGCAATAGCCATTGTAGATGCATCACGAATAGGGATTAAATAGCCCGATTCGCCTTTAATTATTAGCTCAGAACAGCCTCCAACATCAGATGCAATTACTGCTTTTTTACATGCCATAGCTTCAATAATACTTCGTGGTAAGCCTTCCCAAAAGCTAGAGAGTATAAATACATCAGCTTGAGTTAGTTTTTCGGCAAAGTTGTCAACCACACCACAAAAGTTTATTACCCCTTCAGGAAAGTGAGCAAATAACTGCTTTACTTTAGCTTCGTACTGGCCATCGCCGTATATACTTAAAGTAAAAGGTTTACTTTGGCTTAATAAAGAGCTACACGCTTGAGCAAGCGTGGTGTAGTCTTTTTGATCTTCAAAACGGGCTGCGGTAATAAAATTAACGGGCTTGTCGGTTAGCTCCCACGTATCGTTAAATTTACCAAGCATACCGTTTCGTATCACTAACAACTTTTTGTCGGGCACGCCTATTCGTAAATACTCGTTTTTATCGAACTCGCACACACCTATAATTTTTGAAGGTAAATAAGAGAGTAATTTTTCAAGTCGCTCATATTTTTTAAAGCCCTTATTTTCGGGTGTATTAACAAAAGGCACACCATGCGGAACATAATAAGAGCGTTTAAAAGTAAGCATTGCAGCTATACGCCCAAGCGCACCTATTTTAGCTGTATGCCAAGAACAAACTTGTGGGTTTTCCGATATAATCAACCATATTAATTTTAACAATGACCAAATATCGCTCAGCGGGCTTAAATCTCTTTTTAAATTAGTTAAAGCATGCACTTTAAAACCAGCTGCTCGCAATTTAGTTATCGCATCGCCGTTACCACCTAGTGCGTATACTACCTCAGCACCTTCGTCTCTAAACTTTTCGCCAATTTGGCAAATATGCTTAAATGAACCAGATACAATAGTATCCGAACGCGTCATCCCTATTAAAACCTTCATCTATGAAGCTCCAAGTAATTTTTTATAAAGCTTTACGTATTCTTTTGCTATTACATCTACTGTAAAGTTAGATGTAATCAACTGCTCAGAAAAAGCTTGCACTTCACCACTATTTTTATTGTGTAATGCAATGCCATCTTCTGTACTTTTAGCAATTTCAGCTGCACTAAAACCTGTAGCAATATAACCGTTTTTATCTGTGAAAATAGCATCACTAGCCCCACTTACAGGTGTAGACACTAATACCTTTCCCGCTAATAAAGCTTCAAGTAATGAGTTCGAAAATCCTTCAGCTTCTGATGCATTAACAAAAATATCAAATAGCTTAATAAAGTTTACCGGATCGTCAACCTCACCATAAAATGTTACTTTTTTTTGCAGGTTATTTTTCTCAATATATTTTTTTGCTGCTGGTAGTACACTACCACTACCTATTAAATGAAAATGCACTTGCTCATGCTTTTTGCTAAGCAATGCAAACGTCTCCATTAATACATCTACTTTTTTAATTTGCTCTAACCTACCATGATAAAAAAGATTTATTACAGAATCATTTTTATCATTTAAAACTGGGCTATCAGTATCAATTAAGCTTTTATCAATACTATTTGGTATATTAATAATATTTTTAAAGCCAAACTCTTTACAGTTTTGTGCGATCACGCCAGATATCGCGACTACTGTAGGCTCAGTTTTTAATACAAAATCAGCCATTATTGGCCCAATAACTTTTTTAGCTTTTAATGCTTTGAAATCCATGAACTGGTTAGAGTTACCTACCTTAATTAATATTGGCTTTTTAAATAAACGTGCCAAGCAGCAACCTACAAAAGCACCAAACTTACCTTGGTGACAATGTATTACATCAAAGCTTTTACTATTAAACATACCCCAAATTAACACCCTAATTAACCAATATACTGAAAAAGGTAACCAGCGACCAAGTAAGTCAGGGGCTATTGGCGAATATAAACGCGTTACAGGAACTTCGTTCATCACCTCATTTGCTTTGCCTTTAAACTTTTGGCGTGATGTTAATATATGTACATTAACTCCCTCAGCTTGAATCCCTTTAGAGACTCGCCCGCATTGTTTTTCAGCACCACCAAATACATCTGGCATGTATTGACATGTAAGCATTAAAATTTTCATTTAGATATATATTCCCTCAATCTAATGTTGATGTTTTTTTCGATAATATTATAAATAAAACAGCCAAATATCACACTAATTAAAGTAATACCAAACCAAATTACTACTAGTGGAACATACTGTATTTTAGGGATGAGCCCTCGTCCAAAAATCCCACTTATAATCATAATAGGAAACATATGAAATAAATATATTGAATAGGAGGCATCACCTAAGTAAACAAATGACTTATGAATTTTCATATCTTTTATTGGTGTGTAAAGTACTGCCAAAATAAAAACAGACAATGCTATAGGTGCTCTTGATATTAAAGACGTGTACTCCCATAAATAAGGGGTTGTGAAGTACATAAATAACCATAAACTCCCAAATATAACCACTACAAGCATAATATTTTTCGACATTCTGTAACCCGACAAATATAGTTTTGCTAGCCAACCACCTATTACAAACTCAAATAATACCGGATTTTTTAATAAGCTTATAATAGCTAAATTTAAATCAGTTAAATGTGCAAATATAGAAAGTACCATTATAAAAACAGTAATTACTTCTAACCTTTTAGATGCAGCAAGCAATAATGTGGGAGCAAATAACATATAAAATATAATTTCATAGTTTAAAGTCCAACCTACCTTTAAAAAAGGAACAATCGCCCCTTCGTAAACATGTGGAATTAATAATAATGAATAAAACACATGCAGCCCGTCAAACACAGCTGAAGATCCAGGTAATAAAGCTAATACACTCATAAAAAATATAGCGACAAACCAAATAGGATATATTCTGACAATTCTTTTTTTAAGATATAAACCTATATCATTTGTATTTCTTGAGGTATAAAAAATAATAAAGCCAGACAATATAAAAAATATGTCTACCCCTATTGCCCCTATCTTTACAAACTGATTTTCTGCAAGCCAAAAAGAATGCTCTGCACCTAGCTCAGCGTGTCGTTTAATAATCAAACCATGAACATGGTAAAAAACTACAATAATTGCAGCTAACCCTCTCAAAAATTGTAAAGACAATAATTTCATAATCCCTCGAAAACAGTGAAAAAAGCATTTAAAAATAAGTTCTGTTTATAACAAATATAAATATTTAATTTATTCACTATTCATAAGATTAACCTTTTAATTTCTTCAAGTTATTAAGTATTTCCTGCACTCTTTTGGGGAAGATAATTTTATAAATTATAATGTATATAGAACAGCCAATAAGCACAGAAAAAATAACTTTAAGAGCTGAGGTTATATCAGTAAAAAACAAATGCAATACTATATATAATATCCCTCCCATAATTAATGAGGATATTATCGAAGGTAATAATGCTTTCATAATGGCATTAATAGAAAAACCGAACTTCCTCTTTAAAACGACTAACATACTCAACGACAATATTGTTGCTGTTACAACATTAGAATACGCCACATGGTAAATTGAATACTGAGAAAAAACACTAACAAGCCCAATAACAACTATAAACTCGACTACACGTAACCTAAACGGAATATGTGAGTTATGTGTTGAATGGCACAGCGGAGCAAAAAAGTAATTCAGTGAAGCGCTAAAACCGCTTAAACACAATATAGAAAATATAACTCCGCTTTCAGACCATTTATCGCCAAAAACTAAGTACACCATTTCGTCACCGATAACAAAGCCACCAACAAATATAGGTAACGCAAACAACGCTGTAGTAGTAAGAAATTTTGTAAAACAAGCTTCTAGTTCATTAGTATTGCTTTGTAAATTGGCGAAAGCTGAAAAAGAGACATCAACAATTGGTCTTATTGTAAATTGCACAATAACGTCGAGCAATTTACCTGCAATTTTAAAGTAACCTAATGCAACTACTCCTAGAAAAAAACCTATTATAAGTTCAACAAATCTAAATATCCCCTGCCCAACCAGTGAACTTAATAATATAGGTTGGCCTTGCTTTAATGTATTTAAAATACCACTTACGGATAGACTTAATACAGGGCTCCAGCTAATTGCCTTCCACACAAGTAATAATGATAAAAAAATTGATAATATTTTCTGGATTATCAAACTGTAAAAACCATAGTTTGCATAAGCAAGGTAAATAGCTACAGCACCGGAAAATAATGATGAGAGCAATAACCTTATAGCAAGTGCTTTAAATTTAAAATCACGTTTAAGTAACCCTTCTGGTACTGTCGATAAGGCTTGCATTACAGGTACGATTGAAAGTATTTGTAATGATATTGCAAGGCCAGGGGCTTCAAATAGCACTTCTAAATAAGTAGATGCAAAAATAAAAAATAGAGACGAAGCTATTCCAATTAATAGAGTGGCGAAGAAAATACTATTCTCTACATTTAAGTTATTTTTACTACGTACAACTACTTCAACTAATCCGTACCTAACAATTGTGTTTGTTAGCTCGACAAAAACGATGGCTAATGCTGCAGTACCAAAATCAACTGGAGATAAAATACGTGATAAGATTATGAATATAACTAACCCAGATAATTGAAATGAAGCATTACCTATAAAACTCCATAAGGAGCCACTAATAATTTTATTTTTTAATGTCATTTTTTTCTTTTATCTGTATATTTTTTTGGGTTAACAAACTTTTTAAACCAGATTTCTTTTAAATACTCTTTAATTAAGTGTAATTTAGTTACTTTAAAACCATCAGTTTCTATTAATTTATAATCAAGTAAATTTAAAGTATCTTTAGCGTAGTATTGAAAGTCTGCTATGTTTTGTTTTGTCATTTTACCCTTCCATGCACTTGCTCGGCTAGCATCAGGTGCTTTCCCGACTAAAGTATGTTGAGACTTAGTAAATTCAGGTAAAAATTCATTTTTGACACTATTTAATTTTATTATGTTGGGATTATTTAAAAAACTTATAATTCTATTTATTTCATTTACTTCGTTATGGAGTAAGTCTTCATACTTTACTAAAAGAGTTTTATTAGGAAATAATGCTTGAGTAATAAACCCATATAAAATTTTGTTGTTCCAAGCTCTAGATGCATCTAAATAGGTATTTGAGCCCCATTCAAGTGGTATCTGTGAGTGGGCAACAGCACGCCCATCACGTACAATATGTATGAAGTAGCACTCACTAAAAATATCATTTAGCCACTTAGAATAAACTAAATTATTCGGTGAGTGATCAATCCAGAATAAAACATCATTTTTCCCACAATACAAACTAACTAGGTCTTTGTAGAATTCTTCAAACGAACGGTGTTTTTTATCTCTTAGGGGTTCGATGTTAAGACCCCAAAGTTTAAACCGCTCGTTATTTTCTAGTAAATCACAGTATATTTTTGTACAAAAGGGTTGTTCAGCTAAAACTTCATTTTTAAATAAAGACTCAGGAGTAACGACACTTTTTTCAATTTTAGAAAGCAGCGAAGCAAGCATTGTTGTACCGCTTCTATCTGCCCCACCAATAAATATACATTTCATGATTATTTCCCTGAGTTATAACTCCGGTACCAATCAACAAACTGTTGCATACCATATTCAATGTTTGTATTAGGTTTAAAGCCAACTTCTTTTTGTAAGCTATCTATATCTGCGAATGTTGCTGGTACGTCGCCTGCTTGCATTGGCATGTAATTTTTGTCGGCTATTTTACCTGCTGCTTTTTCAATTGATTCAATGAAGGTCATTAATGCAATGGGTTCGTTATTACCAATATTGAATACACGGTATGGTGCTTTACTTGACTCTGGCGAGGTATTGCTATTTGATTGGTCTCTTTTTGGAACTACGTCTTGAATGCGAATAATGCCTTCTACAATGTCGTCTATGTAGGTAAAGTCACGTTTCATTTTTCCGTTATTAAAAACTTTAATTTCACGGTTATTTAATATTGCATCGGTAAATAAGTAAGGGGCCATATCTGGACGGCCCCAAGGGCCATACACTGTAAAAAAGCGCAGCCCTGTTGTTGGTAGGTCGTATAGGTGGCTATAGCTATGCGCCATCAACTCATTTGATTTTTTAGTAGCTGCATACAGCGATACTGGGTGATCTACCGCATCGTCAGTCGAAAATGGCATTTTTTCGTTCATACCATAAACAGAGCTTGATGATGCATATACTAAATGCTGTACTTTATTGTGGCGACACCCTTCTAAAATAGTAGCAGTGCCCACTAAATTAGAGTCAATGTAGGCCATTGGATTCTCTATTGAGTAACGCACACCAGCTTGTGCTGCTAGGTGTATTACGCGGTCAAATTTTTCATCTTTAAATAAATTTGCTATGCCGTCTCTGTCGGCTAAATCCATTTTTACAAAACGAAATTGAGTAAGGTGTTTAATACGCTCAAGCCTTGCATGTTTTAATGCCGGATCGTAATAGTCGTTTAGGTTATCTAGCCCTATTACTTCGTGGCCATCGTTACATAAGCGTTCAGCCACAAAGTTACCGATAAAACCTGCGGCACCAGTTACGAGATATTTCATTTGTAAGAATCCTTTAAATTTGCTTTATTAATTTAATTTCAGGCACTGCTATTTTGGCGTTTAAATATTACCGTTAAATACAAATTAAATTTGGTTGTGATTATACAAGTAAGTTACGAAACCAGTTTTTTAACTGCTTTGGTAAACTCTTCACCCATATGGCTTGATTGCATTGCATATTCTACGTTGGCAAGCATATAGCCTAATTTAGAACCACAATCGTGTGACTGGCCTTTTAAATGGTATGCTTCAAGTGTTTCTAAGTGGCGTAATTGCAGTAATGCATCGGTAAGTTGTATTTCGCCACCGGCACCAGGAGGTGTGTACTCTAGTAAATCCCAAATAGCAGGCGATACAACATAACGGCCTGTAATAGCTAAGTTGCTTGGTGCTTCATCGGTATTTGGCTTTTCTACCATGTTTTTAATTATTGCGTTTTCGCCCGCGTTAATTTTTATACCGGCTAGGTCAACCACACCATATTGGTGTACTTGCTCTTTTGGTACTGGCTCTACCATTACTTGGTTGTGGCCTGTTTTGTCGAAGCGGTCGATCATTTGGCTTAAATTATCGGTTTTAGGATTTGATTTGTATTTATCAATAATTACGTCAGGTAACATTACTGCAAATGGGTTGTTGCCTACTATTGGTTTGGCGGCAAGTACTGCGTGGCCAAGGCCTAAAGGCGCAGATTGACGAACCGAAATTACGGTTACGTCTTTTGGAACTATTGAGCGTACTTCTTCTAGCAGACTACGCTTTACACGTGCTTCTAGCGTGGCTTCTAACTCAAAGCTGGTATCAAAATGGTTTTCGATTGAATTTTTTGAGGCGTGAGTTACAAGTATTATTTCTTTAATACCTGCTTGTACGGCTTCGTTAACTACATATTGAATAAGTGGTTTGTCTACCAGAGGCAGCATTTCTTTTGGAATGGCTTTTGTGGCTGGTAACATACGTGTTCCAAGACCAGCTACAGGTAATACGGCTTTTAAAACTTTCACTTTAATTCCTTTCATTATTATTTTGTAAATATATAAAGAAGAAACTAAAGTTTACTTCCATATAACGTGCTTCACATACCTTGTGTTAGCATTATTATACACACCATAATGTTTGACTCAATAAATAAAGCATCCTTTTAGATTGTTTTTCTGTTAATTTTATGTTGCACCAAACTAGTCAGGGTGAGTCATATTGGGGCATCTAATTCTTTTTGATGATCTACCTTTTTAAAAGTAATAATACTATACTGGTATAGTTATTTATTAAGGATTACTAACTTAAGGAACATTTGTGCGCTTAGGGCTTTGCATTTTATTTATTGTGTCGTTTTTTGTATGTGCACAAGATATGCTTTTGTATTTGCGTAATAGCGATATTATTACCCGTGCACAGCAACAGTATGGCAACGAAGGCCATAAACGAATTAAAGATTGGCTTAATTTTATTGATGACTCGGCTGGTGAAAGCGAATGGAAAAAAATTCACCTTGTTAACGATTTTTTTAATAAACACATTAAATATAAAAGCGATGAAGATCTTTGGCAGCAAAAAGATTACTGGGCTACCCCGCTAGAGAGCTTAGGTGTTGGCATGGGTGATTGCGAAGATTACGTTATTGCTAAATATTTTACGTTAATAGCGCTAGGTGTTCCTGAAGATAAAATACGTTTAATGTATGTACGACAGCGCACAGTAAACCAACCCCACATGGTACTTATATATATAGAAGATCCAAACAGAATACCCTTTGTTTTAGGTAACTTTAATACTAAACTGCTTCCCGCAAATAAGCGCCCCGATTTAACGCCTATTTACAGTTTTAATGGTCAAGGACTTTGGTTAGCAAAATCGAAAGGGTTAGGCAATAAGGTAAAAAATAGCCGTGGTGTGTCGGCTTGGAATACTATGCTAGAGCGAATTGAACAAGGTGAGCTTGCTCCCATTAAAAGTAACATTAAAGGAACTACCAGTTATGTCTCGACTTTTTAAAAATGGATTGAGTCTTAAAACCCAAGTTTACGGTTTAATAATCGTTATTTCGGTTGTTTCATTTGTGGTTCGAGTAGTTACAGATGTTGAAACCACCCGCGATTACTTACAAACCCAAATGGGAAGCCATGCCCAAGACACAGCTACCAGCTTAGGGCTTTCTATTTCGCCTTACTTAGATCCAGAAAACTTAGTAATAGCTGAAACAATGGCTACCGCTATTTTTGATTCTGGTTACTACAAAGAAATTAAATTTACAAATTCACAAAGCCAAGTTGTATTTGATCTGGAAAATCCTAAGCGTGTTGAGTCTGTGCCTAATTGGTTTATTGCTTTAAGTAGTTTAAAAGCGCCGACTATGCAGTCTGAGCTAAATAATGGTTGGATTATGGCGGGTATACTTGAGGTTACAAGCCATACTGGGCAGTCTTATGTTACGTTGTGGGAGCATACAAAACGCAGCTTTTATGGTTCTTTTTTAATACTTATTGCCTCGCTTGCAGTTGCTTTTTTAATATTACGCGAAGTATTTAAGCCTTTAAAAGCAGTTGAGCATCAAGCTCACCTTGTTACTCGTAAGCGCTTTACATTAAACGAAGAAATACCTGTTGCACGAGAGCTGCGCACTGTAACCAAAGCTATAAATAATATGGTTATTAACTTACAAAGTACTTTTGACTCTTTAACTAAACAAACCCAAGCCTTAACAGAAGAAGTTTATATTGATTCTTTAACAGGGTTAGGTAATCGAAAGTTATTTGAAAATCACTTTAGCTCGGTTGTTGACACAATAACCATTGATGCTCCACTTACTGCAATGATGATTACCCTACCTTCACTTACAAATATAAACCAAACTGTTAGTTATCAAGATGGTGACGCCCATGTGAAAGATGTAAGCGTTATTCTTACTAAAATTATTGGCAACCTAACTAACTCTAAAATATTTAGGTTAAATGGTAGTACTTTTATAGCGCTTATTCCTTACGATACGCAGTTTTTAAATAGAACCCGCTTAGAAATTACTGATGCTTTTAGTAAACAAAAAAATAGCTTACACGTTAATGGGTTTGCTAATTTTGCAATATTAGAAGTAAATAAAGGCTCGTCTATTGGTAGTGTTTTATCTGCTTTAGATACAGGTAGCACTATTGGCGATACAATAGAAACTAACAAAATAGATAAAGACACGCTATTTAGTGTTAAACAATGGCGTACACTTATTCAATCGATTATTGACTCTGGCGAGGTTAGCTTTTCAGTGCAGCCAGTTAAACGCGCTAACTCACAAAATAAGCAGTGTTACTTTGAGGCTTTTGCCCACTTTACCCATGAAGGTGAAAAGGTTAATAATGGCCATTTATTTGCTATGGCCGAAAAGCTTAATTTAACCGAAGAGTTAGACAAAAAAATAATTCGTAACTTTGTAAACGTTAAAGAACAATACCCTGATGACGTATTTGCTTTAAACGTAAGTAAGGCGTCTTTATATTCGGCTGATTTTATACAATGGCTTACTCTTTATGCCCACACTAAACCTGTTATTAAAACTAACCTTATATTTGAGTTACATGAAATTAGTTTACTTTATAATGTGCACATAGCCTCAAAGCATATAGATGCAATTAAAGATATTGGCATTAATGTGTGTATAGAACACTTTGGAACGAGCTTAACGTCGTTTAGGTATTTACAAGGTCTTGATATTGAATATGTAAAAATTGATGGCAGTTATATTCAAGACTTGTTAGATAACTCTCAAAGCCAATTTTTTATTCAAACCGTTAATAATATTTGTCATGGTTTTGGTATTAAAGTGTTGGCATGCTTAATTGAAAAACCCGAAACATTAAAAATGCTTGAAAATTTAGGCTGTGATGGTGTACAAGGTAATTTAATTATGGAGCCTTCTAAAGTACTTACAAGTAAGAACCGTGATAACGTTAATAAAGAGTTTACTTTTTGCACAGACACGCTAAAATTCTGTAATTAGATACTCACTTAAAGGGACACAAGATGAAATCGATTTTTTTAAAGAGTTTATTAATAGGTGCAATGGCTTTTACTGTTTCACCTGTTTACTCACAAGCAGATTCTGATGTTGTAGTACAATCTGACAGCCTTACTAACTTACTAAATATTTTGAATAATGCTCCTGATGATATTACGCCAGAAGAATTACAAAGAGAGTTAGTGGCTGCCATTGAGCAATTTTGTCAAAACATGGGTCCTATGGACCTTGATTCGCCTATTGCAAACGCCACGTGTTCTGCTGAACAACTTGATATGTTAATTAACGCGGTTGTTGCCTCTTTAGGTGCAGATAATGCGTTAATTTCTGACTTTTTAGCAGCCTTAGTAACTGCTGGAGCAGATAGTGATGCGGTAACTATTGCTGCAATCACTGCTGGTATAGATGCCACCGTTGCATCTGAAGCTACTGCTGCGGGTCCTACTGATGGCACTCCGGTTGCAGCCCCTCCTGTTGTTGTTTTACCTACAGTTACTGTACCGCCTGGTACTGGTGGCACTGGTGGTGATGCTGGTATATCTGAAGTTGGTAACTAAACACTCTTCTAAAATATAATACAAACGCAGCCTATGGCTGCGTTTTTACTTTATGAGTTTACATTGAATCGTTTTATATTTTTGTTGCTATGCGCAATACTTTTTTTACTACCTATTCCCTTAGGTAGCTACCGCCCTTGGGCTATTTTAGCTATTGGTTTGTTAATTGGTGCTACTTTTTTAGTTCATTTAATTAATAGCGCTATAAATAATAAGCAGCCCCTCTATCCTCCATTGTATTCCTGGCCGTTATTTGTTGCACTTGGTGCTGTTGTTTTAATTTGCTTTATACAAATATTTAGCGTTAGCCTTGACCCGTTTCAAACAAAACAAATGCTTATAAAAACAAGTTTTATGATTTTATTTTGTTGGCTATTATTTATTTATTGTAATACTGAAAAGCGTATTAAAAATTTAATATATGCAATTATAAGTGCAGGCGTTTTTCAAGCTTTGTATGCCACTTATTTAAACCTATCGCCAGATATAATTAGCCCGCTATTTGGCTATAAACATACCGAACGTGCTATTGGTACATTTACCTACTCTAACTTTTTAGCTAACTTTTTAGCTTTATGTTTGTGTTTAGGTATTGGTGTTTTAGTGAGCGAGCTAAAACGCTCAACTAGCGATTATAAACAAACATTAAAACAAACACTTCGTGCGTGGACTGAAATACTTTTGAGCTCAAAAATAATTTTACGTATTTCGTTAATTATTATTATTGTGGCGTTAATTTTAACCCGTAGCCGTATGGGTAACTCGGCGTTTTTTATTGCATTAATGGTTGTTAGCTTACTCGCGTTTTTTATTTACAAGCAAAAACCTAAAGCGTTTAAACTACTTATAACAAGTTTTTTTATAATCGATTTGATTATCATTGGTGCTATATTTGATGTAGAAAAAGTTAAACAGCGTATTAGCGAAACCAGTATTTCATCAGAAACCCGTGACGAAGTTGTGCGTGATTCAATACCCCTTATTTTAGATAAGCCTTTGTTGGGCTCTGGTGGTGGTACATTTTATACTGCGTTTCCGGCGTATCAGTCTGAGCCTTATTCGGGTTACTACGATAATGCTCATAACGATTACATACAGTTTGCAGTAGAGCTGGGTATACCCACTACAGCTGCACTGGGCTCACTTATACTTTATTGTTTATGGTTATGTATAGCGACTATGCGAAAGCGTAAAACAGCGTTGTTTCAGGGCGTTGCTTTTGGTTGTGCCATTGCAATTATAGATATGCTGCTGCATTCGTTGGTAGATTACTCTTTACAAGCGGGTG
This sequence comes from Pseudoalteromonas sp. NZS37, assembly GCF_015864265.1. Taxonomy (NCBI): domain Bacteria; kingdom Pseudomonadati; phylum Pseudomonadota; class Gammaproteobacteria; order Alteromonadales; family Pseudoalteromonadaceae; genus Pseudoalteromonas; species Pseudoalteromonas sp. NZS37. The sequence goes on along the minus strand of NZ_JADYXL010000005.1, from coordinate 180,155 downwards.
CAAACTCAATGTTGTTTATGACTATTTTATGTTTGGCGATATTAAGTAGTAAATTACCCGCGTCTAAACGAAGTCGAAAAGAGCATAGTTAAATACAAAGCCAAGTAATTACCTAATATAGAGTGATTAGAAGCTGCGCTTCTCACGCGAGCAAGCTCTGCGTCTACCGCCAAGGTTCAATTTACGGTTAACTTGTTGGCGTGACAAGCAAAGCCTGTAATAAGTAATTTATGCACTAAGAGGTTAAGAGGCGCCGCGCTTTTAGAGAAGGAAATAAACACTAAACGCGGTTTTTATTAGTATTATGTCTTCTCATTTACTCCTCTTTTGTTTCTCTTTGTGAAAATAGATCTTTAATTGATTTATTGGTGAATAGATTAAATAATTTAAGCGTGGCTTTCGTAACAATCGTACCCATTATAAGAGATTTTTTCACTAAGAGGTTAAGAGGCGCTGCGCTTTTAGAGGAAGTAATAAAACCGAAACTATATCCTGATTGGTATTATGTATTCTCATTTACTCCTCTTTCGTTTCTCTTTGTGCAAATAGTTCTTTAGCTGGTTTTTAAATAAATTGAATAATTTTAAGCATTGCTTTGTAACAGCAGCGCCTGTAATTAGTGATTTTTCACTAAGAGGTTAAGAGGCGCTTCGCTTTTAGAGAAGGGAATGAACATAAAACACAGTTTTGATTAACATTATGTCTTCTCCTTTACACCTCTTTCGTTTCTCTTTGTGCAAATAGATCTTTAATTGATTTATTGGTGAATGGATTAAATAATTTAAGCGTGACTTTCGTAACAAGCGTACCCGTTATAAGTGATTTATGCACTAAGAGGTTAAGAGACGCTGCGCTTTTAGAGAAGGAAATAAAACCAAACGCATTTTTTATTAATATTATGTCTTCTCATTTACTCCTCTTTAGCTTCTCTTTGTGCAAATAGATCTTTAATTGATTTATTGGTGAATAGATTAAATAATTTCAAGCATTGCTTTCGTAACAAGTGTACCCGTTATAAGTAATTTATTCACTAAGAGGGTATGAGGCGCTGCGCTTTTAGAGAAGAAATAAAACCGATAATATATCCTGATTGGCATTGTGTCTTCTCATTTACTCCTCTTTCGCTTCTCTTTGTGCAAATAGGCCTTTAATTTATTTAATTAATTATTGATTAAAAATTACTGTTCTTCTAAATCAAACTCAGTTAAATGCCCTTCACCATGTATGAGTTGATAGCGGGCTAAATTTCCTTGCTCTAGTGTTATTAAACTAATAGCTGAGTCGCTTACTAAGTATTTTTGCCCTTCACCTATGGTTTGATGCTTATCTACTTCCATATGCCAGCGTTTGGTAAAAAAGTTTAAGGGACTTTTTGGGCCGTATAAGATTGAATCTAGTTTATCGAGTATGTTTATTAATTTACGCGGGAACTCATTTTTAATACCACTGGCGGTAAGTTGCCAAATTCGATTGGGATGATCGCCAAAACGCTTTTGCACTGAAAAGCAAAATGAGTAATGTACGTCTCCCGATAAAATAAGCGTTTCGTTAGGTGTGTCGGTGCGTCTAAAAGTATCGAGTAGCTTTTTGGCTGAGCCTTCGTGCGCCATCCAGTTTTCTACGTCAACCATGAGCGGTTGCCCGCAAATATTAAACATGGCTTGAATGGCTTCTATTGATTTAACACCAAACACGGGAGCTGGCGATACAATAATAACTTGGTCGTGGCTTAATAGGCTTTCCTCAAGCTCTGTGAGACGTTCCCAATCAAGTAGACCTGACGGCTCATTAAAGTTTTGCTCATTTCGCCAGCGGTGCGTGCGCGTATCAAGCACCACTACTTTGGGTATTGTCGTTAACTCGTAATGCCAAAAGCTAAAATCGTTTAGTGGTTTATCAAATGCTTTAAACTGCCATAAATTATTAGCAGTACGGCTTTGCTTAAAAGGTGTTAGTAGCTCACCTGTTTTATTTAGTGCATCGTTCCCCATTCCCTGAAAAAGCCAATAACTAATTAAACCGTTATTAATGATTCGTTTACTACTTGGGTTTTCATTTATAGCTTGCTCCCACCCAGCGGTGAGGTTCCAATCATCGGTTACATCGTGATCGTCAAACATCATTAGCGTCGATACATTGGCAAACAACCGCTCTACTTCACTTAAGCCTTTTGCATAATCAATCAATGCTGTTTTTTCAGCGTTAAAAATAGTTTTGTTTTGCTCGCTTTGACCTAAATACGTTGTGTTTTGTATATCAACGCATTGCCAAGCAGCAGCACTAAAATTTAATAAATATAGTGCAATATATTCTTCAAAATGGATAAGGTGATTGTAGGCTTTTACACTTGAGAAATGAGGTTCGTCTTTTTTTAGCCAATAACCAACACCTAACTTTGAGCGTTTTTGCCAAGGCGTTTTTGGTAAGAACAAATGGCGATTATAAAGTTGCTCATTTATGTCGGCGGGTAGCTCAATGGTAAGTGGTTGCTCTTTATAAATACCTAAGGCTTTAATTAACTGATGAATAGCTAATAACATGGGCCCTGCTACGTCATCGGCGTAAACCTGGTCACCGCTCAGTAATAGCAATTGTGCGCCTTGATTATTATTACCGCGCTGAGTATTTTGCCAGTGACTTGCAGACACTAAGCTGTCTTTTGCTGGGTGATGTGCATTACGGCACGAGCCATGCAAAATATCGCTGAGTTTATTAGGGATTACAAATGCAGGCGCTGTTTGATTGCTATAGCACCAAGGCGACAAATCGACTGCTGTATCGTCAATTATAAGTTCATAGCTTAATAAGCTATCTACAGGAAGTTTATTATTTACTGGCTTTATAATCACGAAATGCAGGTACAAATGTTCCCCTAAAGAAACAGTGTGTTGATCGCTATAACATTCGTAATTTATAAGTGTTATTTGGCAGTTTGCAGGCTTGGAGGTAGCAAACTGAATGCAGACTCCAGTTTGCTCTGCACGGCGCACCATTGGCCCCATTAGTAAAATAGGAAGGTTTGCCGTGTGAGTAATCATGTATTTAGCCTTTAGCTGCTAATTTAAATAAAGAATAAAAGTTCTCGGTAGTCGCTTTAGCAAGTTCATTAAAGCTAATGCCTTTAAGTTCGCTAATATAATAAGCAACATCTTCTACGTACGCTGGCTGATTTGTTTGCCCACGATGCGGTACCGGCGCTAAATAAGGCGAGTCGGTTTCTATTAGTAAGCGATCGAGCGGTATTTGTTTTACTACTTCTTTTAATTCAATAGCATTTTTAAAGGTAACAATGCCCGAAATAGAAATATAAAAGCCCATATCTATGGCTTTTTTTGCCATATCCCAGTCTTCAGTAAAGCAATGCAGTACGCCACCGCAGTTTTCGGCTTTGTGCTCACGCATTAAATTAATGGTGTCGGCGCGGGCATCACGAGTATGAATAATTAACGGCTTTTGTAATTCGTTTGCCACTTCAATATGCCCAACAAAGCTGGCTTGCTGCACTGCGTGAGTATCTTTTGAATAATAGTAATCAAGACCCGTTTCGCCAATGGCAACAACTTTTTCGTGTGAGGCTAAGTCGATTAGTTGCTGTTTATTAAGGGCGTCTTTTTGATCAAGTGGATGTACACCGCATGAGGCTGATACATCGTCGTAATGCTTAATTTTATCAAGCATGCTTGGAAACTGATCAAGCGTTACGCTTACACATAAAAAATGCTCTATTTGCTTTGCACGCGCTTTATCAAGAACTTGGTCAAGGTTTAAGTCTAATTTATCAAAATCAAGACGGTCTAAATGGCAATGAGAATCTACAATCACTATAAGGCCTGTATTATGTTCAGGGTTTAAATTTGTTCGTTTAATTTATTATGTTAGCAATTAAAAGAACCCAATATAGGGCGCGTTAATCTCAATGAAAAACCGACCCTATAACTACATGGTATATGTTTGATCGCCTGAGTTTAACATAGTCCCAAGGAGCTTTTCGATTTTAGCGTTTAGGTTTGTTTTATCGTCTAAAAAGCTAATACCAATACCTGGAGGGTTAGAGCTTTGTGCTCCTTGTGGCGTGATCCACGACACTTTACCTGTTACTACATCATCTTCTAAGGCATCGGGCAAGGTAACTCTAAGTGCTAATGAATGCCCTGCTTCGTAACGCATATTAGTACGTACAAATAAGCCACCTTTTTTTAAGTAAGGCATATAACAACGGTATAACTCGTCTAAATCGTCTATGTCTACTAGTAGTTCTTGCATGATTAATCCTTTTTAGAATTTCGCAATGTGTATGCTAATCGTGATACAGCAAGCGGTAAATTAAGGCCAAGTACTTGTGTGTTATTTTGTAAAAACTCGCCTAATGCATTTTGCGCACTTTGATAAGCGTCAAAACTCATACCTTGCAGCAATTGCTGCTTTAGTTGCACGCTTAAAAACAAAGTAAATATACGGACAAGCTCAGGCTGTTTATTTATTATATCGACTAACGCTTTGAAATTATGGCTTTGTTTAAACTCAGTTGCAAACTTATAAAGTGTATCAATATTTTTTAGTTGGTCTTGCTGTTGCCAATGCTTTACTTGCAGCGGTTGGTTATAAAAAAGTGCTAACCAACCATAGTTAGGAATATCTAATGTTTCTAACCATTGCTGGGCAAGTGCTGTATTAGTTATTTTTACATCACTTTTAGCGCATCTACTTAAAATAGTTGCAGGAAGCTGTTCTGGTTGGCTTGTAGTTAATATTAAAAAGCGGCTATTAGTTGGCTCTTCAAGTGTTTTTAATAATGCGTTAGCTGCTGCTGTGGTCATTTTTTCGCAATTTTCGATTATCGCGACTTTATTGCCATTTTGCGCTGCTGAGTGATTCATAAAATCACTAATGCCGCGTATATCATCTACGCCTATGCTTTGCCCATCAACTTGCGTTAAGCGCTTGTCGGGATGAGTACCCGCAAGAGTAAGTAAGCAGCTTTTACAGTGTCCACAAGGTTTTAGCATACTGTTTTGCGCAGCTACCTGCTTAGCTATATTTTGGCATAACAAAGCATTACCAAGCTCATCACTTAACTCAAACTTACCTACGCCAACAGGCCCACAAAATAATTGCGCATGATGAAAACGCTCTGCACGATAACTTTGCGCTAAACGTGCTTGGGTATCATGTAGCCACGGCAATGGCATATTATTTTAGGCCTTCAAAAAATGAATGCAGTACATTGGTTATATCGCGATGTACTTTATCAATACTTTGGTTTGCATCAACCGTTTTAATTGTGTTGTCGTCATTAGCAAGTTCAACATAACGCATACGTGTACGCTGAAAAAACTCAATGGCTTCTTGTTCAATACGGTCAAGCTCACCACGCCCTTTTGCACGTTCAAGGCCTATCACTGGGTCAATATCAAGGTAAATAGTTAAATCAGGCTTTAAGCCCTTTAATACCATTGACGAAAGTGAAGCTAATGTATTTGAGCTAATACCACGCCCGCCACCTTGATACGCCTGAGACGATAAATCATGACGATCGGCAAGTACCCATTGGCCTTTATCAAGCGCTGGGGTAATAACATTGTGCATTAATTGCGAACGTGCTGCGTACATAATAAGCAACTCGGTTTCAAAGGCAATTTCTTCTTCGTGCTCTGCTTTTACAAGCGTACGAAGCGATTCAGCAAGCGGCGTGCCGCCAGGTTCGCGGACGTTAATGAAGTCTATTTTTTGTTTGTTTAAAAAGTCTTGGCATAACGAAATAGCGGTTGATTTACCCGCGCCTTCTAGCCCTTCTATTACTATAAATTTTGATTTCATAAAATATTAATTCTTTTTATTTAATATATACGTTTTAACTGCTGCGTTATGCTGCTTTAACGTGGTTGAAAATTGGTGGCTACCATCGCCTTTTGATACAAAGTAAACGTATTCACTTTGTGGCGGATTAACTGCAGCTAAAATAGCGGCTTTTGATGGCATTGCAATCGGTGTTGGTGGTAAACCATTAATACGATACGTATTGTAAGGCGTATAATCGCGTAAATCTTTGCGTTTAATATCGCCATCAAAATCAGCGCCTAATCCGTATATTACGGTTGGATCGGTCTGTAGGCGCATATTGGTGTTTAATCGATTAACAAACGCTGATGCAATTAACGGACGCTCGCTGGCAAGGCCTGTCTCTTTTTCAATAATTGAAGCCATTATTAGTGCTTCGTATGCTGTTTTATAGGGTAGATTAGCGGCGCGCTGCTGCCAAGCATCATCTAACGTTTGCTGCATTTTTTGTGCTGCACGTTTTAATACACTGCTTGCAGTATCGTTATTATGATAATGGTAAGTGTCGGGGAATAACCAGCCTTCTAAGTGCGTGTCATTACCCAGTATTTGAGTACTTAGTTCGTCAGTTTTTAAATCGTTTTGTAAATTATCAGCTTTTTTAATAGCACTTAGTACTTCACGTAAGTTTTGCCCTTCGATTATGGTAAAACTAAAGTTGATTTGCTGGCCTTGATTAATTTTTTTTACGTTGTTGATAACGCTATCGGCTGTTAGCTCGTAAAGGCCCGCTTTTAAGTCGGTAAGTGTGGGATCTAATTTGGCAATTACTTGATAACGCCAGCAGCCTTCCACCCAGTTATTAGCTTGCCACTGCTGACATAACTTATTAAAGCCAGTGCCATGCTTAACTTCAAATTGTGTGTTTTGTGCTACTTTTAGCGGGCTATTTATTGTTGCTTGTAATTGCTGGTAACCAATAGCAGTGGTTATAACAGCTAAAAAAAGTACCGATAAAATAACTTTTAACACTCAGCCTCCTTGGCTAATAATCTAGTTAGTAATGCGTGGCTGTCGTCTGTATTAAATACCTGTTGCTCAATACTTTTAACAGGTACTGCTCCCATTAAGCTATTACACACAAATACGGCGTCTGCTTGGATTAAATCTTCTACTTTCACGCGTTTAAATTCAACAGGCAATTTATCACATAACGATTGTAGATAAACGCCCTTTATTCCGCACTCATCAAGCAATGGCGTAAACACACACTTATTTTTAATCGCAAAAATATTAGCTGCTGAAGCTTCAATTACATTGTTATTGTAATCAAGCACTAACACATCATCGCAGTTTTGCGTTTGCATCGCTTTTTTAATTAGCACTTGTTCAAGTCGATTTAATGTTTTAAGGCCCGCTAAATAAGGCTGTGCCGCTAATTTAATCGGGCTTATTTCGAGATTTACACCCTTTTTAGTAAGCGCTTCGTAATTACTAGGGTAGTCCAACACGCTCAATAAAATAGTGACATTACACTCACTTGGCAGCCCATAACCACGTCCGCCTTCGCCTCGCGTTACAAGTATTTTAAGCACGTTTAGTGGTGCAGCGTTTATATGCAAAGCAATTTGATATTCAAGGCTATTAAAGTCTAACTCAGGAAAACCCAAACGCTGTGCGCATTCAATCAAACGCGCTTTATGATGAGCCCAATGCTGTACTTGCCCATCAACAACCTTAGCGGTTGTAAAAAAGCCATCACCGTAATTTAAGCCCCTGTCACGCGTGCTTAAAGTGCTGTTTTGATCTACTGCTATTATTGTTTGCATTTTGTTTGGCATATAAAAAAAGCCCAGTTAAACAACTGAGCTCTTATAATTTGATTCGTTGTTAAAAAAGATTATACCTTTTTAAATAGCAACGAGCCATTAGTACCACCAAAACCGAACGAGTTACACAGTGCAAAGTCTAACTTTGCATCACGTGCAGTGTGAGCAATATAATCTAAGTCACACCCTTCGTCTGGATTATCAAGGTTGATAGTTGGCGACACTTTTTGATCTGTCAGCGATAAAATCGAAATAATCGATTCAACTGAACCTGCAGCACCTAACAAGTGACCCATCATCGATTTAGACGAGCCTACCATTACATCTTTAGCTGCATTACCAAAAATAGACTTAACAGCGGCAGTTTCTGCTTTGTCGCCTGCATTTGTAGATGTACCGTGTGCGTTAATGTAACCAATTTGCTCAGCGTTTACTTGCGCATCGTTTAGTGCGTTTTGCATTGCAAGTGCAGCACCCGCACCATCTTCTGGTGGTGATGTCATGTGGTACGCATCGCCACTCATACCAAAGCCTACAAGCTCAGCATAAATTTTAGCGCCACGTGCTTTAGCATGTTCGTACTCTTCAACTACAACAACACCAGCGCCGTCAGAAAGCACAAAGCCATCGCGGTCTTTATCCCAAGGGCGAGAAGCCGCTTGTGGATCGTCATTGCGGGTTGAAAGTGCACGCGCAGCATTAAAGCCACCCATACCAATTGGGGTACACGCTTTTTCTGCACCGCCAGCAACCATTGCGTCTGCATCACCGTAGGCAATCATGCGCGCTGCATGGCCAATATTATGCAAACCAGTAGTACAGGCAGTTACAATTGAAATATTTGGACCACGAAGTCCATGCATCATTGATAAATGACCTGAGATCATATTAATAATGGTAGACGGCACATAAAATGGCGATAACTTGCGCGGACCACTATTTAATAGCTTAATATGGTTTTCTTCAATTAACGTAAGCCCACCAATACCTGAACCTACAGCTACACCAATGCGTGCTGCGTTTTGCTCAGTGATTTCAAGGCCTGAATCTTTAAAGGCTTGAACACCCGCTGCAATGCCGTACTGAATAAACAAGTCCATTTTTTTAGTATCTTTCGCTGACATGTATGCAGTTGCATCAAAATCATTTATTAAACCAGCGAATTTAGTACCAAATTTTGATGTATCAAAGTGCGTTATTGTTTGAATGCCACTTTTACCATCTAATAAGCCTTGCCAGGTTGATTGAACATCATTACCTAGCGGCGTCAACATTCCTAAGCCAGTTACGACGACTCGACGTTTAGCCACGGTTTGCCTCCAATAAGGGATATTTTACAAGGGGATGATCATACCCAAGCTACCTCAAAGTGCTAGTCCCAAAATAGATTAAAAACGCATAACACAATCAAAATTATTTTTTAGCTAAAATTGAGCATAGAGATTTAAGTTTTGAATCACGAACTTTGAGGTGGTTTGGATATAAAAAATTAAAGGCAGCGGATGCTGCCTTTAACGTGCGATTAATTACTCAGCGTGTGCTGTAACGTAATCGATAGCAGTTTGTACTGTAGTGATCTTCTCAGCTTCTTCATCTGGGATCTCAGTATCAAACTCTTCTTCAAGAGCCATTACTAGTTCAACAGTATCAAGAGAATCTGCACCTAGGTCATCTACGAAAGAAGATTCATTTTTAACTTCTTCTTCTTTAACACCTAGTTGTTCAATGATAATTTTCTTTACGCGTTCTTGGATATCGCTCATTCTTCTTTCCTTTATTAAAAACGCCAATGCGTTATTTTCAGATTGCGGCGTAGTTTACGCCGCATAATTCTCTGATTCAATGATTTGACCATAAATAATTGTCTGGTCAAACCTCTGAGTGTCTGTTTTGTCTTTTATCGCTTATTTTCGCAGCGATTTCAAGTATGTTTAAAGCAAGTTCACAAATAATTCAATGTTTTTGAGGTAACTTACTTAACTTTATCAAGTAGCAATCTAGGTACAATGGCGATTAAACCATGTACATCGCGCCATTTACATGCAAAGTTTCGCCTGATACATACGCAGCCGCGTCAGATGCTAAATAACATACTGCAGCAGCAATTTCGTCTGGTTGGCCTAAACGCCCTGCTGGAACATTTGCAAGTGTTGCTGCTTTTTGCTCATCAGTTAAATTATCAGTCATGTCTGTTTGAATAAAACCAGGTGCGATTACGTTAACTGTAATACCACGTGATGCAACTTCGCGCGCAAGTGACTTAGAAAAACCAATTACACCCGCTTTAGCCGCTGCATAATTAGCTTGACCTGCATTACCCATAGTACCCACTACTGAGCCAATGTTAATAATACGGCCTTTCTTTTTCTTCATCATTGGACGAAGTACCGCTTTAGATAAACGGAAAACTGAGCTTAAATTAGTGTCGATAATATCGTCCCACTCAGTTTCTTTCATACGCATTAATAAGTTATCGCGTGTAATACCTGCGTTATTTACAAGTACGTCAATATCGCCTAAATCAGCTTTTATTGCAGCAAGTGTTGCTTCAATAGATGCAGGATCGGTTACGTTTAATGCATAACCTTTACCATTGTCACCTAGGTATTCACTGATTTTAGCAGCGCCCGACTCACTTGTCGCAGTACCTGCAACTTTTGCACCTTGTGCAACTAATGTTGTTGCAATTGCTTTACCAATACCACGGCTGGCACCAGTAATTAGGACAACTTTGCCCTCTAATGAAAATAAATTAGACATTTTATATACTCTTATTTAGCTGCATCAATTGAAGCGGCGTCGTTTACTGAGCCACAGATCATTGCTTTATCAATTCGTTTAGCAAGTCCTGTTAATACTTTACCAGGACCAAATTCGTAGCTTTGTGATACATCTTGCGCAACCAAGGCTTGTACTGTTTCTGTCCAGCGAACTGGGCTGTATAGCTGACGTACTAGTGCGTCTTTAATTGCATCAGCTGACGTTTCAGCTTTTACATCAACATTATTAATTACATCACACTTAGGTGTATTAAATGTTAAAGCGGCTAAGTCAGCTGCTAGCTTGTCAGCTGCTGGCTTCATTAACTCACAATGTGAAGGTACGCTAACAGAAAGTGGTAATGCACGTTTAGCACCGGCATCTTTACATGCTTGCGATGCTCTATCTACTGCTGCTTTATGGCCTGCGATAACAACTTGACCAGGAGAGTTGTAGTTAACTGGAGATACAACCTCACCTTGCGCTGAAGCAGCACAAGCCGCTTTAATTTCTTCATCGCCTAAGCCAATAATAGCAGCCATTGAACCTACGCCTGCTGGCACGGCTTCTTGCATGTATAAACCACGGTTTTCAACAAGCTTTACGGCTTCGCTCAAACTTAATACATCGCTACATACTAACGCTGAGTATTCACCTAAGCTGTGACCCGCCATAATAACGTCTGCATCAGGGTTAGCTGCTAACCAATCACGGTAAATAGCAACACTTGCAGTTAGTAATGCAGGTTGTGTGCGGTGGGTTTGATTTAATTTTTCTTCTGGGCCATTAAGAACTAGCTCTGCTAAGTCGTAACCCAGTGCATTTGACGCTTCTGCAAATGTTGCTTTAACAATGTCAGAACTCTCTAGTAGTTCTTGTAACATACCAACGCTTTGCGAGCCTTGACCTGGGAATAGAAGTGCAATTTTTTGTGCCATACTTTGCTCTTTTTAATTAAACAAATAAATAATGAAATACACGGCACATCAATTATTGATTAACCGCCGTGTCTTTAGAATGTGTTTTTTCGAAAATAGCGGCTATTTTATCAGGAAGTTGACGTTCAACCTCTTTTACCGCTTCATCAATTGCTGCTTGAAATGCTTTAGCTGACGCATTTCCATGACTTTTAACGACAATACCGCGCAATCCTACCAGAGAAGCACCGTTATACTGGTCGGGGTTCACCCTTTTATAGAGTTTTTTTATTATTGGGCGCAATATAAACGCCATACATTTATATAAAAGGTGCTTTTCGAGCGCGGTTGTAAACTTATTCATAATAAGCTTGGCAATGCCTTCACATGTTTTAAGTGCCACGTTACCCACAAATCCTTCGCATACTATGACATCAGCCTTACCCGAAAAAATATCACTTCCTTCGCTGTAACCAATATAATTTATATGTGGGCTTTGCTGCATTAATTGTGCAGCTTGTTTAATGTCGTCGTGGCCTTTAATGTCCTCAGCGCCAATATTTAATAGACTAACGCGAGGATTATCCAAACCAAGTGCTTGTCCAGCAACAATAGAGCCCATAATGCCAAACTGATAGAGCATTTGCGCATCACAATGCACATTAGCACCTAAGTCGAGTAAATATACTGGGTTTTTAAGCTCTGTAGGAACAGATGAAATGAGTGCGGCACGTTTAACACCTGGCAGCATTTTTAATACATAGTGAGCCATAAAAAATAGAGCGCCGGTATTACCTGAGCTAACACATGCTTGAGCCTCGCCCGATTTAACTAAATCTAGGGCAACACGCATAGATGAATCTTTTTTTGAACGCACAGCAATTGCAGGTTCACAGGCATTGGTGACTATTTCACTACAGTGACGAATTATGAGTCTAGGATGAGGTAGAGAATCGAGGGATTCGAGTTCTTTAGATATAACATGTTCATTGCCACATAAAATGAGAGTTAAATTGGCATGAGCATTTACTGCACAAACGGCAGCAGGAATAGATGAACGGGGGCCGTAATCGCCCCCCATCATATCTAACGCTATGGTTAGATCTTTCAGCATATAAGTAATCTCTTATTTAGAAATTACTTGAACGCCTTTGTAGTAACCATCTGCAGTCACATGGTGACGACGATGAGTCTCACCAGATGTTTGATCTACAGTTAAAGTTGGACCACTGATCGCATCGTGTGAACGGCGCATGCCGCGTCTTGCACGAGACTTTTTGCTTTTTTGTACAGCCATAGTCTTCTCCTAAGAATCTTTCTTAAGTTGTTTCAAAATATCAAATGGATTAGGTTTATCATCTTCCGCCTTTAATACACCAAAGCTGGCAGGCTTTGCTGAATAACTGCATGAAGCTTCGTTGTGGGTAGCCACTAATGGAATTGCTAAAATTAGTTCGTCTTCAATTAAATTAAAAACGTTAACTTCACCATTTTCATCAAGCGCTACTTCATCGTAGTCTTCTGGAAAAATATCTAACTCTGTATCTTCACCTACTGGTGAATATGCAAAGTCTTGAACCAAATCCAACCCTAAATCACCATTACAACGTTGACAAATGACAGTAACGTGTGTGGACAAATTGCCTCTAATCACAGCGAAACCTTGATCATCGTTTTTGCAATGTATTTTTACCGCTATTTCACCTACTTCTTCCTGCACAACTTTCTCTAAACGAGTAAGTTTTTCAAGCGGTACAATTCCGTCATACTTTAAACGGTGCTGCGCTGCTTTGCCTGGATGAAGAGTGATGGGAATTTTCACCTTTTGCATAGGGGCTGCATCATATAGATAGTTAGTTTGTTAGTCAAAGTAAAAAACCATTTTTACTTGGTTTTTAACGTGTTTTACTCTCGGATCTGATTTATCCTAACTCAATCTGAATTATCGTAGGAAAACAGTCCGTGAAGCATCCACTCATTTTAGCGTCAAGCTCGCCTTTTAGGCAGTCTTTATTACAAAAATTTAATTTACCATTTGATACGTTTTCACCAGATGTTGACGAATCAGCACTTGAATGCGAAACACCTACCGAACTGGTTAAGCGCTTAAGTGAATTAAAAGCCTCAGCGGCTAATAAACACTTTAACAAAGGGTTAGCTATTGGATCAGACCAAGTCGCTGTGTTTAATAATCAAATTTTAGGTAAACCACATAATAAACAAAATGCCGTAAAACAACTAAATTTATTTAGCGGTAATACTGTAACATTTTTAACAGGGCTTTGTGTTTACGATATTGTAACTGGCACTAAAAAAACCTGCGTAGAACCTTTTAATGTGTCGTTTAAAACACTCAGTGATGCACAAATTAGCGCTTATTGCGATGCTGAGCAGCCTTATAACTGTGCTGGCAGCTTTAAGAGTGAAGGGTTGGGTATCTGTTTATTTGAAAAACTAAGCGGAGACGATCCTAATAGCTTAATTGGATTACCATTAATTAAACTCAGCCAGCTACTGGCTGAGTTTGGTATTGATGTACTTACTGCTCAAAACAAGTTTTAGTTAAATAAATTAGCCAAGCAAAACCTGTTGCAGTTGCAGATAATTATCTACTGTTGCAACAGGGCTAAGCTTATTTAGCTGGTGTGCGTTGTGTACACCCATTGTTACGCCGATTCTATCCATGCCAGCAGCTTTTGCCATGGTCATGTCTATTTGAGTGTCACCAATCATTACAGCGTCTTGAGCGCTTATGCCGAGTTCTTCAAGCAATTGATACAACATATCTGGAGACGGTTTGGACAGTGCCTCATCGCTTGTACGTGTTGCACTAAAAAAATGTCTAAGTTGGCTTTGATCAAGCAAACGCTCTAATCCACCTCTACCTTTACCTGTTGCAACCGCTAAAACAATGCCCTGCTCTTTTAAGGCATTTAAAACGCTGACAACATTAGCAAATACAGGCGTGGGAGTAGTATCCACACTGTATTGATATTTATAACCTGAAATTAACGCTTGGTGCTGCGCTACATTATCAGGAAATAAAACGTCAATTGCTTTTTCAAGCGACATACCAATAATGTTTTTAATGGCTTCGTCACTAGGTGGCACTAAATTAAGTGACTCGGCGCTACTACGAATACAGTTAACTATTTTAGTGACTGAATCCATAACAGTGCCGTCCCAATCAAAAATGACGAGCTTATATTTTTTAATTGGAGTCACTGCAATCACAGTTTTGCATCTCGTAATTTTAGTAATGTATTTTTAAGCGTTTTATCTAGCGGTGCTTCAATACGCATAGTTGTTTCGTTTTTAGGGTGATAAAAACTTAAATCATGTGCGTGTAAAAACAATCGGTTTAACCCAACTTTACGCATAGAATCGTCGAAACCCTGATCGCCATATTTATCGTCGCACGCTATTGGGTGACCTTTACATTGCGTATGCACACGAATTTGGTGCGTACGCCCTGTAACAGGCGATGCTTGTACAAGTGAGCAATCGTTAAAACGTTCAAGTACTTTAAAACGCGTATGTGAAGGTTTTCCCTCAGTGTTATCTACGCGTACTACGCGCTCGCCCGATTTAAGTGTATTTTTACGCAGCCCTTCGGTTACGTTTTTAGTTTTAGAGTCCCACTGCCCTTCTACAAGTGCCCAGTAATTTTTTTCCATTGTTTTTTCACGAAGTTGTTCATGCAACGCTGTTAACACCGAACGACGCTTCGCTATAAGTAAACAACCTGATGTATCACGGTCAAGCCTATGAACTAGCTCAAGGCTACGTTCCTCTGGGCGAAGTGCTCGCAAAGCTTCAATCAAGCCATAACTTAAACCACTGCCGCCATGAACAGCCATACCTGATGGTTTATTTATTACGATAAGGTATTTATCTTCAAATAAAATATCGTTTTCTAGGCGAGTTACTTTGTCTAATTTTGATGGAACAAATTCTTCACGCTCAGCAACCCTGATAGGTGCAATACGAAGTACATCTTCAAGCTGTAGTTTATATACAGGCTTAATACGCTTTTTATTAACGCGTACCTCACCTTTGCGCAAAAGTTTATAAATAGCGCTTTTAGGCACCCCTTTTAAATGGGTAATAAGAAAGTTATCAATACGCTGACCTAAATGGTCTTCGTTGATCGTGACATAAGTTACTTGTAAGTCGTTTTTTTCTGACATTGCCTAATCACTAATTTAAGTAAAATAATTTAGTTGCTAACACTGTAATAATAGTGGGATAATCAGCAGCGCAAATATTTAGTATTTGCAAATAACAACGGTGCTTTTTAACACATTAAAACTTTCGTGATGCACATTCTGGGTAGCCGATCATACAGATCCGAGTTAAGTTTTCCAAAGCTTTTATGCCTCCTCAGTTAACACGTGCGATCAATTAACGGCAATGCGCGTAATATATTGCTGGTTAAGTTTGAACATGAAGCGACTTTTAACGTGCTAGAGAAAGCAATGAACAGATAATTTGTCTGATAGTGACGACGTAAAAAACGTCGTTCAGCACTAGCTCAATTATTGTAGTAACGTATAGCAGCTTATTTAGAACTAAAAAAATCTAATAAATAAGCGTTCATTAACATCGGCAGCGATTTTTGCTCTTAAAACGGATATTAGCGATACATCAGTATGTATTGCTCACCAACTTAATGAGCCTTACGCGCCTAATATGAATGATATTTAGTAAGATTAATATGACAGGCCGACTTCTGGGTAAAACTTGTAAACGTAGCTGAAAAGCCGACAGTTTTAGCACCATTAAGAATTTAATAGCGATAATAATTGCTATTGTTTGCCAGCATTTAAAATACTGCATACGAGAAACAGAGCCGTTCCGTTAAAGACCCAGTCGTGAGGCTGCACATTCTAAAAATAGGGACAACTGAACAGGCGAGAAAAACATCGTCATGTCAGCGACATAAATAAGTAGAGTAACAATATGAAACGTATGCTAATCAATGCAACGCAGCAAGAAGAAATGCGCGTAGCACTGGTTGATGGCCAGCGCCTTTATGATTTAGATATCGAAAGCCCAGGTCACGAACAGAAAAAAGCCAATATTTATAAAGGCAAAATCACTCGCATTGAACCATCTCTTGAAGCAGCATTTGTTGATTACGGTGCTGACCGCCATGGTTTCCTTCCTTTAAAAGAAATTGCCCGTACTTACTTCCCTGCAGGTTACACTTTTCATGGTCGCCCTAACATCCGCGACGTAATAAAAGAAGGTCAAGAAGTTATAGTACAAGTTGATAAAGAAGAGCGTGGCCAAAAAGGCGCTGCGTTAACTACTTTTATCAGTGTTGCTGGTAGCTACTTAGTGCTTATGCCTAACAACCCTCGTGCTGGCGGTATTTCTCGTCGCATTGAAGGTGATGAACGTACTGAACTTAAAGAAGCATTGGGTCGTTTAGAACTTCCTAAAGGTATGGGCTTAATTGTTCGTACAGCGGGTGTTGGTAAATCGTTTGAAGAATTAAACTACGATTTAAAAGCATTATTAGTACATTGGGAAGCAATTAGACAAGCAGCCGATAGTGCTAAAGCGCCATTTTTAATACACCAAGAAAGCAATGTAATATTCCGTGCGATACGCGATTATTTACGTCGTGATATTGGCGAAATTTTAATTGATAAACCACGTGTTTTTGAAGAAGCTAAAGCGCACATTGAGCGTTTTCGTCCTGACTTTATGAGCCGTGTTAAGCTTTATCAAGGCGACACTCCTTTATTTACGCATTACCAAATTGAAAGCCAAATTGAGTCTGCGTTCCAGCGTGAAGTACGTTTGCCTTCTGGTGGTTCAATTGTAATTGACCCAACTGAAGCACTAACGTCTATCGATATCAACTCGTCTAAAGCAACTAAAGGCGGCGATATTGAAGAAACAGCACTTAATACTAACTTAGAAGCAGCCGATGAAATTGCACGTCAATTACGTCTTCGTGACTTAGGTGGTTTAATTGTTATCGACTTTATCGATATGACGCCTCCACGCCATCAACGTGAAGTAGAGAATCGTTTAAAAGATGCTGCTCGTCCAGATCGTGCTCGTGTTCAAATTGGTAAAATCTCGCGCTTTGGTTTACTTGAAATGTCGCGTCAGCGTTTGCGTCCTTCATTAGGTGAAGCAAGCCAAGGCCCATGCCCACGTTGTAGTGGACAAGGTACTATTCGTTCAAACGAATCAATTGCGCTTTCTATTCTTCGTTTAATTGAAGAAGAAGCAATTAAAGACAACACAGCACAAGTAAATGCACAAGTGCCTGTTGCCGTTGCTGCTTATTTATTAAATGAGCAACGTCGTAGTGTTCATCGCATTGAAAAACATCATAAATGTGACGTAGTGATTATTCCTAATCAACATATGGAAACACCACATTACGAAGTTATGCGTTTACGTAAAGACGAAACACTTGAAACGGTAAGTTACGGACAAGTTGTTGCGCCAGAACCTGAAGCATTTGAGATGTCAAAATCACCAAGTGCACCAGTACGTGAAGAGCCAATGCTAAAAGGTGTTGTAATGCCTTCTACACCGGCTCCACAAGCAACGCCTACACCAGTAGTTCAGCCTGTAGTAACAGAGACTAAAACTGAAGGTGGCTTGTTTGAAGCAATCACTAAATGGTTTAAATCGTTATTTGCAAGCGAAACAGTAGAAGAGAAAAAAGAAGCTGTAGAAAAAGAGCAGCAAGAAGCGCGTAATAACGCTCGCCGTGGTAACGATAATCGTCGTCGTAATAACAACCAACGTCGTCGTAATAATAACCCGCGCACTAATAAACCACGCAATGAGCGTCCTGCAGCTGAAGAGGAAGTTAAAACAGACTCACCAGCAGCAACAAGCACCGAGACTCAAGAGAGAAACGAGAACCGCAATAAGCGTCGTCGTAACCCTAACTCTCGTAAGCGCCCAGAGCATAAAAGCGAAGAAAAAGATCAAGTTAAAACTGAAGCCCCTGTAAAAGCAGAAGTAGAAGTAGAAACTGATTCTAAGCCAGCTCAAGCTGTAGAGCCTAAAGAGCAAAAGCCTAAGGTTCGCCGTCAACGTCGTAACATACGTAAAAAAGTACGTCTGCAAGATGAAAACGCTGAGCAAGCTAACTCAACAGAGCAAACACCTGAACAAGCTGTAGTTATTGATACTCCACAAGTTCAAGAGCAAGCGCCTGTTGTAGAAAAGCAAACACAAACTCCGGCAGAAAAAACAGCTCACATTAAAGAAGAGAAAGTTGACGTTGTTGATTCTAACGATGAAGCAGCAACTACTGAAGACGAGCAAGAGCAAACACGTACACGTTCACGCCGTTCTCCTCGTCATCTTCGTGCATCAGGTCAACGTCGTCGACGTCCTGAAGGTGAAGCAGAAGTTAAATCTGACGAAGCCCCTGCATTTGTTCCAGTAGCTGATCAAGCTGCTGCAGAATATGAAGCAGAACTTAAAGCTAAATCTGAAGAAACACCTGTGGATGCAGCGCAGCAAATTGAACAAGCCGTTGCAGTTGAAGACTTAGCAAAAGTTGAAGCTGTAGAAGAGCCAGCTAAAGTTGGAGCGCCTGTAGTAACTGAAGAGCCAGCTAAAGTTGAAACTCCAGTAGCAACTGAAGAGCCAGCTAAAGTTGAAACTCCAGTAGCAACTGAAGAGCCAGCTAAAGTTGAAACTCCTGTAGTAACTGAAGAGCCAGCTAAAGTTGAAGCGCCAGTAGCAACTGAAGAGCCAGCTAAAGTTGAAACGCCAGTAGTAACTGAAGAGCCAGCTAAAGTTGAAACGCCAGTAGTGACTGAAGAGCCAGCTAAAGTTGAAGCGCCAGTAGTAACTGAAGAACCAGCTAAAGTTGAAACTCCAGTAGTAACTGAAGAGCCAGCTAAAGTTGAAGCAAAAGTGAAAACTGAAAAATCAGCACCGCATGTTAAAACAGCGGTTACTCAAGGGTCTGCAAGTGCGCCAATGGCACAGCCTACTCCTGTAGCTGATAGCGAAGTAAAACACACATCTGTAGCAATGGCTCACGATAAACGTGACCTAGTACCAGACAGTGGTTTACGTGCGGGTTCTATCAAACCTGCTGGTCGTGCAAGTTCTGCAATGACTAAAACATTGAGTGTTGATTAATTACTAACACTTATTTAAAAGCCCCGCTATTTAATAAATAGCGGGGCTTTTTTGTTTACATACTTTGAATAATTATTAAAGTTTCTTCACGCCCATAATAAGCGATTTATTCACAAAGAGATTAAGAGACGCTGCGCTTTTAGAGGTAGTAATAAGGCTAAGTCTTGCTAATAAAGCATGGCTTGTGTTTTCTCATTTACTCCTCTTTCACTTCTCTTTGTGAAATAGATCTTTAAGTGGTTTTGTTAGCAAAGAAATTAAATAAACAGAAGCGGTGCTTCTTGCGTAAGCAAGCTTCACGCCTACAGCCGGAATTAAATATCCAGTACAAATTAACCTGTAGAAGCACAACTTATTGTCGTGACGAGTAACGTCCGTAATAAGCGATTTGTTCACAAAGAGGTTAAAAGACGCTGCGCTTTTAGAGGTAACAATAAAGCTAAATTGAAAAAGCTCCGCTAATAAACCATCGCTTGTGTTTTCTCATTTACTCCTCTTTCACTTCTCTTTGTGAAATAGATCTTTAAGTTGTTTTGTTAGCAAAGAAATTAAATAAACAGAAGCGGTGCTTCTTGCGTAAGCAAGCTTCACGCCTACAGCCGAAATTTAACACCGTGAATAAGATTAGCTTGTGTTTTCTCACTTACTCCTCTTTCACTTCTATTTTTGCAATAGATATTTTAGTAGCTTTGTTCCGATGCAACAAATTTAGATACCGGTATAAAAAAGCGCGATATAAATATCGCGCTCTTAAATCAGCTTTTTAACCTAACTTGTTAAATTTACTCGCTTTCACTTTCCATAAAACGTTGTAGCTGATCTTTTAAGTTTGGCGGAATGCCTTTAATCACTAGTGTATCGGTTGCTTCGTTGTACGTTACGCGCTCGCCTAAGTGTTTACGTTCAAAACTTACACTTACACCACCACCAAGACCTGAAAACTTAACCATACTGGTTACTGTTTTTTTATCAACGGGGAAAGTTTCTTCCAAGTCATAGCTTTGCTCTTTGCAAAAACTATCAAACGGGCTGTCATCGCCTTTTGTAAGCGTTGCAGATAGATCGCTCACACTTGCATCTTCGCCTGTGGTTACGCAATCATTACAGTAATCAAATACTTGTTTACGTAAATCGTCTTTTTCTGATTTATCAAACTGTTGCTCTGATAAATAATCCTCTACTGCGCTAAGCATTACTTGGCTTTGCTGTTTTGAATCAATACCCTCTTCACAGCCTAAAAAGTCTAAGAAAAAGTCAGCAACTTTACGACCCGCACGTCCTTTGATAAACGAAATATAACGATTATCTTCTGCTTGCGTATCCCACGCTGTTAAATCGATACGAGCAGCGAGTTGCATGCGAGATATATCTAAATGGCGAGAAGCCGCTAAATCAAGCTCAGACGTCATAGAATAATGCTCTTTAATGTTAATCATCGCAATTAACATGTAATCGGTAGCAACATACTGATAATGACAAAATACTAAATAGCCTGTTTCACTAAATGCATACTTATCAAGTTCTTCTTTTAAAACCGTTGAGGCTTGCTCGGTCATATGCCAAAAGCCTAGCTCATCGTTACGGTAGCTTTGCATTGCAGATGCTACAACGCTGTTTTTATCACCACTGAAAGCACAGTAACCTTTACCTGGCTTACCATTATATGCATGATGTAATTGTTCGATAAAAACGGCTACTTTATCGTTAATTACCATCTCATCATTTCGAAGGTGAATTTGCGTATCGTCGTCTTTTTTGTCTACATAATGAACGACTAATTTTTTAACGTCTGTTGTCATCTTTGTTTTTCACGCCTCTAGTGTTAAAATACGAGAATATAACTATTTTATTGAACCAACTGATGCCAATCTTATCAAAATACTCTAATGAAGAAGTAGAACAAATCGTCGATCAGCTTATTGATGTGCTAACTAAACACAATGCGCCGGTAGATTTAAGCCTTATGTGTTTAGGAAATTCTATCACGCATATCTTAAAAGAGCATGTACCAACAGGGAAAAGACAAGCCGTAACTGAGAACTTTGCAAAAGCTCTATCACAGTCGGTTAAATAAACTCTATGAATTTATCGCAGCACAATCAGTTTTCATCAAAAGCGAGTCAGCTATTAAGCTGGGGCCATTGGTTTACTTTTGCCAATATTGGCTTGGCGCTATTTATTAGCTTAAGCTACTTATTTGCCGACTCGCCACCAACAAGCTTTATGGGCATTACTTATATGCTAGTAACGTGGTTAAGCCACACTAGTTTTATCGCCTTTTTAGCGTTTGTGCTGACGGTATTTCCGCTTAGTTTAATATTCCCCTACCCACGACATATACGAGGCATGGCGGCTGTTATAGCCACACTAGGCGCTTCACTGCTTACCCTTGATGCTTATGTTTACGTTAATTTGGGTTATCATCTAAGTATATCTGCCTTACCTGAAATCATTTCATTGTTGTGGCATCGTTTAACCAGTTCACCTGCTTTAACAACCATTTTAGCCAGTGGGATTGTATTACTTATTTTAGGCTTTCAGCTACTTGTGAGTAATTACACATGGCAACACCTTGAGCGCTTAAAACAATATAAATTTGCACGTTACGCAATTTCATTTTTAATAGTGTGTTTTTCACTTAGTCACAGTATTCATATTTGGGCTGACGCAAATTTAAACTTTGACGTAACGAAGCAAGATAATGTACTACCACTGTCATACCCTACTACCGCTAAAAGTTTATTAGCTAAAAATGACCTGCTTGATATAGAAAGCTATAAGCAAGCACATAACGTAAAAATTAATAACCAAAACATTAGTTATCAAATGCCAAGCCCGCTTGATAAGTGTGAAGACTACACACAAGCCAATGTAGATATTTTTGTATTTGAAACCCAGCAACAACTCGCTAAATTTGTTGCCGATAATAAAAACTTACACAAAACAGAGCAGTTTTTACAGCCAACTAATCACGACGATATGCTATTTAGCTTAGTGTATGGTTTGCCAGCTTTTTATAAAGCAGCAATTTTAAGAGATCAAACTCTTCCCGCATGGCAAAGTCAGCGTCGCAGCATAGAAGTAACCGGCGTGGAAGAACTTAGTTTTATAAATGATCAAGCACATAGTTCTAGCGCAATTAGAGTTATTAAAAGTAGCGATAACGCCGTTGTACGAGATGATAAAACACAAGTTTTTGCTTTTAGTCTTGCCAATAACAAGCAAGAAGTAGTAACAACATCAACTTTATATAGCTCCGACAAACGTATTTCTAAAGTAGATGGACTTATTCAACCTAGCGATTTAATTGCAACAAGTGTTGGCCAATATTTAAATTGTAAAGCCATTGCTAAGCAAACAATGCTGGGCGTTAATTTATACAAGAAAAAAGATGATATGGGCGTGAACTACTCTCAGGGTGTTGTTATAGCCTATAAAAAAGATAGGATTACCTTAATAGATTCAGATGGTAACTTTAAAAACATTTCCGCTGCTGAAGGTTTTTCTATTGAACAAGGTTTAGATATACCATTTTTAGTACAGAGTATTAAAAAGCTCAAAACCTTTACCCAATAGCCGTTATCCTAACCTAGCTTGATATACCACCAAGCTAGGTTATAGTTTTATATTGTTGTTAGATATAAAAACCAAGGACGGCATACATGTTTAAAACTTCTCGTTATATTCTCCATTCTAGCTTTTTACTTATCAGTTTTTTTAGCTTTAGCGATACCACTTACTACAAATGTGTAACAGAAAAAGGTACAATCTTCTCTCAACTGCCGTGTGACGACGAAGCAACGACTTATAAAGTTAACACGACGGGTAATCAGTATTCTGGTCCTAAGGTTGACTACACTAAACAACTAAACGAACTTGAGCGTGAAAGGCTTCTATCTGGCTTACAGGCAGAGCTTCGCAGTAATAACCATAAACTAACAATACTTGCTCGTAATAAAGAGCGTGCTGAATACAAACAGCAAGAGCGGTTAAATCATATCTTAGCCATTGATGATAAAAAGCGTATTACCAAAGATATTACTAAAAAATTAAAAATAATTAATAAAGAGTACAAAAAAGATGTATTGGTTATTACTAAACAAATTAAAATTCTCGAAAAAAAGATAGCTCAATACCAATAAATCACTCTTAATTAGCAAGTAACATTTATCTTGGTTTTAAACTTAAAATAACATACCCTTAACACAATAGAGTATAAGCTCTAGGGACTATTAAGGAGTGCAAATGCAGCCTCGCCATATTGCTGAATTAATTTTAACGGGTTTTAAAAGGCACTATCAGCTATTTCAAAAAACAACGGCCAAAGCCCCTCTCGCCTTTGCAAAAAAAGATTGGCAAGCAATTAATGATATCAGCCGTTTACGTATCAGCTATTATGATGATCGTGTTAACGAAACCACACAAGCTCTAAAAAAAGAAACCCCAACAGAGCAACTAGATGAAAGCCTATGGCTCGAAGTTAAAAAGATATATCTGCATTTTTTATGTTTCCACCCTCAAGCAGAGCTCGCCGAAACCTTTTATAACTCTGTATTTTGCCGGCTGTACCACAGGCGCTATTTTCATAATGACTTTATATTTGTAGAAGCAACTTTGAAAGATGCTCCTTCAGTACCTGTTGAGGCCGAATATAGGACATACTTTCCAGTAGTTGATGGCCTAAAGCCAACAATAAAGCGCATTATTAATCATTTTGATTTTAAAGCACCATTTGTAAATTTAGAGCGTGATATTCGCCTTCTTGTTAAAGCATTTTATAAACAAGCACCCGATACACATCACCAACCTTGGCAAATGCGCTTTGATATTTTACACACACCTTTTTATCGTAATAAAGCAGCTTATATTGTTGGTCGTGTTGTTTCAAAAAGTGGGGTTCAGCCTTTTATAATCGCCGTGTTACACGATGAAGATAACGGATTATATTTAGATGCACTTTTAACTAAATCATCTCAAATGCGTGTCATTTTTGGCTTTGCCCGTGCCTACTTTATGGTAGAGACTCATGCACCTTCAGCACTTGTCCGGTTTTTGAATCAGCTTATGCCAAACAAAACACTTGCTGAGCTCTATAACGCAGTGGGTTTTCATAAGCAGGGTAAAACTGAGTTTTATCGAGAGTTTTTAAATCACTTATCTCACTCTAGTGATGAGTTTACAATTGCACCGGGTACTCCCGGTATGGTGATGATGGTATTTACCCTTCCCTCATTTGGTTATGTTTTTAAAGTAATAAAAGACAAATTTGGTGAAAGTAAGCCCTTCGGCCGTGATACCGTATTAAAGCGTTATCAACTAGTAAAAAACCATGATCGCGTTGGCAGAATGGCCGATACCATAGAGTATTCTAACGTCGTATTTCCTTTGGCGCGTTTTGATAGTAATTTACTTGCGCAATTACATAAAACAATTGGCTCATCAATGGTAATTGAAGGCGAATGGTTGATCATCAAGCATTTATATATTGAACGGCGCATGACACCACTCAATTTATTTTTAGAAAATGCTGATGAAGAAAGTGCCGCAGACGCGATTGAAGAATACGGGCAAGCTCTAAAAGAAATGATTGCCGTTAATATATTTCCTGGCGATATGCTCTTAAAAAACTTTGGTGTAAGTAAGCACAAACGTATTATTTTTTACGATTACGATGAAGTTCAATACCTAACAGATATGAACTTTAGAGCATTACCAAAAGCAAAGAGCTACGACGACTATTTGATGGATGAACAAAGCTACTCTGTTGCACCACAAGACGTATTCCCAGAGCAGTTATGTACATTTGTAATGCCTAATCCTATGTATAAAAAATTTTTCCTCAGCACTCATCCAGAGCTTATAGATGTTAGCTTTTGGAAGCAGGCTCAACAAAATATAAAAAATGGGCAGGTAAGTCATATTTACCCTTACCCGACAGCACAGCGATTTATCCATCACTGGTAGACGCAAAGGACACACAATGAATATAAGTAAAATAGATTTAAATTTACTCGTTTATCTCGATACATTGCTTCGAGAATGCAATGTAACACGCGCTGCTAATCAATTGAGTATTACGCAGCCCGCAATGAGTAATGGCCTTAAACGTCTTCGTAACTTATTTAACGACCCTATTTTAGTTCGTACCAGCGATGGTATGGTCCCGACAGAGCGCGCTTTAGAGTTACAACCCGTTATTCGTGGCATATTAATGACGCTTGAAGAAACCCTAGCACCTAATAGAGAATTTGAGGCAAGCCAGAGTAAACGTGTATTTAGAATAATGGCCAGTGATTACGCTGCAAGTACGTTAGCGCCAAAGCTCTTAAGTAAACTACACGAAGAAGCCCCCGATACTACTTTAGATATACTCACACCAAGTGATGTAACCTTTCATGACGTAGAAAACGGTAAAGTAGATATGGCAATCAACCGTTTTGAAAACTTACCTCAGTCTTTTCATCATAAACGTATTTGGAAAGACAGTTTTTGCTGCTTAGTTAAGGCCGACAACCCTATTATTGAAAACTTTAGCCTCGACAGCTACTTAAAAGCGCGCCATATATGGGTGAGTAAAACAGGTTTTGGTGTAGGCGTGGGCATGGACCCTAAAGATGTGCAAAAACTTGGTTGGGTTGACGAAGCACTTGCCCACTTTGGTAAACATCGTAACATTGCCACTTTTACGCGTAACTACCATGTAGCGATTCATTTAGCTAAAGAGAAAAATTTGATTGCGACCCTTCCTTCAAAAGCCGCAAATATATACTTAGATGATCCGGGGCTTAAAATTTTAGAGCCACCATTTCCAATTCCTCCTTTTGAGCTTGATATGATTTGGAGCCCACTGTTACATCGCGATGCGAGCCATATCTGGTTACGCCAAAAAGTAGCTGAAGTAGCTGAAGAGCTAAAATAACTTTATTACACAATATAATGTAAAAATTGCTAAGTTAATACTTTCCTCATTAACTTAGCCCCTTTCTGAAATAAAATTAAACTAATAAAATCAAACAACTACATGAAAATAAAAACGTGGAACATACATTGCTTTTATTAAGTTGAACTATACATTCATTTAATAAAAGAGGTCATTATGAACACCCATCAAGGATCAGAAGTAAATCATATTACTGACATCATTCAAGTTATGAACAGCGGCATCGATTTTTATCAAAAAGCACAGGAAAAAGTTGAAGACCCTGCTATTGGCGCACTTTTTCAGCGTATGATAGATGCCCGAAAAGTGAGTGTTGAGCGCTTGCAGCCATATGCAATTAATGAAAAAGGCGAACGCGAAGATGGTTCATCTTTCGCAGTTGAAGCACGACGTGCATACACAGCCTTACTTACTACATTCACCTCACATAACGACAGCACGTATGTAAAAGAGCTTGAAGAAGTAGAAGATAAAACGCTTGTAGAAATTAAAGCCGCTATGGATAAACCACAACCGGCTGATTGCGAAGCTGCACTGGCTAAAACATTATTAACAATGCAAAGCTGCCATGCAGAAATGAGCCGTATGCAAAAGCAGTAAGCTTACATAACGCATAAATACAACCCAGCCTAGCGCTGGGTTTTTTATTGCCTCTAATACCAATCTGTATAAATCTTTAAGCAATTTAACGAATTAAATCACACTATAACGATGCCATATAGACCCCATATATAAGCAAATTAGTATAAACACCACCTTATTTCGCCACATTTTAAATACACAATGAATACAAATATTTAATGTTATTAGAATATTTATTTAACCACGCTTTATTTTTGCTGTGCTAATTTTGTTAGTAGGTACCTAAAACCTTGCTGTGGCGCCGCAGCATTTAATTAAAAATAAGGTCCAATATGAAAAGTAAGCTAGGGCGTGTTGATCTCTGGTGGTTGAATTTACAGCAGTATGTTTGGTTTTTATGCAAGGCAGAGTCTATGTAGTGTGGTTATTCCCCATAAATAGGCGATAACGCAGCATAAAGGCCAAACATGCGCTGCCCTTTGGGCTCTTTCTAGGGACGATTAACTCTTTGTTGCTCGGTTTTTACTTAGCCCACTAGGTTACAAACCTCGCGCCGCGATTTAATCGCCCCTAGATTGAACAAATTTCAATCCACAAAGATTCACACGCCCTAACTAAACTGCAAAATAATGCTGATGTAGATATGACCCCGATGTTAGACATAGTGTTCATATTACTAATTTTCTTTATTGTAACTACATCTTTTGTAAAACCTGTGGCTATTGAATTAAACCGACCACTCGACAGCCCTCAAATAGATAAGCCTGTTAAAAATGCTTTATTTAGAATTGATGAAAGTAACGCAGTATATTTTTCAGGGAGGTTAATTGATTTAGAGCAAGTTGCGACTAATTTAGCGATGTTCGCGGCTAAATATGAAATAAGTTCGGTACTTATAACCGCAGACGAAAACAGTACACATAATACTTTAATGAGTGTAATGAATAATATTAAGCAATACGATGATTATTCAATAAGTTTGATTTCTAAATAAAACAGCCCAATATAAAACCAAAAAAAGGGCCTTACGGCCCTTTGAGTTAAATAACGAAAGGGAGGTTATTAATTAAAAACGGTATTCTGCGCCTATGTAGTAGTAAGCACCGTTAAATCCAAATGGAGCAGAACGACGTGAGTAGTCAAACACACCTGAGCTACTTATTACTGTGTTGCCACTAGCATCCACAATAGTACCTGAGCGAGAGTTACCTATTTCGTTTTTATCTGGGTAAACATCAAACAAGTTATTTGCACCAATATTTACCGATAAATCTTCAGTAACGAAGTAGTTAACTTTAACGTCAGTTAAAATTTCTGCGCCATACGTTTGACGACCACCATCTTCTACTGTGTACTCACCAAAGCGATTAAGTGACAGGTTAACTGTCCAATCATCACGTTGATAAAGTGCACTTAAGTTAATACGATCCTCTGGTTGCCACTCTTCAATAATAGAGATGTCTTCAGCTGAAAATATATCTTCTACGTTTACTGTCTCAAGGCTTGAGCCAGCAGGCGAAAATAACGATACAACATCTGTTTTGGTAAAGTTAGCTGCAAGTGTAAAATCAAGCGTGCCGCCTAAACCTTCAGTGTTCCACGTTGCTACAAAATCAACACCACGGGTTTCTGTATCAGCACCATTTAAGAAAAACTGACCTACGCCAGCACCCGCACTATTTAGTGCAGCATCAAGGCTTGTAGATAAACCTTTACCTAAGCGGTCACTAATTACAATACGGTCGTCAATATCAATTGAGTAGTAATCAACGGTTACATTAATATTATCTGTAACGTTATATACAATACCTAAACTACGGTTTTGTGATTTTTCTTCTTTAAGCTTTGGAATACCTAAGCTTTGCGCAAGTGTTGAATCATTTCTAAATGTACCAACCTCTTCTGCAACTAAATTACCATTAGTACCAACAACAAATTGCGTACTTACGTTATTAAAGTAAAGCTGCTGCATTGAAGGCGCTCTAAAACCTGAGCTTAATGCACCACGTAGTGAAATATCGTCGGTTACAGACCAGTTACCAGCAAGCTTAAAGTTTACTGTATCACCAAAGCCTTTGTAGTTATCGTAGCGAAGTGCACCCGATAAAAT
This sequence comes from Pseudoalteromonas sp. NZS37, assembly GCF_015864265.1. Classification (NCBI taxonomy): domain Bacteria; kingdom Pseudomonadati; phylum Pseudomonadota; class Gammaproteobacteria; order Alteromonadales; family Pseudoalteromonadaceae; genus Pseudoalteromonas; species Pseudoalteromonas sp. NZS37. Next base: position 151,100 of record NZ_JADYXL010000005.1, on the reverse strand, counting down.
TACATCTTCAATCACATAAGCTTCTGCATCTATGTAAAATGAAATTACATCACGCGATTCATCAACTGATGACGCAGGAGCTGAACCACCAAAACCTTGTGAACCACCTGATGCATCTTCAGAACCAACACCACCACTTAAGCCGTTGTAAATACTTACACCGTTGGTTGTATCGTAATCGCGGTATGCGTACTCATTACCTTCTAAAATGCGATATTCGTCAGTACGGATTTCTGCACCCATTGCTAAAGAATAATCATCAAAGTTTTGCGTAAAATCAATATTGATTGTTTGTAGTGATAATTCCATGCCGTAAGCGTATGCTTCACGTGGGATGGTTGTACGAATATCAGCAGCACTTAGACCTTGATCATAACGTAAAAAGTTAGCGTATGAGGCATTGATAGTGTCACTTGTCGTGTAATCAATGCTGTTTTCACCATAGGTGTAAGATAAATCAAGGCTTGCATCGTTATCAAACTCAGTTTTATAACCAAAGTTGTACGAGATATCGTCGATAGTTGTATTAATTTTTGGTAAGAAACCTAATGGAATCGTTGCATCGTTATCTTGTAGTACTGGGTTGCCACCTGCATTTGCATTATGACGGAAAAATGCAGCCGACTCATTTTCACGTGTTGAGTAAGTAATAAAGCCGTAAAGCTCGCCATCACCTAACTCGTAACCGGTATTAATTGTTAAACCAAACTGCTGAGAATCAGCATCACCAATTCTGAATGTATCACGATCGGCTGTCAGCTCACGCGGATCGCCAGCAAGTAAAGTGCCGTCACTTAGTTCTGTACAACCATAAAACTGACAAGAGCCATGTAAACCTGCACGATTAGTAGGTGCACGGTCACGGTAATTGATAGTTGTATTTAAATAACCGTCATCACCTAGCGCAAAGCCTTTATTAAAATCAAGGTTAATGGTTTCGCCATCGCCTTCAGAATATTGACCGTAGTTAATAGCCGCTTTGCCACCTTCGCTACCATCTTTAAGCACAATATTAATAACACCTGCAATTGCATCAGAACCATACTGAGCAGCAGCGCCATCACGTAACACTTCAATGCGTTTAATTGCAGAGGCTGGAATTGCATTCATGTCAGTACCTGCGGTACCACGCCCAACAGAGCCATTAATATGAATAATACTTGCTTGGTGACGACGTTTGCCGTTAATTAACACCAATGTTTGATCGGGGCCCAAACCGCGAAGTGTCGCAGGTCTTAAAGCATCAGTACCGTCACTAATTGCAGAGCTTGAAAAGTTAAATGAAGGGGCGATAGACTGTAGCATACGACCAACTTCTGTTTGGCCCGTATTTTCAAGCGCTTCTGCACTTAAGATATCTACTGGAACGGGTAAATCTTCAACTGAACGTCCTGCTACACGGCTACCGACTATAGCAATTTTTTCAATTTTTTCTTGAGCGACTTCTTCTGCTGCGTTTACACCTTGCGAATTTACTGCAAGTAAAGCTGGTAATACTGCTGCACTGACCGCTGAAAGCTTCATCATGTTGTTATCATTCCTGTTGATTTGTTTGAGTTTTATACTCAGTAAACCATTTTGATCAACAACCGCATCGAGTTCAGTCCCACCTAATAATGCCTCTAGAGCATCTAGCTGAGTGTAAAATCCATAAACTGAATTTGCGTCATACTGCTTTGCCAACTCATAAGAAAACACCACGGTTTGCTCTGTTTGTTTAGCATATTCAATTAAGGCTTTGTCTGCTCGCTGCGCTTTTATATCAAATTGCACCATTTGCCCAGTGGTTTGAGTTGCTGCTTGTACACTCAAGCTAAAAATAGCCGGTACAAGCACACTAAATCCACTCAATAAATGCGTTTGGTTACTGCGCAACTTATATAAACAGCTGACAAACAAAAATCCTCTATGGTTTTGTTTCTTTTTTTTAATATTTTTTTTACGTTCAATCTTTATTGATGCAACTTTATCTAACATTAGTTTGATTTGCATAACGTCTACTTATGATTCTGTATGGTGTTTTAGCGTTACTACATGCTCACCTAAACGCTCATGATCAATCGAAAAATTAGTTTGTAAACTTTCTAGTAAACCTTCAACGTCACCCGCTTTGAATACCCCAGCTACTTTAATGCTGGCAAGCTCGGCTGATGAAAGCTCAAAACGTGTTGCGGTATAGCGACTTACTTCATTTAAAGCATCGCTTAGCTCTTCTCCATTAAAAATAAGCATGCCATTTTGCCATGCCAAATCGCGTTGTACGTCGTTCATTGAAAGCTGGGTAATTGGCTTTGTAACACTCTGCTCTATAATTACTTTTTCGCCTGAGGTAACAATATTGGCATTAATTTGACGAATTTTTTGCGTGCTGTTATCTGCAAGCTGATAATCTTTAAAGTCATTTGCGTCAACCGCTACACTAGGGTCGGTGATCATCACTTTGCCTTCGGTAACAACAAGCTCTAAATCTGATGAGGTATTACGCTGTACATTAAACACGGTACCGAGTGCAGTAAAGCTTTTGTCGCCGGCCATAACACTAAACGGACGCGTGGCATCTTTTGCTACATTAAAACGCCCTTCTCCACGACTAAGTAATAACTGCCTGCGGCCCTTGCTATAAGCAACTTCTAGCAAGCTATTAGTATTAAGCTGCACTATGGTGCCATCTGGCAACACATACGTTGCTTGCTCGCCTACTTTTGTTTTGTAAATTTTAGTGTAATTAACTTTTGCAAGCTCTTGGTTATAGCCATTTTCTAAATTAATTAATAAGTAGCTGCATACCATTAACGCCGCAAATAAGCTCGCTGCAATTGAGTAAGAAAACATCCACTTATTTTTTGATGCTTTAGTATTGTTACGCTGAGGAAATAAATGACTTAATTCATTTAACACCGAAAGCTCATCCCAAAGCTGAGCAAGCTCGTATATAGAGTCTTGATGGGCGGTGCTTTGCATCATCCATAATTTAAATTGCTCTTTTTCATCATCAGTTAAACCACGATCAATTGCGCTTATCCAATCACATGACTTTTCTAAAATTAAATCTTTTGAATTAAATTGATGAACATTACTCATTCTGCGACCCTCTTAACTGATATAGGGTGTGCTTGAGCTTTAGGGTTTGTTTGAGGGCTTTGCTCATGTTCACGCATGTACAACATGGTTTGTAACAATCCTTTGGCAATGTGTTTTTCAACAGTGCTTTGGCTTAACTGCATTTGGTCTGCGATCTCTTTTTGGCTCATGCCGTAAACTTTTTTTAATATAAAGCATTTACGAATCGATGAGCTTAGTTGCTCAGTAGCTCTACAAAAAAGTAAAAAGCGCTCTTTAGATGTGTATTCATCCTCAAGCTTCATTGATTTGAGTAATACGGGTAATTCGTTATCATTTTCTAACGAATCATTAAATTTGTTGTCCCACTTAGCTATATGGTTAAGTGCTAGGTGTTTTGCTGTTTTAAGCATGTAACTGCGGGTAAACTGTATATCTTGCTTTAAATCAGCTTCGTAGCTTTTTACAAAGGTTTCTTGCACAATATCTTCTACATCGTCGGGTTGAACAATGCGCGATACAAAACGTTTGAGCTGTTTAGATATATCAACAAATGTTGACGTGAATTTTACTTTTTTCGTCATCCTTAACATCCACCTGTTGTTATTTTTATTATTAGGGCGTGTTGGCCTTTCGTGGTTGAATTTGCAGCCGTACGTTTGGTATTTAGGCAAGGCAGAGCCTATGTAGTGTGGTTATTCCCCATAAATAGGTGATAACGCAGCATAAATGCCAAACATGCGCTGCCCGTTGGGTTCTTTCTAGGGACGATTAACTCTTTGTTGCTCGGTTTTGACTTAGCTCGCTAGGTTACAAACCTCGCGCCGCGATTAAATCGTACCTAGATTGAACAAATTTCAATCCACAAAGGTCAACACGCCCCATTAGATTACGAGTTTTTGATATAAAAACAAGCTCAAATGTTAATTCTGGGTTATTTAAATGGATAGGAAGATAAATGAGTAAATTTTTAGATTATATCCGGCTTAGTTTCTTTGCATTTGGTTTACTACTTGGAGTGCAAATTCCTGCATTTGTAAGCGATTTTGGCCAAGCATTATCAGCCCAATTAATTGAAGCTAATAATGCCATTGCGCCTTTTAAAAGCGATGCAGCTAAGTATTTTAATAATGATTTAAGTAAGCTAATTAAACACTATAAAAATATTGATGATGGGATTGTGAATAAAGGTGCAAGTAATATCAGTACACTTTACACACGACAACAAGACTTACAAATCGCTGTAAATAGGTTTGCGCAATCTCCATATATTTTTACTATGATCAGTGGCATGAGCGATGTAAAGCAACAAGTGTGGCAACGCTTTGAAGGTCAAATCATTTTAAAAAAAGACTCTATTATAGCCGCCATTGTTGCAGCTATTATAGTTGCCTTACTTGCCGAGCTTACTGGTTATTTGTTTTTAACTGGAGTAAAACGCTCATTTAAACGCTTATTCGCAGCTCAAAAATAGTGATTTCATAAAGTCATAAAATACATCGGTTTTGCGGGTAGTTAAGCTATTTTGCGGACGCAAAAACCAAACTGGTGCATCATCTTGTGCCATTACACCGGGCATAACTTCAACTAAAATGCCATTTTTAATATCTTCATGAATAGCTATCATTGATTTAATTGCAATGCCATGACCTGCAATGGCTGCTTGAGTCATATTGTCGGAATTAGAAATAGTAAAGCGTGTTCTTGCATTAAAAGTATGTGTTTTACCTTGTTCATCAAAAAGCTTTAATTGGCGCTGCCACGGCAGGCAAACCCAATAGTGTTCGCTCAATTGAGCTAAGCTTTTAGGCATGCCATATTTTTTTATGTAGCTAGGAGCTGCGCAAAGTATACGTTTGTTGTTTACTATTTTTCGTGACAGTAAACCGGAATCATTTAATTGTCCTACACGAATTGCCACATCTTGTGCGTCATCAACCACATTTACAAAATGATCTGTAATTAAAAAATCAAGTTTTAGTTCAGGATAGGCCTGCTCTAACTCATTAAGCCTTGGCATTACGTATTTTGAAAAAATCCAAGGGGGCATAGTCACGCGTAATAAACCACTCACAGATGAACTACGCGCACCAATACTATGCTCAGCGTCGTGCAGCGCCTCCATTATAGCGCCAACTCGCGTATAAAATATTTCACCTGCGGGAGATAACCGTACTCGTCGGCTATCTCTAAAAACAAGTACTGTTGCAAGCTCACGTTCTAATTTACTTAAGCGATGGCTTACCGTTGCAGGCGATAAACGCTGCTCTCGTGCAGCAGCAAGCACCCCTTTATTTTCAACTACTGCTATAAATGTTTCTAGGTCGCTTAAATTATACATAAAGATGCCATTGTGCACTTTTCAATGTTTAACATTTTCGAATGAAGCTTTCAGTTTTGCAATGTTTATTTAAATATGTAAAACACTATAATTGAAAATAGTCTAATTATTGAGGTTCAATCATGAGTTTAAAAGCGCAAATAGATGCCTATAACGTACAAAAAGATGCCAAGTTACCGGCTGACGTTTTAGCATTAATGAACACTACAAACGAAGAGCTTATTGCACAGCATATTAAAGACAATGCGTTGCAAATTGGTCAAAAGGTAGAAAACTTCAGCCTAGCCAACCATAACGGCGAAAACATTGAGCTTGCGGATTTATTAAAAAAAGGCCCGGTAATTATTAGCTTTTATCGTGGTGGCTGGTGCCCATATTGTAATTTAGAGCTAAAAGCACTTAATGACTACTTACCGCAATTTAAAACTCAAAATGCTCAGTTAGTCGCAATATCACCACAACTGCCTGATGAAACTCTCTCAACTGCACAAAAAAACGATCTTGAGTTTGACGTGCTTTCAGATGTTAGTAATAAAGTAGCTGAGCAATTTGGTTTATTGTTTACACTTGATGAGCGTATTCAAGCGTTATACACACAATTTGGTATTGATTTTGAACACTACTACGGCGATAAAAGCTTTAAATTGCCGCTACCGGCTACTTATGTGATAAACCAAGAAGGTGTTATTACATACGCATTTTTAAACGAAGACTACACCCTACGCGCAGAACCTACTGATATTATGGCAGCACTTGAATCGGAGAATAACTAATGTCTATTTTAAAATCGTTAAAAACACTTACTCTTTCACTACTTGTAGGCACAAGCCTTGTATCTGGTTATGCAGTCGCTGATGAACCAAAAGAACAAACAAAGCCCAAAGTGCTTATTTTTGATGTAAACGAAACCCTACTTGATTTAACGTCAATGCGTACCTCTATTGGTAAAGCACTAGGCGGGCGTGAAGATTTATTACCACTTTGGTTTTCGACTATGCTGCACCATTCATTAGTAGATACAGTAAGCGGTAGTTATCACGACTTTGGGCAAATTGGGGTGGCATCACTTCTTATGGTTGCTCAAAATAACAATATTGATATTACTAGTGAACAAGCTAAAACAGCTATTGTTACGCCTCTTTTAACGCTTCCTCCACACAGCGATGTTAAAGAAGGACTGGCAAAACTTAGAGCACAGGGCTATAAATTAGTAAGCCTTACAAATTCTTCAAACAAAGGTGTAAAGGCACAGTTTGAAAGCGCTGGTTTAATGTCTTACTTTGATGCACGTTACAGCATTGAAGATATTAAAATTTACAAACCAGACTTACGTGCTTATGAATGGGTACTTAAAAAGCTAAATGTAGCACCAAATGAAGCAATGATGGTTGCAGCCCATGGCTGGGATGTTGCTGGCGCAAAAGAAGCGGGTTTACAAACCACTTTCATTGCACGCCCAGGTAAAGCACTTTATCCATTAGCTAAAAAACCAGATCACGTTGTGAAAGATTTACATGAATTAGCCGCTCTACTTAAATAAGTATGCGCTGATGAATCAATACCCAAGCGGCCAATGTTAGGATGACATTGGCCGCTTTTTTATACCTAACCCTAATAATTTAGAATTTTAGTGTATTTATTTTCATAAAAAACATGTTAAAAAATTGAATGTAAACAAAGCATTTAGCCCGCTATGAGTTACTTTATCTGCTAGCAATTTAGTACTCACAACGCTACTATTAAATAAATACGTGGTGGAGAACATAATGAATAGTGAAAGATTAGGTGAGTTTGAGCAGTACTTTCAAATTAATGAAAGTATAAGAGTAAATTTATTCCCCGTATCAAACGGACAAGTTCCTAAATCGCAGCTTGAGCTTGAAGACGACATTCCCCCACTATTTAGATTAGCAAATGAAGTAAGTGAGCTTGAGCAAAGCTCGTTACGCCCACTGCGTAACTTAGGCGATATAGCACAAGAGCTAGCTACTTTTTTACAAGCGCAGTCACGTAAAATAGATTTAATAATGAGCCATATTTTGGCCTCAGAACAAGCCCAAGATAACGCAATACAATGTGATAGCTACGGCGGTGGCGGTATTCGTTTTACATCACCCGAAGTACACTCAATTGGCCAAGCATTTAGAACCAAACTGTTTTTGCACCACGAGGCCTCTGCGGTTTATTGTTACACCGAAGTTGTGGCAGTAGAAAAACAAGATAGCGAACACTACCAATACACTATGCTCTTTACCGCAATTAGAACCACAGACCAAGAACTTATTGTTAGAGCGAGTTTACATGCTCAAACCCGCCAACTTAAAAAACGTCAAGAACTTGATCAAAACCAAGGCGACCTAAACAGTGATAATTAGCTGACATCTTTATGTAAAATGCTAAACTAGCGCCATCTTAATTAGTATATAAAATTCATGAACTTTAGACTTTTACCAGAATGGGCCGAGCAAGACGCTGTTATGCTTACATGGCCTCACAAAGACACCGATTGGGCCGACAACTTAGTGCGTGTAGAACCTGTATATATTGAACTTGCTAAACACATAACAATGCAGCAACAGCTTGTTATTGTGGCGCATAACAGTGCCTTAAAAGTGCATATTACAGCATTACTAAATAGTGCTAACGTCTCTCTTAATCGTGTTCATTTTGTAGTAACGCTTACTAACGATACCTGGGCGCGCGATCATGGTCCGCTTACTTGCGCCGCTATTGATTCACCAGAGCAATTAAAAGTATATGATTTTACTTTTAATGGTTGGGGCAATAAGTTTGAAAGCGCATTAGACAATCAAATTAATCGTACTTTGGTAAAAGAGCTAAGTAGCACAAACAACCAATATCAAGCGCTTGATATGGTACTTGAAGGTGGCGGTATTGAAATAAACGAGCACGGTGTGTTGCTAACAACCAGCGAATGTTTGCTTAATAAAAACCGTAACCCTGATTTAAACCCAAATGATATTGAAGCACTTTTGAAAGAGCACTTGGGCGCAACACATTTTTTATGGGTTGAACAAGGCTATTTAGCGGGCGATGACACCGACAGCCACATTGATACCTTAGTGCGTTTTGCACCAAATAATACCCTTGTATATGTGCAGTGTGACGATAAAACTGATGAGCACTTTAGCGCACTTGATGCGATGGAAAAACAACTAAAAACCTTTAAAACTGCCGATAACACCCCATATAACTTAATTGAGTTACCGTGGCCAAAAGCCGCTTATGACGATGAGCAAACACGCTTGCCGGCTACCTACGCTAACTACTTAATTATTAATAATGCTGTGCTTGTGCCAACGTATAATGATGCCAATGATGAACGTGCTCTTGCGCAAGTTCAAAAAGCATACCCACAACACACTATTATTGGCGTAAATTGCCAACCAATTATTGAACAATTTGGCAGCCTGCACTGTATTACAATGCAATTACCTCGTGGATTTTTAGCTGGAGCAGCACAATGACAAGCCCTGCAAAATTAACCGTTGCGTTAGTGCAACAAAGCAATACCGATAACGCTCAGCACAATATGGCAAAATCAATGAGTGCCATTCGTGAAGCCGCCCAAAAAGGTGCAAAACTGGTTGTACTTCAAGAGCTACACCGAAGCCTCTATTTTTGCCAAACCGAAAATGTTGACGTATTTGATTTAGCCGAAACCATTCCAGGCCCTAGCAGTAACGCCTTAGGTGAGCTTGCTAAAGAGCTAAGCATTGTTATTGTGGCCTCTTTATTTGAAAAACGCGCTACGGGCCTTTATCACAACACCGCGGTTGTATTAGAACAAGATGGCAGTATTGCGGGTAAATACCGCAAAATGCATATTCCTGATGATCCAGGTTTTTACGAAAAATTCTACTTTACCCCTGGTGATATCGGTTTTGAGCCTATTCAAACCTCGGTGGGTAAATTAGGCGTGCTAGTATGTTGGGATCAATGGTTTCCTGAAGCTGCCCGCTTAATGGCAATGGCAGGCGCTGAAGTGTTAATTTACCCAACCGCTATTGGTTGGGATCCTAACGACGACATTGCTGAGCAAACTCGTCAAAAAGATGCGTGGGTTATTAGTCAGCGTGCCCATGCTGTTGCCAATGGTGTACCGGTAATTAGCTGTAACCGCGTAGGTCATGAAAGTGATTCAAGTGAGCAAAGCGATGGTATTGCGTTTTGGGGCAATTCGTTTATTGCAGGCCCACAAGGTGAATTATTAGCTGAGGCTAATAATACTGATGAGCAAATTTTAGTGGTTGAAATTGATCAAAAACGCTCAGAAAACGTAAGACGTATCTGGCCGTTCTTGCGTGACCGACGAATTGATCACTATAAAGACCTAACAAAAATATACCGAGACTAAGTAAACTTAACTCAAGATGGCTCTTACTTGCTAAGAGCCAACTATAAATGGAGTAATAAATGGCGTTTGAGCAATGGGCAGCCTTGCCTTGGGTAAAATCTCAAAAAGATAAAATTCAATGGGGCCAGCTAAGCGGAAGTGGTTTAAGTATTGCCATTGCTGAAGGCGTTAAACAACAAGACAACTTAGTCTTGATTGTTACACCTGATACACCAAGCGCACTACGCCTTGAAACAGAATTAGAATATTTATTACCCGATAACCCAGTAATGGTATTTCCTGATTGGGAAACTCTGCCATACGATCACTTTTCTCCCCATCAAGATATTATTTCAGCCCGTTTAGCCACTTTAAATACCTTAAAAAAAGAACAACAAAGTGTGTTAATTGTGCCTGTGTCTACTTTAATGTTGCGCACAGCCCCGGCCTCGTTTATTTACGGTTCAACAATAAACTTTAAAGTAGGCGACAAACTAGACACTCATAACTTTCGTGACAATTTAGAGCAAGCCGGTTATTTAAATGTTCAACAAGTAATGGAGCACGGCGAATACGCTATACGCGGCTCTATCGTTGACTTATACCCAATGGGTAGCCCGCACCCATTTAGACTCGACTTTTTTGATGACGAACTCGATACAATTCGCTTATTTGATGTAGAAACGCAGCGTTCTGATGAAAAAGTAGATAAAATTGAGCTACTTCCAGCGCATGAATTTCCTACTAACGACGCTGATATTGAACGTTTTAGAATAAGCTACCGCGAAAAATTTGGTGCAAGCTCGCAGCAAGACTCTGTATACATGCAAGTAAGCAAAGGTAACTGGCCTGCCGGTATCGAATACTACATGCCGTTGTTTTTTGAAAAGCTAGCGACTATTTTTGACTACCTGCCAGATACGACAACTGTTATGCAGCTGGGTGATTTAGAGCACGCGGCAGACACCTTTTGGCACGATGTAAATGTACGCTATGAGAACCGCAGAGTTGACCCACTTCGTCCATTACTTGAACCCAATGCGCTTTATCAGCCTATTGAAGAGCTGTTTTCTAATTTAGGCAACTTTGCACGTATTCGTTTATCCCTTGCAAAGCTTGGTACTAAAGCGGGCAATAAAAACTTAAGCGTTAGCGAGCTGCCTGCTATTCGAATTGATCATAAGCAGCATGAACCTTATGCCGCGTTTATAAATTATGTAGCAGAGCAAAAAAAGAAAAAAGGCCGCATATTACTCAGTGTTGAATCCGATGGTCGTCGCGAATCATTACTGAGCATTCTAAAACCAAGCGGTTTAAAATTTAAAGAATTTGAAACACTCGAACAATTTACAAAAAGCGCGAGTGATGTAGGTTTAATAGTAAGCCCGCTTGAACAAAGTGTAGTACTTGGTACTAAACCAAGCCTTTCTATTATTACCGAGCAAGAACTGCTTGGTATAAAAGTATCTCAGCGCAGACGCCGCAAGCACAAGTACGAAGCCAGCCAAGATGCGCTAATCCGTAATTTAGCTGAGCTTAAGGAAGGCCAACCTGTTGTGCATCTCGATCATGGTGTTGGCCGTTACCAAGGTTTGCAAACAATTGATGCCGCAGGTGTAATTACTGAGTTTGTTACGATTACTTACGCAAGTGAAGCTAAGCTTTACGTGCCAGTGTCTGCATTGCATATGCTGAGCCGTTACTCTGGCGGTGAAGAAGCTAGCGCCCCGCTGCATAAGCTTGGCTCAGATGCATGGGAAAAAGCAAAAAAACGTGCGGCTGAAAAAGTTCGCGATGTAGCAGCAGAATTACTCGACATTTATGCACAGCGCCAAGCAAAACCCGGTAATAAGTTTACTCTAGACGCCCCTGCATATCGCCAATTTAGCGATAGCTTCCCGTTTGAAGAAACTGACGATCAGCGCAACGCCATAGAAGCGGTGTTAGGTGATATGCAATCAAAGCAAGCCATGGACCGCTTAGTGTGTGGTGACGTAGGCTTTGGTAAAACAGAAGTGGCCATGCGCGCTGCTTTTGTAGCGGTTAACGATGATAAACAAGTGGCAATTTTAGTGCCTACCACCTTGCTGGCTCAGCAGCACTATGAAAACTTTAAAGATCGTTTTGCTGATTTTCCTATTGAAGTTGGTGTACTTTCGCGCTTTAACTCCACTAAAGAGCAAAAAGACACGCTTGAAAAAATGGCAAACGGTAAGCTCGATATAGTTATTGGCACACATAAACTTATTCAGCATGACATTAAATTTAACGATTTAGGCTTACTCATTGTTGATGAAGAGCATCGCTTTGGTGTTCGTCAAAAAGAGAAAATTAAAGCACTGCGCGCTGATGTAGACATACTCACACTAACTGCAACGCCAATACCGCGTACACTTAACATGGCCATGAGCGGCATGCGCGATTTATCAATTATTGCAACGCCACCGGCTAAACGTTTAGCGGTTAAAACCTTTGTACGCCAACGCGATGTAGAACTAATACGCGAAGCCGTACTGCGAGAAATTAAACGTGGTGGCCAAGTTTACTTTTTGCATAACAATGTGGAAACTATTGACCGTGTTGCGCAAGAAATTAGTGAATGGGTGCCTGAAGCAAGCGTCACCTCAGCCCATGGTCAAATGCGCGAGCAAGAGCTTGAGCAAATAATGACTGACTTTTATCATCAAAAATACAACGTGCTGGTATGTACCACGATTATTGAGACCGGTATTGATGTACCAACAGCCAATACCATTATTATGGATAGAGCAGATAAACTTGGCCTTGCGCAATTACACCAATTACGTGGACGAGTTGGTCGAAGCCATCATCAAGCGTATGCCTATTTACTCACAGGTGACCCTAAAGCACTCTCTAAAGACGCGAGTAAACGCTTACAAGCAATCGAATCGTTGGAAGATTTAGGCGCGGGTTTTGCTCTCGCTACACACGATTTAGAAATTCGTGGCGCCGGTGAGTTACTTGGCGACGATCAATCAGGTCAAATGCAAACAATCGGCTTTAGTTTGTACATGGAAATGCTTGAGCAAGCCGTAAATGCGCTACGTGAAGGAAAAGAGCCAACGCTTGAAAATCTACTTAAAAAACAAACCGAAGTAGATTTAAAACTGGCTGCACTATTACCTGATGATTACATACACGATGTTAATGCACGCCTAGGTATGTACAAGCGAGTTGCTAGTTGTGCTAACCTTGATGATATGGATGAACTACAGGTAGAACTTATAGACCGCTTTGGTTTACTGCCTGATGCCGCTAAAAACCTATTTAGCCTACAATTATTAAAAATGCAGGCAAGTAATTTAGGGATAACAAAAATTGAGGCAAATCCAAAAGGTGGTTACTTTGAGTTTAGCCAAGATACTAAGGTTAACCCTAGCTTCATCATTGGTTTGATACAAAGTGCGCCTAAGGTGTACAAAATGGATGGCGCAAATAAACTGCGCTTTGCAATTAGTGAAGCTAACGCTCGCGAACGCTTAAAAATGGTCACTGCAATGATTGCAGATTTCGAAAAAAAGGTTAGCCATTAATGTTGCTAAAAAAATCGCTAGTTATTTTATGCTGCTTGTTTAGCAGCACTGCATTTGCAGAACGCTGGTTTGAGGTTGAGGTGCTTGTATTTAAGCAGCGCCCTGCTCCGTATTTGCAAGAAGATTTTACACTTAAGCACAAAGCTATTGAGGATAAAAACTCTCTAGATTTAATGACACCTCTTTATACAGAGCAAGCAATGCAAGCATGTATAGATGGTGATGAGCGTTTTCAAAAACGCTCTTTTACCGACTCATTAGTTAATTCAAACCCACAATCGGGTGTATGCGGTGACAGTACAAACTACCTACAAAGCTACGATGAGCTACCTATAACACCTCTAGCACCCGCTAAAGATGATATGCAGCAAACTTATTTATTAGCGCCAGAACAACTGCAATTTAAAGCGCAGTACCGACAGCTAGATCGCAAAGGATTAACACCTATTCTACATACTGGCTGGCGCTTTGAAGGCGCAAGTAAATCGCGTGCTCCAAGTATGCATTTAATAGCAGGTAAACACCTTAAAAGTGATTCCAACGTAACCCCTAGCTATTCAAATCCTGATTTTGTAAGTTTATTAAACTCACAACCTGAACTGTTTAACGACCCAAACCAATCAAAAGCAGAATGGGAACTAGACGGTTTATTTAAAATACACTTACGACATTATTTATACATTACAGCTAATTTTGATATTAGCCAAAAACTAGAAAATGGCGATATAGAGTCAGCCCGCTTTTCTCAGTTTAGACGTGTAATAAGTGGTGAAGTACATTACTTTGACCACCCACGAATGGGCATGATCGTCCAAATCAGAAAATTCAAACATTAATACTAAGTAGGATATAACAATGAAAAAACTCCTTATCATCGCAGCTACACTAAGCCTTGCGGCTTGTTCTAAAGTAAGTCTTGAGAGTTACGAAAAAATCAAAGTAGGTATGGAGAAGACTGAAGTTGAAACCATTTTGGGAAGTGCAGATAATTGTGTTGAAAAAACACTGCATACTAATTGTGTGTGGGGCGACGAAGCAAAAAATATCGAGATCACGCTAGTATCAAACAAAGTAACTTTATATAGTAAACATGGTTTAGCTAATAAATAAATTTAAAAAAGGGACTGATTTTATCAGTCCCTTTTTTAATTACTAAAATTCATTTTTTGGAGTAGATAAGCTCAATATTAACGATTTTACTACGATTTAACGTTATTTTATAGCGTTGGTAGAGTGTTCTATCTTCCTCAGTTAGCACAAGCACCATGTTAAGTTGATAGCGCCGTTCAACCGCCTGCTTAGAAATTTTATTACTATCTAAATGATATAACTTCCCTTCACCACGCTTTAAATAACGCGCAAATGGTGCAAGACTAAATTGCAGTGTTTGTTGCAGTGTATCGTAACCGGGTAAAAATTCTTTTGCACTAACACGTGTCTCACTTGCAAAGTGTAACCACTGCGCGGCTTGTTTATTTTGCTGACGACGCTTTGAAAAAATAGATCTAACTTCTTTAGGTATTTTTTTAAAGCGTGTGTATTCAAGCCAAATTAGCTGACTCGCTATTTTGTCTTTGGTAATACTATTTTTAAAACTAAATCGCCACTTAGGTCGCCCTTGTACAATAGCTCGCCAGATCATACGTGTAATGTCTTCTTTAAATATTTCACGTAGTCCGTAAATGACCCCCAAAATTAAAATAAGCGTCGCGGTGACTTCAGTAAACGTTGAGCGGGCATTAAGTATCACAACCATCACAAATGCCATGATAACAGCTGTTACAGTGCCTTTAACTAATCGTTTAAGGTAGCTGTTAAGAAAACGCGTTTGGCGCTGTAATATAACGCCATGCTCAATTAAACGTTGTAACAAGCGCATTTTATTTGTTATTCGATTTGCGTCTTGCATGGTGGTTTCAGAATTGTAGCTTTTCTCTGCTCGGTACGTATTTTCGTTTTTACAAAACTGCAGTAAATCGTTACGCTCTTTTGCATAATCGCTACTACGTGGGCCTTCATCTAAAAGCTTTAAAAATGATTGCTCGACATGCCAACTTAAATAGTTGTCAGCATTGGTAAAAAATGGAAGTAGTTTTTCGTCATCTGGCGTGTAGCGACGCAGCTTTTTTAAAAGTCCTTCACTTTGTTCATATACTTCGTTAGCGCGTTTATAAAAGTCTTCTGCTTCATCAATTTTTAACGCGTCTTTAATGTCGGCATCAAGGGCTAAACGCACTTGGTAACAAAATAAATTAAGGTTTTGACGGTAATCTTGCTGCTCACCTTTGTTTTTACTAACAAAACGGCTTCGTACTAATGGCAAGTGTATATTGTTAGCATTGTAGGCTAAATGCGATTTAAAGTGGTTATTAAAGTAAGATTCTTCGGTAAGCGTTTGCGGATTAATCCCCATTTCATTAGGGATAGAAAAATACAGATCTATGCGCTGTTCAGAACGAGGAGTTAGCTCTGGTTCAATGACAAAAGATAAGTTTTCATCTTGTTTTAACAATCAGTTCTCCTTCTAAAATATCGTTTTAGTGTACTTGTCTCCTTTGTTTTGTTCAATAAAAAAGGCTCAGTAAATACTGAGCCTTAATACGATTAATGTGCTAGTTAAAACTTGTAGTTTACACTTGCAAAAACACGTGAACCAATTACATCATAAACTTCTGGAACAGTACCCATATCGTTACCACCTAATACTTTCTCAGGCTCTTTATCGAAAATGTTGTTCATGCCACCAGTAAATCGTAATGCATCATTCAAGTTGTAGCTCATTGAAATATCGTGGTAAATAACGTTGTCAGTACTAAAGTTTTCACCGTAGTAGTCACCATCCATTCCACGAAGGAATCTTGCGTTATAAAGGATATTTAATGAATCAGTTAGATCGTAATTAACTGAAAGGTTAGACTTTATTTTAGAGTAACCACCGATGTTGCCATCAATAGTACCTGTATAATTAATGTCATCTTCTTCAAACTTAATTAAATAAGTTGTATCAAGGTTTATACGGTAGTTATCTGCAGAGTAGCTAATATTCCAATCAACACCTGACGTTTCTTGAGAACCTACGTTAGTAAGTGCTGAACTTAGGTTAGATAAGTCACCAGATTGTGTAATGTTTACTGATGAACATGATTCTGAGTCACCTGCAAAACAGCTATTCATTTCGTTTTGAACATCTAAGCGAGTAATCGCATTAGTAATATCAAACTTCCAGTAATCTAGAGTTGTTGATAAACCGTCAGCTACTTCCCAAACCATACCAAAAGTGAAAGAGCGACTTTCTTCGGCTTTAAGATCGTTATCACTTGTGTAGTTTACAAGTATTTGAGCATCTTGTTCGTTGCCCCATGGATCAGCTAGGTAATCGTACGAACCTGAGTTACCACCAAACAGTTCTGATACGTTTGGTGCTCTAAAGCCAGTAGCTAATACAGAACGAACCATAAACTCTTCAGTTACATTCCACGTTGCACCAAGTTTCCACGTTGTTTCGCCACCAAAGGTAGAGTAGTTATCGTAGCGAGCAGCACCTTCAAGGGTAACAGTCTCTAATACCGGCATAGATGTTTCAAAGTAGATAGACTGTACTGAGAAATCACCTTCAGTTGGATCTTGTTGTGCAGCTGTGCTCTCACCAAGCTGAGTAATTAGATCTGGTGTGTAGTAACCACTTTCAAAGCGGTTTTCTACACCGATTGCGTAACCAATATCACTTTCTGTTACTGCGCTATAACCAGCTGAAAGAATAAATTGCTCGTTACCACCTTCGTTTGACTCAGTATAAATTGAATCGTTAGATGTTAATAAGCTACGATCTAAAGAATCACCGCTGAACCAAAGAGCTTGGTTTGCATAAATGCTTTCTTCAACTCGACTTGCATTAATTGAGTTTTGAACTTTATCTTTTGAGTCATTACGACCGTAAGTTGCACTTACATCCCAGCTTGCATCGTTATCTAATAAACCTTGTAATGCAACAGATACACGGTAAGTGTCAGTTTCTTGCTCATAAATACGAGGACCAGCATCAACCATTCTTCTTCTGTACTCTAAAGAGTCAGCAAGATCGCCTGTATCTGCGTCACGGAAGCTATCTGTGTAAGTTGAATCCAAGCTAGAAGTACTTAAATCAATACTTGCTGGTTGTGGTGCAAGTTGTTGATTAGATTCACGACGTGTATACATCAAATCAACATTAAATGTAGTGTCTGAGTCTAGCTCTTTGTCAAAACTAGTAAATAAGCTGTATAGCTCATTAGGTGTTTGAGCATAGCTTGATGTTGTAAAGTCGTATGAAGTAGTTCTATCTGCAAAAACACCATTACCCTGGTAAGTTCTGCCGCCCAGTGTTCCTTCAGGGATAAATGAAGACTCGCCAGGCTCTACAAAACGACGATCCGACTGAATTACTTCACCACGGTTTGAGTATTGAGCACCAACAACTAAGTTGCCATCGGCAATATTCATTCCGTGTAATAAACTAACACCGTAGTTATTGCCATCACCTTTTGTAGTGCGGCTGCCTTCAACGTTTAGCTCTGAACCTTCAAAATCTTTCTTTGTTATGATGTTAACAACACCAGCAATAGCATCAGAGCCATATACTGCAGACGCGCCGTCTTTTAAGATTTCGATAGATTTGATCATTGCTACAGGAATGGTATTTAAATCAACAGAAGAATCTGCGCCGGTACCTGAAGAAACCATACGACGACCGTTTAGGAGTACTAACGTACGTTGTGAACCCATACCACGTAAGTTTACTGTTGCTGAACCGCCAGAACCATTATTACTTGAAGCGCCTAAGCTAATACCAGCAGCTGATGGCTGAGTAGAAAGTATGTCAGCAACAGATGTGAAACCACTTTTTGCAATGAAGTCATCACCGATAACTGTGATTGGGCTTGCTGTTTCCATATCAGTACGGTTAATACGAGAGCCCGTCACCTGAATTTTTTCAATTGATGTAGCTGCTTCGTCAGCCGCTAAAACTTGCACACTTGAGAACATTGGTATTGCTGCAATTACAGCTAAGCCAAGAGTTGATTTTTTCATGAAAGAACCCTACTTGTTGAAGTTTACCTTTATTGGTAATGCTCACTTGTTATAAGAATAGTGAGTCAGATGGGCAACTTAGGCGCTTTTAACTGAACGAAAACTTAACGCCAGTGCGTTTTTTATCAACCAACAAAATAGAACAACTCTTTTGGGGACATACGTTACAACTTGTTTCATTGTTAATGAATAAATACATTTAAATATCAATAACATAAACAATTTAAGATACTTAAATAACACAGTTGAAACCAAACTGGTCAACTTTGTAATTCAATGTAACTAATCGAATTATGTACCAAATTCAGATAAATTAACAAGTTAATCACAGCAAATTATTAAAACCGCAAAACTAAATGTTAATTACTAACCGAATTTACGCATGTTTGGTGCTTAAATAGCTTTATTTGACTACTTTGCGGTTTTTTTGATTAGACTTTTTGTTCAGCCACAATTAAAACTGTGTCTTTATTGAATTAGTTTCATATTATAAAAACTTAATTGGCTACTTGATTCAAATAGCAGTTTTAGTGATCTTATCGCTTAAATAATCGTATGGATAACAATGCAAATTGCTAATGGTAAATGGATTGCATGAAAGTTAGGTATTAAGCCTAATACGTTACATAAAAAGAGTAATTTAGTGTTTGTATTAAAGAGGTTGTATTATCTTTAACTGTTAGCTCTAAATTCCAGAGCATATTTTGCTCAGAACAAATGCCAACCATGGTATTACTCTGCCACAGGCCATTATGTTTTTTAAATTGCTGAGGAATGTAACCCATATACATAGTAATGCCTTTAAGCTTGGCATCTTCAATTGTAAGGTTTGTTGGTAAATCACTAAAAATAGTAAATGGAGTTTCGGGAGAAAGGGTTTTCTCGCTTAACCATACTTTAACATCATTTGAAAAAGTACAAGGCAAATTGGCTGTGCATGTGGCATTTTTTAGAAACTTTTCACCTGTATTTTTGGAAAAATCACACGCTGTTAATAAAAAAAATACCGCCGTGAATAAACTTAATCTATATATAAGCATAACAATTTCGCACTAAAGAAAAACAAATACTAATAATCGCGACTGCAAATAACAAGTGCGAGTGTTACTATTAAGCCAAATTAGGCACAAACTGTATCAAAAAATAAACAACAAGCTCACAAAAATTGATTGATGTCATAATTTTATGTAATTGACCTATCTTTTTTAGGCCAAAAAATTTATCATTTCACCCGCAAAAAATAAGGGTTTCTCAAGTTTTTTTTCTGAAGCTTTCATGTATTGAAAGTTTTAGATAACACGCTTGAGAAAATAGTAGGCCCCACTTTTAAAGGTGGGTAATTCATTTCTAAACGCATTTATTGCAGCGGAAGCCAGAAAATGAGCCAAACAGTAGCATCACAAACTGAGTATAACTATAAGGTTGTACGCCAATTCGCTATTATGACAGTGATTTGGGGCATCGTTGGCATGAGTATTGGGGTTCTGATTGCTGCCCAATTAGCTTGGCCAGCACTTAACTTTGATACACCATGGTTAACTTACTCTCGACTACGTCCGTTACACACGAACGCAGTAATTTTCGCATTTGGTACCAGTGCACTTTTTGCGACGTCTTATTACGTCGTACAACGTACTTGTCAAACGCGTCTTTTCTCAGACAAACTCGCCGCCTTTTCTTTTTGGGGCTGGCAGCTAGTTATTGTATTAGCAGTAATTACATTACCACTTGGTATTACTAGCTCAAAAGAATACGCAGAACTTGAATGGCCAATCGATATTTTAATCGCTGTGGTTTGGATTGTTTACGCTATTGTATTCTTTGGTACTTTAATTAAGCGTAAAGTGTCGCATATTTATGTTGCTAACTGGTTCTACGCTGGCTTTATTATCACTGTTGCAGTACTACACATTGTAAACAGCATGGCAGTGCCTGTGTCGTTAACTAAATCATATTCAATCTATGCGGGTGCGGTAGATGCTATGGTTCAGTGGTGGTACGGTCATAACGCTGTAGGTTTCCTACTTACTGCTGGTTTCTTGGGTATGATGTATTACTTTGTACCAAAACAAGCAGGTCGCCCAGTTTACTCATACCGTTTATCGGTAGTTCACTTTTGGGCTCTAATTTCATTATATATCTGGGCTGGTCCTCATCACCTTCACTACACGGCGCTTCCTGATTGGACGCAAAGTTTAGGTATGGTTATGTCTATTATCCTATTCGTACCGTCTTGGGGTGGTATGATTAACGGTATTATGACGCTATCTGGCGCGTGGCATAAACTACGTACTGATCCAGTACTACGCTTCTTAGTTGTTTCATTGTCTTTCTACGGTATGTCTACGTTTGAAGGTCCAATGATGGCAATTAAATCTGTAAATGCGTTATCTCACTACACAGATTGGACAATCGGCCACGTACACTCAGGTGCACTAGGTTGGGTTGCTATGATTTCAATTGGTGCTATTTACCACTTAATTCCTGCGTTATTCGCGCAAGGTCGTATGTATAGCGTTAAATTAGTTAATACCCACTTCTGGTTACACACTGTAGGTGTTGTTTTATACATTGTTGCAATGTGGATTTCAGGTGTAATGCAAGGTCTAATGTGGCGTGCAGTGAATGCTGACGGTACATTAATGTACAGCTTTGTGCAGTCTTTAGAAGCGTCGCATCCTTTCTATATCATGCGCTTTGTAGGCGGTGTATTCATCGTAACGGGTATGTTAGTTATGGCTTATAACGTTTACCGCACTATTTCAGCTGAGAAAGAATCTCTGAAACTAGACGCGCAAGCACAATTAGCATAACGGAGTGAGATGATGAGCAAGAAAAATTCACAAAACAAACATGAAATAGTAGAAAAGAACGTTGGCCTTATGGCTATTCTGACTGTTTTTGCTATTAGCTTCGGCGCGTTAGTTGAGATCACTCCGCTAATGTTTCAAGACGATACAACTAAACCAGTGGAGGGTTTACGCCCTCTTAACGCTTTAGAAATGGAAGGCCGCGACCTTTACGTACGTGAAGGTTGTTCTAACTGTCACTCACAAATGATTCGTCCTTTTCGTGATGAAGTTGAGCGTTATGGTCACTACTCTGTAGCAGGCGAATCAGTATGGGATCATCCGTTTTTATGGGGTTCTAAACGTACTGGTCCTGACTTGGCTCGTGTTGGTAAGCGCTACTCGGACGATTGGCATTATGCTCACTTAGTTGATCCACGTGCTGTGGTTCCTGAGTCAAACATGCCAGGCTTTCCTTGGTTAGCAGAGAATACGGTTGATACAAGCCTTACTCTGAAAAAACTACAACTTTTCCGTGATACTTTTGCTATTAACCCAGAAAACCCAAAACATCCGGGGTTAGGTTATGGCGATGATGCAGAGCTTCAAGCAGATGTTGATAAAGTTAATGCTATGAATGATGGCAAAGGCGCAACAGAAATCCAAGCTCTCATCGCGTATTTACAGCAACTTGGTACCCACTTGAAGTAAAAAATTATGGATTACGGAACATACAGAGGTATTTTGACTCTGGTAATTTTAGTATTGTTTATTGTGATTGTTGCATGGGCATATAGCAAGCGAAGCAAAACTCGTTTTGACAGCGCAGCTAATGCCATTTTTGAAGATGAAAAAAAACATGACAACACGCTCTCTAACGAGGAAAAGGAGTCTGAAAAATGACTAGCTTTTGGAGTATTTGGGTTATTGTATTAACCCTTGCATGCTTATGCATCATCTTTGGCTTATTAGTTTGGAACTTAAAAAACTATGCAGGCGTAGAAGAAGGTGAAAGCTGTGGACATGAATTTGACGGCATTGAAGAGCTAAATAATCCACTACCAAAATGGTGGACTTACATGTTTTTCGCAACTTTTGCTTGGTCGGTATATTACCTTGCAGCTTTCCCAGGTTTAGGTAACTGGGAAGGTTTTGGTAAATGGACTAGCTCTAACCAAGGTATTACGTCTTTAGCTGAATCTAAAAAAGCAGTTGCAGAGGCAAAAGCGGATGGTCGCTTTGTAAAACTTGATAAAGAGTACGAAGCTGCAGAAGAGCGCTTTGGTCCTATTTTTAATAAACTTGCACAAGTACCCGTTTTAGATTTAGTTAGTTCTAAATTTGAAGGTGATGCAGCGCAGCAAATAGCACTTGATAATGATAATAAACATGAGCAAACAGATGGCCAAGTCGCCATTGAAATTGGTCAGCGTTTATTCTCACAAAACTGCGCGCAATGCCATGGCTCTGATGCACGTGGTGGTACTGGCTTCCCTAACCTAACTGATAAAGATTGGTTATATGGCGGAACACCTGACAAAATTAAAGAAACACTTCTTTATGGTCGTATTGCAGCAATGCCAGCTTGGGGTCCTGCTCTTGGCGAACAAGGCGTTAAAGAAATGACAGCACATGTGCTGAGCCTTTCTGGTCGTACTGTTAACCAAAAAGACGCAGACGCAGGTGCCGCTAAGTTTGCAATGTGTGCCGCATGTCATGGTGCTGACGGTAAAGGGTCGGTTGCACATAACCTACCATTTGGCGCGCCTAACCTGACTGATAACATTTGGTTATATGGTGGTTCTCAACGTGCTGTTGAAGAAACGCTTAACCACGGCCGTGCCGGTGTAATGCCTGCATGGAAAGATATTTTAGGTGAAGATAAGATTCACTTATTAACTGCCTATGTTTACAGTTTATCGCAAGATAAATAAGCACACGGTTAATAAAATGTTTATAAATTAATTTATTTAATTCAATAGATTAATCCAGATCAAAAAAGCCTCCACTGTGAGGCTTTTTTTTAGTCTTTTACGTATAATTCCTATAAAATAACGCTTCCTAAACTAATTTTAGAGACACTATGCAACCTACTCCGTGGTATAAAAATTTTTGGCCTTGGTTTTTAATCTTTTTTCCGTTAGTTGCCATTATTGGCTGTATTAGCTTATTTATTACGGCAATAGGTAACGGTCCAGATATGGTTGTTGACGACTACTACAAAAAAGGTAAAGCAATAAACTTAGAACTGACTAAGTTTGAAAAAGCAAAAGCACTTTATTTACATGGCGAATTAAATGTAACCAACGACCGCGTAAGCTTTAAGTTTACAAAAGGCGACAGCAGTAACGTGCATGTATTAAAGCTCTCGTTTTATCATCGCACCATTAAAGCGCATGACTTTGAAGCAACACTTACTCCTAATGCCAATCAGGAATTTACTGCATTACTTAATGAGTATACACAAGGCGCCTACTCAGTCTTTATTGAGCCAATAGATGGCAGTTGGAAAATGAAAGAAAATATAACGTTACCAACTGAACAAACCGTTTTAGTTACTCCTAATTATAAGTAGTAATAACTATGTCTAACTCTTGCTTTCATTGCCTTGAAAGTGTGCCAAACGGATTTAGCGCAAACGTTATAATTGACGATATTGCCCAGCCAATGTGTTGCATTGGCTGCCAAGCTGTTGCGCAAAATATTGTTGATCAAGGTATGACCGATTATTATAAATACCGAACGGTTCGTGCTGGAAAGGTCGAACAGCTGGTACCTGAGCAACTCGCATTTATAAAAAGTTATGACAACGAAGACATTCAAGACGAATTTATAGCCACTAACGATGATATCTCAGAGGTATTATTGAGCGTTGAAGGTATAACCTGTGCCGCTTGTGCATGGCTTATCGAAAAACAACTCTTAAATTTAACCTCAGTAAAACGTGTTGATGTAAACACATCCACTAACCGCGCTATGATCCAATGGGATAAAACCAGCACCCCATTGAGTGAAGTTATTACTTCCCTAGCTAAAATTGGTTATAAAGCCTACCCGTTTCAATCAGATATTGAATCCCAACAAAAGCAACAAACTGCCAAAGCCTATATTCGGCGCTTAGGTGTTGCAGGCTTAATGACCATGCAAGTAATGATGTTTGCGTTCGCCATGTACTTTGGCATGTTTTCAGGCATGGACAGTAACTTTGAGCAGTATTTTAGATGGATCAGCTTGGTACTGGCCTCTCCGGTTATTTTATATAGCGCACTGCCCTTTTTAACCAATGCTATAAATGGATTAAAAGCAAAACAGCTCAATATGGATTTACCCGTATCACTGGCTATTTTTGGCGCATTTGGTGCAAGTTGTTACGCCACATTTATGCAAGTCGGCGAAGTGTATTTTGAATCTGTATGCATGTTTACCTTTTTACTGTTATTAGGTAAATATCTTGAATTTAGAGCGCGTTTAAAAGCCAGCGAGTTTACTGCCAATTTACAAAAATTATTACCATTAACAGCCCGCACCATTAACGAAAGTGGCGAAGAGCTTATAATTGCGGCTAAAAAACTAAAACTTAATGACGTAGTACTTATTAAAGCAGGTGAGATAATTCCTGCCGATGGCGAACTCATTAAAGGCAAAACCACGGTTGATGAGTCAATGATGACCGGCGAACATCAACCAGTAACTAAATTTATTGGCCACAATGTCTACGCCGGGTGCGTTAACCACGACGGCGTTATTGAAATAAAAATTAATAAAATTGGCCAAAATACACTTTTAAATCAAATTATACGCTTGCAACACAACGCATTGACCAAGCGCCCTAAACTGGTTGAAATTACAGATAAAGTTGCGCAATGGTTTATAGCGTGCCTGCTCATATTTGCTTCACTTACAGCTATTGGTTGGTATCAAATTGACCCAGAACACGCATTTTGGATCACTATTTCGGTTTTAGTTGCTACCTGCCCGTGTGCCCTGAGTTTAGCCATACCTACCGCGCTTACATGTGCAGTGGCAACGCTTACCCGCAAAGGCGTATTAATAAAACAAGCGCATGTGCTCGAAACGCTATCACAAATTACTTTATTTGCATTTGATAAAACAGGCACACTTACGCAAGGTAAATTTAGCCTTGATGAAGTAGATATAATCGATAAACAATATACAAAAGCGCAAGTGCTAGATATAGCAGCCATGCTAGAACGTTATTCTGAGCACCCTATCGCCAGTGCATTTGATGAGTTTACGCCAGCTCACCGCAGTATTAATAACGTTGAAGTACATCCAGGACTGGGAATTAGCGCACAAGGTGCAACTAATCATTACGCAATTGGTAAAAGTGGTTGGTTTAATAGCAAAAAATCGAATGCACAAGCGAGCTTGTATATAAATAAGCAAGTTGTTGCACGCTTTTACTTTGTTGATAAAGTAAAAAGCGATGCTAAAAAGCTCATAGACTCACTTCAATCGCAAAACTTAACCTGTCACATGTTAACCGGTGACGCGTCAGATGCTGGGCAAAAAGTAGCTAAGCAACTTAAACTTGAAAGTGTGCAATCTGGATGTTCTCCACAAGATAAACAAACCGCCGTTGAGCAATGGTCTTCACAAAATGAAGTCATTGCAATGGTAGGTGATGGTGTAAACGACAGCCCGGTATTTGCTAGTGCGCACTTATCTATTGCTATGGAAACCGGTGCAGACATATCAAAAAATAGCGCCGATGTAGTGCTTCTTAATAGCGATTTAGCCTCCATTGGTCACTTACTTAATGTAGCAAAACAAACCAGACGTATTATTAAGCAAAATCTTGCGCTGTCTTTATTGTATAATGCTTCAATATTACCACTGGCAGCGTTGGGCTTAGTTGCTCCTTGGATGGCTGTTATTGGCATGTCTGCCAGCTCAATTATTGTGATTAGTAATTCACTAAGGCTATTAAAGTTATGAGCATAATTTACATTTTGATCCCTATCGCCATTTTGTTCGTCATTATTGCTATTGGTGTTTTCTTTTGGGCAGTGAAAAGCGAGCAGTTTTCGGATTTAAACAAGCAAGGTCATAGTATTTTGTTTGAAGATGACAAAGAGCAACATAACAAAAGTAATGATTGACCCTCTTTATACCAGCGCATTTTTAATGGGACTAATCGGTAGCGGTCATTGCATTGCTATGTGTGGTGGTATTGCAAGCTCATTACAACTGGCAAGTGACAAACGTAAAACACTTACCTATTCATTTGCTTATAATATTGGACGTGCACTGAGCTATATGGCTGCAGGTGCACTTGTTGCTGGTATTAGCAGCCAATTTGCAAGGCAAAACACCTCCTTCTCTTTAGTACTTTCGTTCATTGCAGCTATTTTTATGCTCCTCGTTGGCGTGTATATAATGCGCTTGGGCCCTACTTTGCAATGGTTAGAGAAAATAGGCAAAACCTTGGTGTGGCAACACATTGTTAAACTAAATAAATATTTAATGCCTATTAACTCTCCTTTTAAAGCCTTAGGTTACGGTGCTTTGTGGGGATGGCTGCCATGCGGACTTGTATACTCAGCGCTTACATGGGCGATGACTAGCCCAAGTGCCCTTGACGGTGCCTTAGTTATGCTTTGCTTTGCTTTGGGTACTTTTCCCGCGATGATCACATTAGGCGTTACCGCGCAAAAACTAAATACGATTATTAACCATCCATGGACCCGAATTGTATTAGGCAGTGTTATAATTTGGTATGGTATCTACTTATTGATTATTGCAACTGACAAACTGGTACATTAATCTATTCGCATTATTAACCTTTAAGGTTATTTTGCAGTCGTGTATAAAAATTTAAACGGATTAAATTATGGATTTTTCTCAAAGTCGCGCTAAAGGTAATTGTGCTATTAGCTGTAATAACTGCAGTATTAGTCAATTGTGTTTGCCATTTTCACTCAATGGCCAAGAAATGGACAAGCTTGACGAAATTATTGAGCGAAAAAAACCACTCCATAAAGGCGACTATCTATTTGAATCAGGTGCACCTTTACAGGCTATTTATGCGGTTCGTTCTGGTTCATTTAAATCGTACACGTTATCGGAGCGAGGTGATGAGCAAATTACCGGCTTTCATTTAGCGGGCGACCTAGTTGGCTTTGACGCAATAAGTAAAATGACTCATCCCAGTTTTTCGCAAGCACTTGAAACGTCAATGGTGTGCGAAATCCCATTCGATACTCTTGATGAACTATCAGGAAAATTACCAAAGCTTCGCCAACAAATAATGCGCTTAATGAGCAGTGAAATTACATACGATCAAGAAATGCTGTTATTACTTAACAAAAAATCAGCAGAGGAACGCTTAGCTAGTTTCATTTATAACCTGTCAGAGCGTTTTGGTGAGCGTGGTTTTTCGCGTAAGGAATTTAGATTTACAATGACTCGCGGTGAAATTGGTAATTACTTAGGTCTAACAGTAGAAACCATTAGCCGTTTATTGAGTCGTTTTCAAAAAGCTGACTTAATTAAAGTAGAGGGTAAATTTATTACAATTTTAGATAATGATGCCTTGGCTAAAACAGCGGCAATAGTTAAGCCTCGCTAAATTAAATAGTTTGATTTAGAACAACAATTTATATGCTACCCCTTTAACTGTTTTATATTTACGTTACACTAAATGTACACCCGTTAGGTAAATGGAGTAGCATATGAACACTATTAAACGCATTATTGCGGTTATTGACCCCACCAAAGATGATCAACACGGTTTAGCACGTTCAATAGATTTAGCTAAAAAATCTGGCGCAAGTATTACCGCCTTTATGACGGTTTACGACTTCTCTTACGAAATGACAACTATGCTATCTGGCGATGAACGCGAAGCAATGCGCGATGCCGTACTAAAAGATCGCCAGCTATGGCTAAACGATTTAGTTTCCCCTTACAAAGATATAAATATTGAAACCCAAGTGGTTTGGCATAATCGTCCTTACGAAGCCATAATCGATACTGTAATTGATGAAAAGTACGATTTAGTAATTAAAAGCACACACCAACATGGTGCACTTAAATCAGTTATTTTTACCCCAACAGACTGGCATTTAGTGCGTAAGTGCCCCGCTCCAGTATTATTTGTGAAAGAAATGGCGTGGCCAGCAAACGGTAATATTTTAGCTGCAGTAAATGCAGTAAGTGAAAATGAAGAACATATAGCACTCAATAAACGTATTATCAAAGACGCACAATATTTATGTGAACTTGCCAACGCAAAACTTAATTTAGTTAATGCCTACCCAGCAACTCCTATTAATATCGCCATCGAAATTCCTGAGTTTAACCCAGGACTTTATAACGAATCAGTTAAAAAGCATCATCACGAATCAACCAATGCACTTGCTGCAGAGTTTAATTTAAACCCAGAGCAATGTTTTATTGAAGAAGGCCTGCCAGAGGATGTAATCCCTGATGTAGCGAAGCGGTTAAATAGCGAATTAGTTGTTATTGGTACTGTAGGCCGCACGGGCTTAAGTGCCGCTCTTGTAGGTAATACAGCAGAGCATGTAATTGATAGCCTAGACTGTGATGTACTGGCACTCAAGCCCGATGGTTACGTGAGCCCTATGGCAAAGGATTAATTTTAAGCTTTATGTGCAAGTTATAAGCGAGTTATTTTTACGTGTTAATAAGGCACGTTTAAATCAATTTTAATTACATCCTAAACTCGCATATTCAGGTGGTTTGGGTATAATACGCCCCTTTATTTTTAGCAAATAACTTTGCTGTATTGTTTTATTAGGGGGCGTAATTGTCACACTCAGATCAAGCTAAAGCTCAATTTAACTTAAATAAGCTGCAAAAGCGTTTACGTCGCCAAACTGGTCAAGCCGTTATGGACTTCAATATGATTGAAGAAGGTGACCGTATAATGGTATGCCTTTCTGGCGGCAAAGATAGCTACACAATGCTTGAAATGCTTCAACATTTAAAACGTGTAGCACCTATAAAGTTTGACCTAGTTGTTGTAAATCTTGATCAAAAACAACCTGATTTTCCTGAGCATGTTTTACCCCAGTATCTTGATAAATTGAATGTTGAATACAAAATTGTAGAAGAAGATACTTACAGTATTGTTACCGATATTATCCCCGAAGGTAAAACAACGTGTTCACTTTGCTCACGCTTACGTCGTGGTATTTTATACCGCACAGCAAAAGAGCTAGGCGCTACTAAAATAGCCCTTGGGCATCACCGTGACGACATGATTGAAACATTGTTTTTAAATATGTTTTACGGCGGAAAGCTAAAAAGTATGCCGGCTAAATTAATGAGTGATAACGGCGAGCATATGGTTATTCGCCCACTTGCATACTGTAAAGAAAGCGACATAAGCCAATACGCATTTGTACAAGGTTACCCTATCATTCCGTGTAACCTATGTGGCTCGCAAGAAAACTTACAGCGTAAACATACAAAAACAATGCTCGCTAAATGGGATGCGGAGCACCCAGGTCGTATTGAAAGCATTTTTACAGCAATGCAAAACATAGTGCCTTCACATTTAGCTGACGCCGACTTGTTTGATTTTAAAAACTTACAAACAGGTGAAGTAATTGATGGTGGCGATATAGCCCTTGATAAACCAGATATTCCTAAAGTGCCTGTTGCTAATGAGCTTGATGAACAAGAAGCGCCAAGTGTAGTTACTATAAATCTAAGCTAACAAATTTAAGGGGGTTGTATTTATGTACAACCCTCTTAAATTTTCCAATTCAGCATTGCGTTCTATTTTTAACTCTCAGCTAAGCCTTGTAAAAATTCCAAACTTAACTTTTCTTGTGCATTAGCCTGATATGGTAATTGCTGCAAGCTATCGTACGAAAAATCGTTAATATCAAAATGACTTATTTCACTATTCCCAAAGCTGTTTCGCTCACCTGGGCTTGGCGACATTCTCTCAATAACAAAGTCGCTTAAGCGCATATCTGTAATGCCTTGTGGTAATACCGACCAGTGGGCTTTCAAATTAAGTGTTTGGCTTCCTTGTGCTAACCGCTCTTTAGATACTAAATGAGCAAGTGGTGTATCGCCACTGTATAAATTAGCCCTAACACGATACAAACCACTTTTTACTACCGCTATGTTAGCTGGCAAAATCATGTTTTCGTTTTGTGCATAAGCAGTTTCAAAACCTGTTAAAGTTGCACTAGGCGGCATATATTGAATTTGTGCAACTACGGGAACTTTTTTACCGGCAACATCACCCTCTACAAACACTTGTAAGCTACGAGGGTAATCTTCATCCTCTTCAAATGTTATAATTGCTTCACCGTCACGCGCATTGCCTGTATGGGTATTTAACACTTCTTTTGTATCTGTATTTGCAAGCTCAACGACCACTTTTCCAAGCCCTTGAGCGCTTATCTTTATTGTTATTTCTTCTGGGTATACAAAACGATATTGCTTAAGACTTAACGTTAAAGCATCGCCACTTTCATCAATAGGGCTCGATACCGGGTAGAATTGATTTGGCTTTAATCGATCTTCATCTAATGGACTCAATGGCTGAGAATAAGGAGGAAATTTAAGTGCACTTTCATATTGCATAACCACTTGCTGCGCTGCTTTTGTTAAGTCTTCATTAAACGCGATTTGTTTTTTTGATTGTGTTTTTTTTGCTGTAGGTACATCTATAGGGATCACTTTTACTGGCGATAAATCAGCTACGCTCGCACTGTGTTTAACCTGAGGTGTTATTGGCTCAGCAACTTTATGAGCATCATTTTTACCTGTAAACCATAGCGAGAATAAAATAGTGCTAATAATTAAAGCAACGACATAAAATTTTTTCATTTTTATATTTCAATCTTTTATAAGGCGTATAGTTTTTAACTACACGCCTTGTATGTTATGGAATCACATTATAAATAAGTGCTGATGCGCTTAAATTATTTGAATCCTTAATATAACGATATTGTTTTTTCCAAAACCAACTACCTGTAGTTTTATCAAACGTATTAAAACCTACAGTGTCACCTTCCACATTTACGTTATTCATGGCTATTGTTACATTACCTTTTCGCTGCGCGTTATGTATTTCGTTATGGCTATAACTGTCACTCATCATCATTGGATAATGGTTTGGCATAAAGCTACTTACTGCATCACCTTGCGATTTTAAATGGCCATTTGTATCAATACTGCTGCTACAACTTCCAAACGAGCCAGCCGAACTGGCACCACATGAAGAGTGCGATGCAACAACCGAATCATCATTGCCTTTTAAAAAACCACCCGTTAAACCCAAATATGCATTTCCATCGGCAACAAAGCGTAAACGTGGCGTACGTGCATCTGGGAATGGTGAAATTTTACGTGCATTGTTTACTTTTAAATCGTGTAATACACCAACAGCTTCGGTTACATCACTTCCTAGCCACCATTTGAGTGCAGCATCGACCGCAAAGTTCCATGATGCGCCAGTTAAAGCACTAACAGCTACGTCAGCCAGCTCACTTCCACCACCCGCGCCTGCTAAATCAAACGTAGCAACAATATTAAGCGGCTCTAAGCCTTCGTTTTCTAACCAGTTTTCTTGATTATCAATAATATGGCGTGCAACTAAGTCTCCTGTTGAATGTGTTACAAATACACAGCCATCACTGCATAAATTAGAGCGTGAAATTTGCTTTAGCTTTGGCCACACCCAATCGGTAGCAATTTTACCTTCAATACGCTCATAAGCAGGCCAATCAATTCGCTCATCTGCACGATTATTCCAGTACGATTGCCAATATGTTTCACCATCATTGATTACATCACTACCCGACTTATTTGTTATTTGCGAAGTTTGTAACCCATGAATTAATATAATTTTGTAGTCTTTACTCGCTGCAGAAAAGCTCATTAACATAGCTAACCCCGCACCAATTAGGTGGCTTGGCTTAATTAATTTGTGTGTGCGCTTTGTGTTGTTCATACAATTCCTTAATGTTGTGTACTTAATATTTTATTATCATTTAAGGTATTCATGTTGGTTTACATAAGCTTGTCAGCTTAGGTGTTCACTAGGGGCTGTTGTTCTTTGCGGATTAAAATTTGTTCAAACTAGAGGCTATTTAATCACGGCGCGAGATTTGTAACCTAGTGGGCTCGGTAACTGCTCCTGCGTTACTCTACTGGCTTACATCCATGTAAGAATAAGTAAAAAACGAGCAACAAAGAGTAAATAGCCTCTAGGAAGTACCCTTTGGGCAGCGTCTGTTTGGCATTAATGCTACGTTATCGCCTATTTATGGGGAACAACCACACTACTTAGGCTCTGCCTTGCCTAAATACCAAACAGACTGCTGCAAATTTAACCTTGAAAGATCAACAGACTCTAGTATTAGGAACAACGAACAAAAATGCAACAACTTATTATCATTTAGGGAAGAGAAGAAACTTATTTCATACTGATTAATGAGTTAATAGAGGTATAGTTGTTATATTTGAAATTATTAGATGGGTTTCAAGGGGTATATAGAGGGTAGTAAGATTAAAGCGGATACCATTGAAAGTGCCCGCTTTAGAATAAGGACGAAGCTAATCTAACCGTTAGCTTTAAGTTCACTGGTAAATTGCCCAATCGCATTTACAACTTCTTGTGCACCTTGTTGGATCTCTTGCATCACTTCACCAGATTCTTTAGATAACGCCAAGCCTTGCTCTGCCTTCTCTTTACCTTTTTCTATTACAGCCACCGTATTTTGGGTTTGTGATTGGTTGCGCTGTACAACTTCTACAATTTCTTCTGTTGCTTTTGAGGTACGAGATGCAAGCAATCGGACCTCGTCTGCAACCACAGCAAAGCCTCGCCCCTGCTCGCCAGCTCTTGCCGCTTCAATTGCGGCATTTAATGCTAATAAATTTGTTTGCTCAGCAATACTACTAATGCTTTGTACAATACTCGATATTTGTTGCGACTGCTGATCAAGCGCTGAAATTTCATTTGCAGCTTGCTCCATGTTAATAGCCAGCTCAGTCATTACTGCGACTGTATCTTGTATAACGCTCGCGCCTTGCTCTGCTTTTTTATCAGTTTGGGTTGAAGTGCTATAAGCAATTTCGGCAGCTTGTGATATCGCAATTTCTTGATTTACTTGATCAGTGATAACAGTTGCAAATTTCATCACTTTATAAAGCTCATTCGCGTCATTTGAGATTGGGTTATATGACGCTTCTAGCCAAACAATGTTGCCATGTTTATCTACGCGCTTAAAACGCTCAGCAATAAACTTACCTTCTCTTAATTTAGCCCAAAATTGCAGATACTCTTGGGAGCTATACTCTGAAACCTCACAAAACGTACGGTGATGTTTACCTAGTATTTCACTTTCTTGATAACCCATTGCAGCTAAAAACTGATCATTTGCTTTTAAGACATGGCCCTCTAAATCAAATTCAATTACCGCCATAGAGCGATATATCGCTTTAATAGTATCGCTTTGCTCGCGAGAAGCCGTAATTGTTTTTGTAAGTACACTTCCGAATATAGAAAAATAGAGCAACTGATCTTGCTCCCCTTTTACTGGATGTACTATTAAACGTAACCATTCAGCTTTACCATCGCTGCGCATAACTTGCAATGCACCGCCCCAATGCCCTTCTTTTTTAATAGCTTGCTGTAGGCTTTTAAATTCTGAAGATTGACGAGACGAATCTGTAATAAAATCGTCAAAAGAATTATTAGTTAGAGCATCTTCACTGTAGCCTAGGTTTTCTAAAAACTTATCATTGGCGTGCGAAATTCGGCCATCATAAAGAATGTTTAGTACTAACATCTCTCGGTAAAGCCCTTCCCATACTTGTTGTAATGGGTAAAGTTCAGCTTTTAGAGAAGCTATTTCGTTTTGTTTATTTTTAGAAAAAAACATTAATATCCCTACTAATACATTCGATATGAAATGAAATTAATTTTATTATAGAAGATATTATTTATAACGCGATAAATAATAAGAGCTTTAATTACTAGATTCAGAAAGTTTTAAAATAGCCAATACATAAACACTGCTATCTACAAATATGTGGATACATCAATAAAATAACTTCTATGTCCCAGCAGAACCTTTAATTCTCAAACTTTAATCTTTCATACAATCCAGACGCTCTCGATACGCTTTTATTCATTGCTAATTGCAGTACTTTTTTGTCAGCCACCAGCTCAAACTTATTTTTAGCGCGGGTTATTCCCGTATACACTAATTGCCTGTTAATACCCATGCGCGCTTGTTTTAGCGGTGGCAGTACCATGGCTGTGTAGCTAAACTCTGAACCTTGTGATTTATGAATAGTCATTACATAGACTTTATCGTGTGCAGGGAGTCGTGCTGGCGAAAATGCTCGTTGATTCCCTTGCTCATCAATAAATATGGCTTTGAGCTGATTGCTTTCATCGGGCATTAAAATACCAATATCGCCGTTAAATAACTTAAGCTGGTAATCGTTTTGGCTCACCATAATGGGCATGCCTGTATAATGATGAGTATTAGGGCTAACTGTTATTAAACCTTGCTGTTGCAATACGCGCTCTATTCGCTGATTTAAGCTATGCACGCCGTAATCGCCCTCTCGCACTGCAGCTAAAAGCTGATAACTTGCAAAAGCAGCATGCACCTGTGCAACACCTGCACCTTGGGCTATTAAGTTAAGATACTTTGCATAATGACTTGCTGCACTTTTAACGAGCTTTTCAATCGGTTTTGCTACAAAGTCGTAATCTAAAATTACATCGTTAAAGCGCCCTTCACTACTTTCTTGCTCTACGTAATTTAAAATACCGGTGTTATTGGTGTTTACCGCAAGTGCGAGTTGACCAATGCCGCTTTGTGCATCAAATCGATAACTGTGTTGTAAAAAGGCAATGCAATCTGCGAGTTTAAATTCACTCACGCTTTGCGCTACGAGCTTAGGTTTATTATTAAAACATAAACTATTTAGCTCATCACAACGTGCTTGCGAGTAGCTTGGCGTTTGCCCAAGTGTTAAACCTTGGCATAAATCGCTCATTACGCTGCCGGTATCCACCGAGGCAAGTTGGTCTTTGTCACCTAAAAGTATTAATCGCGCGTGCGCAGGCAGCGCTTCTATTAATTTAGCCATCAGCGATAAATCGACCATACTGGCTTCATCAATAATTAGTACATCTAAATGCAGCGGATTGCTTTTGTTATGCCTAAATTTATTAGTAAACGGTTTTACGCCCAATAAGCGATGAATAGTTTGAGCGTTTTGTGGTATCAGCGTTTTAATATTATCAGGAATAATTGTTAGTTTATTTTTAGCACCTAAGACTGACTCACTCAAGCGTGCAGCGGCTTTACCTGTAGGGGCCACAAGTTTAATGCTAAGGGGTGCTGTTTCATAAAGTGACTGTAAAATAGCCAACAACTTAGTCACTGTAGTGGTTTTACCTGTGCCAGGCCCACCCGTGATCACACTAAAGCCTTTGGTGGCGGCAATCGCACACGCCACTTTTTGCCAATCAGTTTCAATTGTTGAATCAGCAGGAAAATAGGTATTTAAAAGTTCAGCCAATACTTCATTATTAATATTGAGCTTTCGCTCGCTCATGCTTAATAGTCTATCCGCGAGTGTTTGCTCATAACCGGCAAGGCGCGCAAAATAAAGTCGCTCGTTAAACAGCTGCAGTGGTTTATTTTCGCCCACGCTTTCATGGCTTTGTAAATAATTAAGCGCTGTGTGTACATTAAAATCATCACTAAACGGGCTTAGCGTACTGGGTACATTGCCATCGAGTTTATTAAAGTCACTTTTGCGCAAGTTAAAAGGATTGCTCCAGTCAACCTCATTTAAGGTTAGGCAGCTATGCTGGCTTTGCTGTGATAAGCACAGCAATAAAATAATATAAAATAGTTCATTGTGAGTTTGCTCAATGTCATTAGCACACAGTAATTCAGCGAGCTTCACATCAACTACACGCAGTCGGTTTTGCGCTAATAAATACTCAAGTAACGGGACTTCGGTAATCGTATTATTTAACACAATGTCCTCTAATGGGGCATCTTGTGCTACATTTTTTGAAGTAAGAGGCTCTGCGGCTTCATTATTAAGTGTCTCGTCTATATCGTCAAACAAGCCAGGTTGCTCATTTAAATCGCTCATAGCATGGCTCCTTGGCTAAATAAGCCATCTAAAATAATCACTTGTTCTTCAGTTAGCTTTTTAAAGTACACGCCTTGCCCTGTCGGCATTCCACGTAAAAACGTGTAATACACGCCGCCTAAATGGGTTTCTATCGAGTAATCAGCTATACGTTGTTTTAATAAACGATGCAGCGCTACCGTGTAGATTAAATACTGTAAATGATACTGATGACTGCTCATTGCTTGCTCAAGCATATCGCCTTCGTAATCAGCTGGCGTACTGCCTAAGTAATTAGACTTATAATCTAAAATATAATATTTGCCTTGGTAGCAAAATATTAAATCGACAAAGCCTTTTAACAAGCCTTTTACTTGTGAAAATTCAAGCTTACTTTGCGTAAAGCCAAAATGTTTAACCAGCATTTCGTTTAGCTTAGGTGCGCTTAAGCTCTCAAGTGGTAAATTAAACTCCATTTCGACTAGGCAGTCGCTTGGTGTAAGCACACCTAATGAAAGAAGGCTGTTTTCTAGAGATCTTTTATCTAGGGGGCACGCAAGAACATCGAGTACCCACTTTTCAGCCACTTCTCGCCATTGCTCACCTATGTGGTATTTTTCAAGGCTGCGCTTAACTACCTCAGATAAGTTTTGCTCGGAATTAGTTGGGTGAACTATTGGGCTAATAAAATCTATTTGTTCAAATATTTCGTGTAAACAGCTACCCGGCTTTGGCCCTTTAGGAAAACTATAAGGTGATGGCAGTTCATCCTCTTGCACTGCAAACTCGTCTTTTTCGTGATCTTCATCACTTCGCCCTGGGGCTAATTGGTCGCTGTGCTTTTTAAAGCTCAATGCACTAAAGCTAGTTGCTCGCCAGTTACGCTCAATATTTGCCGTTACTCTATTAACACTTAATGTTTGCTGCGCAATTTTACTATTACTAAAACAAAGCGTTCCCTGCTCTAATAATGTTTGTGAGGTAAATTGCTGATAGCTCATCGCACTATTAGCGTCGCAAAACTCACTTAAATGCGTGCGCCATGTTTGGCTACTGGCAAGTTCAAGCCCTGCAAATAAAACATGCCCTAGTGCACTACTTTGCATTGCTAAGCGGCTACTTTGCCCTTGCCCAATGTTATAAACACCAAGCGCACAAAAATGCACAGCGCGAGTAAGTGCTACATACAACAGGCGTAAATCTTCTGCTAGGCGCTCTTGTTCTGCTTTTTGAAGGGCATCTTCGTCTTTACTTAAATCGTAAACTAGCTTGCCATTATTATGATAAAGCGCTTCTTTTGTTTCGCGATAGCCACTGGCAAACGGCATAAATACCAGTGGGTATTCAAGCCCCTTTGAGGCATGCATAGTGACAATTTTAACTAAGTTGGCGTCACTTTCTAGGCGTACTTGTACTGTTTCACCGTCTTGTTGGCTTACCTTCTGTGCAAACCAGCGCAGCAAACGCAGCGTGCCTTCAAGCTCTATTTGTTTTTGCTGAAGTATTTCGCCCAAGTGCCTAAAGTCCGTCAGCCAACGCTCAACGTTATATCCCAACCCTTGCCATTTAGCGCTAAGCTGATTATGGCTCATTAAGCGCTCAAGCATTGCCATAGCGCCTTGCTTGTTCCAAATGTGGCTAAGTTGTGCAAAAAAGTTTAAGTAGTCTTGCCATTTATTTTCATCATCGGCGAGTGCATGTATTTCGTTATAACTTAAACAAAATAATGGACCAGCTAAAACACCGCGTAGCAATGACTCGTCATATTGACCATGCAGCGCTGTTAAAAAGTTAAGTAGGTGATGGCTAAGCTCTTGGCTAAAAACGCTTTCTCGTGATAAATACACGCTGGAAATTTTGGCATCATCTAGCGCTTTTTTCATTATTTGTGCTTCAACACGGTCGCGCACTAATATACAAATATCGGCAGCGCTTACAGGGTTACTGCCAATGCACGCGTCCCCCTGTTTAGCTTTTTCAAGCAGGGTCACTATTTTATTAGCAAAGTGAGTGGCTAAATGCGCTTGCCCTACACCTTTGTTAGTTGGTTTGTTTTTTTCATCGGCGGCTTCATCTACAAATACATTAAATTCGAATGCGGTAGCGGGTTTGCCATCAATTAAAAAAGAGTCATCCGCTTTTTTGCCTTTAGCAGCTACTGCGTTAAAGGGTATAGCGTCGTTATAAATAAAGCTGTTAGCGTGTTTGCCAAATAAACTATTAACGCTATTTACTATGTCGGTGCTTGAGCGAAAGTTAGTACCCAGCGTAAATTGCTGATCAATCTGTACAGCTTCTTTTGCGCCAATATACGTAAAAATATCCGCGCCCCTAAAGCCATAAATAGCTTGTTTAGGGTCGCCTATCATGGCAAGTGTGGTATTTTTTTGCCCATAAATTTTACTAAAAATACCGTACTGAATCGGATCGGTATCTTGGAATTCATCAATCATGGCAACCGGAAACAACTGCGCAATTTTTTGCGCCAGTACGTCGCCTTGCTCGTTATTAAGCGCACTGTGTAAATTGGTCAGTAAGTCATCAGGGGTGATCACGCTTTGCTCTTGCTTGCGCTTAACTATTGCGGCTTTTACCCAGCGTGCTGCATGTTGTATAACTGCTATTTTAAGCCCTTGGTTTATGGTGTTGTTAAGGGCGGCAAGCTCGTCAAACTGACTCAGTAATGGATGCACAAATAATGGCTGATTTTTTTTATAATTGCCTGCATCGCTTAGGTTTTCTGTACTCCACACTTCAAACGAATACTTGTTAGTGCCAAATTCAAAAAACAAATCGCCGCCTAAACAAAATGCCTCAAGCGCACTAAGGCTGCCTTTTCGTGCTGGCGTTTTAGACCCGCTTAAACCCGAGCCTTTAATAGCACCTATAAACTCTTGCTCTAACACCGCTTTTTTAAATGCAGGTACACGGATTATGTACTCGTCACGGGCTTTCCACACATCGTCTAAATTTATTTGTGGCGTAATGTGCGCATTAGCTTTATTTAAAATGCTCGCCACTTGAGCGAATAAAGCCTCTGGTGCGGCAAATACATCTAAAATAGCATCTGTGCGTTCTTTGTTAAGTGGGTATACAAACGCGCGCCAAAAATCTTTAATGGTTTCGAGCAGTATGTCGCGCTCATCTAAAATAAATTCGAGATTAAACGCCACACCCGACTCAAACGCATGTTGTTTTAGCATCCGCTGACAAAAGCCATGAATAGTAAAAATAGCGGCTTCGTCCATTGATTTAGCAGCTGCATCGAGTAAATCAAAGGCGCGGTGCTTATCATCAATTTTGGCAATTACGCCTTCAATGAGTTCGTCGTTTGGGTCTTGCCCAAGCAATGCGTCGCGCGCAGCAATAATTCGGCTGCGCACGCGGTCTTTAATTTCTTGGGTGGCAGCGTCGGTAAAGGTTACTACCAAAATTTGCTCAACACTGAGCGGCGTATTTAACTCACCTTCTATTTGCATACCTAGTAAGTAACGTAAATACAGTCCCGTAATTGTATAAGTTTTACCAGTACCGGCACTGGCTTCTATTAAACTTTGACCAATGAGCGGCATAGTAAGAGGATTAAGCGCTTGCATGGTCACTCTCCTTTGCGTGTTCAAATAAAGGCGTGAGCAATTTATCACTCCATTTTATAAATTCTTCTTGGCAGTCGTTTAGCGATTGCACCGTTAAGCGAATATACGGGTTTTCGCCCTCGCCTCGCCCTATGTATTGCGGGCTAAATTTGCTCATTGCTTTTGTTATATCGCCGCAGCTTTTAACGTATTCATAACCACTTACCGGAAAAAATGGCACTGGCTCTGCGCGCAGCGCTTTGTATAACTCAAACCAATCAGCTAATAGTGCATCGGCATCAGCTTTATTAATTGGCGCAAAGGTAATTTGCTTATCAAGCCCAAGTAACAATGTTTCTACGTGATGCTCCATACTTTGCGCTGCAAGGTGATAAATAAAGCCTTTAATTAAATCTTTCGCTTTAATACTCGCACTGCGGTAAAACACTTGTTTTTGCAAATAAACATGATTGAGCCAGCCTTCTATTTTGGTGCCTTCAATGGTAAGCAAAACTTCTATCGGCTCACTTTTCCCGCCTTTAATGTGCTCTTTAACTTGCCCTGCAAGCGCATCAACTCGGTGCTCCATACTCTCAAATATGAGGCTGCCTACATTGGCTTGAGGTAACTCACCTCGCTGCAGTATTTGCTCTGTACTCAGCGGTTGCTCGTTTATATTGGCTTTAAGTATTTCATCAAGGTAAAAATAACGGCGCAGTGCATCTAAACTAAATGGCTCTTCGTCTTTTGCTACTTCGTTAAATTGTGGCAGGCGTAAACCTAATGTTTGTTGATAAAAGCTCTCTTGTGCGCTGCACACACTTTTAATAAACACATCAAGATCTAACTGCTCTGGCACAACAACATCAAGCGCAATAACCGGCTGTGGTTTAATTGACTCACTTGGCAGCCAAATTGGATTGTAACTGTGGTTACTCAGCACAGTATTGGCTTGCTCATCGGCTAAATAATAATGGCTATTAAAGGGCTGTAAATGCTGCTGATTGATTAGACATTCTGGCAGTGCTTTTTCGCTTTTATCGCTTAATACAAAGCTACGCCCAATATATTCTAACAGCTCGCTTACAAGGGTTGATGGCATACGCGGTTGGTTATCAAAACACGAACGACCAATGTAACTCATGTATAAGTTGTCGCGGGCACTCAGTAGTGCTTCTAAAAATAAGTAGCGGTCATCTAATTTACGTGATCGGTCACCTTTTTGCTTTTTAGAATAAGGCACTAAGTCAAAACCAATGGGTTGTACGTTACGTGGGTAGTCGGCATCGTTTAAACCCAGCATACACACTACCTTAAATGGCACGGCGCGCATGGGCATAAGTGTACAAAAGTTTACTTGGCCTACTAAAAACCGCTGCCCCACGCCTTTTTCTTGAATGCCTTGTTTAATTAAGTAACTAACAATACGCTGCGAAACCGCTTTACTGTAATCGCCGTTGTCGTGGTGTTTTTGTATTTCTTCGAGCACATTTTGCAGCACTAATAAATCCCAGCTGTCGTCGCTTTCACTTTCGTATATAGCGTTTAATAGCTCACTTAAAATATGCGCTTTATTAGTGAGCGTGTCATCGGGCGTTAGCTGCTCTTTAAAGCTTTGCAGTACATCAATAAAGTGCACGAGCTTGTTGAGTGTATCAAGCGCCATGCCTTCTACTTCATCGGCGCTGTAAATACCATTAAACGGGCATTGCTCGTCGCGCTGCGCTATGCCAAGCAATAAGCGGTTAAGCCCGTGTTGCCATGTATTTAAATCAATAGCGGGTAAATCAAAGCTGCTTTTATGCTCTGCATTTATACCCCATTTTACGCCCACCCGCTCAAGCCAGTATTGAATTTGCTCGTACTCGTGCGCTTCAAGGCCAAATTTTTCGGCAATTTGCGTTACTTGCAGTAAATCAAGAATATCCGACACACCAAAGCGCGAAAACGGCAAGTTAGCTAAACTCGCAAATGAGCTAAGGACGGGCTTTTCTTGCTCTATGGCTAAATCGGCCAATGCATAAGGAATAAAGCGGCTGCCTTGTGCCCCGCCAAATACGGCTTCAATGTAGGGGCTGTAAGTGCCTACATCGGGCATCATGACAATTATGTCTTTGGGAGTAAGCGTTGGGTTTTGATTAAATAAGTTAAGTAAGTAGTCGTGCAAGCGCTCAACTTCTCTGAGCGGTGTATGGCAATCGCTGAGCGTAATGCTGGTGTCGGTTGCGCTGATTGGTAACTTACCTTCGTCGTTTATAAACCACTCTTTGTTATCTGTCAGCGATTCGCCTTTAAACGCAAGCTGATAAATCTCGCTTTGTACTTGCCCTAGTAAGGTGTCGTCAAACACATCAATAAAACCATCAATCCAACGGGCATCTAACTGTACAAGTTGTTCAAAATAGTCGCGACCTAATTTACCCCACGACGATAACAACGGATTACCAATAAAGTAGTATTCTTCATCTGGATTGGTTTGTTTTTTTTGTTGTGCTTCCACCAGCGGCATTTTGGCGTATTTAGCGCTTATTTTAGCTGCTGTTTTTTCATCTATAATATCGCCCCAGTAATGCTCACTTGGGTTAAAAAAGAATAATATAACCTCGGTTTTTTTACTCAGCGCTTCAAATACGTCTAGCTGGGAACTGGCAATCGCCGATATACCAAATAAGCTAATGCGTTGTGGCAGTAAGCTATTATCCATGGTTTCAAGTGCTGCAAGTAACTGCCCTTGCATATTAGCGCGATGAAATTGGCTTTGCCCAAGCTCTTGGCTTAGTTTTACAATGCGTCGCCATAAGTCAGGTTGCCATGGGGCAATGGTTACATCCACGTCATCAAGTTCATCTTTTCCGCTATCCCATGTGGCTATCCAGTGCGGTCGGTACATTAAATATTGGTCGTACACATCGGCTATTTTTTCGCACAGCGCAAAGGTCTTTTGCCCGTCAATATCGCCCTCTAAATAAGTTTTTAGCGGCAAATATAATGGCTCGTCAATACAGGTTGGTAAAATTGCAAACAGTTTCCAAGCAAGGTTGGGCTTATTAAATGCCGACTCTTTAGGGACATTTGGCAGCAATTGCTGATACAGCTGCCAAATAAAGCTCGACGGCAGCGGAAAATCTACCTGCGCCGCAACCCCTAAGTTTTCGCTCAAACCTATTTTTAACCACTGCGACATACCCGGCGATTGCACTAGCACTACTTCTTTGTCGAACGGGCTTTGCAATGGGTTTACTTTTAACAGCTGGTGGAACTGCGCTTGCAGGGCTTCCATCCGGTTTGATTGAATAATATTTAGCATATAACACTGACCTTGCTTGAGATAAAACCAGTGTAAGATATTTTCAATATTAGGGGTAGCGCAAACGGGTAATTGGCTTTAATAAATCAGAGAGTTAAGAACTAACTTACAGATTTTATACGCACAGCATCTATTTTATATACTGTGCGTAGTAGTGAGTTTATTTATAAGGGCTAATACTTGATAAACTAAAATCACTTTGCATTATTACTTCGCCATCAATGCCTTTTAATTTAAGTGAAATAGTGGGGTCAATTTGCTGCCAGTCTATGCTTAAATCACCATAATTTACGTTATGAGTAAAATTCCCTACTCGGTGTTTGTTAGGGCTTACATCTTTCCATTTTTCAGTTAAGCCTGAGCTGGTCATCTCAATTAATGGGTAATCAAGGTTTTGCTGATACTTTGATACTTCACCCCAGTGCGTATCGCCGCTGATGATCACTACCCCATTTACTTTATGCTTTTTAATCAATGCAAATAAACGGTTTCTATCTTCAGGAAAGTTTGCCCATGACTCCCAACCTGTAAAGTCAGGTAAAAGCTGTAAGCTCGAGGCAATCAATTTTATTGCAGCAGGCTTTTTAAGCTCTTGTTCAAGCCATTGCCACTGGGCTTCACCTAGCATTGATGCGCCCTTCACTTCACTAGGACTATACGGGCCTTGGTTATTAAGTTTGCGCTTAGTGTCGTATTCAAGCTCACCTACATGGCTTAGCGCATCACGGTTCCAACGTAAATCAGGCATTATTACTTGTATGGTTTGCTCATTTTCACCATACATGTACGAGGTATAAATTCCATCAGGACGAGTGCGACGCGCTGAGTTTACAGGTTCATCCCAAAAATTAAGCATAATTTGGCGTGATTGCTCTTTATGCGGATACTCTTTACCTGCATCGTTTTGGCCATAATCGTGGTCATCCCACATAGCAATGATAGGCGTTTGCGCTTTTAACGTTTTAAAACCAGGCTTTGCCCCTAAACGTTGGTACTTATCGGCAAGTACATCCATATCGTTGGTATCGCCGTAAATATTGTCACCCAAAAATATAAACAAATCCCCCTGCTCTTTGTTAATTGCATTAAATATGGGTATGTTTTTATCTTGATGCCCACACGAACCAAATAGAATTTTAGATGGCGCGGCAGTAATACTTGCACTAATAACCAAACTCAACGCCAAGGCAGTTAGGGTTAATGGTTTTAATAGGTTCTTCATTTTAAAATCTCGCTAATAGCAGGCGCCATATTTGAATTTATTTCATTTGGATTCTGCCCAAGAGCCTTTAAAACGGTCGCTGCTATTTGTACTTGTTTAAGCTCATTTTTAGTTTTAATTAAGCCCCGTCCTTTTATTGCGGGGCCGATGGCTGCAAGCCAAATATGTTCAGAGCCGACAATTCCTTCTGGGTAGGTATTTTCACCTAACTCTAGCTCAGCAAGTGCACGTTTAGAGCTGTGATGTTGCCAATCATTGGCATTATTGCCACGGCCGTGATCAGTAGTAATAATTAGTGTGGTGTTATTTTTATAACCCGCTGTAGTTTGAATAGTTGCCCATAAGTCTTTTATAAAAGCGTCACTTTGCCTTGCCGATTTAAGGTATTGATCGTAATGACCATCATGCGCAAAGTCATCGGTTTCGCCTAAACTTATCACTAACAACTTAGGCTTTTTAGCCAAC
Organism: Pseudoalteromonas sp. NZS37; assembly: GCF_015864265.1. Classification (NCBI taxonomy): domain Bacteria; kingdom Pseudomonadati; phylum Pseudomonadota; class Gammaproteobacteria; order Alteromonadales; family Pseudoalteromonadaceae; genus Pseudoalteromonas; species Pseudoalteromonas sp. NZS37. The sequence continues at coordinate 106,237 of NZ_JADYXL010000005.1, read as the reverse complement.
ATATACGCTTTAGCAAAGCGATATGTAAAACTGTCTAGTCGTACGTTATACCAAGGACTGGGGATTTCACTTTGTAGCGCATTTAACAGCGGCGCATCAGTGAATAAATTCTCTTCAATTGACATAAAACCTGCATTTACATACACGTTACTGCGCTTAGTATTTACAATGTATGGGAATACATCCCAACTACCAAATAAGGCTGTGCTACCTTTAAACTCAGGTAAATTATCTAAATGCTCTAAAATAGTTTTATTTGGGTTGAGCACTTTGTTATTACTATTTATATTTTCGTCAACTTCACCGGTGAGTATTTCGTTGTAACCAGGGTATGAAAAATACCACGGGTTACTTACCGACATAGTAGAGCCGTTAGCTCTATCGCCAATAATTACGCCTTGTTTAGCCACTACTTGCGTTAAAAAAGGCATTAGTAATTGCTGGCGCTCATTTGCAGTTTTTGCCCAAAATTGTCTCTTTAATTGCTCAGGCTTTTTAACAAAATCAGTATTATTAATTAAGCTATTATCAGCCCCGTTAAATACTTCTTGCCAGCGTACTCCGTCAAGCGTTACCAGCACTACATTTTGCGCTGCTGTTGCAAAGCTGCTCGCTAATACACTTAAGCTAAATAGTGTTACTTTTATAATTGTTTTCATCGCGTTTGCGCCCTTTCATATAATAAAGCCCATCAATGATGGGCTTTATTTTAATTCAATTACTAAAACCTAATTAAAAGTCAGCGGTAAATGTAACTGCTGCGGTGCGAGGCGCACCAATGTAATAAGTAGCGCCGTTACCGGTACCACCTGCTAAGTAGCTTTTGTCAGTAACGTTATAAACAACAAACGATACGTCAATGGCTTTAAACGGGCCTGCATCTACGTCAGTTGAATAACCTGCATTAAAATCAAGTACGGTGTAGCCGTCTACTTTATTACGCGTGCGAGTGTCTTCGTCTTGCCATGCACCTAAGCGCTCACCGGTGTATTTAGCCGATAAACCAACACGAAAGCCATCGCTAAAGTAATCGGTAGATACCACAAATAAATCTTCTGATGAATCTATTATGCTGTCGCCTTTTCTAAAGCTTGGTGCTACCTCATTACCACTTTCATCTCTTAATATTACGCCTTGTGAATCGTATGCATTTGGATCATCGGATGAATACTCAGAACTGCTATTAGTATACGATGAGTACACGCTCCAGCTTGGTGTTAACATATAGCTTGCTGCAAGCTCGAGCCCATTTGAGTCAATGCCTCCTACATTTACGTACGAGCCATTTGTACCAATCGTGTAATCAATGCCGTCTGTGCCACTACCAGGCGCAATAAAGGTAATGCGGTTATCAAACTTAACACTGTAAGCCGTTGCTGTAAGGGTTAATCTGTCGGCTTGGTAACGTACACCAAAGTCGATGTTGTCGGCAGTTTCTGGCTCTATGTTTGTAAGCGTTGAGCTGTCTCGCTCAAGTACACCGTCTTTTATTGCTGAAAAATTCTCGCTGTAACTGGCAAATAATTCTGTGCTGTTATTTAGCTGATACAATACACCACCACTAAATAACACGTCTGAGTCGCTATCTACTTTATCTGATCTTTCGTTAGCAAAGTGGTCGTACTTTTGTAATTCAACTAAATATTGTTTTGCACCAATATTTAATGTTAAGTCACCAAAATTAATCGAGTCTTGTAGGTACCATTTGAATGTATCGGTATCAAAAGTGTTTTTGTATTGTGTCCAGTAAGGCGTGCTATCAAAGTGATGATAAATACGCGCGTCAATTACTTTGTGCCAATCACGCGATTCATCACGTTCGCTTTGCTCATACCAAAAGCCCGCTTCGATATCGTGATCACCAAATGTAGCTTGGTAATTTGCCGTTACACCTAAACGATCTTTGTTGTAATGCGTATGGCGGTAAGACATAACCGGCGTTGCTGTTGCATCGTAACACGCAGGATTTAAACCAGGACCCGACTCCCATGGCCAGCTCAAACTTTGCGTACAATCGGCATTTGGTGCAAGCGGGTTGCCTTCACTATCAGCAAAACCATAAGAGCCTGCATTAGTGCCACCCTCGGTTGTTGGGTTGCCATTTTCATCAACCGGCGTTGTTAAATAAGGTGGGATCCAATCGCCGCGACCTGAATTTTTATGATAATAAGGACTAACGGTTAATAATGAAGTTGGCGAAATCGCGTATTCAAATTTTAAATAGCCTAAGGTATTTTCACGAAGCGTTCCCCAACCTTCTGCAAACATTTGGTCAAAGTGCGGAACTCCCGTCCAATTCCATGTTAGCTGATCCCAATCGGGTGTTTGTTCAAACTGCTCAAGGCTTACGCTGTTATAGTTTGTCTCGCTTACATCATCGTAAGATAAACGACCAGTAAGTGTTAAATCGTCAAAATTAGATACAAACTTAAGCTCTGCGTGTTGGTTGTCTTTACCGCCATTACTGCCAGAACCAATCCAGCGGCTTGTATCTGTTTGCGAGTAACTTACATACGCTTGTGTGTTATCAAAAACAGTGCCTGTTTCGTGTTTAAAGTAATAACGCGTGGCATCGTGGCTGCCTGATGTATAAGCAAAGGTAGTGCCTTTTTCAAGGCTTGGGTCTTTACTTACAAAGTTAAATGTCCCGCCTAGTGCTTCAAGTGAAGCCGACTTAATATCAGAGGTACCTTGACCTACTTCTACCGTTGCTAAATTTTCACTCTCCAAGTAACGGTTAGCTTTAGCACCACCGCCATAATTAGAGCCACCATTGGGAATGCCATCAACGGTCATACCTAATTGTTGTTGGTTTCCATCAATACTAAAACCACGCATGGTGATTGTAGTAGACCAATCGTCGCCACCAAATGCATCACCTTCATTTATGCTAATACCCGGTAAATTATCAATAACCGATAATATGCTCGATACCGAACTTTGTTGCTCAAGCATTGCAGGCTCAATAACATTGTTAGCGTAGCTCGTTGGTTTAGCAACCACGGTTACTTCTTCTATGGTGTTGTCGTTAGCATGAACAGATGTTGATACAGCCATGGCAATAGCCATGCTCAAAAGCGATTTGTTTTTTAAAGCGTACATTGTTGTCCCGTTTGATTTTAATTATGAAATATGAAAACGCGGACAGTATGAATTTTAAATATGACAACGAGGATGAACTTTATTTACATAAAAATTAAACAAATATGGAAGATTTATGGCGGGAATATGTAAAAAAAAAGACACCCAAAGGTTTAACTTTGGGTGTCTTAATTATTTTCTAGAACTTATTACAAATAGTAATTTATTTCAATTGTGCAAGCATTTCATCGCTGTATGGTACTAACTCTTCACCGTTTGCAATTTTGCTAATGTAATCTGGGTTTGCAATAAGTGGGCGACCAATAGCGATTAAGTCAAACTTAGCATCGTTAATAGCTTCTTTTGCTGACTCAAAACTATAACTACCTACGCCTACTAATGTACCTTTGTAGCCTGCTCGTAAAAATTCAGAGATGCTTTTGCCTTCAAGCGAGTCAAAGCGCATGCTGTCGTCAAAAATACCGCCGTGTAAGTACGCTAATTCTCTGCTTTCAAGTTCTGTTAATAAGTAATCAAATACCGCTTTATCGCGGCTATCTTCGCTCATATTAAAGTAAGCACCCGGTGTTAATCTAAGTGCAGTACGATCACTGCCTACAGCAGCAATAACCGCATCGGTTACTTCTAGTGCAAAACGCGACATGTTTTCAGGCGTTTGACCATATTCGTCGCTGCGTGTATTTGCAGCGTAATGTAAAAATTGGTCCACTAAATAACCGTTAGCACCGTGAATCTCTACCCCATCAAAGCCTGCTTCAATTGCGTTTTCAGCAGCTTTTGCGAAATCAGCAACTAGACTTTTAATATCATCAGTAGTGGCTGCTTTTGGTGTGATGTATGTAAGCTCACGCATACGAGGGACAGAGCCTTCAACGCCAATTGCTGATGGAGCAAGTACATCGCCATCAAAAAAGTGAGGGTGTGCAACACGGCCAACATGCCAAAGCTGTGCAAACATTTTGCCGCCATTAGCGTGCACAGCGTCAGTTACTTTTTTCCAACCTTGAATTTGCTCGCTGGTAAATAAACCCGGAGTATTTGGGTAACCTTGTCCATCTGGACGAATAATAGTTGCTTCACTAATAATTAAACCGGTTTCGGCACGGCGAGCATAATATTCAACCATATCTTGTGTTGGCACTAAGTTATCGTCAGCCATACAACGCGTTAATGGCGCCATAAGTACGCGGTTTTTAAGCTCAATCGTGTTATTTAATTTAAACGGAGCAAGTAGATCAGTTGTCATTTTTCAATCCTTCATTAAGTATATGCTTACTACAATGTGGCCTTTTTACAAACATTCAAGCTTATTTTTGAATGATCGCTCAAATTAGTGAGAAACTATACTGATCAATCTACAAATTAGATCTGCATTGCTGAAATTAAATAGCAACTTTTCAACACTCTGTCATATAACTCGATATACTTGTGTGCATATAATTTAGATATATTAATATCAATAGTAATTAAGAGTGAGCTAATTATGACAACGCCAAATTTAAGCGAAGAACACACAGTAATTTTAGGACTTGGAGCAAAAAAACGCCTAGCCTATATGTTCGAAACCGTACAACAGTTCAAGCAAGTATGGATTTTAAACGATGATGATGGCTGCGTTATGCTTGCCAACGAAGATGACGACTGTGTGCCAGTTTGGCCAACTCGCGAATTTGCAGAAGCATGGGCTACTGGCGAATGGGCTGGCTGCAGCGCTAAAGCAATCCCACTTACTGACTGGTTTAGTCGCTGGACACCGGGTCTTGAGGAAGATGACTTACTTATTGCTGCTTTCCCTACAGAGGAAGATGATGGCACGATATTGTTTTCAGATGAGTTTGAAAAACAATTAAAAGCGCCAAAGCAAAAATATTAAGGCTCAGAGACCAAATACTCAGAGTTCTAAAATTTATAAACGCGGCACTTAATTTAGTAGCCGCGTTTTCATTTGCAATATCTAAAATTCAAATAAGCCTGCGTAATTGCATCTGGATTTTCTACTTGCGGATAATGCCCAAGCTCTACAAACTCTTGTACGCGCGCATTGGGAATAAGCTTTTTATAATGCTCAATCATGTACTTACCAGAGATGGGGTCTTCTGCGCCTGCTATAAACGTAAGTGGTATATTGCTATTTATGATGGCACCAACCCAGCGTTCTCGGTTTTGCTGCCTCTGCTTTATATAACTAATGAGTTTGGGCATTACGGCTAAGCCATCTTTATAAATTAGCAGCTCCCAAAGTGTGTCTACCACTTGTTTTGAAGGCGGTGTACTCTTACCAAAAATAGTAAGTAGATTATTGCCAAATTTTTGTTTATTCATTAATTTTGGCACTACCCAACCTAGGGCGTGTTGATCTTTGCGGGTTGAAATTTGTTCAATCTAGGGGCGATTAAATCGCGGCGCGAGGTTTGTAACCTAGTGGGCTAAGTAAAAACCGAGCAACAAAGAGTTAATCGTCCCTAGAAAGAACCCAAAGGGCAGCGCATGTTTGGTATTTATGCTGCGTTATCGCCTATTTATGGGGAATAACCACACTACACAGGCTCTGCCTTGCCTAAAAAACAAACATACTGCTGTAAATTTAACCACCACAGTTCAACACACCCTAGCTTTGAAAGTAAAAGCTTTTGTATAAATAAGGGTTTGTGCACCTCAGGAAATAACCCACCATTTAAAAAGCAAACACTATTGATCGTTATGGCACTTTGATTATGTACTTGCCTTGCTAATAACTCTTGAGCCACTGTATCGCCATAGTCATGAGCTAAAATATGTACGTCATTAATATTTAACGTTTTTAAAAATTGAGTATATAAGTCGGCTTGTTCGGTAATTTTATAAGTAGCGTTTATTGGTTTATCTGACAAACCAAAACCTAGCATATCGAGCGTAATTACAAAATAATGTTCACTAAGCGTTTGCCACATACCTTCCCAATCCCAGCTAGCACTTGGAAAGCCATGTATTAAAAGCAGCGCAGGCTTAGTTATATCACCAGCTATTTTTGTAAAAATTTGATGGCCACTAATATGAGTAAATTGGCCCTGCGATTGCCACTGTTGAAGAGAAAACATATATTAGCTTTATTTTTATTATTTATTTGTTAGTTTTATCATAGAGGTAATTAAAAAAGGAAATAAAACCAATGTATAATTTGCATTGGCTTATTAAACGTCATTTTAAAATTTAATAGTGTAATCTACATAAACTCGGTGGTCGGCTCTGTCGCCTTTAACACCATCAACACTGCCTAACTTTTCGGTTGTATAATCTACAAATAACCAGCGCAAACTTAAGCCTTTTATTTTCTCAACTTTATAGCGCGTATCTACAGCCCAATATTTTTCGTCAGCTGTGCCAGCTAACTTACCCAGCGCAGAGTTTTCAGCATCGCTACCGCTTGTGTAGTAAAACTTTGTTGTTAAACCTGGCGATACTGCTTTTAAATCAATACCAAAACGTGCCTGCCACGTTGCCTCGTTTTGATTTGTTAAATCGGCACCAATCAATGAGCGAGTTGGAAATGGGTTTGTACCATGATCGCCACTAAAGTTATCTTCAATCCAAGCATCACTTACCTTAGTAAATGCCGCACCTACACTCCAAATATCTTTTTTCCAATCAGCATCTAAGTAATAGGCAAATCCATCGTTTTCACTTTTAGTTAAACCTGTTAAAGCGCCAGTTGCATCTTCATCATCTAAATCGCCGCCCTCTGCGCCTGTTACAAATAAATCACCATCATCTTGTGAGGTAAATATGCCAGTTGAAAGGGTTAACTTACTTTGCTCAAGTTTAATGTCGTAACTGATTTTTAATCCCATTTTACTTAGATAATTGTGCGAATTTAAATATTCAGCCTCTAATATTAGATTGTCTTTTTTATGCGTAGCACCTACGCCCCAAATTACGTTAATGGCGCCTGTTGCCGATTGATCGGTAGAAAAGTCTTCCCATCTATCATCGTGTCGACGGCTCCATTTGTCGTAAACGTAACCATATAATTTAGTGTTGCCAATTTTGTAATCACCAAAAACACCTCTAAAAGTATTAGGAATAGCCCGGCTCCCAGAGCTTTTAAGCAACATACTTTTGGTTTTTTGCCCGCCCACTTTAACGTGACCGTTGTTGCCCAATTTAAAATCTAAAAAATATTGACCAAATTTAGAAAAGCTATCGTCAACTCCACCGCTCTCATTACCCGCTGGTAAAATATTACCTGCGGCTGAACCCGTAGAATTAATATCCATCACGGTGTAAGTCGATACACCCACACTCACTAAATCGTTTATATAACCCGATGTGTAATTGAGCTCTATACCTTGAGCAAAAGTTGAATCGTCACTTGCGTCGTTATCGTAGTCACGGTCAAAATAAATTGATCTAAGTTTTATATTAAATTCATCTTGTTCTGTCAGCCCATTAACAGCGGCATACGAAGGAATAGAAATACATGTTAATACTGCGCCTGTTGCCGCAAGTAATTTAGATACTCGGTGAGCCATAGTTATCTCCGTTACCTTGTTTTGTTTAAGTTTTAACTGTGCAGTGCATAGCAGCGTGTATTTTTTCGACCTACACGGCAAACATGTCATAAGGTAATTACATTTTAAGTAATCACGTTTTCTTTCATGCTAGTAAATATAGAACAATATAAATTTATAATGTTTTAATTTCTATATTATAAAATATTAAGTGTTTGTTTTGTTTCGGATGAATTATAAAAGTAAGGTGAGCATCGTCTCTTGCTCGCTCGTACCTATAGCGATAGTTCCCTTTAAAAGCGTCATAATATTGGTTAAATTTTACTTTATTTAAACTTACCAAAGTAAAGTTATGAGCAAAAACTAAAAGCTATCCGTTGTTTTTTGAGCACCTAATATCCACTAAAAAATCGATTAATATAAAAACCAGCACCTTTAGCTAATACTTTTGTTGTTCGCTATAAAGTAGCAAAGAACATAAAAATTATTATATTTATATGCATGTTCGTCTTATCTTGGTGAGTAAAATCAACTTTTTATATTACATCTACTCTAAACCTTTATAAAATATATATATTCTAATTAATAACAAAGTTGTATCCTGAATAATAAGTGCTATATTTATTTCGATGATAAAACAGATATACTGTCAGTATATTAATAATAAAGGATGAGTTAATGTTTTCAGGACGACCGGTTAGTAAAAGGTTATTAATCTCGGTGCTTACTCATGCTATTTTTTTCATCAGTGGTGTTGTATTAACTTACTTTGCCCACGCTGCACATCAAGATGCTGTTAATAACAAAATAAATGAAGCCCTCAACAACCGCCTTTCTTCACTCTCAACAGGCGTTACTAGCAGATTCGACTTATATAAATATGGGCTATACGGTTTAAAAGGATTTATACACGGCATTGGCGTTAATAATTTAAGCTACCAAACAATTTCCAATTACTCTAACAGTCGCAATTACGCCCAAGAATTCCCTGGAGCAAATGGTATTGGCTTTATAAGAAAAGTAAATGCCGAAAACTTAGCTCAATTCTTAAAAACTGCAAAATCCGATCGACCTAACCAAATATTTAAACTAAATAAATTAGCTAACGAAAGTGATGAGCACTTTATTATTCAGTATATATTTCCTGAGCAAAGTAATTCACGGGCTCTAGGACTCGATATTGCATCGGAAAGTACACGTAAAAAAGCAGCATTAAATTCTGCAATTAATAACCAAGTTCAATTATCGGCGCCTATTACGTTAATCCAAGCGGATAACAAATCGCAACAAGGCTTTTTAATTTTACTACCAGTTTATAAAAATATTATTATTCCAACTGATAAAATCCAGCGTTTAGAGCAATTAATTGGATGGACTTACTCCCCTTTATTAATAAACAATATTTTAGACTCTCTTTCCCAAGCTGATGAAAATAAGCTAGTCATTAGCGACATAGGTAACAACGTTAAAACTGACTTTTTTAGCTACGGCATTAAAAGCAACTCGGCTGATTATCAGTTAAATAAAGTAATTAAAGTGATGGGAAGAACATGGGAAATCACACTTAGTGCTTCAGACACATTTATTGAATCACTACACTTGCCGAGTAAATATCAAGCTATTGTCAATGGTGTTTTTTATACCCTTATTTGTATGTTTATAACTTTAATAATTCAGCTGTTTTTTTACCGTAGAGCACAAAGAACACAGCGAAGAATTATCAAAGCTAAACAAAATAAGCATATGCTGCAGCAAACAAATTTAAAATTAGAAAAAGAAGTAAAATTACGCACTAAAGAAATTGCTGATATAAGTATGCTTCAACAAAGTATTTTAAACAGTGCCAGTTACTCTATTATTGCGACCGACATAAATGGCTTAATTACTTTATTTAATCCAGCCTCTGAAAAGTTATTAGGCTATAGAGCAAAAGACGTTATTGGAATTGAAAATCCGGGTATTTTTCATTTAAAAGAAGAAATTATAAAAAAAGCCAAACAGCTTAGTGCAGAGTTAAATGAACCTGTTTTCCCTGGTTTTGAAGTGTTTATCTTAAAAGCAACTTCTACAGAGCCTGATATCAATCAGTGGACATACATTTCTTCTACAGGCGAGCACATACAAGTTAATATAAGTGTTACCTCTTTATTAAATAACGAAAATGAAATTGTTGGCTATTTGGGTGTAGCATACGATTTGACCGAACAAATTAATCACGAACAAGCTCTCGGACATGCTAAAGAATTAGCTGAACAGGCATCACAAGCTAAATCTGAATTTTTAGCAAATATGAGTCACGAAATACGCACACCTATGAATGGCATACTAGGTACATTACAGTTACTGCAAGAGCAGCCATTGAATGAAAAATCAAAAGAGTATTTAAAAAAATCACTTTATTCGACCCGCTCACTCACCACTATTATTAATGATATCCTCGACTTTTCTAAAATTGAAGCTGGGAAGCTTTCATTAGAATATAAATCATTCGACCTTTTTGAGCTTATTCACCACTTAGAGTCTGATCTTGGCCTGCAAGCCAGTGATAAAAATATATACCTTAAATTTATAATTAATATTGAGCATAAGTATTGGGTGGGCGACCCCGTTAGACTCAGACAGATATTTTTAAACCTAATATCTAATGCGATTAAGTTTACGTCCCAAGGTGGCGTTACAGTAACCTTTAGGCTAACCGACGAAAACAAAATATGTTGTTGTATATCAGACACCGGAATTGGAATTTCTGAGCAGGCTATAGAGCGATTGTTTGAGCGCTTTGAACAAGCAGAGCAATCAACTACGCGTGAATATGGCGGTACAGGTCTTGGCTTACCTATTACTAAATCATTAATAGGTTTAATGAATGGCGAAATTAAAGTAACAAGCCAATTAGATTCAGGTAGTCAGTTTTATGTGTACTTACCATTAAAACAAGCACAGATTGATGAAAGCACATTAATAACAAAAAATGTTGAGCTTCCTGACCTATCTGGAAAAACTATTTTATTAGCTGAAGATAATAAAATAAATCAGCTTGTTGCATCTGCGATGCTTGAGCCTACAAAAGCCACCATTATTATTGCCAACAATGGTTTAGAAGCAATCTCATTATACGAGTCACACAAGCCAGACATTATTTTTATGGACATTCAAATGCCTAAAATGGATGGTCTTCAGGCATGTAAAAAAATTAAGGCGCTTAATAGCGAACAAATTGTTATTGCATTAACTGCTAATGTTTTTACAGAACAAAAAGAAATATACAGGCAGTTATTTGATGGTTACGTTTCAAAACCAATCGAAAAACATGAACTTGTCGGCATGTTATCGACACTCTATTTAGTTAATAGTTAGTCATTGCGAAGGCATTAAAAAACCCAGTTACTAATACCTTTCGATATTAGTAACTGGGTTCTAAGAATAATGGTGGAGGGAGAGGGATTCGAACCCTCGTTAGGGATAAACCTAAACACACTTTCCAGGCGTGCGCCTTCAGCCACTCAGCCATCCCTCCACAGTGCTGCAATTGTGTAATGCAACAGCGCGCTATAGTATGAAATAGACCCTTAAGGTGCAAGGCATTTTTAAATATGAGCCTTTAAATGCTTACTTATCAAGCAATAGCTTATCTATATGCACAAAAAACGGCTAAATCTAAGACCTAACCGTTTTAATTTATACTTTTAAAATTACTTAGCCATGCTCGCAGTAAATTCAAGCATGCGATTAAGCGACTTAAGTGCGCCTTCGCGTAAACCCATATCAACGAATACTTCTTTACCTTTAGGGCTTATGAGGGCTTCCTCAATCGCTTTTAAGCCATTCATTGCCATCCAAGGGCAATGTGCGCAACTTTTACATGAAGCGCCCTCACCTGCCGTTGGAGCCGCAAAAAACTCTTTATCTGGACATAGTTGCTGCATTTTATAAAAGATGCCGCGATCGGTTGCGACAATAAACTTTTTATTGTCCATTGTTTGCGCAGCTTTAATTAATTGGCTAGTAGATCCAACCGAATCGGCAAGTGCAACAATTTCTGCTGGTGACTCAGGATGAACTAATACGCCTGCATCTGGGTGTAGCGCCTTCATATCTTTTAAGGCTTTAGTTTTAAATTCGTCATGTACGATACATGCACCATTCCACATAAGCATATCAGCACCGGTATTTTTTTGAATATAACTACCAAGGTGCTTATCTGGGCCCCAAATGATTTTTTCGCCTTGCTCATCAAGGTGCTCTACTATTTCAAGTGCACATGATGAGGTTACAATCCAATCTGCACGTGCTTTAACAGCCGTAGAGGTGTTTGCATACACAACCACTTTACGGTCAGGGTGCTCATCACAAAACGCTGAGAACTCGTCTATCGGGCAACCAATATCTAGCGAACACGTCGCTTCAAGCGTTGGCATTACAACCGTTTTATTTGGCGTTAAAATTTTGGCTGTTTCGCCCATAAATTTCACGCCCGCGACGATGATCATATCTGCATCGTGACGTGCACCAAAACGTGCCATTTCTAGCGAATCGGCAACGCAGCCGCCGGTTTCTTCTGCAAGTGCTTGAATTTCAGGATCGGTATAATAATGTGCAACAAGTACTGCATTTTTATCTTTTAGTAATTGTTTTATACGCGCTTTATATTCGCCTTGCTCGTCATTTGTTAACGGTGCTGGCTTAGGGGGGAAAATATAACCTTCAGGCATAATAGTTTGAGCTAGACTCATGTTCTCGACCACTTATCTACAGTGCATTAATTAGGGCGAATTATACGAGAATATAAACATAAATAACAGCAAACTAGTTAAGCTGTTTATAAAAAATAGAATGGGAATTTAAAAAAGAATATAAAGGAAAGTATTAGAGAGTGGTGGGTCATGATGGATTTGAACCATCGACCAATTGATTAAAAGTCAACTGCTCTACCAACTGAGCTAATGACCCGCTCTAATATAAATCTGCTTTGTAAAAAGCTGCGTAAATCCGCCGATTAAAACTTTCATAGAATGGTGGGTTATGATGGATTTGAACCATCGACCAATTGATTAAAAGTCAACTGCTCTACCAACTGAGCTAATAACCCGCTCTATGCGCTTATTCAATTATGAATGAAGCTTACGTATATCCGCCGATTGATGCCAAACACTATTCATAAGAATAAAGAATGGTGGGTCATGATGGATTTGAACCATCGACCAATTGATTAAAAGTCAACTGCTCTACCAACTGAGCTAATGACCCGCTCTTATATAACTTTTCATAGAATGGTGGGTTATGATGGATTTGAACCATCGACCAATTGATTAAAAGTCAACTGCTCTACCAACTGAGCTAATAACCCGCTCTATGCACTTATTCAATTATGAATGAAGCTTACGTAAATCCGCCGATTGATGCCAAACACTATTCACAAGGAATAAAGAATGGTGGGTTATGATGGATTTGAACCATCGACCAATTGATTAAAAGTCAACTGCTCTACCAACTGAGCTAATAACCCGCTCTATTGTTGCGTTTTAAATGCAACTTACTACTTTACGTAAATCCGTCGATTGGAACCAATCACTATTCAAAGGAATAAAGAATGGTGGGTTATGATGGATTTGAACCATCGACCAATTGATTAAAAGTCAACTGCTCTACCAACTGAGCTAATAACCCGTTCCAGTTGCTAACTTATTTCTAAGTTAAAGCCTGCGTAAATCCGCCGATTGATGCCACACACTATTCACAAGGAATAAAGAATGGTGGGTCATGATGGATTTGAACCATCGACCAATTGATTAAAAGTCAACTGCTCTACCAACTGAGCTAATGACCCGCTCTGACGTTGCGTTTTATAACAACTTAGTATTCTACGTAAATCCGCCGATAAAAGACCATTCAAAGAATGGTGGGTTATGATGGATTTGAACCATCGACCAATTGATTAAAAGTCAACTGCTCTACCAACTGAGCTAATAACCCGCTCTTTTTGTCGCATTTCGAGTGGGGTAACCATTCGTTTGCTGCGGGCGCTTATAATACTTATTTATAAAATGAGTGCAACCGAAATTGTCTCTTTTTTTAAGTTTTTATGTCTAGATGCACAAAATTAAACCGTTTGTGCTCAAACTACATGCAAATCCAAGATTCTTCGAGAGTTTCCATGTAGTTTGCTCGCCCTAACTAGAAATTTAATCGCTAGTGAACTTTAGTTTCCTAAACGATCAGTTGCTAGTTTTGCAGCGGTTGTACTTGGGTATTGATTGATAAGATCGCTCAATATTTTTTGCGCTTGCGCCGCTGAACCTTGATCTTGTAAAAGTGTGCCTAACTTTAGCATCGCATCTGGGCGTTTATTAGAATTTGGAAATTCGTTCACAACGACTTTAAAGTGCTCTACTGCTTTTACACCATCATTTTTAATAGTAAGCAACTGCCCTAACCAATAATGCGCATTAGACGCATAGACAGAGTTTGGGTAGGTAGTTAAAAACGTTTGAAATTCAGGAATCGCTTGGTCATAGCGTTTATCTTTCATTATTAACGCAACAGCGCGCTCATAGGCTTCGTTTTCAGATAAGTCACTGCTATAGGTCTGTGCATTGCTTTGTTGCGTGTAATCAGTTGCGGGAGCTGCTGCTGGCTGTGTATAAGCCTGGCTCACGCGGTTTTCAATTTCTTGATACAACTCACGCTGACGCTGCAGTACTTTTTCAAGCTTGTAGCTTTGCTCTTCGGTTACACCTCGAATTTGGCTTACTTCGTCTTGTAACAAGTTAAGCTGTTGCTGTAACTCTACTTGCAAAAAGTTACGCTGTTGCATCATATTCTCAAGCGACGCTAATCGCTTTTCAATACTTGATTGTGAACTCGCAGCTTCTGAAACAGGAGCGGGAGCAGCCATTAACTGGGTGCTCCCGCTCAATATCATGGCTGCCAAAATAATTTTCGGCTTCATAATATCTCTTATCTTAGTAAACTAGTACCGCACGGCGGTTTTTAGCGAAAGCTGATTCAGTGCGAGACTTAACCATTGGCTTCTCTTCACCGTAGCTTACCACTGACATTTGGCTAGCTGAAACACCTAAGCTTAATAAGTATTTTTCAACTGCTTGGCCACGGTGCTCACCTAGTGCAATATTGTACTCTGGAGTACCGCGCTCATCTGCATGGCCTTCAATTAGTACTTTAACTGATGAGTTTTGAACTAAAAACTCAGCATGTGCACGAAGTAAGTCTGCGTACTTGCTTTCAACTGTCGCAGTATCAAAATCAAAGTAGATTACTTGCTCTTGACGAAGTGCTTCGTACTTTTGACGAAGTTGCTCTTCTGCTTGTTGCTCAGGAGAAATTGTAGCAACTTCAACCGTATCAGTGTTAGTTGATTGCTCAACAACGCCTTGATTTGATTGGTTTGCAGCACCTTCATCAATATCTGAAGATGAGCTACAAGCTGCTAATGTCATTACTGGCACAGCAATTAGCAGGCCTTTAAGTATTTTGTTAAGTTTCATTGAGTAGATTCCTATTTTGAGTAAACCAGTAATATTACTGTAAGTATGGCGACCAAGCTGGTGCCTTTACTTGTCCGTCTAGCACAGGTAACCGTGCCTTAAAGCGGCCGTCCATCGATACTAGCGCAAGTACCTGTTTATTATTATGAAGCGTGCTATATATAATCATCGAACCATTTGGCGCTATGCTCGGTGATTCATCTAGGCGTGTTCTCGTTAATACTTGGAACGCGCCTGTAGCCAGCTCTTTCTTAGCAAGATGGTACTGCCCGTTGGTACGGTTAACCATCACTAATTCTTTTCCATCTGGTGTTATTGAACCAGCAAGATTCATATCACCATCAAAGGTGAGTCGTTGTGACCTACCTGTTTTTAAATTTAACTTATAAATCTGAGCATTACCACCCCTTTCAGATGTAAACACAATATCTTGACCATTAGGGTGCCAAGATGGCTCAGTATCTATGCTACGGTGATTTGTTAAGCGTGTTTCTTTACGTGTAGCTAGGTCAAGCATGTAAACTTCTGTTGCACCCGTCTTGTCCTTAGAAAGCACTAACAATAGCTTTTTACCATCTGGCGAAAACTGCGGTGCACCATTAATACCACGGTAGCTTGCTATTATTTCGCGTTTACCTGTGTATATATCTTGAATGTAAATTTGGCTTTGACGGTTTTCAAACGTTACATACGCTAACTTAGTACCATCTGGTGACCACGCTGGCGACATTAAAGGCTCTTTTGAGCGAAGTAATACTTGCTCATTAAATCCGTCATAATCTGCAACAACTAACTGATAAGGCTTATCATCATTATCACGTACTATTACATAGGCAATTTTAGTTAAAAATGCGCCTTTTTCACCAGTCAATCTTTCATAAATAACGTCACTGATTCGATGAGAGTAACGGCGAAAACCACTTTCACCAATAACACTTTCACGCGCTTCCAAAATATGATCTTGGCTTTTAACTAGCTTACCATTACTCATCATTTGTGTGTTGCCACCGGTAATTTGGCCGCGGATCACGTCAACTAACTCATAACGCACTAAGTAACGCCCATCAGTTTGCTGCTCAACTTCGCCCACTAATATCGCTTCCACACCTTTATTAACCCAAGATGCGTAATCAATTTCGCTATCTTTGGTTGGCTGTTGTGGCATTTGCGCTACATCTACAGGCTTAAATTTACCACTGCGCATTAAATCGGCAGCAATAACACTGCTTAATTTTTCAGGGATTGGGCCAACACCTTGGTACTTAAAAGGTACTATAGCAATGGGCCTTGCACCGTCTACACCCTCAGTTATTACAATTTCAAGTGCTGCATTAGCAACACCCACAAACCCAAACAGTAAAACTAAACAGGCTATTTTTATTTTGTTGAACATATCATTCCTTTAAAATTCTGGCTTGATTGTTAAATTAATATTCTTAAGTTGTTCGAATACGTCTTTATCTTTAGATACCGGTAATGTGTCGGCCATGCGCACTGCTCTTAATGCAGCTTCACATACCAACTTATCGCCACCTAATGATTTAACTTGCGTTACTAAACCATTAAAACCTAAACGAATATTTACTCGGCACTGTTGGTTTTTCATTTTTTCATCAATCAATAAGTTTTGCTGAATACGCGCCATAATTAATGCACGGTACTTATCAACTTCGCTTACCACTTGTTGTTGACGTATTTTACTACGGGCAGCCTGCTCTTTGGCAAGTTGCTCTTGTAACATTTGCTCTTGCATTGCTTGCTGGCGTTTACGTTCTGCCTCGGCTGCACGCTCTTTTGCTTCTTCTTCACGTTTTTTACGTTCAGCTTCTGCTTTTTTAAGTGCGTCTTCTTCGGTTTTACGCTTATCAGCAGCAGCTTTTGCTGCACTCTCAGCTTCTTGCTTTTGCTTTTCAGCTTGTTTAGCTTTAGCGCGCTCTTTTTGCTCAATAGCACGTGCTTTTTTAGCTTGTGCTTGCGCCTCGGCTGTTTCTTTTTCTTTAGCTTTACGTTCTTGCTCTAGCTTTTTAATATGCCTAGATTCAGATTCGCGTTGCTTACGTGCATTGACCGCTCTGCGTTCTAAATCGCGGATACGTTTGTCTTCAGCACTTTTTTTATCTTTTTCTTTCTTTTGAAGTTCAGCAATTTTTTGCTCAACTTGTTTTTGATCAACTGTAACGGCTGATACTGCTTTATCTGGCGTAGGTATAGCCGAATTAAGCGTTACTTCCATTACTTTAGGTGCTGGCGGATGAATGTTTGCAGAGGCATACAAAAAACCACCAATTCCTAAATGAAGTACTATCGATTTTACTACTGAACTATTCATACAGCTACTTCCCCTCAAAGGATTCAGTCATTAATCCTACTGATGGTACGCCTGCATTTTTCAAAAAATCCATTAGTAATAATACTTCTTGATACGACACTTTACCCGAGCCTTTAATCATAACTGGCACGTCAGGGTTTTTCATTAACTGTAATTTTATAACCGCAGCAACATCAAGTGCTTCCATAGGCTCTTCAGGATCAGTACCTACGCTTACATAATATTTACCCTCTGCATCAATTGAAGCAATAATGGGAGGAGTATCTTTAGTATCAACTAAATCAGACTCTTCCATTTTAGGTAAATCAACTTTTACACCGTGTGTAATAAGCGGTGCTGTTGCCATAAATATAATAAGTAATACCAACATTACATCAATGTAAGGTACTACATTAATTTCTGCGACCGGACGGCGCTTTTTACGCTGATACATTCGCTTGTGCCTCTATTTGTGTAGCTGCTTGACGGTGTAAAATATTAGCAAACTCTTCCATAAAGTTAATATAGTGAGACTCAAGCTTTTCAACACTATTTGAAAAGCGGTTATAAGCAATAACGGCCGGAATTGCCGCGAATAAACCCATAGCAGTCGCAATAAGTGCCTCTGCTATACCGGGTGCTACCATTTGTAATGTAGCTTGCTTAACTTCACCTAGTGCAATAAAGGCATTCATAATACCCCACACTGTACCAAACAAACCGATGTACGGACTAATAGAACCTACCGTTGCTAAAAACGATAAGCTAGATTCAATTTTTTCAATTTCACGAGAAAGCGCAACACGCATAGAACGATGCGTCCCTTCCATAACAATACTCGCACTTTGAAATGTATTCTTTTTATGACGAGCAAACTCTTTAAAGCCTGAAGTAAATAAGGCTTCAATACCTTGAGACTGACCGCTGCGTGACGATATTTCGTTATACAATTTACTTAGATCAATACCAGACCAAAACTTTTGCTCAAATTTCTTAGCATTTGATAGTGCATCTGATATTGCTTTTTTACGCTGAAATATAATTGTCCACGACATTACAGACATGGCAACTAGCCCTAACATCACTAACTGAACAAGCAAGCTTGCTTCTAAAATTAGGTCTAAAAAATTAAGCCCTGATCCCACGTTAAACTCCTAAGTAATTTCAAAATACGGCAAATTGGTTAATTTGTGTAAATATGACCGTTTATACGGTCAAAAGTTGCATCTAGTGTATCTAGTCCATTTCAAGCTGACAACGGTATTGCTATGAATAGGCAACAAAAAACGTTAAAAAACAGCTTTAGTTGGCATTTCCCTTTGCCTCAGTATTTTATTTAATCTTTTAACTAAACTCACTAACTATAAATATGCGTAAATATATAATTAAAACGTCATAAAATGCGCTGTTTATTCAAAATAAGAGCATAAACACTCAAAACCTATAAGCCTTACCTTCACGTAACAGTAAAACTAATACCGAGCCACATCAAAAGAAATTACTTAAGCTAGAAATTTCATTAACTTATAAATTTAACGATTAATTAACGCGCAAGATTCAAACAACAATAAAATTCACCGGATTAGTTTTTCTAATCTGAAAATACAAATTTTCTAGTTTGAACAAAAAGATGATCTTACGTATTATTCTCCCATACCGAACTAGCGCACCGAATGAGATAGTTTCATTAAGCCAAGTTCTTAGTAATAGGATATTTTATCGTATTACATTGTTTTACTCTTTCTGGATAAAACCAAATTCAGTAAAACGTAGTTCCCTGGATTACTTCCTTCAACTTGTTGTTTGCCCGCATTTTTTGCGGGCTTTTTTTTGCCTACAATTTAGTGCGCTACATATTTTATACCAACCTGCATAAATCTTTGATCAATTTAACGAATTAAATTGCACTATAACGTCGTTAAAAATTTTTTATTTAGAACAACTAGATACAAAAACTTTTGCCTAGTTCTAGCGTAATTTTCTTAACGTTAAGTAGACCCCATATATAAGCAGATTGGTATTATTTATAAACTAATAATGGCCCTACCTATTTTACAATAAGTAATTCGGTTACTAGTTTGAATGGTACGCAGGATAGCTTCGCGAGTCTTAACGCCCTGTGAATTAACAGTTAACTATAAAGCGTATAAGTATTTTGAAATAACATTTGCAACAGTGTGCTGAGGTTTTGGGTAAAATACCAGCCGTATAAATATTTGAAAGAAAGGGATACTAAGTCAATTACCTGCTGCGCAATAAACCACAGCAAGTAATGTATATGATGAGGCTAGTCTTTTTTAGGAAGTAAACCAAAGTGATGATATGCACTGTCAGACACTATTCGACCACGCGGAGTACGCTGAATAAATCCTTGCTGAATTAAAAACGGCTCTATTACATCTTCTATTGTTTCACGCTCTTCACCAATAGCTGCAGCTACATTGTCGAGCCCTACTGGGCCGCCCATGAATTTTTCAATTATGGCGAGTAAATATTTGCGATCCATATAATCAAAACCACTTTTATCTACGTCAATCATATCAAGCGCTTGCTTAGCTACTTCGGCATTTACTGTACCGTCAGATTTTACCTGTGTGTAATCGCGTACACGGCGTAATAAACGGTTTGCAATACGTGGTGTACCACGTGAACGTTGTGCAATTTCGGTTGCGCCATCATCACACATTTCTAAACCAAGATAATGTGCAGAGCGTCCTACTATGTGCGACAAATCTTCTACAGAATAAAACTCTAATCGCTGCACAATACCAAAACGATCACGCAGTGGCGATGTTAGCGAGCCTGCTCGCGTAGTGGCACCAATAAGTGTAAATGCAGGTAAGTCTAATTTAATAGAACGCGCAGCTGGGCCTTCACCAATCATTATATCAAGCTGGTAGTCTTCCATTGCTGGATACAGTATTTCTTCAACTTGCGGGCTTAGCCTGTGTATTTCATCAATAAACAGTACATCGCCTTCTTCTAAATTAGTAAGTAACGCAGCTAAATCACCTGCTTTTTCAAGTACAGGGCCGGATGTTGTTTTAATACTTACGTGTAATTCGTTGGCTACAATATTTGCAAGCGTGGTTTTACCAAGTCCTGGTGGGCCAAATATTAATAAATGATCGAGCGCTTCACCACGGGTTCGGGCTGCTTCAATAAAAATTTCCATTTGCTGCTTAACATGAGGCTGGCCTCTGTAGTCGGCTAAAAGTTTTGGTCTTATTGCACGATCTATAGAGTCTTCATTTGTTTTTTCAGTCGCATCAATTAAGCGATCCGCTTCAATCATGGGTTACTCACAACATTGATTTTAAAGATTCTCTAATAAGAACCTCAGTAGACATATCGGGTTTGCTTATCGATTTTACTGCTTTTTGAGCTTGTGGCAATTTATAACCTAATGCAAGCAGTGCCGATACGGCATCATCGGCTGCGTTATTAGCTATTGTCGCATCGCTCATTGGCTCTATTACTGCGCTGTCGCTATATGGCGTAAATAAATCATTACCCCAATCTTTTAATCTGTCTTTCATTTCGAGCACTAAACGCTCGGCTGTTTTTTTACCTACACCCGGTAATTTAACAAGCGACGTTGAGTCTTCGTTATTTACACAGCTTACAAATTGCTTTGCCGACATCCCCGATAAAATAGCTAAGCCAAGCTTTGGCCCTACCCCATTTGCTTTTAATAGCTCTCTAAACAAGGCGCGTTCAACTTTATTATTAAAACCAAATAATAGTTGAGCATCTTCACGCACTACAAAGTGGGTGTAAACAATCGCGTTTTCACCAATTTTTGGTAAATCGTAAAAACAGGTCATTGGCATTTGTACTTCGTAACCTACACCACTTACTTCAAGTAATATTTCTGGTGGCTGTTTTTCGACTAAAATACCATTTAAGCGGCCTATCATAGTTATTTCCTTAAACGTCCTCTAACGGTTTTGCTTGCGCTACCCGCTAGTTTAATTAAATTTTGTTCTGAGTGAGCGTGGCAAATCGCAATAGCGAGTGCATCAGCTGCATCGGCCTGTGGCGTACCGGGTAGTTTTAAAATATTTTTTACCATGTGCTGCACTTGTGTTTTATCTGCACCACCGTTACCTACTACTGCTTGCTTAATTTGCCTAGCTGAGTATTCAAATACGGGTAAGTCGGCCATTGCAGCGCCAACAATCGCCGCGCCTCTAGCTTGGCCAAGCTTTAAAGCTGAATCGGGGTTATGCGCCATAAATACTTTTTCAATGGCAAAAGTTTCTGGCGAAAACTGTTCAATAAGCTGTGTAATGCCTTGATAGATCATTTTAAGCCTAACCGGAAAAGGATGATCGGCTAACTTAATACAACCACTGCCTAAGTATGTAAATTTAGAACCTTGGTGGGCAACAACGCCATATCCGGTCAAACGTGAACCAGGATCGATCCCTAAAATAATGGCCAAACAGCACTCCATTGTTATTATTTTTAAATTACGCTAATAATGCCAGAGCACTGTATAAATTACCAGTACAAAGAAAACAAAAATGCCCACGTGTTAGGTGGGCATTTGAAGGAGCATGTTAGTTTAAGCTTACCCTAGGGCACGCACTAATCCTTGGGTATTTTGTTTAAGTGTTCGGGCAATCATTAAATAGCCTAAACCAGCCACAAATACACCGCCAGCTACCGGACCAATAACCCATATATGCGGATGTAACTTACCTGCTAAATCAAACATTTGTTGCTGCACAATTAAAAGCGCTATATCACTAAAAAATGCGGCAACTAAGCCAGCTAAACCGCCGAGTAATAAAAACTCGTACAAGGTCGCATTTTTAATTAATCGGCTTTTAGCCCCTAGCGTTCGCAGTATGACAATTTCTTGCATACGCTCACCTAAACTAGCTTGCACTTGCGATATAAGTACAAGCGCACCACACAGCACAACAATTGCAAGTACAAAGCCAATGGCGAGTGATACTTGTGAAATAGTTGTTTGTATTTGCTTAACAAAGTTATCAATATCAATCGCTGTAATAGTAGGGTAAGTACGCAATAACTGGCTAAAATCACGCTTTTGATCTGGGTTTATACGTACCGACGAAATATACGTTGCCGGAAAATCTGCAAGTACATCTGGGCTTAAAATAATAAAAAAGTTAGGTTTAAGCGTGGCCCAATTAACTTTGCGCACACTGGTGATTTTAGCGTCGAACGACTGCGAACCAATTAAAAATGTAAGCGTATCGCCTATCTCAACATCTAAACGCTCAAGCATCGACTCCTCTACTGAGGCTTCAGCCATCGCATTTTCACCAAACCACGTGCCTTGTGTTACTTCATTTTGGTCAGGCACATCTTTAAGCCATGTAAGGTTTAGCTCGCGGCCAATACCTGCACGTGCTTCTTCGTCTTTTTTCTCGTTGTCTTGCAGCGATACTGAACGTGCTACCAACTCGCCATTCACCGCATTTACGCGCCCACGAATAGTGGGATAAAACTCTGATACTTGAATATCTTTTTGAGCTAAATATTCATTAATTGGCTCAAGCTCATTTTGCGTAATATTAACTAAAAACGCATTAGGCGCATCGGCAGGAAGTTGCGACTGCCAATCAGATATCATGTCGTTTTTAAGTACCACTAAAAACAGCAGTAATTTAATCGCTAACGAAAAACTAATTAACTGTACCGCGTTCACATTTGCACGCTTTTGAATAGATGCAATTGCAAGCGACCAACTGTTACCTGGCTTAAGCCCTAATTTTCGACCGCCACCAAATATTAATTTAGATATCAAAAACAACACACCAATTAGCGCAAGCGTTGAGGCAAACAAAATAAGCGTTATTTTTATGTTGTTACTAAATAACCACATTAATAAAAACACAGTTAGCGCACTCATGCCTAAATGCACACGACTTACTGCCAACTTGTCACCTAAGTTACGGCGCAGCACTCTAAGCGGTGGAATATCAAATAAATCAAATAACGGTTTAATAGAAAACATAACGGCACAAATTACGCCAGTGCTTATAGCCACCAGCCAAGGTTTAAAGCCACCTAAAGGTAGCTCTGTGCCCATACTTTTCGATAAGTAACTTGTTGCTATTTCTTGCAAGCCATAACCAATTAACAGCCCAATACTTACCGCCATTGCACATACAAGCAATAAATGGAGCATGTATATTTTGCGGATCATTGAACGGCTACCGCCTAGCGTTTTCATCATCGCTACTGGGTCGTATTGTCGTTCACAATAACGTTTTGCTGAAACGGCTATAGCCACTGCGGCTAAAATAATACCTAATAGGCCGGCAAGTAATAAAAAGCTCTCTGCACGGTTTAAACTATTTGAAATAGGTGATTGACGGTCTTTAACGCCGTACCATTGTTGGTTTTCTTTCATTTGTGGTTTAAGCCACTCGTAAAAGCTATTTATATCGGCCTCACTACCTGCATAAAGTTGGCGATAATAAACACGACTACCTGGCTGCACAACTTCAGTTTTTGCCACATCGTCAATATTAATAAGCACGCGGCGGCTACTCGAAAATACATTAAATGGCGCATCGGGCTCTTCTACAATAACTTTTGAAACATTAAATAATGCAGCGCCAAGTTCTACTTGCGCGCCTATATCAATATTTAAACTGTAAAATACTGATTCACTTAGCCACACATTACCAGGCGTTGGTCCGCTATTAGCAACCTTAGTTTCACCTGTTAAGGTGTCTTTAACTTTTAACTGCCCTTTTAACGGGTACGCATTAGATGCCGCTTTTACTGAGCTAAACTGCATTTCATCATCGGCAAACAACATAGTGTCGAAGTACACCATTTGCGCCGTTTTTAAATTTTGGCTCTGTGCTTTAGTAATAAAAGCAGTGTCGAGAACATGATCGCTTGCAAGTACACGGTCTGCTGCAATAAAAGCACTGCTTTTTTGCGCAATACTTTGCCCTATTCGCTCAGTAACCATAGACAGTGTAAGCACGGTTAAAACAGCAAGAGCGATAGCTGCGCTTATAACTGTTAACTCACCACGGCGAAATTCTCGCGAAAACAACTTAAGCGCTAACTTAACCCACATTAGCAACGTCCTCTACTTGGCTTTTTACCAGTAAACCCGCTTCTATTTGAATAATGTGCTCACATTTTTGTGCAAGCCCTTCATCGTGAGTAACCAAAATAAGCGTAGTGCCGTGTTGCGTGTTTAAATCAAATAATAACGACTCAATCATTTTACCGTTTTTGCTGTCTAAGTTAGCCGAAGGCTCATCAGCAAACAGTATTTTAGGTGTACCAATAAATGCTCGCGCAATAGCAACACGTTGCTGTTCACCGCCAGAGAGTTGCGACGGGTAATGGTCAATTCGATGGCTCAAGCCTACTTTTTCAAGCAAAGCAATTGCTTGCTCTTTTGCATCACTTTCGCCAGCAAGTTCTGCTGGTAGCATAACGTTTTCTAGTGCAGTTAAGCTTTGTACTAACATGAACGATTGAAACACAAATCCAATTTTAGCCGCGCGCAGTGCAGCACGCTCTTCTTCATCTAAATTGTGTAATGGCTCGCCATCTAAAAATATTTCGCCGCTGCTTGCGGTATCCAGCCCTGCTAATAAACTGAGTAACGTTGATTTACCAGAGCCCGACGTGCCAACAATAGCAACAGACTCGCCATGCTTGACATTAAAGCTGATGTCGCTGAGGATGGGCAGCTCACCTTCAAAGGTAGAGACTACTTTAGACAAACCATTAACCTGAATTATATTTAATTGAGAAAGCGCTGACATATGACTCATTCAATCCTTCGTTTAGTATTCATTTTATTTTTAGTTATCAAACCGCTGAGCGCAGCAGCCGACAACACGATTTTAATACTCGGTGACAGTTTAAGCGCAGCCTACGGACTTCAACAAGAAGAAGGCTGGGTAAAATTGTTACAAGATAAATACGATGACGAACAAGCCGACATTGAACTTATCAACGCCAGTATTAGTGGCGAAACATCTGGTGGAGCCCTACGCCGTTTAGATGCATTGCTTGAGCAATACGAACCCACTCATGTACTTATTGAGCTAGGTGCTAATGACGGTTTACGTGGTTTTCCAGTCAAAAAAATGCAAACTAACTTAACGTCTCTTATTCAAAAAAGCCAAGCAGCTAATGCGATGACCGCCTTAATGGAGATTTACATTCCCCCTAATTACGGTCCGCGTTATAGCAAAATGTTTACAGACACTTTCTCACGCGTTAGCGAAGAAACAAATGCGCATTTAATGAACTTTTTTATGCTAGATATTGCCAGCCAATCTGATCTAATGCAAAACGATAGTTTACACCCTAACAAAAAAGCCCAACCATTAATACGAGATGAGATGTATGACTCGATCAAAAAGTGGTTAAATAAAGACTAGCCAATTAATACATCGCAAGGGTGCTATTTTATGCCTCTTGCGTAATAAACATCCAAACAAACAATCGCTTATTGATTTTTAAAAAAATACACGTACTATTGCATACAAATCGGTATGTGGCGCAGCTTGGTAGCGCACTGTCATGGGGTGGCAGGGGTCGAGAGTTCGAATCTCTCCATACCGACCATTTATTCCCCTTTAATATCTGACACTTACACAAAATAAAAAGCCAACTTCTAAAAAATAATTTGTACTAGATTTGTATTATATTTGTATTATCCTTTCCAGACACGCCTTTTTTATTAGGATTTATACATTACTTATTTTAATGAAATACCTTTACTTGCTTCCAAACCTGCTTGCTAATCCATAGTCTTTCGCGATTGTTACTTTCTCTAATAAATTATTTAGGAGAAAGTGTGAATGGGATTTTAAAAGTGATTGTTGCGCTTCTATTAGTTACTTTAATAGCAATACTTACTACCTAAGAAAACATAATAGGTTTTTGATAGGTGTCGGAATGGCTATAGTATTAAATGGAATGTTCAAAATATTTGATGAAATGACTGGTAGGTAAAACCCATACCAGTCTATGACATTTAAAAGCTAGTTATTAGAACTTATTTTTCGAGAAATAATTCTTATAACTTTAAAGTTAACTGTAACTGGCTCAATCAACTGACTATTGGTTTGTAAAAGCACAATTTTTTTTTCGTTTCTCGGCTGAGATTCAGGGGTATTGAAAAACTTATTGTATAAGCTAGTTGCAATTAAGCTTGCAAAAATTGATGTAATGAATGGAATTGAAACGATAGTTTCGAAAATTAACATATTTAAATCCTTTTATTAAATTGAAAAGCTGTCTGACAATCGTAATTTCTAATCACGATGAAAAGTGACGCCGACGCTAACTCCTTGTTAGCACCTCATTAGACAATACACATACCCGCAAGTTCAATTAGATTAAGATATATTCAGAAATAAATATCTGGAATTGTGGTGCTTGTAGTCGCAGGCGCTAGTCTGTCATCATCAAGATAAACACGATCGTCGTCTAGCTCTGCTGTAACGCTTACTTGTTCTGTTGAAGATGGCTTTATATCGCGGATCAATACTGCGTTACACCAGCGTTCGTTGATACCAAACATGTATAGTGGTGGTTCTATTGAGCCGTCAAATACTGGTGTGAAGTCTAGGTCATCATCAATTATCACTTCGTTATTAGCACTTCCTGGTGATGCATTGTATGGGCCGGATAATGTACCGTCTGGTTTTCTAATTGCTAGGATATGTGATTGACCTGATTGCCACTCTAAACCTATATGATCAACATACATTGAACGGCCATCATAACCCACCACAGTACCGCTTTGTTCATATCCTGGTATATCGTCTGCCAGTGCACAGAAATCTAGGTAACGTGAATTGAGTGCGTCCATTTCTGTTTTGAAGTCAAAGCGTGTACGGCGATAGCGGCGTGTACGGCGTTTACGCATGCCAAATTGGTAGGCTTTATCGCGACTGGTTATACCAAACGCTCTTACCTTTTCGGGGTTGATACCTAAATCGCCGGGTAATGTACAAAGGATTGTTTCTGACTTCCATGTTATTGGGCTGAAATATTCGACTTCGATACCATCAGGTTCGTCGTCATCAATCAATTTTATAGAGCGCTTTAACATGCCTATGTAATTATCTGGCTGATACATGTGGTTATAGATAGTTCGCTTTTGGTCGCGCACAGGGGTGATCTGGCCATAATCAATGGTTGGCTCCGCAAACCCTACAGCCAGTACCCGTTTTATTACTTCGAACATGGTGCTTTCACTGTCGAACACCGCATTAAACTCATCACCTCGGGCTTGCCAAATAGGGTGCAGTGCTTCAAGTGCGTCTAAACCTATTTTACTATCAGCGTGCCCTGCACTTTTTATTACATGCGCAAAAAACGGTGCTATGTCGGTGGTTGGCCTTGGTGCGCTCCAAGCGCCATTCTCAAAAGCGGGTAAAACACGCGTAGCAATAAGGTTAAACTTGTTTTCGGCCGAACCCGCTAAATTATTGGTTCCGCGTATTCTTACTGCAAGGGTTGTCATGCCTTGGTATATTGTGGCGCTTTCAAGCTCTGCTTTTAAGGCTGTCCAATACACATCGTCATAAATGCGGGTATCATCATTAGCCGCGGTGCTGCGTTTAACTCTCACTTCTGGGCGGATTTTTTCAGATAAACTAATAGGGGTAGTTTTACCCAGTTGATCATTCGTTTTGCCAGAAAAAGAAATCGCGGGTGCTTGAATCCATTCAAGTGCGCCTTCAGCTCGATACTCAACTACCAGGTTCACTGAGCGTGTTAAAAAATTGCCTTGATCATCAAGCTCGCCCAAACCTTGCGGCAAGGAAAAATCAAGCCATAATTGGTCGGTCACCTCCCCTTCTGGTACCGCAAAAAACGGCCCGTTAAATTCGCCATCACCGCCGCCATCTTCGGTATAAACCTTGGCATAGGTATTCGCTTCGGGAGTAAACCCCGTCCATGTGGTGTCTTCTTGGTATTGCGCATCCAGCTTTTTAAGCTCGCTGCCGTCAATATCTTTGGTAATAATTTCGTAATAACCATTATTCTCAACGTTGCTGGCCCCCTCTACTTTTATGATCTCACCTAGAGCAAACGGTAAGTGCGATTTGTGTTTCCATTTACCCACTTCAGGTTCGTATTCTTCAAAGTGAACCACCACTTCTTTTGCTGAAAATGAATAGCTATATTTGCTTGACTCACTACCACCGGCGCTGGTTACTCGCCCTTTTAGCTCGATACCAGTGCTCCCTGATGTTGAACCCACCTCGCTTGATGTATAAACATTACGATGGCCTTCATGACCACTCACATCTTCACCGGGGCCAAATATTTCATAAAACACATCGCCCGTGTAACTTTTTACTGGGGTATTAGCAATAAACACCTCTTCGGGCAGTATTTCATATTCACCACTGCCAACGCTTAACATTAAATACAGCCACTGCTCATTATTAATGTATTCACGGCGTGGCATGGTTAAGTAGTCAGGATAGATTAAGTGGCGACCAGCGCCTTCGGGAATAATACCCATTAGCCGTGGTTTATTTCCCTGTGTATTTACATCATAGATACTACTGCCATCGGGCGTGGTTGAGTTGTAGTTATCGGGTATTTGATTGGCGGTGTAAATAGCAACACCCACCGCCACAATCGCAATAATGGCATAGGCAATTGTTGCAGGATCTTTTGCCTCTACAGTTAAGCTTATATTATCCCCTTGTTTAAATATGTATGTAGGCCAGTCAGAGGGTGGTAAGTATTTGCTATTTACAGCGGCACTAAATAACGGTTGTTCGCGTTCATCATACGAGGGGACGTTTTCTTTTAACCAGATATCTAATGTTTGCCCCACCACACCGGTACAATTTTCAAATAATTTTTTATCTAACTTATTGGGGTAAACCTTAATTTCAACCTGTGTACTCATAAAACTTAACCTTAAAAAATAACCGCTTAAAATCTGCGATTGTTACAATTGACGGGCCTTTTTTCCGTGAGGTATGCAGTATTTGCAACTGCCCATCAACAACTACGCATAACCCCATATGTATTAAATTTTGCCCTCTAAAGCCGCATGCAATAGCCTGCTCTTTAGCTGAGCAAGGTTTAAACTGCTCAACTATTTGTTTATATGAGCTAGTGAGGTGGGCTTTATCGTCTGGGCTTACATGACCAAACGATTTAAATAAGGGTTTGCCAAATACGTTATGTAGAACAAGCCGTGGTTGGCCCCAACAATCGAGGCCAGCCATATCTCGACCACCATCAACGTAAGGTACGCTTAAGTAATCATTTATGTGTTTCATAGTTAACTGAAGTATTTGAGCCCTGGGGCAATGGATGGAGTGTAACGATTTTTAGGCCAGGCTTTATTTACTAAATCATTAAATGACGCCACTACATTTAAACTTAGCGCTGTGGCCTGAACATCAACCGCTTTCATTTCAACTGCAGGCTCTGCAGGTTCTGATAAGTTACTTGCTGTATACACGCGGTAAATCACTTTAATTGGCACACCCGCATCAATAGCTTGCGTTACTTTAGAAAGTGCTTCACCAGTGACGTTATCAATTTGAAATTGTAAGTCTTGCCGCCCTTTAACCCCGCGGGCGGGAAGTGAAACCCCCATGCCGCTGGCTAAAAAGGTGACCATTTCGCCCCCCTCAATACCTGCAGTTACATCATCAAAGCCATCGCAAATTCTAAGTTGCCATAAGGAATCTGCTTTTAGTTCTAATGTGTGTATCGGTAGGTCGTTTGCTGGGGCGCTGGCGTATACTTTTTGGAG
Organism: Pseudoalteromonas sp. NZS37; assembly: GCF_015864265.1. Classification (NCBI taxonomy): domain Bacteria; kingdom Pseudomonadati; phylum Pseudomonadota; class Gammaproteobacteria; order Alteromonadales; family Pseudoalteromonadaceae; genus Pseudoalteromonas; species Pseudoalteromonas sp. NZS37. The sequence continues at coordinate 76,066 of NZ_JADYXL010000005.1, read as the reverse complement.
GACTGTCGACATAATTAAATAACCAAATTGCCATTTTTAACTATGATTTGGCCACCGTCTGATTCTCTTTTTGCTACTGTCGAACCAAAATCGGTTGAATTTCTTAGAGTCATAATGCGGTTTGAGAATTCAGCACTATAACCTGCAACTTTCCCGTACTCACTGATGCAGTGATTGCACTCCATTCGGTCTCCATAACCACCTCTATTTAAAGCAAAGTTCAAGTTGTTATATGATGAAATGCAATTAAAGAGGTTCATTTGGGTGGCAATTCCCTGCTCTGCTTCAATAGCACTACCAACACAAGCAAAACCTTCACCACCAGAATTACTTCCGGGGTTCTGCTGCCCCATAGCAGTGTCATAAGACCCGTTATGCCTTGCCATGCCATTACTTACAGTGACATGGGCGCCATAGCTAGTTGCGACACCTCTATCTCCATTATATTCCCACAAACCACCAATATAAGTTCCTTCGCATCTTTCATGTAAAGAATCCCCATCATCATAGTTATCATGGCAATACATATCAATTGAAGTAATCTTTGCAGCCGGTGGTACATCACCTGCTGGACCAACCCATTCAGAATTTGAGTTGTGTGAATTCCCTCCATCATTGTTATTACCGCTGTATTCCACGCGATTTTCGACACCACTAGATGAGCCACGATCGCAGCCATTATACAAGCCGCCGATGTTTCTAATATTATGTAGCTCATAACTTCCGAGGTTCGTAACATTAAACCCAGCATACCAAAGGTCTATGTTTTTTACTGTTAGATGCAATGATTGGTGATTGCCACTAACAATGCTTTTTGATGTAGGTAAATAGTAACTTCTCATATTTGGATCGCTACCGTCACTATTATTCACATAAAGTCGGTCATCATCACTATCATAAAACCATGTCCCGTTATTTTCTTCACACTCTACAAGGCTTGTCACCTTATACAATCTAAAGCTTGGAAGTCTATAGCTTCTGCCTCTTTGCAGGGGATGCCTTTCTGACTCCTCAACAGGATGCTGAGGAATCTCATGCTCCCAAATGAATCGGCCACTATAGCTTGAAGCTTGTACATACCATATGTTTTCAAAACCTGTTTGCTTGCTCCATTCCCCCTCAATTAATCCATCTTTTTGAACTATTCTCGCATCAACCATTGCAGGCTTATTTATCAATAAACTGCCTTTAATTGAACCTAAAGGAACTGTAAAGTTTGTATGTTCTCCTGCTAAAAGAGTGATAACACCGCCACCGCTTAACTCTTGAGATGCACGAGCACCTGTTTTAAATGGTTCATCGATACTTCCAGATGCCGAGTCATCACCCAATGGGCTAACGTAAACAGTGGGAAGGCCTGCGCCATTAAGGGATGAACCGCCCTGTGGTTTTTTGTACCACGGTGAGGATTGCGCGGTGCGCGATACAATAAAGTTTCTAAATTTAGAAAAAACATAGCCACCACCGGACTCATCAGCTCTGGCACCACACCGGAAAGCTATCTCGGATGTTTCTTCTGGTATGTGTAAAAACAAGTCTCTCGACTCAAACCCGCCGTATGCACTAAACCTTGTTGTTCTTATGCTTTGACGTCTTATCTCGCTGCCCGCCTCATTATAATAAATAACCGCAATTTCGGTCGAAGTGCCTGCATTGCTATCTGGTGATATATACAACTCTGCATGAAAGTTAAGGTAAGCGCCCGGAAGCCAAACACCTCCTGTTGGGAATCTGTAAGTTCTCCCTTTGAAAAAATCAGTCGCTTCTATATTTAATTCATTTAAACCTTCACTATTAACTGAAACCGTGCCTTTTAAATCAGATAAATTTCCTGCCATAGTCGGGTCTATCCAATAATCATTATAAAATGAACGTGGATCGATTGGATTGTAAACTTTTGCTGCAACTAACCAGGGATTGCAAAACGCAAATAAGCGATTAACATCTGAGGTTGGCCCGCTATCAATATATATTTCTACATGTTTCAAGCTAATAATATCTGTAGGTACATAAAAATCACTAATCACTATGTAACCCCAGCCATCTCTAGCTGTATCTTCTGCAATAATATCCGCAGATGTAAAGTTTCTAGTTACACGATATTCAGTAGCTTCAACAATATCAGTCTCAAGCATCCGTATAAGAACTCGACCATTTGTTGAATTGTTCATAGGAATTGTTAGGCCGAACGATCCCTTTTGGTTTACAAACCTTGAAGGATCAACCTTTAATGTTGCTATTTGTGGGTTCTGACCTCCGAGCTTTCCGCAAAAAACGTCGTTAACTAAACCTTTCCCCATTGTTGATGTAAAGCCTGAAAATGTATCTGGGTCTTTAATCAAGTTGCCAAACTCAATGCCTTTATCTGCATAAGCTTCTGACTTTGAGATTTTACCCGCTATTTCTTTAAATACATTTCCGCTGTTACGGGCTATCTCGTTCAGTATATGATTTGTTTGAGGTGGTGCTATTTCAATAGCCTGGTCTGTAGTTAATGAAATATCTGTAATAAGGCTGTTTATCGTTGCTGACTGGTATTGTACAAAACCAGCTTTAACTTCAAACGTATCAACGGGAACAATTGCTCTACACCGAAAAGACTCTGTATCGGTTGTATTATTTGAATCCGTAACTGAACTAATTACGTCACCATTTTCATTATAAAAATGCAGTTCAGCTCTTAAACCACCTACCTTGGTTGGGTTTTTGAACTCTCCTTTAAAGTTTACGTAAGCGCCAGCTTTGAATTGGCGAGATGAAGGGAAGCTCCACATATAATATTCATTATTACCTGTAGGGACTAACTCATAACCAACAATGCCATTGGCACTGTAGCGCTTGGGTAATGAGTTTGACTCTGCGTCAAGTCCAAAACCTTCAAAGTTTAAATCTGGCCAAAGGTTTGATGGGATTTCAGGTGGTCTATATGCGCCGCAAGCTCCATCGAAAATCCCAATGTGAGAAGCGTAAATATTTGCTTTATTACATTCAACATAAAATTTAATAGTTGAACAGCTATCCAGTATTTCAAAGTCATCTACTATCAACCATTGCTGTTTTACATTTGGTTCCGCGTATTTTGTGCTGCGATCAACTTCATTTCCGCTTGCATCATATTGAAAAATAACAATACGATTGGAAACTGTAGTGGAGGTGTTTTTCAGGTCGCCATTTTCATAAATATATAAACAAAAAGAAACATAACCTGATTCAAATACATCTTTACTGAAAGCTCTTGAAAAGTGTTGGCTCTCTGAAAACAAAACGCAATTTACACCTTTTAGTTTTGTTGACGATATACCTGTTGATGTGAAATAGTCTCTATAATTTTCATGATTTGATGGGCCGTATAGGTTTTTGCTATTACCTACCAAACCTGCGCCAACGGTTATTTTTTCCTGTAGTTTTGCCTCGTCAATTAAAGACAGAATATTTTTAATGGTGTCATATGGTGATTTTATCCAAGAGGCTCCATTGAATCCATATAGTCCGTTGTTATCTTCAATATCGTTCCAAACTTCAGCTAATTGGTCTTTAGATATAGTCGTATCAGCTTCCATTAGTGACTTTGTTTCGTATGACTTACGCCCATTCATTATTGAAAGTATAGATGCATACTTGTCATTTATCGCTTTTGATATGCTGTCTTTTTCAATGCCATTAACCGTAACTACTTCATTATCTGAACCTGCGATTATGACGTTAAGCTTCTCTAATAAACCTTCTAGCTCGGTTACTAAACTAAAAAAATTACTCATTGTTTCTATTCCTAATAATTTTCAATGGCATTAGCTATACCATTAACAAATTGTCCAATCGTATTTGGTTCAAGCAAACGGTTAGCTGTTGCTTCTTCACTCACTACTTGTCGTTGTTTTATCTCAATATTGGCGCTGTAGTTCCAAAAGCCTCCGTTGTAAGTGCAAGACTCAAGCGGGCTTTTAATAAAACGCACTTCATGTTCTATCAGTCCTTGTGGTGTGCGAATTGGCATTAAAAACCAATTCACCGCATCGTTAACACCATGCGTTACAAAGCCTTCGAGTAGTTGTGCTTGATACGGGTTTAGCTTCCACGTTGCGCTCATGGTGGTGGGTACTGACTGAAAACGTTTGCGCTGCCTTGCGCGGCCGCTTGCCATGTCTGTACGTAATAAGTTTGAGTTTTGCGATAGACGATGGCTTGAAACAAGTGGCAGTTTTAAATCTTTCGGGTATTTTATTAACACGTTTATACCCCTTGGCGTTGTAAGCTATAGGTACTTTCAAGTGCAGAGGATGCCTCGCCACCTTGGCGGATATTACTTACAAAGATGTTTATGACGTCTTCACCATTTAAACCACTCCGGCTTTGTGAACCCGCACGGGATGCATCTTCAATCACGTTTACAGTGACATTTGAGCCTAGGCTTTGGCCTTTAGTGTGATCAACAACGGTTTCTTGGGGATGCAGCATGGCCAACTGGCCGCCTTTACCATCAAGGCCACCGCTACGTGGGCCATCCCATGTGTACCCACCGCCATCAAATGAGGCTAAGGTTCCTGCCGCTGCCGCCGTTGCAGCTGCAGCTAAAGGTTGCGTTACCGCTTCAGCTGCCAGTGCTGCACCTGGTGCTAGGGCTGGGCCAATAATAGGTATGGCTGCTGTAGAAGCAAAGGCATTAATGGCAGCAAGGTGTGCACCCGCTTGTGCTTGCCCTGTTACTTGGGTTAAGTAACTGACACCTGAAGCCTTACCTAACGTTGCTTCTAAGGCCCATAACACCAAACGTTGTGTGCCAATTTCAACAAGTGATTGAATAACAGCCTTTGAAAAGCTAGACGCAATATTTTTTACTAAATTACCAAAGCCCTGCCAATCAGTAATAGCCTGAGTGATATTGCTAGACATGGTTTGACTAAAATTAGTGAGTGTATCAGCCCATAGTTGGTCGGTGTTTTCTGCAGTGGTTCTAATGGACTCCATGTAATTAGTCCAAAAGCCATTATTCTGCTCTGCTAATTGCTCTTGATGTAAGCGTTCTGCCTCTTTTCTGGCTTCTAGTTGCTCTTGCTTAATCAGGCTTATATTTTGCTCATGTTGTGCTAGTGCTTGCTCTTTTGCGGTGGTGTATTCAGCTTCTATTTCAGCAGTGATGAGGTTTTTATCACGCAGTAACTGAAACTCGCGTTCCATTGCTTGTTGCTTGCGTTCAAAGCGGCGGTTTTCGAGCTCTACTTCTTTGCCATCTTGCTGTAGCTGGGCATCAAATATTTGTTGGTACTGATTACGGGCCGCATCTATTAACTTTTGCGACTTTTCATCAATAATTTTAGGATCCGCTTTTAACAATAAATCACTGAGGTCTTTCTTTTTCGGGTTATTGACTTGCTCTTGTGCTGCGGCTTCAAATTTAGTTTGAACATCAGCAATCCATGTTTTTACCTTTTCAGATGGCATGGGTTCTAATGCTAAATCGCTCAACTCTTTGCCTAGGCTATCGGTTGTTTGTGAGACTGAATCTGCAAACAGGTTAATTTCGTCTAAAGTTTGTGTGTCAAACCCAAGCATGTCTCCTATTTTACCGCCAACTTTAGAGCCGACCGTACCAATTTGAATAACGCCGTTTACAAGCTCGGCCATAGCTTGGCGCACCAGTAAAAAAGTAACTTGTAAACCACGGCCCATATCAGCTAAAAAGCCTATTCCCGTTGCTACTTTAGTTACAACCTGCTGAGCAATTGAGCCAAAGCCACCGGCTTCTTTTGCTGAGTCAGTCCACATATCAGCAATTGCACCAATAATCGGCGCTGTTTCTATTGCTAATGTTTGGCCAAAACTGTGCGTGGTTTTTTGTGCTTTATCGAATGCATCGTTTGCCATTTCGACCTTGGCGGCATCAATGCGATCGAACGTCATGCCTAGGGCGTCGGCCTCTTCCATCATGGCGGTTATGCCATCAGCGCCGGCGTCCATGACGTTGATCATCTTAGCGCCCGATTTACCCATTAAGCTTTGTGCTAGGTACACCTTTTGGCTTTGGTCTTCAACGCCTTTAAGTTTGTCGGCAATGAGTTTAAATTGCTCTTCTGGCGCGAGGCCTTGTAATTCTTGAACCGATAAGCCTAAACCATCAAGAGCGTATTTAGCCTCACCGGTGCCAGTTTGCCCCACTTGGCCTAAGTTTTTTTGCATGGTTTGCAGTGATTTATTTAGCTCTTCGTTTGAGGCGCCATATAAATTAGCAGCATGTTGCAACCCGCCAAGCGCTTGCGTGGTTATACCTAGACGGTCAGCTGTTTTTGCTTGTTGATCAATAAACTCAGCATTTTTAGCATAAATAGAAGCAAAAGCGGCGGCGCCTGTAACACCAAACCCCGCCATTACTTTAGCGCTCCCTCCCACCATTTTGCGGGTTTTATCAGCCCATGATGAGGTTTGTTTATTGGCTTTATTGAGCTCAGCAGTCAGCTTCCCACTTTTACCGATTAAATCGATAGTGAGCGTTGCAATTGATGCCATGTGTTAATTTCTCTTTTGTTTACGCCAAGGACAGGTATTTAAAAACGCTTCGCTTTCACGGCGTTTTTGCTCGTATTCAATTTTTCGTTGTTCGCTTCTGTCGAATGTCAGGCCCATTTTTAGCCCTTGGTGGACTAAGCGCAGTTCCAGTTCGTCAGCGGATAAGCGTTTATGCAGGTCATAGAGTGAGCAACCCAAGTTATCTGCTAAATTGCAGAGCGCTTGTAACTCAGGTTGCTGTTTTAGTTTTTTTCAATCGCCTCAAGGTTTTCTTGAGCGAGATTAGTGAAAAACAACCCGGTGGTGTGGATCATACCTAGCTGCTGCATATCGATTAAGCTAGGCAGTTTGGCGGCTTCTTTATCGTCAAACTTGCCATGCAGCATATAGTAGGTATTGCGCTGCGCCATTTTTTCAAGCTTTTTGGGGTCTGCATCTTTGTCGGTAAACAGCTCTCTGGCTTTTACTTCATCGATGGCGGGAAGACGGTGTAAAACTATTTTACCTACGCCTTCAATATCAAATTCGCGGGAGGAAGTAGGTAACTTTCCCGCCATTATTTGTGCTGCAGTAATCATTTACACTCCCACCGCTAACGTTGAAAACACCACTTGTTGCAGCTTGCCAATACAAGCAAACATTTGCTTACCTGAGTCTTTACCCGACTCACCACTAAAATAGTCGTGCGGTAAATACACAACGTCTTGTACTTCGCCACTGGCTCGTGTGACTTTAATACTGATAGGGGTACCTGCTTTTACCATATCGCAAAAGGCTTTTTGCTCTGTGTTAGCAGGTTTGTGGCGAAATGTGAGCTCCCAATCTTGGTCTTCAGGTAGGCACTTTTCGCTGTAAGAGCGGTTGGCGGCTGCTATGTCAGTATCGTCTTCGTACACTTTGCCCGAGTTAATTTGTGGGATAATGTCGAGCCCTGGTAGTAGTGCATCGACTTCACCGACACCGGTGGTACAAAACTGGAGTGTGGATTTGTGTGAATCAACCGTATCAGCGGCTGCGGTAGTTACTGGTGTTGGTTCTGGCATGTTAAACCTCGTTATTTATGGTGTGGTACTTAAAAATGTATTCGTATGACTCGCGGTATAAATGCGAGCCGGTGTCAAAGTCGGGTATACGGTTTTGCTTTAGCGCAAACTGCACATTTACAACACCATCAACAAAGCCTTGTTTGTTAAAGATGGTGGCAAGCTCTTTGGCTATGGCTTTAGCGGTTGCTGGCGTTTTGCTATAACAATCAAATTGAATGAGTGCTTCGCTTTGGTTGTCTTCCATGTGTATTTCAATAGGCGTTTCGTCGGTGATCACACTGAGCAAAACATAGTTATCGTCTGAGTTATGAGCGGTAGTAAAATGCAGATTATTGCCAATTAAAGCCGTTAATGCAGATGATGCGAGTGCCTTGGTACGTATGCTGTTTTCTATCATGCTGGTTTGTTCTTTTTGGCAATGCGGCGCTGCGCTAAATTGATGCGTTTAGCTAAGCCACGGTTAATAACTACCACCGCTTGATTGGTGCGTTTTTTAAAGGCTTGACGAATAAATGGATTAGCCTTTTGCGTGTTTGTGCCATATTCAACTTGCACTATGTAAGGCACTTTAAATACGCCCACACGCACTAGCGATACAACCCCTTTACCAAAGCGACGTGTTTCTTTACCTTGGCGATTAGTACTGGCTTTAACTTTAATGCGTGATTTTAAAAAGCCTGGGCGGATTTCAACTTTTTGGCCTTGTTTGGTTTTAACCACGCGAGCTACGTTTGACTCTGGTGCATTGCGCTGCATACCTTGCTGATATTTAATAGCGCCATCTCTTATTGCACTGGTCATTATACCGCTGGCCTTTTTAGCGCCGATTTCTTTACCTATTTCAAGCAACGCTTTTTCCATTTCTTTAAGGCCCGATATATCGATACCTGTATTAAGCATGGGTGAGCTCCTTAACGGCAATAATGGTTTGTGCATTGGCAAAGTCTTGATTTACGGGTGTGCCAATGATTTCAAATAGCCGTTGCTTATAACTAATTTGGTGAGTTGGGGTTATTTTATTGCTGTAACGGCAGGTAATTGTATGGGTTATTTCGCCCATTAACTGGCCGCTTTGCTCGAGCTCTTTCGCTGCACCGGTTTGTATATTTACCCAACGGTAAAATTCATGCGCATGGCTGTTGGTGTTATAGCCGTCATTTGACTTTACACCTTTACCAAAGCTGGCTTTGCAGTTGTATTTAGCAGCTGGGAGCAATTTCATAAAAGTTCAACCGCGAGTTCATCTGCAATGGCTTTAAAGGCATTAGGCATATCGTAAAGCTGCACCGGTGCGGTGTCTTCGCGGTTACGAAACCAGTCGGCAATTAATACCAAAATGGCTTGTTTTGCTAGGTCGTACTTATCCTGGTCTATGAGTGTTTCGTTATCTATGCTGGTACCCTCATCTGTGAGGGTACCATGACCAAATACACATTCAATTTGTACCGCATCGGCTATTTTAAACCCCACGGCTGGCCACTGACCGCCTAATTTAGGGGTGATTGTGGCAGTTAAACCATGCTCAATAACTCGGTAGTCACTTGAATCGAGTGTGACAAACTGCCCCAAGTTATTAATATATTTAATTGAATTAATGCTCCGAAGCGGCGCAAAAGGCAGGTGAATTTCATTGCAAAACTTTGGCAATGCAAATTGCCATGTTTGTTCTACTAATAACCGGCCACTACGTTGTTCAAACCGTTTACGCGCTCTGGGCACCAAGCTTTGCAAATAATCATGGTGATCATCATCAGCATTGGTATGTGCTGCCAGTTCTTCTACGATGAATGGCTCAATACTGGGGGCCTGTATTAGCTTTCGGAGCATTTTCATTCTGTCTACTCTTTGTTATCGGTGTCGTCAGGGTTGCTATCAACGGCTTCATCGATGCCATTAAGATCAACAGTGTCAACTTCTAGCTCTTTACTACAGTAATCAATAGCGGCTTTGTCATCGGATAGTTCGCCGACGTCTATTAACGGTTTTAGTAATTCTGCATCGCCTTTTACGAGTGCATTTGGCTCAAAATGGTGATCTGCAATGACGCATGCAACAAGTACACGTGCGGTGATTAGTTTTTTAGCTGCCATGGTTATATTCCTTAAATAAAAAAGCCCCGGTTAAGGGGCTAGAGGAGCATCAATTAAGCGGCTGCATTTTGGTAGTACTTAACAGCACCACCTACATCGATGCAGCGGCCACCGGTACGCATAAACGCTAAGAAACCAACTTGGCCCTTGCGACTGTATGCGCTGTCAGTGAAGCGGAAGAACAACATTTGCGATACATCGCGTACAATGTATTTAGAAAAATCACCAAATAAAACCGACTTAGCGTTAGCCGCCATGGTGGGTATATGTTGGTTAGTGGCGTACGGTTTACCTAAAATAGTGTTAGGCTCTGAGGCTTCCATACCGGGTAACCAAAGTGGCCGACCTTGTGTGTCTTTAAGCTTTTTAACGACTTTGATTGTGGAGTCGTTCATCATAAAGCCACATTGCGCACTACGACGGTAAGCCGGATCAACGCTGTGCTCTAGGTCAATTAAGTCTTCTAAGGTGATAATAGATGTTTGCCCAGAGCCCCCGACTTTACCTGCCGTGGTGTCGGCTAAAATACCGTGCGGCATTGAGGTGCCTGACCCATTTATAAACGCATCTTCTGAGGTGCGGCCAATACGCATGCCTATTTGCTCATTTATATAGCTTTCTAGGTCGAACTGCGTGTCTTGCAGTAGTTGGAACGGCACGGCAATGACTTTAGAGCTGACCATATGCGTATCGATGTTACGTACACCAAAGGTGGTGTCTTCATCACCAGCTTCTGTATTTTCGGCTAACCATTCACCTTGCTCAGCCGTTGCATTAGCAGTAGGCCATGGAATAGTAGAGCCGGTTGCTGTGGGCACTACGGTTGCAAGCTCACGCATACCGCCGTACGCTTTAAGCGCTTGTGAAATACCGGGTGCGATTTCGTCAGCGGTTAAATAGCCACCTTCTGAGCCTTGGCCTGTACTCATAGCGTTTTTAGGGCTGTTAATACGTGCTTGTACTGCACTGCGTTGATCTTCATTAAGTGCTGACATGCCACCACGCAACCAGGATGCATAGGCCGCTTTTTCTTGGTGAATTTGGTGCTCAGCTTCATCAGCAGAGATACCGTTTTTATCGGCACGGTCTTGAATGGTTTGCTTTGACTTTGCTTGTAAGTCGAGTACTTTTTGTTGGCGGTCTAGGTCACCATCAAGTGCATCGATTTTATTAACGAGGTCGTCGTATTTTTTTTGCTTGTCATCGCCCCACGCTTCGTCTTTTGGGTGATCCGTTACTAACTGGTTTAGGGTTACAGCTAACTCTTTTCGCTGCTCACGCTTTTGTTGGATAGACATAATTTAATTTCCTCAATTTTAAGTACAAAAAAAGCACCCTAAGGTGCTTTAAATAGTGTTGCCAGCGGAGCTAGCCAGTAGTTAGCAGCATGTTGGCAAATCGTTCTAGCCGTTCACGCTGCACAAATTTATCTTGCGGTGGTTGTGGTTTCGGTGCGTTTTGATAAGACGTTAAGTCCCACGCTTTATTGGTGGTTTGCTCGCTTGGTGTATCTTGCATAATGCTGTCTACAAAGCCATGTTCTAGGGCTTCTTGTGCGGTGAACCAGGTTTCGTTTTTCATCCAGGTGCGTACTTGTGCTTCGCCTGCTTCGGTGCGCTTTTCGTAGTCGTTTACTATGGTGTTATCGACTTTATCAAGCATGTCGGCGGTGTCGCGTATTTCTTGTGCGTTACCCAGTGCTAGTGTCCAGGCATAGTGGATCATGTAAAAACCTGAATCAGCAATTTCGATAGTATCGCCGGCTAAGGCAATGCGTGTTGCGGCACTGGCTGCGATGCCATCGATGTGAATATGAATTTTTGCTGGGTGCGCTTTTAAGCTTGAGTAAATGGCGGTGGCTTCAAATACGTCACCGCCTGGGCTATTAATATACACATCGATGTCGGTGGCATCAGTAATGTTGAGCAAGTCGCGTTTTATCATTTCGGCAGATACGCCCCACCATGGATCAATTACATCGTAAATTAAAAATGCGGGGCGGCTTTCACCTGCATTGGCCAGTGGTGATTGCTGCTTTACTTGATAACCAACTTGGTCACGGTTTTGGCAGTTATTTTTAACTAACTGCATTAGTTTGCGGCTGTTATTCATGATTCGTTTTCCATTTGTTGATTATTGGCAATAGGGTCGTATGGCAATGCGTAGCGACCACCCATTTCGGGTAAGTTTTCGAGCTTGCGCACTTCGTCTATGCTCATCCAACCGGGCCCCTGCGAGCCGCCAATGGCTTGGCGGTATGCTTCGTTTCTGTCTTTAAGCGTTAAGCGCATTAAATTTGCCGCTATAAACTCGGCAAACATGGGTTTGTTTAAAAACAGTTTGCGGTTTATCTCTTGCTCAAAGCGGTTTAGGTGTGGGCCAAGCGTAAAACGCAAGAACGATAAACCGATTTCGCCAATACCTGAGCCCCACGATGTTGATTTTTGCTCTTGGTTTACCATAAAACTAGGTAGGCCAAATGCGCGGGCTATGTCGGTAATTTGAAATTCACGCGATTCAAGCAGCTGTGAATCTTTTGCTGATACGCTAAGTTGCTTTACATCGGTACTGTTATCAAGAACCAGCGGAAACTTTGCGTTTTCTACACCGCCGTAGGCTTTAACCCATGCGTTTCTGAATGAGTCTTTTTGTGTTTCGTCCCACTTACCTTGCTTTACCACGGCTACACGTTGCGTTGAACCTGACTTAAAGAACTCGCCGCTGTGTTGCTCCATGGCAAGCTCTAAACCAATACTATTAAACGCGCCCCACTGAATAACCGACATAGATTTAAGGCCGTTAAAGCCAAAGCCTGGAAAGTGCAGTATGTCGTCTTGGTCAAAGCCGCGGGCGGTGCCATCCAGTGTAAAAAAGTAATTTAGCCGGCCGTTGTTATTTACTACGTTCATGCCTACGGGACTAATGGGTAAAATTTCTTCTATGTCGCCGTTGCGATCGCGTAATAACACCGCGTAACCATCGCCATGCAAAAGCATGCTGGCCACTATGTACTCCCAAAATGCAGCGGCGCTCCATACTGCTGTGGGCTGTAGGTTAAAAAGGCTGGCTAAATTGTGGTTAGCAAGACGTTTTTTATCGCCGTTATCACTGCGTTCAAAAATATGTACGGGCATCTGTGCTATTGCGCCGGCAATTAAGCGCACACAGGCAAATACTATTGACACTTTCATTGATGTTTTAGGCGTAACCGCGGGGCCTGCAAGTGATGGCATAACGCCAAACAGATCAGATAAACTATTTATATCCTGCATTGCTGTGTTTTGCTCTGCAGTATTGTTAACTGCAGGTGCACTTTTGCTGCTGTTACGACTTAAAAACGGGATTTTAAACATTAGAATTCCAAAAACTCTTGGTTAGAACCGTCGTCTTCTTCAGGTTGCCATGAACCTATGAAGGCCAGTAATTTAGCGACTGCGGTATCAATTTTGTTGTCTTTATGTTCTTTTACTGGGCGGATATATTTACCGTCCATGGTTTCTTTGGCTATGACATTGCCAAGGCACCAAGTAAGAACTGGATCACCATTGTGGTGTATACGGCCTTGCCTGAGTAAGTTTTCAAACTCGCGCATGGCCGGCGAAAAGTTGGTGTAATTTTGTGATACTTTAATGGGCTCTATACCGGTGCTGTTTTGTACCCGCTGTGCTATTGGTGCTGCACCTGCTGGGTCGTAAAATAAGCCGGTTACTTGATAGTTTTCGTTATCGGTTTCGATAGCGCGCTCTACTTCGTCGTAATCTATGCTGGTACCTTCACATTCAATTAAGTGCCCTTGGTTAACCCAGTCTCGGTAAATGTCTATTTCGTTTGCTTTTGCTTCTGTTACATAGGTTTTAGCAAAAAAGTAATAGTGTAATTTGCCGTTTACTGGCCGTGTGAAGCAGGTTACATCGGCGGTTAAGTCGTCAGACTCTGAAAGATCGACGCCTTTGGTGCACTCTTCACCTGTAAATTGCTCTATATCTAGCGTTAAATCACCTGCAGCTAGCCAATCTTCAATATTTAACCAGGACTCGCGTGCACCTACCCATAAATTTAAGTGTTTTGTTTTAAATGCGTTTTGCTTACGGGCTGACTGCCTAGCTTTTGAAAGTTGATTTAATAAAAACTCTTCTTCAACCGATATACCAAAGTTAGGGTTTGCTTTGCGTAAAGCTTCCTCGCTTTGCCAGTCGTCATCTTTATCAATGGTGTAAATCATGGCAAAAACGGTTTCGTCGGTGCGGGTACCTTCCAGTATTTCTTGGCATTCTTTTTGGTATTGTCCGCATGGCCCAAACCAATTTGAACCGGCTGTTGATATTATCCATTCAAGTGGTTGCTCACGTGCGCCCATGCCGGTGATCATCGTATCGCGTTGGTCGTCATCGTCATGTTCGTGGTATTCGTCACATAAATAACAACTAGGCGAACCACCATCACCCGGATTACCAATTAAGCGTTCAAACTTGCCGCCATCGTTTGTTTTTTCTATTTGCTGAGCAAACAATTCAATATTAAAACGGCGTCTGAATACGGGTTGTTTTAATGCCATTTTTTTAGCTGGCTGAAATACTTCGTTGGCTTGCTTTTGTGTAGTAGCACCACAGTAAACTTCGGCACCTGGCTCACCATCGTTAGCCAGCATATATAAACCAATTGGTGCAACCCATGTAGATTTACCATTTTTGCGCGGTACCAATGTAAATGCGGTCCGAAAACGACGGCGGTGAGTAGTTACATGCTTCCAACCATATACTTGCGCTGTAATCCATTTTTGCCAACCACTTAGGCTAAGCAAACCCTCATGGCCTTTTGCTCTGGCCCACTTTCCCTTTACGTGGCTAAAGGTTTCTAAAAACCAAATAACTTTAAGTGCTGATTCTGGGTCAAAGTAATATGGAAAATCTTTACTAGCCGCCCTTGCTAAGTCATGGCTTTCACGCTCAACGGCTAAGACTTCATATTTATTAGCTGGGCGCTTACCACTGAGTACGTCTGATGCATATTGTTCAATGTCAGCTAAATGATCACGATGAAATGTTGGGTAATCACTACGGTTTTGCATTTATCAAACTCACTTAATACACATCATCAAATAAGCCTGGCTGTAAATTATTAAATCGTTGGTCGGTCGCAGGGCTGCCGCCAATTTGATTTATCAAGCTATTAAGTTTGCGCCAATCATCATTGTACTGGCTGGCCTCTGGTCTAGTTTTATGCTGAATACCGTTACGACCTTCCGTTGTATATTTCCAATCGTGCTCTTCTAAGTACGCAAGAGCCGCTTCCATGCGCGCAATTACAATGCAGTACTCTTTAAAAAACCGAACATAGTGAGGCTTGAAGCGATTAATCTTTACATATTCAGGCATATCGTTATTCCATACCTGCTGCTCAGCCTTTGACATACCACGCGGACGCGATTTGATCGCGATCTTCTTCGCGTCTTTATCACTAATTTCCTTGTTTTCAGCAGCATTAGGGAACTTAACAACTTTATTAGTTGTGTCCTCTGCTACTGCTGGGTATCTACCTGCCATAATTAACCAAATAATCTCTATAAGTGGGTTTTTTCATTTCATTTCTGCCCCGCATAAAAATCTAATTGAGGGGGCGGTGTACGTGGGATAGCGCTAAACTTTGCCTACCCCCGGGTTAAGACTTTGACGTGACTCAAGTGCTGTTTTTTCTTTATCACATGCTTGGCATATGGTCTGAAGGTTATCTATCTTATCGTCACCACCTTGACTCAGCGGCACAATGTGATCACATATACCATGGTAAGCGCCATGCAACTCAACAGAGGTTAGAACACCTTTAGCTTTGCATATCTGACACAAGAAGTTATCACGATGAAATATAAACTCTCTTGTTCGCTGCCACACACGGCCACCTCTACCTGATTGTTTGTCCCCGTTACGCTTACGGCCAAACGGTAAACGTTTAGGGCATGGTTCACCTCTGTGCACAGCTTTGCACTTAGTGCACCAAGTACCAGGCTTAGTTGCCACTGCGCTGTTCCAGAATCTTATTGATACGCTCTTTTCTATAGTTAGCATCAATCTCAAGAAGTTCATCAAAACGCTTCTGCTGATGCTTGGAGTCTTCCAAAAGCAACTCTTTCATGCGAGCCCTATGGAACTCCTTATCATCTTCATATTTCTTTGCTTCACGCTCGTTACGTTTGTACTGAAACCAGTAATTAGCTAAGAACGTAAGAGCTGCAAATACAATCCCTAGTAATATTGCCCACTCATTCAAGCTAAACACTCCTCCTGCAGCAGTGGCTAAGCTAGCACTATACGTTGTAGCACTTACAACTTTCTGCGTAGCTATATCACTAATCTCTATTCGCATTGTTCCAACTTCTTGCTCTTAATAATTGTTCATTGCACGTATCAATAACAGACTCTAAATAAGCCGTGTACTGGCTATGTGATGCATTATCACCAACAACATGAGAACTAACACTACATGGCTTGATAAAATCATTAGGCATCAACACAAACTCATATTTAGTTTGTACTATTGTCTTTACTGCAGGCTCCAACCCTTGCGTACTTGAACATGCTGATAACAGTGCTAGGCACACAATCGTTAGCCCAGGTCTTAGTTGTTTCATTAGTTGAAAGCCTTAACGCATCAAGCTGCGCTGTAGAAGATTGGAGTTTAGTTTTAATTGAAGTAAGTTGTTGCTGGTGATCAGCTCTCAGCTTAGCCAGTAAATCACGCTCTTTAAGTAGCTGCTTATTTCGCTTATCAGCATCAGCCAAGCTATTAGTTAAATGCTCTGCATGGTTTTTATAACTTTGAACTGATGCTTTAATCTGTTTATTATTATCAAGTGCTTGTGTTAAGTCAGACTCAACAGCCATATACTTAACAACAGTAATGCCCAGCATCGTTGCTAAGCCTGCAAAAACAATCTTATTTAAACTAAGCATCAGTTAACTCACTCAAACATAGCTGTCGTTCCAACTCTCGGCGCTTAACCAAGCCTGGTAACTTACGGCCATCAGCATAAACCCAGCGTTGTAATTCATTACATGCCTTAACACTCTCACCGTTATTTAAGTATTTAAGCAGCGTACTACTACGGAAGTTCCCAGCGCCCACGTTATAGTGAAACGACATATATGCCGCATGCTCACTGGTAGTAAGCGAAATATTCACCGCTCTCAATAACTGCTCATTATGATCACCTAAGTCCATAGCAAACAGGTTTAAACATTCTTTTTCAGTGTAAGTCTTACCAAGCTCAGCTGTTTGAGTATGGCCAAAGCAAGCAGTAACCACACCAACAGGGTCCACATAGCCTGTTCTTACTTCACCCTCAAATTCAGCAACCATTACACCCGTTAAGGCAAGAACGCCCGTAACACCAGCGGCTAATAGTTTATTAATCTTCATTTAAGGCCTCAAACGTAAAAAACCCGCTAAGGCAAAACCTAAGCGGGTTACAACAACAGGATGTAAGGATAAATCAGCAGACACAAAAAAGCCCAAGGTGTTAACCTCGGGCTTTATGATGCAGCTTTGCTAAGCTTACCTGAGTTAGTATAGTTATTGGGCGCCCGATTGCAACTTTTATTTCATACCATTCATAATATCGTTTAATTTCTTTAGTTTAAAAACTTGCTCTTTGATTTTAGCCTTAACTAAGTCATTTTTTAAATTAAGACTAACCACTCCATCTATATCAATATTTACAGTTTCTAGCTGTGCCTTAGAAAAACTATTATTTTTGAATGATGAAAACATAAAACCTCCAAAATAAATTAAGCTGCCTGTTTAATTATTACGCCCTTAGCCAGCAAATGGCCCTCAAGCCAAGCCGAACCACTTAACAGCAGCTGTCTAGCTTTGGTTTCACCAATATCTAAATTCTTAGCTATTTGCCTAGTACTCAACTGAGAACGGTAACTCATCATAACCACCACTTTCGTTTTTGGAGCATACAACCCCAGCATTGCCACAGCTTGGTCAATCAACAAACCCATATCATCATCAATTAACGCCACTACACCATCATTCGATGCAGAGCTCAGCGTAAGCCCCAAACCAGCCTGAGACCACACACCCCATTCATTAAGCAAATCATCAATCGTCGTAACTAACTGCATCATCATTCCTCGTCAAAGCCTAATAACAAATTAAAACCGCGTTGGTCACCCTTATTTTTACCGTGACCACCTACCGTGACCGCTAGAACCCTTGTATTTACTCTATTGGTCATACTGGTCATGGTGGTCATAGTGTTTTTACATACACAAGAACAAACATATAAACAGAAAGTACAAAATACGCGTGTCCGCTCGCACCCGCGCGCGTATGTGTGCGCGAAAACACCGTGACCACCGTGACCACCATGACCACTCCAACAACCACGCGCCTTCCAGCGGTCACCTTTACTGGTCATGGTCATAGTAAAAAACCTATTTAACATTCCAAAACCCCTCAGGCGGCACATAAAACGCAGGGCGCTTACCATCAACTCGTTTCTTCTTTTTAGTAAAGCCAAGCCTATGCATAATCTGGCCTACCCGCTTTTGTTCAGGTGGTCGCATAGCATGTGGATCCATAGCAAGCACCTCAGTCATAATATCGGCCAACGAGTAATCACCCCGCATATTCTTAAGCAACCAATCGTAAATAAGCCCTTCCCACACATCAGAGTCAAACCTATCTTCCTGCTGTTCTTCAAACAAATGCTTATATTCATCCGTAGGCCACCACGGCATACCACCATTAAACAAATGAAGCGCCTCAGCCCAAAGCTGGTCCCTATCACGGGCAATCGCATCCTGGCATATCTTCGTACACATCACAGGCCAATATCGCCGGTTACCCGTAGAATCCTTTAAATACCTATCTTGGTTAGTGGTACCCACAAACACACACTGCCTCGGGAACTCCTGTACCATACGCCCATAACTTGGGCGGTACCTATCAACCTTAGAGCCAAAAAACTGTTTAGCCTTTGTATTTTCAGCCTTATTAAACGAATCAAGTTCAGCAAGCTCTATACCCCACATCCCCTGCATTTGCTGAAACGTATCTTTCTCGCCAAGCGCCATAGGCGTATCAGTAAACCAATCACCAAATAAATTATTGCACATGGTCGACTTACCTAAGCCCTGGTTACCCTCAAGTATTAAAACCGAGTCCACCTTAACTGGCGGGCACATAACCCGTGCCACAGCCGAAACTAAAAAAAACGTACCAACCATAGCCGCATAGTCAGTATCTTCAGCGCCCAAGTAATTATGCAACCACACTGCAACGCGCGGTGTACCATCCCACTTAACCGAATTCAAATAATCCTTAACAGGGTGAAAAGCATGTTCTTCAGAGTGAACCAAAATAGCACCCAGCACATCATTGGCCCTAGGCGTAAAGCCATAGGTTTCAGAAAGGTAAATACGTAAACGCTCAGTGTCAGTGTCGGTCCACTCACCCACCTTACCCTTTAAAAACGGCGGCTTTTTACGTTTAATAATACGATAACTAAAGTCGCAATAGCCCAAAACGCCATCAAAAGCAGGGTCATTTTCAAGCACCAACTTTGTATTACTAATACTCGCCTGAGGCATACCCGAATTCGTTCTTTGGAAATTAGCCTGCCACTGCTCATCCCCCAGAGAACGCTGTCGCGCGTCAGCGTTTTGCGGCGGCGGGTTATTTTCTTTATTACCATCATTAGCACTAGGCTTATCAACCACACTCAGTAATTGTGCTTTAACCGCATCAAGGCCAGCATTAACGTGTAAATCATTCCAATCGTTTAAACTACTTTTAGCCATTATGCCGCCTTATCCACAACAGCAGCAAAGTCAGGTATTGCTACCAAACCACCCACCGCAGCTGCAGCATCATTAGCCATACTTACACCCGGGTTCCCCTTCGTATTGGCATCGTCATCAGCACAAAATATAAAGGTTTTATCAGCAAGCTTGTGTTTAAGCTCAGTGGCCACCGCCATCAAATTGCCCGCATCAAGCGCCACTGCACATGGCCACTTAGTTGCCATATGAATGCTCGCCCCAGTGGCATAACCCTCACAAACCGCTAAAATATTACAGCTGCTCGCCTTACCAATAAAATGAAACAACCCAGCCTTACGGCCATGCTTTAAAAACAACTTAGTTCCCTGCTCATTAATAACCTGAATATTCCAAAGCACCTTTTCAATATCAATTAACGGCATCACTAAATCACCACGCTTAAAATGTAAAAAACTAAAATCGCGGGTTTCCTTATCAGGCAAATCAGCAAAAAATTGTTTAATTTCTTTACCACCTGTCACAGCCTCAGCCGTAAAATTAGGCCTAAATATAACTATCACAGCACTTTTAAAGCTGCTTAAACCAAAACTGGCCACCTTCTTGGCAGCCAAATATTTATTAGAGTTAACAGGTTTAGTAAATTGTTCGACAAGTATTTTGGAAAAATCGGCAATCACCCCATGCCAACGCTGGCGCGCGGCTTCATCTTCTGCCTCTTGCGCTTCGCGCTTTTTAGCACGTTGTGCAAATTCTTTATTTAGCCTGGCTTGTTCTTCTGGGGATATCGGTTCACGCTTAACAGTAAACCCATTATCTATTGCCATTTTAAAAACAGTTTTAATCGTAGTACCGCCGCCAGCCTTAATGCTACGCCAGGTACTTTTAATATCGCTCGGTTTATATTGCTCGCTACCTGCGCTCCAACTATCAAACACATCAAAGCCTGTATCACCAAACTCATTTTTAATACCCATGCCCACCTTAACCCACTCATCGCGTGAGCAATTAGGGTCAAGGTACTGCAATGCATCCTGTAAATCCTGCAAAGTCGTTTGCTGCATTGTTATTATTCCTGTGTTGTATTAAAGGGCTCCCTTAAATTAGTATGTTCAGTAACCAAACCAACAAACCAAAATAAGGAAGCAAAAAATGTCTTTAGAACTTGACGCACAAAACCAATTTGTTTTAGTTAGTTCACTTGTTCTCCATCACACAGCTAAAAACTTTCCATTTGAAGTATCTTTAAGCAAAGATAAAATCCTAGCTTTTTTTGATGAACACGGAATAAACCGCCTCATCAAAGATATGGATAAATCATTTAATCCAACTTTAAATTGGCTAAATGACGAGGGGTATATCCGCCGTTCAACTGGTGATAAAGACTCATACACAATTACAGAGAAAGGATTAACCGTTACACAATTTAAAGTAAAGCAAGTACCTAGTTGGTTTGAACAATATATTGCTACAAAGGAAGGTAACGAATACTTCTTCAAATATAACGATCGCCAATATGATATAG
This sequence comes from Pseudoalteromonas sp. NZS37, assembly GCF_015864265.1. Taxonomy (NCBI): domain Bacteria; kingdom Pseudomonadati; phylum Pseudomonadota; class Gammaproteobacteria; order Alteromonadales; family Pseudoalteromonadaceae; genus Pseudoalteromonas; species Pseudoalteromonas sp. NZS37. Next base: position 55,119 of record NZ_JADYXL010000005.1, on the reverse strand, counting down.
CCAAGCTGAAGTGCACCGGCCCAGCCCTTAATCTTTTACCGGAAAATTGGCTTCAGCCTGGTGAATAACAGCAAGCTGACTTTCTAGCTTTACTCTCTCTTCACTAAAATGCTTCAGGCTATCTGTCATTGATTTAATACTGTCTTGGAGCTTTTGTTTTCTTAGCCTAAACATATCAAAATCATCTTTAGTTAAACCAAATTGGTGTGTAACACCATTAATCTCAAATGTTGCTAAACCAATACATTCGCTTTTTTTGTTATCCATAAATCACCTGTATAAAAAAACATATATCGCGCAGGTTTGTTCCTTGTTGTGTTATTGCACTAAAATTAACCGCACAACAACCCAGGAGTAACCCACATGAAAACTACCAACCTAAGCAGCTTTTTTGCTTTCCTCAGGCGGATAAATATCAGGCCGCAACTCATACCTAGACACGCCCGTGACTTTTTCAATAAGAATCACTTTATCAGGTGCAACTTTGCCGGTTCTTAGCCAGTTAGATACGTTTTGTTGAGAAGTTTTAATTGCATCCGCAAGTTTTATTTGGCCACCTAAGGTAGCAATTGCTTGCGTTAAAGCTGGGTAGTTAGAGCTCATAATTCATCTCTATAAAGAATTGATAGAAATCAATAGTACAAATAGACTTGTTATTTTGCAACATGTATTTTTGTAGATACAGAATACAAATTATTTTGTAACATTATAATTATTAAAATTTCATTAGGTTTCATATGAATAACTTAGGCGAACGTCTAAAACATGCATTGTCCACTAGAGGAATGGCTCAAACAAAGCTAGCCAGTGAAATAGGAGTAAGCCAACAATCAATTCAATATTTATGCTCAGGTAAAGCCCAAAGGTCTGGTAATACAGCATCTATAGCAAGAGTTCTGAATATATCTGCTGATTGGTTAGAAAAAGGCATTGGTCGAATGGAGGTTGACCCAGAGAATGTGTTACCTAATTACAAAGTACTGTCGAGTATTCCCTTGATTAGCTGGGTGCAAGCAGGCCATTGGGCTGATATCCATTTAAGTGATGTAGAAACGTTTTACCCTTGCCCAGAAAAACACAGTCAATCAACGTATTCGCTTGAAGTGAAAGGCGAGTCAATGTCGCCCGACTTTATCAATGGCGAAATAATTTTTGTTGATCCAGAGGTCGAAGCGCGTAACGGTTCTTGTGTAGTTATTCGTCAAAATGGCAATACTGAGGCTACATTCAAACAACTAATAATAGACGGGTCACAAAAATACTTAAAAGCACTTAACCCAAATTGGCCTAACCCAATAATCGAAATGCTGCCTGATGCAGTTATTTGCGGCGTAGTTATTGGCAGTTATAGAAAAAGAAATTAGAATAAAAATTTATCAAATGGAAACTAAACATAGGGAATATCATGGCATTAATAAATTGTAAGGAATGTGGGCATAAAATAAGCAAAAAAGCTGCAAGCTGCCCTAACTGTGGAGCAACTAGCAAAAAGAAAAGATCTAATTTAGGCTGTGGTGGCCTATTAGTGGTTTTAGCAATACTTTACTTTGGTTACTCAAGTATTCAAGGTGCCAAAGACACAACCGCACAAAAGCAATTACAAGCCTCCCAGCAGTCAAAGTTCAATAAAAATAAAAACCAGCTAATAGCACAGATGAATCAATTCATAGAAAATGGTGAATACTTAAAAGCAATCAAAGCTGCTGGTGCTTACAACACTATAAAGGATCCTGATTTAGTAACTCTTCGCAACAAAGCAAAAGAGTTAGATTTGGTTGCTCGAGTTGCTAAAATTCCAACCGCACAAACCAAAGAAAACTTCGATATCTACGAAAAACTAATAGCCCTTGATCCAAATAATGAAAAATATAAAGAGAAACATACTTTTTATAATAAAAAAATGAACCGCATACGCTCTATAGAAAAGCAGTTTAGCGCATTTGATGGCTCTCATTATCAATTCGAAAAATATATAAAGAGTAAAATGAAAAACCCTGATAGTTATGAGCACGTTAAAACCGTTTACTGGGATAAAGGCGATCACATATTAGTGCAAACGACTTATAGAGGTACCAATTCATTTAACGCTGTTGTTACTGAAACAGAGCAAAAAAATTACCTTATAGATTAATTTTAATTCCTTTCCAAATTAACAGACAAACCGCTACGGCGGTTTTTTTGTGCCTTTCAATCCCACCCCATATAAAAACAAATAAACTTGTTAAATTAACTTGACCAAAAACAAAAGTACAAGTACATTAAATTACAAATAAATTTGTTATTTGAACCACCATGAACACAATACGCACAGAAACCGGATACCAGCTTGACGACATGCACGTTAATGCCAAGCCCTATTCACGCTTACCAACTCAACAGGCGCGTACCTTGCTATTGGTCGCTAAAGGCCTACCGCAAAAAAGTATAGCTGACGAGTTAGGCGTAAAACTGTGCACGGTTCGCCAAGCATGTAACGAGCTCAGCTTTAAATTTAATACCCATTCCATGCGTCAAACGGTACACCAAGCAATCAAGCAAGGCGTATTGCGCTACACAGTTTGCATATTACTTTGCCTAATTAGCGCAGCAAATAACGACCTAGAACGCAGTTTTAGAACTATTCGGGTAGCCCGAACAGTTCGCACCACTCGTTTACGCCGCATGCGTGAACTACAAAACGACTTACTAGCAGCCTAACGGCACAAGGAGAATAGCGATGACCAAAGTATTTTTATTCCCAACAGCCAGAAATAACGCCGCCACGGCCCCGTTACTTCACACGCTAAAGCAAGCACAAAAGGCAAGCCCCTTTGAACTGGTAATTCCAAATATTAAAGCGGCCAACAACCCATACCCTGAGCCACCGCCACACGCGGCCTAACTCAGGGCAAAAGTCTCACAACCTGCTGGCGCGCACTTGCCCAACTAGCCCAGCCGAGTGGTTGCCGTAAGCAACCAACCAACAACACAACAGGAAAAAAGGACGAACAATCATGCTAAACGTATTCACAGCATTGGTAATAAACCAACTAAAACAACGCATTCACTTTATGAACCAGCATATGCAGGGTGAGGAACTTCGCCTTTACGAATCGGGTACCAAGTTCTGTGTAATAGTCCTGGTCAACACTCATAAAGAAAAACTAATAGGGTCAATTGCACTTAATGCCAGCGCCAAACGCGACCTATGCGTTACCAAAGCCTTTTTAAGCCTAATAGAAAACACCCGCACATTAAAAACAGCAATGGCCGCATGAAATCATTCAAGAAAAACCTAACGTCAATGCTCTGGGTAATCGCACTCATCGCACTGCTAATCATTGAACAAAACCTAGACCAATGGCTTTAACCAGTAATTTTTGACAGCTCATTCAATGAGTGGGCTGAATTGAAGTTACTACAACACCAGGATAATGAACATGAGCAACCAACCTTTATCAGTCGTTAATGCAATTGAAAGCTTAGTTTCAGCATACAACCATGAAGTAGCCGAGTTTGACCAAATGGTTACCGAAGCAGACCAGCTGCAAGAGCAAAACGACAAGTTAAACATATTAATCAAAGACTACGAACAAGGCGCGGCGGTATTGCTTAAAAACCTAGAAAACGCCCAAATAAAGCTGGCGCAAGCGAACCGTGAACGCGACCATGCATTAACCAAAAATCAAGATGCAAACATTACCCTTGCTGCATTTAAAGAAATAGCCGGCACACCTAAAAAGCTGCGCGAAAAAGTTAAAAGCTACAAAGAGCGCCTAGAAAGCCAACGCCTAGCTGCAGAGCAGCAAAAGCGTAAATACCAAGACGAATGCAAGAAAAACACGCAGTTAAAAGAGCAAATACTTGAACTTGAAAACCGCCTAGATGTAGCCGCAATAAACCAAATTTATAGAAACGACAACGACATAATTCAAACCTACCCCTACCACCTAGGTGGCATGGTTGAAGGGCACGACGAACAACAAACGCCTCTGCTCTACTTAAATCAGAGCGGCCGTGGCGGTTTAATACTGCTTAACAAAGACGACGAAGCCGAACTAGTAGAAGCACCCAAAGGTGGTTTACGCCCTAAAAAAGAAACACTTGAGCACTGCGGTAAATGGCTTCGCCGAGCAAAAGCAAATGGCTGGCAAACCGACGTAAAAGACATAAAAGCATTAGCAAACAGCAGCGACTAATGAACAGCTTTGAGCAAGTAACGCTCGAAACCTTGGTCAGCTTTAAAGCAAAAAAGCCAGAAGAGATCAGCCGCTTACTAACTAACAAAAAGCTTCAACAAGAAGCCTGCCAACTAGTTAAAAAGTGGAACGACAAACGTAAACAACTGGGCTTAGTCCCATGGGAATAACAGGATATAACAATGGCAAACGAAAAAGTGTTTAAACATGACGGCACCACTTTTGGCGCTAAATTCACTGCCGAAGAGTGGCTTAGAGAAAATGGCTTTAGTTATGGTTCAAGCAGCCATGATGGCCCTCAAGGCATAGTTAAAGGAGATGCTTATATTGCTAAATATCGCCACCTATCTAAAGACGATAAAGAAGCAATGGACGGCTGGCTTTATGCTGGCCGTGATCAAGATGCACGAATTATTTTTAACAATTAATAGGCAACCAACATGAACACAGAACTAAACGACGTAATGCTAGACCTTGAAACCATAGGCCAGCACTCAAACGCGGTTATCGTCTCTATTGGCGCCGTATTTTTCAACCCACTTACAGGCAACATTGGAGCAGAATTTTACCAAGTCATCGACCTAGAAGACGCCATGAGCTACGGCACAGTAGACGGCGAAACCCTAAAATGGTGGATGAAAAAAAGCGATGAAGCCCGCGCTATTTTTAACAGCAAAGACACCATGTTATTAAAAGACGCCCTACTTGAGCTTAATGACTGGCTATACCAAATCGAAGGTTACAAAAACCGCATTGTATGGGGCAACGGCGCCACGTTCGACAACACCATTTTAACCAACGCCTACACCGCCACAAAAATGACCAAAACATGGCACTTTAGTAACGACCGCGACGTTCGCACCGTTGTAGATATTGGTCGCAGAGTACTAGGCATCGACCCTAAAAAATCAAACGAATTTAAAGGCAACCCACATAACGCGCTAGACGATGCCAAGCACCAAGCTAAATACGTAAGCGACATTTACAAACAATTAAAGTTAAACACCAATGCACAAATTTAAACGCAATTGCATAGCCCAACAACGGGCTCGCATACGCCAATTTTATAAACGTAAACATACAATGAAAAAAACACAGCCAAATGAGAGCAAGGTGACTTATGAAAAAGCCTAAATTAATGAAAGCCCGCTGCTGGGCCAAAAACCACTTTCACAGCGACTCACTACCAAGTTATCAATCGCTCCGCGACTGGGTAGCAACCGGTTATGTACTAGGTGAATTGGTAGGCCCAGGCCAACAAGTGTATATTTACGAAGACCAACAACCAGGAACGCATGCAAAAGCAAAAGAAATTGCATTGCAACTAGCAGCGAACAGCTAACATGGCACCAAGAAAACGACTTAACAAAAACCGAGACCTGCCGCCGTTTTTATACTTTGATAAAAACGCCGGCTATCAACTCAAGCTGGTAAACGGCAAGCGCAAAATTATTAGCCAAAACCGTACCGAAGCAATCATCATAGCCAACGAGTACAACCGCATAAAACGCGGCGGCTCATTACTAGACGACCTAATAAACGACACCGCATCAAAAACCAGTTTTAGCAGCTTAGTAGATAAAATAATTGAACGCATGACCGCCGATAAAAAGCCCGGCACCAGTGTAGCATCTACGTGGTTAAACGATGCCGAGCGCGTTAAGTCATACTTCACCATGCCAGGCGAAGAAATCACCCTAAGTGATGTTACCGACTACATGGAGCACTTTCATCAAAGCGCCAGTAACAACGTATACAACCGCAAACTAAGCTTCCTTGAACTGGTATTCGACTATGCCAAAGACACAGGCCATATGCTCACCAACCCAGCAGCACTTAAAATTAAAAAGCCAAAAGAAGCCAAAAAGCGCAAAGCCCTGGACGTAAACGCATTTGAAAAAATACGCGCAGCCGCCCCACTCTGGCTAAAAACAGCCATGGACTTAACCATGCAAACCACCCACGCAGTGCTTGAAGTCTCACGCATAGAATACAAACTAAAAAAAGCAGAGCCAGGACGCTGTGGTTGCATTTGGTATAAAGAACCACTCACAGACCAACACGGTAAAATTTACGGCGAGCTGGCCATACACCGCCAAAAAACCTATAAAAGTGAAGCGTCGCACGTAATAATACCCATCAACGACACCATAAAAGCCATTATCGACAACAGCCGCGATAACACCGTATCACCCTACGTCGTGCATAAGCTCCCTAAAAAGAACTCAAACCCAACCAGTGCATTGGTAAACCACATTACCCAAATAGTAAGCAAAAATATCAGCCGCGAATTTTCAAACGTACGCGACCAACTAGGCCTATACAACAACCTAAAACCAGAAGAACGCCCAACGTACCACGAAATACGCGGCCTATCAGCACGCCTAATAAAAGCCCAAGGCTGGGACCCACAAACTCGAATGGGCCACTCAGACAGCAAATCAACCAAAGTCTACACCGAATTCGGCAAGCAAATAGAATGGGTGCAAGTGCCTAACTTAACCGTAAACCTAAGCTAAACCACCAATGTGTACTTTGCCCAATGACGCACATACTCTAAAACCATAAGAGCAAAAATCCGCTATTTAGCGGGTTCTTACGTAATATTATTTATTATTTTCATCTTTTAGTTTGTACTTTTCATTCAAGTATTCGAGATTTCTACTAAAAGCCTTTTTAGCGGTTTCCAAATCAATTAGAGATTGTGGAATATCACTTTGGTTAATAAATACATTTTTATGTTGTTCAATAGCATTAATATAACCTTCAATTTGCCCTATCACAGCTTCAAGAAGTAAATTAACAATTCTAGCACTATCTATGTCCAGCTTATCCCTGAGCCTCTTAACTACAACACAGGTTTTTCGAAGTTTCCAAGAATATAAGTTGAAGTGAGGGCCAAGCTTTCTAGCTGCGCTAGTTTCTTTTGGAACAAAATCAGAGTACACATCTCCTCCTGCACTTTCTAACTCGTCCAATATTTTTGTCAAAAAATCTAAAAGTCTTTGCTGTTTGTCATACTCAATTTGTTCTTTAAATTGTTTCCGTTGTTCTTCTAAATTTTCTTTACTCAATATTTCAGATGACTTAATAGCCTCAGTCGTATGCTCATTTGCCTTTGCTTGTTCTTTATTACTTTTTGACTGTAAATAAACAGTATAAATAATTCCTATAAAGGAGAAAAATGACAGAACAGGGCCAAGCACGCCACCAAAAAAACTACCAAAATGAGACCATGTTTCAGTAGTTCCACCATAACCGACTCCAACGCCTTTAAACCATAATAAGTACACACCACCGATACACACAAAAGCAAGAGCTATAAGTACAATCAAGAGCCATTTTGGTGAAGTTTCACTATTAGTGTTAGACATAAATATCCCTTTTAAATTGTAGTTATATATCAATAAGCTCTTTCTGGAACACCAAGCAACCTTAAAATTTCATTTTTAACACTTCGTAGTTCATGAGCTGGTAGCGAATTAGGCGCTTTGTTGAATATGCTATATCCTTTAGCATATCTTTCTCTATAGCTATCGTAAGCATCTGATGTATAACTATTCATTAAAAACATGTTCGGTTTCCCTATTAAACCTTTAAAGAGTTCCAACAATTTTTCTTGATTTAATTTTTTTACCTCCTGCTGTTTAAAATAAATATCTCTCTCTTCTTCATAATCATCAGCACTTGAATCAAATAAACCATAGTATCCGGGGCTAAATGCATAACCTGTTGATACTGCGACCATCAATAACGCTAATTTAGTTTTGTTATTTTTCTGCTCTGAGAATCTTGCAGCTAACTTCTCTAAATTATTAAAAGCTCTCCCATTACGGTCCGGCAATTCATTGATTTTCGCAGGACCAATAATCAAATCAGGTTCTAAAACATCAAAATACTTTTCAGCCATCATAAAACCAATATCAAGAAATACGAAATCGTAGTTATCTATTATCGGCTTTAAGGCACCTGGAGAAGAAGAGTAAGGTAAATTTACTAAGTCATTCGTGAAACTCAAATTATTTGAGCTTTCAACTTCTATCGTTCTTGGAAATGGATAGTTATGTTTAACAGACATCTCGCCATACATTGCGCAACCATCAGGGTCAGAAATAACAAGTACCTCATACCCATCGGCCATTAAAGCAGTGCATATATCAATAGTTAGTGACGTATGCCCTGCACCACTTTGGCCACCATAAAAGCTAACTAGCTTTCCTAATTTCCCTTGCTTATTTGGCGGGTACGGTAAACCGTGCTTTAAGCAAAATAGTTCAAGTGTTGCTGGCGGTATGTTCAAGCTGCTACTAGCAGTCACCGGTGCTTCATACCTTTGCCATAATCGCCGGTTCTTATAAACACTATCTGCCGCTTGTTGACTCGATAAACCTAATTTTTTACGTAACTCTCTTAAGTTTGCGGGGGTAATTCGCTTCATTTACTACGTCCTTCTTGATATATAATATCTAAATACGAACTTCACGACGTAATTTGTACCACAGGACGTACGTATTTTCACTTTTTAATGAACAAAATTACTTGTATCTTTTCCTCAACGAAAACAGCAGGAAATACCAAATGCAAAACAACAAAGCGCTACAACTTAAAAACGAACTAGATAAAAACATCTACCAAGCAGAAGCCGCAATTAACGCGCTATGTATCGAAGATCACTTTGAAGCAATGGATAAAGACACCCTAGCAGGGATGTTATGGGTGTTATCAGACAACCTTGAAAAGATAAAACGAAGTGTGAGAGGTATTACAATATATAAAAACCCGCTTAATTAGCGGGTTATGTTTACACCTTATAAAATAATTAGGTAAGATAGAAAAACTAAAAATGGAATTTAAAGGACACATAATGCGTAAATTAATTACCCTAACCCTTCCTATATTCTTGTACGCATGCGCCAATGTAAATATGGTTCCCCATGATGTAGCTATGGTCGATTTTGATGCACCAGAAGGTAAAACAGGTTGGTCACAATATCAACATGTTGAAACATTCCATGGCTATACAAGCGACCAAATTTACGATGCTGCTAAAGTAGCATTAGGTAGTGCGGGATTCTCTTTACGCATGGCAGATAAATCCAAAGGCGCTGTTATTGGTGAACATGGTATGACTGCACATGATTGGAACGTCATTGCTGGCGTATACTTTAAGGAAGAAGAGAATACAACTAAAGTAAAGATTATAGCTGAAGGCTCTAAAGACATAGGATTCAGCGGCGATGTAACATCAGACGGCTGGACAGGTAAAATTTTACGAGCAATGCGCCAGTATTTAAACGAAACGCACCAAACAATCTTGAAAGTTAATAAAGCGGACATTGAATAATTACAAAATCCGCTTTTATTTAAAAGTTAAGTTAGCAATATTTCTCAGAAAAAACAGCTAACTCCTGAGCTCGTAATGGTTCCCAACCATTTTGAATAGCAAACCTCTTTACTAACTCAGGAGTTAAAGTGTTTGTATTTCTGAGAGAAGAAAACAATCTTTTAGCTAAGTCTTTATCAGATGGATGAGTTAGACCTGTTGACATATTTATACTACGGCCTAAGCTAAGTATCACTTCCTGAGCTTCAGAGCTAAGAACATCTGTATCAATAGCCCAAGTTGTAGGCCCAATAATTTTAGGATTCCAAATTGCTAACCAATCTTTACCTTCATCTTCCCTCCAAGGCAAAAATACAATCGCTTCAGACCTTGCTGAATCAACTAAATTCATGTCAATTTCTGAAGTATAAATAGCAAAAATCACTTCGTTATTTGAAAATTTATCAATATTTTTGGGGGTTCGAAAGGTAAGCTTAATACCATCGATAGCATTAACTGTGCCACCATCTAAAATTGTCTTTGTTGCTTGCTTACCTAAAAAGTTAGCTACGATAGAATTCTTAAATCCTTGCTTCGTAGGAAAGACTATTATTATATTTGTAAGTGACCTTCCCTTACAAACTTCTAATGCCGTATAAAAAGCCAGTTCAAGATTACCTTGGTTTGGCCCTGTATTTTCTACGATAAATCGATTATTCATATATCTTCCTTTTAAAGACCACTATATCCAATAAGTGCATACCTGCATACCTGCATCTCAACTATACAACCTCAAAAGATTCAATCAAATCTTTTTAACTCTGCGCAGTACTTGTGTAGCCTAATACTCTTAGTAACAACACCTTCTAAGCAAAAGCCATCTTCAGGTGATATATAGACAGGAGCATATTCATCAGATGCTGACATTAGCAAACGCTTTTCTTTATGAATTATTTACAAACAAAGCAGCCATTATAAGTAGCAACCACTTCATCACCTGTACTTATATCAACAGCACGATCAACAATTAACAAATCGCCATCAAATATCCCTAACTCCTGCATAGACGCCCCTGATGCAACCCCGATAAATGTAGCATCTGGGTGCTTTATAAGTAACTCATCTAGAGTTAAACCCAGCTCTTTATATTAAGCAGCCGGCGATTCAAAACCTGTAATACCCGCCTCAATATAAATAGGAATAACAAACATACACACACCCAAATAAAACACTGTTCATTTACACAGTGTAAATTGGATCGATTCATTTTGAAACGATAAAGTGTCGGCTTAGGAAAGTAAGGGTTTTGATTAAGATTTTCTAATGAGTTGTTTATATTGAACTTAACTGATAACGTAAATACTCGACTTGTAACAAGCGCCCTAACCGCTTGATTTTATTGAATTGTAAAAATTATAAAAATTGCAAAATTAACTGTACATAAAATCAGCAAATTTAACTCTTAGTTTTTAAATTACAATAACTTAACTCGGTATAGCGTCACATCATGGGGTGGCAGGGGTCGAGAGTTCGAATCTCTCCATACCGACCAATTAACAACATCTAACCTTAGATCCAAACTTAATCCTGAGCTTTCAATACTTCCGTAAAATAATACTTATAACGTTAATTGATATCACGAGTATCTAAGTGTAAGGTTAATTCCAGATATAAATTTATTTGAGGTGGTAAAATGAGTAAAGATAAGAAAAAAATCACGAAGAGTATGATTTTAAGATCTGTTGCTAGCTCTACTGCCATCGAAACTGGCGAAACAGTTAAAACAATAGAGAAAAAGCTAAAAGCTAACAAACTCAAATATGAGTCTCTTTCGCTCGCTATTTAATTATATCTCTCACAAGCCTTTCAATGTGTTGGTAATTTTTATTTACACCCGCTTGAATTGACTTGAAATAAAAGTCTTTATGCTCGTCCCACAAGCTATAATCAAGCGTTCCGTTACCAGCTTTACTGCACAAAAAATCCATTAATAAACGGCTTATCCTACCGTTACCTTCACGAAATGGATGAATTAAAATAAACTCAACATGGCTCTGTGCTAAAAATGACACTAGCTCTTCATTTGTCATTTCTGGTAATTTATTAAATCGAGATAAATACTCATTTTCAAATAACCTAATATTTTTCTCAATTTGTAAAGGCGACATAAACTGAAATCCGCCCTTGCCCAAATCAATACTTCTTATTTTACCTGCCCATTAGTATAATTTAATTATTAATAAGCAGCACTCAGAGCTTATCAATAATTAAAGATACTTCTCTTACTATATTATCTCTAACTGTTTGAAAAGATCTAGGTGGGTTACCAGACCAGGTCAAAACTAAATTTTCCAAAATAGCTTTATTCCCTGTTTGCCTATAATTTCTCAGCCTATTTTGATATTCATGAAAGAGCTTTGATCTAGCCTTAGTTAATCTATCACAATTCAAATTAAATACATTAATCGTTTCTTGTACAAGCTCATGTGTGGTTGGGTAACAATTTTTTTCAAATGTAACTCGCTGACAATTTGTATAATCAGGAAGAAGCTCCCACGTGCCTTTTTTAAAATTAAATAAACTCATATCATCTGGCAATAATAATGGGGAAACTACTTTACCATCCCAATGAGATGGATTCTTTTTCTCTAAATGAGCCTTATGTGAATCACAACTTAGATTTGCAGGTAGAGAAAATTCTGTTCTACTATCCCTATCCGAGCCTCCAATACAAACGCCAAGTATATTAAGCCAATCTAAGTGTAAATTAACGAGCCCATCTACCGAAGACTTAGAATTGAAATGCTCAATTCTTTGATTATGAGAGCCAACATCAGATAAATCGACCTCACAATAAGCACATAAATAAAATTGTTCCTGAAATACTAAGCTCTTAAATTCTGCATAATCACCACTATCCCTAAAGTCATCCCAATCTGAGGTAGGGTGGTTAGAAGCAAAAATCGTTAAAGCATTTTCAACTGACGATTTAGTTACTTTCTTCAAGCCCCTTCTCCCATTCCCTATTTTCAATATACAAATCTAATTCAATCACAACATCATAATCACGACCGAAATGGCTTACCAACTTCCTTCTAATATCAAGCGCATCACTTGAGTTATATTTATCTGCGTATACTAACTCTTTATATTTTTCTAGTAGCTTAGTATATTTATCTTCAGGCGGCCTTTCTTCAACCTCAAACAAGTTTTTTAATACCCACGAAGAAACTGCGCCTCTAACACCTTTAGGAGCTTTAAACTTAGATCCATCTTTTATAAGCCAAATATTTTCACTGTCCATTGTATGACAAACTTGAGGGCTATGAGTGGTAAAAATAAATTGAATATTTTTGAAGGTTGCTTCCAGTCTTTTTATTATCTTTTGTTGCCATGATGGGTGTAGATGCAGGTCAATCTCATCTATTAAAACAATTCCAGTACCATCTAATGGGTTACTTAAGCTTGGATTTAATAAAGTAAGCCTTCTTGCAATATCAGCTACTAATGCAAGAATACTTTTTTCTCCCTGAGATAATTGTAAAACACTAAATTGCTCATTTCCTTTGCAAATAGTTAAATCCAGTGGTTTTCTAGATAACTTTAGGTTACTAAAGCCATTAAGGAAGCTGTATATCGCATTCCTTGTTATATCTAATGAAAAGTTATTTTGTGAAGTGAGACTTTCTAACCTCTTTTGTAATTCTATAATCTCGTTTTTATACTGCTCTATAGCATCATTTTCTACATCAGATTTATTACTTTTCTTTATAATGGACTTGATTAGTGGGCTGTTTAAATCCCTTTCTTTTTGCTCAATTAAGATTCTTACACTCTTTGCTTCTGAATTTTCAGAATTTTCATCTTCAATGAGTTCTTTAAACCATCTAAAGAAAATTTTAAAATCAGCTTTACCTGAAGTGGATTTCTCATATGCCTTAGCTTTATTCCAAATATGGCTATCACGTATCTCATCAGACTTATCAATGTCTTTTGTCGTTACATCATTTGCTCTGTCTACAGTATAGGAGGCTAAGAGAGGGAAATTAAAATCGCTATACAGGTCATTTGCTTGTTTAAAAAGCGAGGTTAACTCTGTAATTTCAGTATATTTTCCTTTTCTTTTGACACTCGATAATGACCTTCCTTGAGATAACTCCATTGAGAAGTTAACCCCATTTAAACTGTAATTAAATACAATTGTAGAAAAGTCACAATTATTTTTAATTTCATGATCTTCTATCAAATCACCATTAGTAGAGTTCGTTGAAAAGCGAGAGATAAGGTGAGTCATAGACTTCTTAATCCCCTCAAGTACAGATGATTTTCCGCAACCATTATTTCCAACTAATACTGTCGTTTTCTCAGAAAAACTTAATTCAAGATCAGTAAAGCCTTTAAAATTAACTATTCTTATATTAGTTAACCTAAGTTCACTAGGCTCTAACTGCTCAATTGCTTTTTTCCTATACTGATTAGCAGCATTATCATCAACGAATTTTTCTCCTATTTCCCCTGAAAAAATTTTAACCAATTGAAATGATGATGCAAAATCGCCTTTAATTGATTTTTGAATATGCTTACGAATTGAGCTATTCATTTTAATTCTCCCTAGAGCTATACTTTATTAGATTATGAACAACATCATCGCCATACTTTTTTTTCATTCTCTTTTTAAAATCCACCTCAATATGACAAGCAAATGAAAAAAGCCCTTGAAGATGATAAATATCACTTTCATCTAGCAATGAGTTTTTAAATTTATGTATAAGAGCCGATATGTATCTTCTCTTCTCCCTACCTACCGATATTTTGTTATTGTTTGTTAGTGTAATACCTGTAACGTGTCTGTTATGGGCCTTTGAGGAAAATATAGTCTTCGACTCATTTATAATAATTTTGCTCGTAAAAAACGTTTTTAAAGCCTCTCTTATTTTAGAAATCATTTCACTCAAAACATTTTTTTCTTTTGTTGAAAAAGTCAAATCGTCTGCGTATCTAGTATAATTAACATTCAAATTGATACAAATTTTATGGATTACTCGATCAAAATCATACATAACGATATTCGATAGATAAGGAGAGCTAGGTGCTCCGACACTTAGTATTAGTTTTGAAGTTCTTTTTTTACTACGATTCCAAAATAAGCATTCTTCTAAAATAAATTTATCGTCATCAGAAATAACTATTGACTGACTTTCAAGTGCATTAAATAACATTTCAGGATTAATGCTATTAAAAAAATTTTCTAAATCAACTTTTAATATAAATTCAGAGTCTGAATGCGCTAAAGCATTCTTTTTTATACTGCATCCTTTTTGATATGCCATTGAGCAGGGGTGTATTTTCGATTTTTTTTCTAAAAAAGAAACTATTTGAGATTGTACAGCCTTAACTTGAGGTGTTGGCTGTGCAATAACCCTGAAGCCAATTTTTCTTTTTGGTATTTTGAATACTTTATAGTGAGTTGATGGTCTGCTTTGTAAAAAAGCATCAAACTCAGGGATTTTTTTATGAAGAAAATCAGATAACTCTAAATGCATTATAAACTCAACTTGTAAGTGATAACTTCCTTGTCACACTTGATGCCCTTTACTAGTAGACGCGGAATCAAACTCCTGATCTGCAAACGGCTGTGAGGTACGAACAACGGATTGCAGTTCAGGAGTTTTATTTCGCAACTTTGAATGTACTCAATAAATTAGAGTTCGGCGCATCGCCAAACTAGATTAAATATTTAATATCTAACCAAAATAACGCTAAAGTGCTGGATGATTTTAACTTAACCTATTGCTAGTTACAATTAATGTTTGAGCTAACTACTTTTCTCCCCCACACTTCCAAAGATTTTCTTCTGGCTTCCATATATTCCTGCATATTATAAACACCCTGCACACCTTGCAATTGGTGATTTAGTATTTTTTCAATCACGATTGGAACTGTCCCAATATCAGTATCACCTAACCGAGTCGCAACCGTTCTGCGTAAATCGTGAGGTACAAATTTTGGTACTCCCAATTACTCTAGTTTACGGCTTACGGGGCGTGACAGTGAGTGCCTGTCAATCGGTTGCTCACCTGGGCCTGTCAATCGGTTGCTCACCTGGGCCTGGTTTATTCGTTGTTGTACTTGGAAATACATACTTAGAATTAAGGTAGCCAAATGCTGCACGCAATTCATCAAGCAAAATAAACATATTTTGAGTAATTGGCACTTTATGGGTTCTTTCACCATTTTTTTTGCTTCACGCGCTCGACTGGGATTGTCCATACCATTTTGTCAAAATCAAATTCTTGCCACTGTGCGCCTATAACCTCTATTGGCCGACAACCTGTTAAAGTAATACATTTCAATGCATAAATAACTTGTTGGCTTATACCCAGCTTTGGTAGTCGGTTAAATACTTGAATTACTTCTTCAAACTCCAGCGCTCTGGTTCGAGACTTTTCGAGGCCTCCCACGCTTTCTTTTTAGCTGTGCTTATTGGGTTACCTTGTATTAAATCTCGCTCAACACCAAAATTAAACATTTGCTTAAGGATGGATAGCGTTTTATTAGCCTGCGTTTTAGAGTCTCTATCAGTTATTGGATCAAGCACTTTTTTAAAAATTTCACGGCGGGTTATTTCTTTAAGTTTATAGTTGCCAATAAATGGCAGAATGTCTTTATCAAACATTCTAATAACTGGGTCTACATCTTTCCGGTTAGCTTTAATATCTCTTTCAATAAACTCATTTGCAAGCACAGCGATTGTCGGCGAGGTGCTTTCTTGCTTTTCAATCAGCGCTGCTTACTTTTTTTGTAAAAAAACATCAATACCGCGCGACACATCACCAATATATTGCTTAGCAAGCTGTCTAGCCTCACTCACTGTTATTACCGATGAATTACTTAAGGCTAATCTTCTTTCTTTCGAGCCTCGCCCTCCTAGACGGTAATACAGATAATATACCTGTGAGCGCTTTCCTTCTTTATTCGGCTTACCAATATTTAAATAAAAACCGGAGATCTCAATGTCATTGATCCTGATAATTTCTAAAGGGATATTTTTGAGTAAAGATTCAGTTAATCACACTTTGATTTACGCCATTTTTCGCACACTTATCGCACGGGCTGATTTGAGTTCACTAAACTTCACGTTTATTCACTAGGTATAATTTAAAACCTAATACCAACCTGTTTCCACTGCACCACTGCGTCTTGTTTTAAAGACCTCTTTGCTCTCATCAAGAACCGCTACCTATTTTAATAAAATAAAGTTAAGCGTATAATTTTCAATCAGATATTAATAATAGGTTTTTAATTAAAGTGTATAATTACGTCGATGCAAAACTAAGTTGAATTTAAGGCTCTGTATTAAGTAACTTAGCATAGCGATGATTTAAGTCATTCAGTAAGGGAAATAAAATGAAAATAGGGATAGATCTCGGTACAACTCATAGCGTAGTGGGAATATGGCAAGATAACGCGGTTAAGTTAATTCCAGATATGGAGGGTAATGTGCTCGTTCCTTCAATTGTTGGCTTGTCGGAAGACAATTATATTCTTGTAGGCCAAGCCGCTAGGGATCGATTAGCAACCCACCCCGCGCACACAATTTGTGAATTTAAACGTTTTATGGGCACTGATAAAACCTTTTCATTGGGCGAGCAAGATTATAGCGCAACTGAACTATCAGCCATTTTATTAAAAAGCCTTAAAGAGCAAGCCGAACATTATTTACAAGAGCCTATTACTGAAGCCGTTATTTCGGTACCTGCCTATTTTAACAATAAACAACGCCAAGCAACGCAACAAGCGGCTTTACTTGCAGGCCTTAAAGTTGAGCGATTACTTAATGAACCCACAGCCGCAGCACTCGCTTATGGGCTCGATAATAAAGACTGTGAGCAAACTTACTTAGTACTGGACCTTGGTGGCGGTACATTTGATGTGTCGGTTATTGAGGTATTTAACGACATATTTGAAATACACGCCTCATCGGGTGATAACTACTTAGGCGGTAACGACTTTACGAACGTTATTGAAGAAGATCTTTATAAGAAAAACGATTTGTACAAAGGTTTTTTCTCAGATAGTGAACTACGTAATATTTGGTCGTTGTGCGAGCGTTTAAAGTGCCAATTAACTAACGATTCAACAGCCAGCTTTAATTTTGAATATAAAGAAAAAACGTATTCATATACCCTCACTCTGGAAGATTATCGTACATTGTGTAGCGAGTTAATTGAGCGAATTAAGTTTCCTATTAACCGTGCGATGTCTGACGCTGACTTAACACTTGAAGACGTTGATGGACTTATTCTTGTTGGCGGCGCTACGCGTATGCCTATTTTTCAACAGCAAATTAGCCGTGTGTTTTCACGTATACCGCAAACTCAATATAACCCTGACCATGCTATCGCTACTGGTGCTGCAATTCAGGCAGGTATGAGCGCACGTGCTAAAGAATTGAAAGACGTAATAATGACTGATGTTTGCCCATTCACTTTAGGCGTGGAGGTAAACAACAAACATGGTCAGTCTGAGTTTTTGCCTATTATAGAACGTAACGCGACGATTCCTGTAAGCGAAACTCGTTCTGTTTATTCAGCTCACCCTGAACAAGAAAAAGTACTCATTAAAATTTATCAGGGTGAACATTATCTCCCTAAAGATAATGTGTTTTTAGGCGATTTAGAAATAAATCTTGAGCCGTTAAATATAATACAAGAGTTATATTTAACATATACCTACGATCTTAATGGTGTACTTGAGGTTGAAGTAACTAATGTTGCAAGTGACAAAAAATACCGCACTTATGTAGGCGAAAATGAAGAAAGCTTGAGTGAAAGTGAGTTACGTGAACGTTTTTCACGACTTAACGCACTTAAGGTTTTGCCTAAAGACAAACTTGTAAATACTGCATTTAAAGCAAAGTTAGAGCGTTTATTCCAAGAAAATTTAGGCGATAAAAGGCGAGAGATTGGCGAGGCGATTGGTCAATTTATGGAAGTGTTAGAAACACACGATAACCACAAAATAGAGCGTATGATCGAAAATATAAAGCGCTATCTTAGTTATTAAAATTAGTTATTAAAGTTAACTAATAAAAAATAGTTTCAGTTAAAAAATTACATGCATTAAATAAAGAGTGAAGTAATGAACCATTGGAAAATATTAGGCATTGAAGCCACAACAGATAAACGCCTTATTAAACTCGCTTATACAGAGATTCTAAAAAAAACATCGCCAACAGAGTTTCCCGAAGAGTTTAAAGATTTACGAAAAGCATATGAGTTAGCTATTAAAGAGGCTAAACGACCTGCTAAAAATGAAGACACAGCACCCAATCAAGTATTTGAAGATGAGCACGAAAAAAAAGGCGTTGTTGACGAGTCATTTTTTGATGAAGAAGAGCCCTCTCCCGCACCTACAGAAGTTGAAATAGTTAAGCCTCAACCTATCGAGTTAAATTGTGTTCGCTCTATTTCAGAGCTGCAAGCAGCACTCAATGAATTATATTGTAATGTGTTATCTCGCAGCGATGTTGAACAATGGAAGTTATTATTTTCGTCGCCATTATTTTGGGATGTCGATCAAAGTCAGCAAGTCTCATTTACTTTAATTGATTTCTTTTCAGAGAATTACTTTTTATCTGCCACGGTATTTAAATTTTTAGATGAGAGTATGAAAATCTCTAGTGAGTTAGTAACCAATAAAAATAATCACTACCGTGAACTTGCTATTGCACTGCATCATTATATTCAGAGCCTACCACTGCGAATCGATGCCCTATCTAACATTGATCACAATATTAGCTTTGAACAACTGCAGCAGCATCTTCAGTTACGTAATTTAATAGAAGAGCAATGTATATATTCTAAGCTTACAGCTGAGCAGCTAATTACGCTTATGCAGCGAATTAATTTGGTATTTTATAATGACGAGTCACTTTATCTTTATGTTGCTAACTATTTATGGACATTGGGTGCATATACAGAAATTAGTAAGTTACTTGCCTCATTGCCAGAGCCTACAGATGCAAGCATAGATCAGCTGCGAGATTTACAAGCACACGCAGAATTTAAGCTTAAAAACTATGATATAGCACTCACTATTTATCTTGCGCAGCGAGAACTTATGAAAAGTTTTTATGCGATGAATATGACTAAAGAGATTGGTCTGTGTTATTTGCACCTTAAAAATTATGAAAAAGCATATACGTATTTAAACTCTTATTTTTATACTAGCCCTGAGGATATAGACCTTCGCTCTGCTTTGATTATCGCCCGTCGATACTACATAAAAGATCTTAAAAAAAATGAGGAAAGTAACGCTCTTAAAATAGCGACGTTACAATTTGAAAATGGTCGCTACAAAGATGCTTTAATAACGACTCAAACATACCCTCTAATTTTTCACGCTGATTGCAATTATTTACAGGCTTTATGCCTTGCTAAGCTAGAACGCTTAGATGAAGCATTTAACGTTTTTATCGCCTTTATGAATCTACATTTACAAAAACAGATAGATCCTTGGCCACTACTGGTTGATTTATTTATATATTGCCCAGACTCAATTGATTTCAATTTGATAATGGAAACTATCGCAAAAAAAATACAACCATCTCCTAACAAGTTTTATAAAACCCCTCGCGTGCTAGGCTCTGTACAAGAGAATATATACTCACAATTAGAACTCAAAACATTAGATCTTCCAGCGACTGATCATGATGGAAAACCCAATAAACCCATGGGTTACGCCCTCTATGCTGATTTAGACTATAAACAGCAATATGCGTGGGCAATGCTACATGCGTTAATGGCTAAATTGGCAAACTTCGAAGATAAAGCGATTGTGAAGCAAATAAAACAAGCCGCTATTTATGCTATTAAGCAAGCTATGCCAAAAATCACACACCAACCAAGTTGGAGCTTAAAGTTTATTCACATAGCTTTTGATATAGATGATTTTGATACCTGTATTAAGCTCGCAAACATCACGATGAGCGAGTTTTCTAATTTACCACAAACCTACTATTACAAAGGGCGATCGCTAGCTGCCTTAGATCAATATGATGCAGCAATACCCATATTAATATTAGCCGCAGATAAATACGGACATCAGAGGCTTGGGATATACTCACTTGAATTTGCAGTGGAGTGTTGTGAAAAGCTCGTTGAACATGGACAGCCAATGCATCCTAATTACAATGATATATGCCAAAAACTGCAAATAACAAAGGAGATTGTAGATGCACAATCAAAGTGAAGTACCTTGTGTAATTGCGGATGATGCGACCTTAAGTTCAGAACAAAAATTATGGCTTATTAGCCTCTCAGGGCACCTTTCAATGCAAAATGGCTATTCATTGAATACCTTAAAGCATAACAATAAAAACTACACTGACGAGTCAGTTGCTAACGGTAATTTAAGTATTTTAGATAATGCTTATGGCGTTACAACAAAAGAAGAGTTAATTGAAACTTTAAATGTTTTTTATAACACATCAAATAGCCAAGTTTTCATGAGTTGTATGGCTGAACTCACCAGAAATGATTTATTAGCAAGATACTACATTGAGAATAAATCTACTGCCTATCAAAATACGCCTATAGATATTATGTCGGACTGGGCAGGAATACATAAATTCTCACTGGCTCGTTGTGGTATTAGAGCTTTTGATATTGGCCGCTATGCTTTTTTATGTCGTTGTGGTGTTAGCGTTAATTTTTTAACCGAAGAAGAAGCATGGCATTACCTTAAGCCTATTGGAAAACTGGCACAAACCTTATTTATTAGCTGGCAAGAGTATGCAACTAGTTATGTAGTTGGTCGGTGTATATGGCAAAAGATTACAACTCAAGAAACGTACAGCGAGCCAAACCCTGACTTTAATTTTAGCCATGATTTATTTGAGAAAATAAATGATACGGCTGCTACATTGCAAAGTATATTAGCTGATGACGAGCACCCATGGTGCCAACTAGATTGGGAAATGGACTTTTAATTTCAATATTTTGATTTTATAAATACTTACTGAATAACGCATTTTGCAGTGTCGTTATTCAGTAAAGTTAATGTTAGTGCTTGCGCCCTACACCATTTCGTACCATGTCTTGCCCTGTTTGGAATACGTCTTCTGTAATCATGCGTGCTAAAAGTAGCTTTTGATTATCGTCAAACACAGCAACAAAACGGCTGCCATCTTTGTTATTAGTAGCCATGCCAACACCGGCAACACCTTTAAGTCCAAAACCACCGTTTTCGACATCTATTAAAAAGCTTTCTAGTTCGGCTAAAGTATCAATTACGTCATTTTCATTATTCATTTTAAAACTCTTTTAGTAAGGCCTTGGCTAGGCTTTTAAATCATTATGGTGGCTATTTTATAGAGAAGAGCCAAAAACTTAAACCCTTGGCTCAGGTTAGTAACTAAATAGACTTTATAGCTAACTCTAAATTGCTTAGCGCACAACCAAACTCTTTTGCATTAACACGATGATACTGTGTGTCACTCGTTGCTGTAAGGCTAATTATAAACTCATCTTGTTGAGCTACCGCACTTTGCTCTTGGCTTAGGCACATAGCTTGAGTAAGTGAGCGCAGTTTTGAGTTTGTTAAAATTGAGCCAAAACGCTGCACTGGCAGTGGAGGTATTTTTATAGCGGGTAACGCTTCATCTATGGTGCGCTTGCTTAGAGTAAACGTGTTATTGGTAATTTCAATTACGCTGCCTGTAGGCCAGTACGAATAACTATAATCTTTAACACTTGGCTGTACTTTATCTTTATTAGCTAAATGCACTACACCACTTTTACCTATTACGGTTATTAAACTACCTTCTGATGATTTAATAACAACCAAAGCCGTATTTTCATCAATACCAAAACCATGTTGAATCTTTGTTTTAGTATTTTTTACTTCGTTTTTATTTAACGCCGCTGCGAGCCTAAATGTACGGTTTTGTTCGCTAAACTGAGTATCTAGTACACCAAAATTAAAGCTGCCAAGTCCACCAGCATTAGTGTTATTTTCACCTTTACGAAGTGCCTCAAGGCTTGTCGTATTTGTAAGCATGCCCGTCACTTTACTTTGGATTGCTGCGCCCGCGCCTTCACCTACAATTACTGGGCGAGTTTGCAATGCTTGCGTCCACGGGTATGGATTATTGTTTTGATCAAATAATACCTTGTGAGTTAATGCTGCATTACCGCTATTAAACATCACACCGGTACTATTTTTAATAAGTGATACAAGTGCATTAGTGCCACTTTTGCATAAAGCGTATTCGGCCTTTGTGTACTCTGGATAAATTGCTTCCCGGTTATACACATTCATTAATGTATTTCTGAGAGCGGGTAATTCATCGCACGAGTTACTCGTAATCGCTTTAGCAAGTGCTGGCGTTAGTGCTAACCATTGAGTGTTTATATTTGATTGTGCTAAAAGACTCTGCGCTACATCTGCCGACTCATAAGGGTCGCGGCTCGATGCCGTAATAGCAAGCATGGTGGGTTTTGCGTTATTAACTTTTAAACTGCCCGACACAAATTGTAAAATACTATTAGTCGCGACCTCGTTATTAAAATCGGTATTTACTTGCTCTTTTAAGCGCTCAGCGTTTTTATCAAGTAGCGGCACTTCTAGCATATCAAATACAAAGTTGTATTCTTGCTGAGTCAGGCTTTCTAATTGCTGGTTATTTATATCGCGCCATAGCCATAATAAATCTGTTTTAGATACGCTATTTGACGATTTACCTAGCAAGGTTTTAAGTGTTTTTAATACAGCCGTTTTTGCCTCAACGTTATTATTAGGCCAGTGCTGCGTGATGTTTTTTATTTGAGCGTTGCTAACAGTATATAAATTATGTGACTTACCATCAATAGCAGTCCCTTTTTGGCAATTGTTAAGCTTTGCGCTAGTACAGGTAGTAAGCTCTGACCCCACTAAAATTAAAGTTTGGTTTTGCTCTTGAGCCACTGCATTTATTGAATACCCAACACCAAACAATGCCACTAACATACCTAGTAACTTCGGCTGTTGATCACGTAAAAATGCACATATCATAATGTAAACTCTAATATAAATTATAAAACTAATATGTTGTAGTTTAACAGCTAGCCACTTGAGCCTAAATATATTTTTATAAATGTTAAATAATTCAAGCCCCTGAAAAGCGATAGCGTTAAGCACTTCATTTAAATAAATTGTTTAGCTTACATACTTGCCCTTGTAAATATTAACTAAACAAATTTAAACAGAGCATTTATTGATCAAATTCATTGTTTAAATTACGGTGGTGCATTGTTTTATGTAACTAGGGTGAAATATGGACTTTTCTAATGAAGAGGTAAATTTTTTAGCTGAGTTATTCAAACCAAATACAAAACAACGTTCCCCTCGCGATCATATGCTTACAATGAAAAGATCTATACCCGCGAGTATTGCTCACCTTTTTACCCACGCTAATCTAACTTTGCTTGCTGAAGTTGCTAATTACCAACTTTGGTTTCCCTTGCAATTAAAAATTGATGAGTTAGGTGTAATTAACCCCACTTTGAGCGCACCAGAAGTAATTGATACAAAGGGCACTCAACGTAGTTGGCGCTGGAGTGAGCTAAATATTAAAAGCCAAGGTTTTAATATTGAATCGATTTCCAGTACTGGAATATTTTTAAAACCATTAAAAAGTGGAGAGAGCTTAAAAAAATTACAGCACATGAGCTTTACCTTACCCAACAAAGAAAGCATATCGATAGATGTAGAACCCGTTAGGCAAAGTAGCCTAGGGATTGCAGCAAAAATCACTCAGATTCATAGCGGACAAGAGCAATTACGCGCCTATCTGTTTGAAGAACATAAACGCCAATACGCTAAGCTGTACGAAGATGGACAACTAATTGAACAGTTAATTTAGTCTCTTTTAAACACTCACAAGCACTTCACTTGGCTTTATTTAACCCCCTCTCAATGTTAATCTGTCCCCCTATTAATAAATCATAAGGATATGACAATGCCAGGTGCTTTTGCGCACATCACAGCCGTTAATATTGCAACGCAAACCAAATCACTCGCTAAAATGGATATGCCTAAAAAGGCAAAACTTATTTTAAGCCAACGCCAAGCATATCTTGAACTAGGCTGTGTAGCCCCCGATTATCCTTACTTAGCAGTAGCGCAGCCTAGCCAAAATGCGTGGGCCGACCTAATGCACTATGAGCACACAGGCGATTTACTTAAAGCCATGATTGAATACTGCAAAACACTTGAAAGTGAAGCATTTGAAAAGTGTTTTGCTTGGTTATGCGGTTATATGGCCCATGTTGCTGCGGATATAACAGTGCATCCGGTTGTTGAATTAAAAGTAGGCCCGTATGAGCAAAATCAAACGGCGCACCGTACCTGCGAAATGAACCAAGATGCGTTTATTTGGCAACGTTTAAACTTAGGTGAGTTAGGTTATGCTGACCGCGTGCAACAAAATATTGGATCTTGTACTAACAAAGACGATAATTTTGATACCGATATTGCAAAAATTTGGCAACATGCTTTATTAACGGTTCACCCAAGCTACGCAGCACAACACGCTCCTAACTTTAATTCATGGCATAACGGTTTTCAGCTTGTAGTAAATAATGTTGAAGAAAGCTATCGATTATTTGCCTGCGCACGCCATGTTGCTGCTGATTTAGGTTTGTTTTATCCTCGCCCAAACGAAGTTGACTCCACTTTTATTGAACAACTAAAAACGCCGCACGAGCCTATGCATTACAACGATATTTTTGACTTTGCCGTTAGTAATATTCAGCACTACATAACCGTTATTGCCAATGCCGTATTTTTAGATACTGATTGCAGTGCAATTAAAAATTGGAACCTAGATACAGGCTACGATGAACGCAACACGATGACGGTATGGAGCAAATAAAATGAAACACTTACTTTGTATAAGCCTCATAGTATTACTTAGCGGTTGCTACACTTCAAAAAATAACAATCCAGAAGTGATGGCCGACTTAGCCTCGCAATTAAAAGATATTGCTACAGCCGTTGATGGCACATTAAAATTTAGTGAAACACCCTATTCAACAACTGATGAGTTATTAAAAGCTGCTGTTAATAACGATTTAAGCAAACTTGCACCCTTTGGGGAATACACGCTTATCGTGAACATACAAGATGATAACGCAGTGCTACTCTTATGTGATGCCAATACTGCTTTAATTGAAGATGCAGGCTGCACTGCTCAATCAGATATACAGCATTGGGGAGCTGAGGCTATTCATCAGTGCGAAATAACCATAAACGCCCAACAGCTCTGTAATTAGGTAATAAAACCCAGCTAGTTTTATAGAACATACATACCTTAGGTGTATATGTTCTATATAGTGCCCACTAAATACATTTAAAGTTGAGCCGTCATCTCTTTAGGGTTAAACACTAAGCCATGGCGACTAACATGTTCTGCAAAATTTTCGGCTGGCATTGGTTTCGCAAAGTAAAAGCCCTGAAATTCTTTACACCCCATTTGCGTCATTATTGCTACTTGCTCTTGGGTTTCTACTCCTTCGGCTACACACTTAATATCAAGCTCTTCACACATAACGTGCACCGCTTTAACTAAACTTTTTTGACGCGTAGAGCTCGTTACTTGGCTTATTAATGAGCGATCTAACTTGAGCTTGTTAATAGGGTAATCGGCAAGGCGTGCAATATTAGAATAACCCACCCCAAAATCATCGACCGAAATAGTAAAACCCCACGATTGCAGCGTTTGCATAAGCTTTAGCGAATGCGCTTGGTTTGCCTCAAGAGAGGTTTCTGTCAGTTCTAACTCTATTTGAGGTGGCTTTACGTTAAAGTCGGCAAGGTATTTAACCAGTTTTGACATAAAATCGGTTTGGCTAAAATCAATTAGAGATATATTTATTGCCACCGGCACACTCGGTAAACCCGCCTTGGTCCAATCGGCAATTTGAGCGCACACCTTTTGAATAATCAGGTCGGTTAGCCGACTAACCATTCTGTATTCTTCGGCAATAGGAATAAATACCACTGGCGACACATTACCCAGTATTGGACTGTTCCAACGCGCTAAGGCTTCAAGCCCTATACATTGACCCGTTGCATCTACTTTAGGTTGATAGTGCACCGACAAATCGCCCTGCTGAAGCGCTTCATCTAATAACATTGAAATTTCGTATTTTTCGATAAAAGCTTGTGATTGTTTTTCGTTATAACCACTAAGGGCCATATTACAATTTGCTAGTTTAAGTGCTTCGCATGCATTGCTAAGTACTGTTGCGCTGTTTTTTCCATGATCAGGATACTTTGCAAAACCAAATAAAAATGATTGCTGACACTTAGTACCAAATACATTATATGTTTTATCTAATGTATTTTTTATTTGCATTAATAGCTTATCTTCTAGCTCGTTTTGCGAGTTTGCGCCAATTATAAAAGCAAGCTTTCCTACTCCTATATGAGCACACAACAGCGGCCCATCTGGCATCGCTTTTAAACGCTTGTACGCGTTAATAAGTAATGCTTGAGAGTCGGCTTTAGTGAGCTTCAAATTTAAGTATTCACTATTTGCACTTTGCGCAACAACGATATAAAAACCTTTTTGGTATTTGCTTGTTAATCTGTCGCATTGCAGCTCAAACCATTCTCTATTAGGTAGTTTTGTTTGCGAGTCTCTAAAGCGTAAACGTTTATTTTCTTGTTCCATCATCGATAAATTTTGTTTAATGAGCTGCTCTTGCGTGCAATCGTAAAAGTCATATACACGGTAGTTTGTACTCATTGTTATTTGCTGATAACTGGCTTTAAAATAACTTTTTTTGTACTTCACAATTTTATTTTGAGCATTAGAGTCGTCAAAAACTAAGGCCGGAAATAAATGAGAAAGATTAACGCTTCCTTCTTTTAATTCTTTTTTTATACCAAACATATCAATAGCATGTTGATTAAAATCAGTAATGACAAGGTTTTCGTCAACAATAATTTTGGCTTTATTTGATTCGGTGAACAGGCTTCGATAAAGCTCATTTTTATCTTTAAGGTGTGTATTAGCGCTTATCATTGTTTTGTTTAAACGCTTAGCAGCCACAATTGTGCGCGCCACAGCAAGGGGAATACAAATGTTAAAAAATAAAAATATAAGCCCTGTAATGTATAAGTCAGCGTCGGGAAGTTGTTGAGCTATGCCGGTTAAACCCGAGACATCAACGTTATTGATGATCATATAAAACGGCGCAATATTTAATACGCCATAAGCAAGGGCTGTTCTATAACCAAGTAGCATAAGTGCGATTATCGGGCAAGAATACATATACATAGAGCCCACTTTAGCAAGTTCTAGGTCTGTTAAAAATAAGTTCATTGACACGCTAGCAGCTACAATGGCTATTAAAAGTGCATGAGCGCTAAAGTGATAAAAACGCTTACTTGCTATAAGTAAACCACATGCAGTAGCAAGAAAGCTGCTTGTTAATACAACAATATAAATTAAGTTAAATTCAATAGCGCTTGTGTACGTGTGGCACGCCACAGCAAAACATAACACCATTACTAATGATAGAATAATGCGCAGTGCACTTATTCGCCAATTAGCAACCTGACCAGGGGCTGAATAATGGTCATTTAATAAAAAGAATCTATTGAAAAAATGCATAATAAACAACAGTTAAAGCTCATTATTCTATTAGACATTGATAGCTTGTTAAAATCAATCTAATGAATGTAATTTCTATTTACATAGTTCTATAAAATAGACAAGTGTAAACCTACCTGTTAGCCGTTAAACAATCATTTTTCGAGTGTTTTTACAGTTATCTTCTTTAAGAGCGAAACCACTGCACCCTAAAAATTCACCGTGCTTAGATTTGCGTTTACGCATTTCGCGACCACACTTTTCACAAATTGGGTGCTGCGTTTTACACTCTGTATTCACACATTGTGAGTACGTGTTTTTATCAATCGATGGGCCACTACAGCTTTTACACACTCGTAATTTAGTTTCGCAAATTTGCGTATTAGTACAACTATAATAATCACCATATTGACCCGTTTTTGGCATAATTAAACCGTCGCTGCACGTACTACACTCTCTTTGCTTTAGTTGCGACTTATTAAACAACGTTGAAGCGATTTGAATGGGATAATTGTCATTTACTAGTTCTTTTACAAACGCTGAGCATGCATAAGGGTCTGCAATTAAATACGCTTTATGTTTAGCGCGAGTAATACCTACATAAAGCAAACGCCTTTCCTCTGAGTGAGTGAATTCATCTTGCTCTGGTAATAACGCCTCCACCAGCACATTATTTTGATTATCGCTAGGAAACCCTAATTTACCTTGTTCAAAACCAATAATAATACAGTAATCGGCTTCAAGCCCTTTGGCACTATGCAATGTCCAAAAATAAAGAGAGTTTGTATGCTTTTTATCTTTTAAATGCTGCTGCACGCTATTTAACATGTATCTATATCGACTAAGTATGGCAATGCTCGCTGATGCATCATTTTTTTGAATAGTGCTTATGCTCTGTTGTACTTTCATTTCTATCGATTTAGTACCTTGGTATAAATCGTCTAATAAAATAACTTGTGGTGTGGTTACTTGTGTATGTGTGCTGATCTGCTTTTTATATTGCTCAGGGTTTTGCATTACAAAACGCCCTGCTACATCACTAATACTATTGTTATATCTAAATGTTTTTTGCAACATAGTAAGTGAGTGGCTGCCCACTAATTCATTAAAGCGTGTAGTAAGCGCTAAATTACCACCCGAGAACCGATAAATTGCTTGCCAGTCATCACCAACCGCAGTAAAGCGTATTCCGTTACCATGTTTTAATATGGCACTTAAAAAAGCCATGCGCGCGCTTGATATATCTTGAAACTCATCAACTAAAATGTGGCTCCATGGAATATTAAAATCTCCGCTTACTATCGCCTTTGTTGCTTGAATAATCATGTCGTCAAAATCAATGGTACTTTGCGCGTTTAGTTCATTTATATAAGCATCATGAATTTGCACTAACAAGTTTGCATATTGCTGGTAATTTTTAATACCACTTTGCTTAATGCGCTGTTCTATTTGCTTATTACTTAGTTGCTCCACTCGAATAGCTTGTAAACATTTTATGTACTTATCAATCCCTTGCTGTAACTGCCCTGAGTTATTTAAAGTATGAAATATTTCGTCGTTACTTAAAGGTGTTAATTCAACATTATGCTGCTTTAATTGCTTTGCGAGGGTTTGCTCTAGCTTTCCTTCTACCCAGTTGTAATGAAAGGTCTCGAGTAAGGTGGTGCCATTTTGTTTATGCAGTTTGCGCTTAAATGCAATTTGCTCGTTATAGTGTTTTTTATCTATATCGGCACGTGTGTTTCCTTGCCTATCAATGCCAAAGTGCTCTAGGTAAATATCATATTGAGGTATATAAAAGTCTGGTTGGTATTGCCCACTTAGCTCTGCGCCTTGGCTAAAGTGATAATTCACCTCATAACTGTGCGGTACGCAATTCAAATGTAGCCAGTTTGAAATAAGCACTTCCTGATAACTTTTTACTTTATGACCCGCAAGGCTACGGTATTCGTTATCGCGTACGTACCGCTCGTACTGTGCATTATCTTTAAAGCTAAATATATCAATCGGCTCATGGAGTAAATCTAAAAATGCTTTTAAAAACTGTGGCTCGGTTTGTATTTTTTTACTTACCCACCCAGTTAACCAACTATTTAATTGAACCGGGTCAGTTGCAAATTTTGACAACTCGATTGGCTTTTTAGCACTTTGTAATAATTTAAGCCCAAGCGCATGAAATGTTAAAATAGTGGGTGCTTTGGTATGCAATTTTGCATGCGTGGCGCGTTTAATAAAGCGCTCTTTAAGCTCATTTGCTGCTGTTTTATTATAGGCCAGCACCAAAATTTGCTCAGGCTTGGCAATATTGCATGCTATTAAATCTAAAGACTTTGCTACCATCACAGATGTTTTACCTGTGCCTGCTGCCGCTAATACTAAATTTTTATCGTTATCGCGTATTACCGCTAAGCGCTGCTCTGTTGTTAATGGATTTGACTCTACTTGATTAAAAAAGTCATTTTTAAGAGTTAGTTGTTTTTTTTCATATTTATGGCGCAACTGTGCAATTGCATCGTGAGTATTGGGTGTAGTGCTCAGTATATTTAAAAATTTAATACTACTTGGCGATAAGTGCTGTTGCCACACACTTGTACTTTTAGCGTACTGCTTGGTAAGCAAAAACACATCATTATTAAGTGTTTTTATGGAACTATCACGTAAAAACTCATCTAAAGCATAGCGCTTGAGCGAAATCTTTGCGTTATTTACCTTTTGCTCAAGCAGGGTTGAAAACCGCGTGTTAAGGGCCGTATTTAAAGCGTTCGCTTGTGATTTGTTTAAAAAGCTAATTGATGTATTGCTACTGTCGCACAAATTAATTTTGGCGCTAAATAAACGGTTTTTAAGTATTGAGTAATTATAAAAGTCTTTGATTAAAAATGTCCGTGCGGGAGCACTTCTAAAATGCACAACAAGGCGCTCTTGTTCAATAGCTACGTGTTTAATACGGGTAAAAAAACGGCCTAGCCAACTTGGAGTAGCAATATACTGCGCCATAATACTCAATATGAAGATATGCTTTACCTTAATTGTAACATACTCTTTTGTAATACATTTAGCGCTAAATAGATGCTTACTTAGTAAACAATTTAATTGGTAAGTTAGTTTTTAAACCTAATGGTTAATGCTTTATTTACAACCGTTAACAAATTTAAACATTTATAGATAGCTTGTTGTGTAACAATGCACATATACAAACTTACACTTCATATAATTGTTAGGTATATTCCCAATTAAACAATTATTTACAGCCTAATTAAGTGGTTTAAAGGAGCTAACATGCTTAAAAAATGCATTACCACAACGGCTTTAATTTTAGCATTATGCGCTTGCACGTCAGAAACAGAGTCGGATTTAGTAAAAACACAAGGTATTTGGGCAGGTTTTGAACTGGTTTCTGACGGTAACCGCACGCGTGTTAACGCAGAACTAAATGCAGGCGATGCTAATGGCTCTAACATTGTTTTAAGCGATAGCGACTCATTACAAGCTGTTGTTAATAGCACTGCTATTGTACTTACAAAAGATACCGACTTTTTAGACGTTGATTACCAAGCGTATATAAATGCCACTGACGATAACCAACAGTTTGATATAAAATTTAAACGGGATGATGGCATAAATGCTAATTCGAGCGTGGAGTTGCCTTTAAATTTTATTATTTTAACCCCGAGTAACAATCAAAATTTTAATATTAATAGTCCCCTTACAGTTCAGCTAGATGGCACTGATCCTAATAGTACTAGCCAAGTAGAACTTAGCAGTAGCTGCACTAACAATAATAATGAAACACTTTTACAATCAACGCTTTTTGCGCTTAACACTTCGCGCCTTGAAATAAATCTGCAAAGTTTAGATATGTTTAGCAGCTCGCAAGTAGATCAAGGTAAAACGTGTGGTTTAACAATTAGTGTGAAACGCGATCGATTCGGTAGTATTTCGGGTGAATACGCAAACCAAAGCTATATTAAATCCCAGCAATCGCGCGCTATAAAAAATATGACTTTAACGTTTTAATTTGCACGCTAATTTACTCAGCGTTAAGCTACGCCTTTATTAAGTAACTCTACCAATTGTAATTGCCCTCCTTATTTATAGGAAAGCTAATAACAATTGATATAAAGGTTTATTATGACTAACAGCACATACCCTATTGGCACACCTGGCAAAAAATGGAATGACAACGATAAAGCCCAGTGGTTAACACGCCAAAACATTAAACGCAGTTACCAAAACGAAGTCGTAACGCTAATTAATGACCTTAAGAGCACCTTAGATATAGAGCAATACGGCGAGCTTAATTACACCGCTGGCACTTACCCATTATATATATTAAAAACACCTAATTTTAATGCTAATAAACCAACTGTTTTAATCACCGGTGGTGTACATGGCTACGAAACCAGTGGCGTACATGGCGCACTTAGGTTTGCTAAAACATCGGCTATGCAATATTGCGAACAGTTTAATATTATTGTTGCCCCCTGCATTAGCCCTTGGGGATATGAGACTATAAACCGCTGGAACCCAGACGCTATTGATCCTAATCGCTCATTTTACGAGGGCAGCCCAGCTCAAGAATCAGCCGCTATTATGGCGTTTGTAAAATCATTAGGTACTGACTTAATCGCTCATATTGATTTACACGAAACAACAGATAGCGATAACAGTGAATTTAGACCCGCACTCGCTGCGCGTGAAGGCACTACAAATACTAACTGGAACATACCTGACGGGTTTTATTTAGTTGCAGATACCAAAAAGCCTGAGCCAGAGTTTCAAAAGGTCATTATAGAAAGCGTTTCAAAGGTAACTCATATTGCACCGAGCGATGAAAATAACCAGTTAATAGGCGTGCCTCAAGAGCAATTTGGCGTGATTAACTATGCAGCACGCGATTTAGGTTTATGTATGGGCTTTACTGATGCACCCTATGTAACCACTACCGAAGTGTACCCAGATAGCCCAACAGCCACCGATGAAGAATGTATTTTGGCGCAAGTAGCCGTTATAACGAGCGCGCTAAATTACATTACAACCTCTACAAAAGATTAACCACTGTTCAAAAGCGGGTACTCATTAAATTAAGTACCCGCCCCAACAAAGAAACAATCTGATAACAAAAAACAACCTAAAAGAACTGGTTTTATTGAATTTAAAGGTATAAGGTTAGCCTTCCCTCAAATTCAAGGAGTATACATTGGGGTTTAAAAACAAATATGGACAGGTAAGCCTCTATACTGAAAATAACGTTGTTATAGCTCACTTTACGGGATACATCACCTCGGCGCTTCTTCATGCGTTTAAAATTGAGCTATGCGAAAAAATAAAGTCACTCAAAAATCAGCCTTGGGCCTATATTAGTGATTCTTTTGATGTTTTGGCTGCAACGCCTGAGGCAGAAAAAGAAATGATAGATATTAGCCATTTAATGAAAGCAAACAACTGCCTAAGTAGCGCGTTTGTACTCACATCCGCTATCGCTATAAATCAAATGAAGCGCATTTTAGAGTGCGCAAAAAGAAACGTTAATTTTAGTGAGTGCCTATTTACAGATTTAGATAGCGCTAAACAGTTTGTTTCTCACAACTTAAAAAGTAAGCAAGGCCAACTGATATAAAATAATTGACCTTGCTTTATCAATCTTAGTTTTTGTAAAACTGACTATCTTTGGTTATCGTAATGCTGGCGTTTTCTTGCGCTGTTACAATAAATTGTAACTTACTCACTTTACGCTCAATATCGTAACCATCGGCTGTTACAGTAACGGGGACTCTTTTCATCGCACCCGGTTGTACAAGCGTAGATCTCGGACTTGAGAGCGTTGCTCCTGGTAAACCCTCTATGGCAATACTGTAATGCAGTGCTTGCTGCGTTTTATTAATAATAGTAAGTGTATAAGGGTTTTCTACAAGACCCTCGTAGTTCACTCTATAAAGCGCATTCCTATCGCGTAGTACTGAGGCTTCTATTGGTGTACGTTGCAGCATCCATGCAAACATAGAAATGATTAACAAAGCCGTTAATGCGCCGTATCCTACTAGTTTTAACCTAAATGGATTGGTTTTTTTACCTTCCATTTGTTTTTCACTCGCGTATTTAATTAAGCCTTTTTCATAACCAAATTTTTCCATGGTATCGTCGCAGGCATCAATACATAAGCCACAGTTTATACATTCATATTGCAATCCATTTCGAATGTCTATTCCTGCAGGGCATACCTCTACACACAAGTTACAGTCTACACAGTCACCTAAGTTAAGCTCTTTTGGATCAGCTTTGCGTTTACGTGGTCCTCGGCTTTCACCACGCTCGCTATCATATGTAACAAGCAACGTATCTTTATCAAACATAACAGCCTGAAAACGAGAATACGGGCAAGCAATAGTGCACATTTTCTCGCGTAAAAACCCTGCATTGCCATAAGTACAAAAAGCGAATAAAAACACCCAAAAGCTCGTTATACCTGACCACTCAAACGTAAGCATTTCCATATACAAACTTTTTGCCGGAATAAAATATGCCATAAACGAGGTGGCGGTTAAAACTGAAATAACAATCCACGTACTGTGCTTAGTAATTTTTTTGCGCCAAGTGCTTAGCGTCCACTGTGATTTATCTAATTTAATTCGCTGATTTCGAGTGCCTTCTATGCGTTGCTCTACCCACGAAAACATGAGCATCCATATAGTTTGCGGGCACGTATAACCACACCAAACCCGACCAAGCCAGTTAGTTACAAAAAATAATGCAAAAGCCCCCACCATAAATAGCAGGGCTAAAATCATAAAATCTTGAGGAAGGAGTGTTAAACCAAAAATAGTAAAGGTTTGCGTTGCCACATCAAGCAGCACGGCTTGTTGTCCGTTATATTGGATCCACGGTATTGCAATAAAAGTTAGCATTAACAGCCAACCTAAATTACGGCGTATACGCTGAAAAAATCCTTTTTGCTCGCGGATATAAATTGGCCCTTCGGTGTTATAGGGCTTAATGATCATGTCTTCTTCTTTAATATCAAACTTCATAGTACTCGCTTCATAATGACGGTATTATGCAAGTATTTGCAACTTTCAGACCGAGCTGAAACTTTATCTACATCATTGATACTAAACAGTTTATTTCAACGCAGTAAAATGAAATTCGCGATATTAAACGCGCTTCGCGATATATCACGAATTTTTAGCAATCCCTAACTTTCGCATTTTTGAGCGTAGTGTACTCTCAGGTAAGCCCAATTTAACTGCTGCCCCTTTATCACCGGATATTTGCCAGTGCGATAACGCGAGAACAGAGGTTATATGCTGCTTTTGGGCCTCATCAAGCGTAAGTGAAGGGTTAATAACTACTTCACCACCCGCTTGCAAAGGCTGACTTAGCTGAAGTATCGCCTGATTAGATAAAATAGCTTCGCGTTCAAGTACATTTTGCAGCTCTCTAATATTGCCAGGCCATTTGTAGGCTTGTAGCTGCGTAATTGCTTTTTTACTCAGCCCTTTTAAGTGTTTACCCAGTCGTTTATTTATCTGCGCAATTAAATTAGCGCATAAATAAGGAATATCCTCTTTTCGATCTTTAAGGGCGGGTACTTTTATAGGAAATACATTAAGCCGATAATACAAATCAATTCTAAACGTGCCTTTTTGTACCATTTCCCACAGGTCGCGGTTAGTCGCTGCAATCACTCTAATATTTACTTTTAGCGTATTGCTGCCACCCACACGTTCAAACTCTTGTTCTTGCAGGACTCTCAGTAATTTACTTTGCGCCTCAAGTGGAAGCTCTGCTATTTCATCTAAAAACAAGGTGCCTTTATCAGCAAGCTCAAAGCGCCCTTTACGACGTTCATTAGCACCTGTAAACGCGCCTTTTTCATGTCCAAACAGTTCCGATTCTAGCAAACTTGGGGTAAATGCAGCGCAATTTACTTTTATAAAAGCTTGTTCGCTACGCTTGCTTAGTCGATACAAATTACGAGCTACTAATTCTTTACCCGTGCCATTTTCGCCAAGTATAAGCACTGTGCTGTCGGTTTCACTCACCAGTTTTATTTGATCTAACATGGTTTGAAATATATGACTTTGTCCAACTAGCCCTGAGTCTTGCCAATCTTCGTTAAGTTCTGCAATTAAGTAGTTGTTTTCATCTTTTAGCTGCTCACTTAAATGCTTTACTTGCTCAAGTGCCTCTTGCAGTGCATTTTGTGTTTGCTGTTGCAGTGATATGTCGCGAAATACCGCTACAGCACCAATTAACTCATCATTTTTATAAACAGGTGTTGAGGTGTATTCCACTGCAAATGAGCTACCGTCTTTACGCCAAAAAACTTCATTTTTAA
Organism: Pseudoalteromonas sp. NZS37; assembly: GCF_015864265.1. NCBI lineage: Bacteria > Pseudomonadati > Pseudomonadota > Gammaproteobacteria > Alteromonadales > Pseudoalteromonadaceae > Pseudoalteromonas > Pseudoalteromonas sp. NZS37. The sequence continues at coordinate 18,637 of NZ_JADYXL010000005.1, read as the reverse complement.
CTTCACGACGCTTTCCGTCAAACATGGTGCAGTAAATTTGGCATTCATCAGCGGGATAAGGTGTGCCATCAGCATGAGTATGGTGATGATATTGGTGTATTTTTTTACCTAATAACTCGTCTGCTCGCCAGCCTGTCATGCGCTCAGCGGCAGGATTAACAAACACCGCATTACCCGACAGGTCAAAACCGTATATGCCCTCACCTACTGCGTTTAGCAATAATTTAGGATCGTTTAAAAATTGTTTTATCATAAATGCACCTCGCGAAATATCGCGAGCATTATGGTAACTTTATACATTAAGTGCACTCATTACTTAAAATGCGCTTACGTGTAAATTAAAACGCTATAAATAGTGCTGAAATAGCGTTTTCACATCAATTTTTGCACCTAGCCTTGCGGCTATTAAATAAAGCCCTGCAAGTTTTCGGTGAATAAATAGCGCATCAACGGGCGGTGTATGCCATTGCTGAGATTGCCCACTAAGAGCAAGCCCTGCATTTTTAATTTTGAGCGCTAGTTCGCTATTTTTAAAATCAAACTCCCCTTCTGCTCTTAGCGGCTCGCACGCCATTAAAAATAAATCAATGACGTTGTTTTTATACTCGTCAACTAAGTCATTTTTAAAATAACCTATGTGTGATGCCGCTTTAAGTACACCTTCTCGGTTGTTTTCGCTACCCGCTTTAAATAAGGCTAAGTACGCTAAGCTAAGCTCGGTTGATATTTCTCGCGTTGCAACAAAATCAAATAAAACAATTTTTTGTGTATCAAGCTGATAATGAAAATTGGCAAAGTTAGGGTCGGTTTGAATTAATTTAAATTCAAACATTTCTTTAAAAAATAAATCAATGAGCTGCTCTGCAACAAAGCTTTTTTGACTATCAGGTAGCTCTGTAATGCTCTCAATGGGCTCTGCTTTTATATATTCCATAGTAAGTACTTGTTGTGTGCTGTGCTCTGGATATACGTTAGGCACTTTAAAGTGGGGATTACTTGCTAGTGCATTTTTATAACGTATTAAGTACTGAGCCTCCCGCTTATAATCAGCCTCAGCTAATAACTGCGCTTTAGCCTCACTAATAAGTGGTTTAATATTAAGATCTTTTGGCAATAATCGAGAAATCGTTAATAAAGAAATAACGTTATCTACATCACTTACCACACTTTTTGCAATACCAGGATATTGAATTTTAACAGCAAGCTGATCGCCATTTTCTTTATAAGCTAAATGAACTTGCCCTATAGAAGCCGCTGCAAAAGGCCTTAACTCAATATGAGAAAAGCGCGCTAGCCACTCATCCCCCCATTGCTCTTTTAACACCTCAACAAGCTGCTTATGAGGCATTGGATTCGCATCTGAGCGCAGTAAAGCAAGTAACTGAGCCAATTCAGGACTAAGTAAATCACCGGCATCCATTGAAAGTAATTGCCCGAGCTTCATTGCAGCGCCACGTAAATGAGATAGCTGTGTGGCTAGATTTTCAATATTTTTAGGTTGTAGTAGCAAGCTTTTATTATCCCAACCTTTACCGGTTAGCGCGCTCTTAGCGCCATCAACTAACATATTGGTAGCAACACCTGTGGCAAGTGAGCCTAATTTTGCAAAGCGAGAAAGCCGAGAAGTGGGAACAGTACGAGGAGCCGCCATAATATTAAAACCTAATTAGCCTGAAAGTCAGGCTAATTAATACGTATATTGTAAGTAGGTAGATCTACTTATAGACGAGGTACTAGCTTAATTGCACCTTCAACCACTTTCATATCAAGTGGAAGTTTACTGAGTAGCATCATTTTAGGGTCGTCCATGTTTAGGGTATAAACAGGGTTAACCGCTAAAAAAGCATTAATAACATCCATTGCTTGGCTATCAAGCGCACCTAAATTACCTTTAAAACCACCGGCATCTACACTCGAATCAAGTAATTTAATATTACGTAAAAACACTGCTTTTTTCTCACTGTCGTAAAATGGGCTACCTTCAATTTGCAGCTTTAAACGCACAGGGTATTTAAGTGCAAATGCATTAATTTCAGCGCTTGAATCGGCACCAAGCACAACAACATCGCGGTTATCAGGTCCAATATTAACACTTAAGTCGTTTACATCAAACTGAACAGGTAAACCCATTAAGCTTACTTTTTCACTTAACTTTGGTAATTGCTTACCCAGTACAGACTCAACCTCAGAGTTAGTAAATGAATATACTGATATGCCTTGCGTGGTATTACAGGCAGTTAAAAATAACGCTGCAATAATAACTAAAATTCTCATGAGAACCCTTTTGTTTATAAATTAGTGGTACATAAAAAAGCCGCGATTAAAGCGGCTTATTAAAATAGTAACCAGCATATATTACGCTGGTTCTAGGGCGTGTTGACCTTTGTGGATTGAAATTTGTTCAATCTAGGGTCGATTTAATCGCGGCGTGAGGTTTGTAACCTAGCGGGCTAAGTCAAAACCGAGCAACAAAGAGTTAATCGTCCCTAGAAAGAACCCAAAGGGCAGCGCATGTTTGGCATTTATGCTGCGTTATCGCCTATTTATGGGGAATAACCACACTACATAGACTCTGCCTTGCCTAAATACCAAACAGTCTGCTGCAAATTCAACCACGAAAGGTCAACACGCCCTAGTGTATTAAGCTGCAAGTGTCGCTTTAAGTCGCGTTAGTGTGTCAGGTTCAACTGAACCAGCACTGAGCGCTAATAACTGTTTTAAATAATAGTTTAAATCAGCATGTTCGCCACGATGTTTGTCATCTAACATGGCTACTTGCTCTGCCATTCTAAGTGACTTATCGGTTGAACTTACGTTCGCTAATATTTCCATGCGCGTAATAAGTTGCTCTGTATTTAATGCTGTTTTAAGTGGTGCTTGATACTGACTTGGTAACGCTTCATTGTTTTCAAGTGCTGTAATTAACGCATCTAGATTAGCTTGCTCTGATTTGCTTGTAAGCAATGCAAGTTTATCGTCAATAGCTGCTAGTAGCTTAGTAACTTTTGGCGCTAACGATCTAAATTGCGTGTACCCTTTCACTTTTGTTTCTAGGTCATGCAACTGTGCTCTTTGATTTACATCGCTAAGTGCTGCTTCAAGCTCAGCAAGTTCTGCAACTGCTTGTTTATCTGACTCATTTTGATCAAGTTTTTGCTGCTCAAATTCACTACTACGTTTAGTAAATGTTTCATCGTTAAATTGACGAAATTTTTGCCATAACGCATTTTCAGCTTTTAAACCTGCAAAACCAATTGTTTGCCATTGCTGCTGCATTTGCTTCAACTCTTGGCACGCAGCGGCTAAATCATCGCTTTGTGATAATTGCTGCGCTTTTTCTACTAATTCATTTTTAAGTACGGCATTACTTTTATGAAATGCGTTTAATAAAGCCAGTACTTGTTGTTGCTCGCTTTTATAACGATCGTTTAGTGTACGGTATGTTTTAGGGTCAACTTTACCTACACTGCGCCACGCTTTGTTTAAACGATTGTATTGGCTTTCATATTGCTTCCAATCAAAGTCATCCTCAGCCGTAGGCTGTAAATGAAGCGCGTGCATGTCGCTAATAATACTTTCGCGTTGTGCTTTTGACGCTTCGCGTTGTACTTCTTGCTCTGCAAAGTAACTACGACAAGGTGCAAATAACAGCTCGATTTTTTCATCAAACTGTACGCCTTGTTGCTTTTCTTCATCTGTATCTAAGCGACCTAACTCATTCCAACGTTTGCGTAGCACTTTTACTTGCTCTGCACGTTGTTGTGGGTCAGTACACTCTTCACTTACTAATACACTTACTTCTTCTAATAAAGCTTCACGCTTTGGTGCTGCAGCGTATTTTTGCCAATCTTTAGCATCTGCAAGTTGCGCTTCAAGTTCCGCTTTAATATTTACAAGCGGCTGTTGATATTGCTCAGTGAGTGTATTAAATAACTCTTCAAACCCTTTAAACACGCCAAAGGCAACATTAAAACGACCTTCTTCAATTAGGCGTTTAACATCACGAGCTTTGCGTTTTGCTTGGCTTTGGTTTTTTTCAAGTGGCTTAACTAGCTCACTCATTGGTGCTAAAAATTGCTTTTTATGCGTATTTAACTGTGTTTTAAAGGTACTTTGCAGTGCACCATCTAAAATATTTAAATGACTACGCGCTGCTTTAAAACCATTATTAAATTCAGTTAGAGTTGCATCGTATTGCGCTAAATCTTCTGCTGGCTTAATTTCGCATAATGCTGCAAAAGCGAGTTTGTACTCTTTAATAGCCGTTGTTAGCTCAGGTAATTTAGCAACTTGAGTAAATAGCTTTTCTAACTTGCTTACAGCCAGTTTAGATTGCGTATTATTAGCAAGTTCTGTTTCGCTAATAGCTTGCTTAGCTTGCGCTACTTTTGCATCAAGCCAATCTTGTTGAATTTGCTCTGGTGTTTCAAGGCCTAGCTGTAAGGCGTTTTCTATTTCTTCACTTAACGCTTCAACAGTTGCAAGCGCTAGCAATTGGCGCTGTTGTAGCGCTAATTTTTGCTGCTCTTTGTCGTGTATCGCTTTTAGCTGTTCAATGTGTGCATCTAACTTAGTGGTAATCGAAATATATTTTTCGTCAAGAAGCTTAACACGCTCATCACTTAGCCATTTGAGCTCAAGTGCTTGCCACTGGGCCATTAATTCGCCGGCTTGTGGATTTACAACACCAAAATCTGTTTTTTCACGTAAAGCATTTAACTTAGCTAAAATAACACGTGTTGCACTTTCAACCTGCAGTGGCATTTCTATTGCTAAACGCTCATTTTCAATATGCGTTTCAAGTGCTGCTTTTGCACCATCCTTTGCATGCTTTACTAATGGCTTAATTAATTGATGGGTAATAACAAGTTCAACTAATTGAGTTTGTAGCTCTTCGCTACCTTCTTTAAATGCTTTTTCTACTAGTTTTGGATTTGCTAAACGTTTTAATAATTTAACGCGTACTTGCAGTTCTTTTTCTGCAAACGCTAACTTTTCGAGTGTTTTAACGGGTGCAAAACGCTCTATGTATTCGTTTTTAATTTGCGGTGTTAGTGCACTTTCGCTATTTAAAACAGCATTAGATATTTGAAGCTCTGCTATATCTTTTAATACTTGATCTTGTTTATACGCTTTCCACCAAAGTGGTAACTCGTTTACTTTTTGTAGTGCTTTGCGGCGTATTTCAGCTGAGCTGTCTTCAAGTGCTAACGTGTTTAATATGGTTGCATCACGTTCAATGTCTAATTTTTCGATAGCATCAAGACGTACTTGTTGCTTAGGGTGTTTCCATTTCGGTGTAAAAAGGTGCTTAAAGATCATGTTCACTAAACCTAGCTATTTCGTTGTCTGATTTAAATTCTTTTTGTAGTTGAGCTTTTGTCTTTTGGATCATTTCACCATTAGCACCAATCGTAAATTGCTCGTTTGATTGAGCCACTTTTGCTTGATACAACATAACCAACTGCACTGTTTGTTGCTTTTGCTCGTCTGATAAAACGGTACCATCTGGCCATTTGCCAGTTGATGCACCGTATTGTAAGCGTTCGAATAATTCGGGAGTAATATTTTGTACAAGATTGTCGATATTCATGTCATTTTTTCTTTTTTAGAGTCACTAAAACAATTCGGTTTATAAGATACCAAATACACCCTACGCCAATAGCCGCAGTATAAGCATACCACTGAAGCGTTTTTTCTTGCGGTTGTAAAAAGTACAAACAGAAAAAACCACCTAAAAATAAGATAAGCGCCAAAAAGGAGTGATTTATAAACATCTGCTTTTTTTTAATTCGCTGTTCGCGCTGAAGTTGCAAAACTTGCTCGTCGTTTAGCTCTGCAATGTTGCTTTCGCAATGCGGACATTGCTTATGTTTATCTGAAATTGATTTTGCACATTTTGGGCAACGAATAATCGCCATACTTCTCTCCATACTACGCATAAAAAAAGCGCCTTTCGGCGCCTTTATTGTACTTGTTTTATTTCTCGTTGTCTTTTTTGAATTCAAACCAATAACTAATTTTGGGGCGATAATTTTCTAAGTTGCCCACCAAGTTTAATTACTCTGCGTCTTTTGACTGCTTCTCTAAGCGTTTTTCCCAGAACGTCGCGTTTTTAATGCCTAATTTAACTGGATCAAATATGATTTTTCCGCCTTTTTTCTTCTGTTCTTCATAATCGCTCAAACATAACAAAGCAGGCTTAGCTACGAAGAAAATAGCTAAAATACCTAGTATGTTAATCCAGGCCATTAAGCCAACGCCAATATCACCAATAGTCCAGATATAACCTGAATTGTTTACCATGCCGTATGCAACCATAAACATAATCACAAACTTCACGATAACAAGCGGAATACTGCCTTTAAAATAACGATTTAAATAAGCAATATTAGTCTCTGCAATAAAGTAATAAGCAAGTATTGTGGTAAAAGCAAAGAAGAACAATGCGATGCCAACAAATGCCTGCCCAAAGCTACCAAATACACTAAATAGAGCCATTTGCGTAAAGGCTGCTGAACCCACTTCAGTGGCTGCATCAACATTTTGAACAATAAATTGCCCTGCTGGTAACTCACCCACAATGTTGTATTGCTGCGTTATTAAAATCATTAATGCTGTTGCAGTACACACAAAGATGGTATCAACGTAAACAGAGAAAGCTTGTACTAACCCCTGTTGAGCAGGGTGATCAACTTCTGCAGCGGCTGCTGCATGAGGCCCAGTACCTTGGCCTGCTTCGTTAGAATATATACCGCGTTTAACGCCCCAACCAATAGCAGCACCAAAACCGGCCTGCGCAGTAAACGCATCACTAATAATCAAATAAAATATATCACCCACTTTATCTAAATTTAAAAATACTACGATTAGTGCCAATACTATGTAACCAAGCGCCATAAATGGCACTACTATTTGCGTAAAGTTCGCAATACGCTTTATTCCGCCGAAAATAATAAACGCCAAAACAATAAGGATAATTGCCAAAGCGACCAATTTAAAGCTGCCTACGTCACCAAAGCTAGTAGAAACCATATTGCCATCGCCAAACACTTGAGTAAATGCATTACCTACCGCATTTGCTTGTACGCCTGGCAGAAAAACACCACATGCAATAATTGCCGAAACAGCAAATAAAACAGCTAGCCATTTTTGCCCTAAACAACGGTCAAAATAATACGCTGGGCCGCCACGATATTGCCCGTTTTCTTCTGTTTTATAAATTTGGCCTAAAGTAGATTCTGCATATGCGGTACTTGCACCTAGAAAAGCAACAACCCACATCCAAAAAATAGCACCTGGTCCACCAAAACCGATAGCTGCTGCAACACCTGCAATATTACCTACGCCTACTCGTCCAGACAACGATACTGCAAGGGCTTGAAAAGATGAGATACCTTTATCAGACGTGTTTGGACTAAATAATAACTTACACATTTCTTTAAAATGTCGAACTTGAGCAAATCGAGTTAATACTGAATAAAACAAGCCTGCGCCTAGGCATAAATAGATGAGTGCATTACTCCAAACAACATCATTAACAGCGCTTACAAAAGCTTCCATGGATATCCTCTATAGTTATATTTATTATTTTTAATTACGAGACTCTGCTTTAGCTACTACGCAACATAAGTTTCACGAAATAAGGTTTTACCTCTCCCGTCCCGACTCATTATTTAATTAATCTTAACTTAAGTACCCCAACTTTGTTAACACTTAATTTTCAAAATATCTAATTACGTAGCTATTGCAAGGCACTACATCAGCAGTATTTAAAGGAAAGTAGATTGATTTGTACCGATACGGTGATGATACGCGGCGAAGAAACGTTAAAAACGTTTTGGAGTGAAGTTGCTATATGATTATTATTTTTTGTAAAAGGGGTTTTACTAAAAGCAAAAAGGGCATCAAAACTATTGATACCCTTCAAATAAACGTTTTATCTTAAATTATCAACAACATTAACAATTGCCGCTAACGTATCTTGACCAAATTGATACGAACGACGGTCTGACCAGCCATAGTCTGGATCAGGTAAATCGTTGTTGTCTTTAAATGGCATTTCAATTGTGTACGTTAATGCTTTGAATTCTTCAGCAGTAGCTGATGAACCTACCGTAAGGTTAGCTTGGCCTGGCTCATCTTTTGGATAGCCATGCTCATCTTGAAACTCTGGAGTAATAGTTAAAAGCGCAGCTTTAAAGCTATCTTCAAGGCCTTTAAGACGAGCATCGTAACTTGGAATACCTTCGCTGCCTGCCACAAAGTTATACGGAATAGCTTCATCGCCGTGTATATCTAAGTGCATATCTAAGCCAGCTTCGCGCATTTTATTTAGTACTAGGTAAACCTCAGGGCTATTTTCCATGCTTGGTGTCTGCCATTCACGGTTTAAATTAACGCCTTTAGCATTAGTACGGAGATGTCCGCGTGCGCTGCCATCTGGATTCATATTTGGCACAACGTAAAACACTGCTTTTGATAGAAGCGCAGCTGCATGTGGGTCTTCGTCATCAAGAAGTTTGTGCAGTAGACCTTCAACATACCATTGGGCCATTGTTTCACCTGGATGTTGACGTGCTGTGATCCAGATATTTTTCTTATCTTCACTTGGCTCACCAATTTTAAGCACACTCATATCGCGGCCATCGAGTGTTTCACCAAGTGTTATTAATTGGCAAGCACCTTGGCTTTGTGCCCAAGATAATAAATCTAAATGGCGGTCGTAACTGTATGGCGCAAAGTAAGCAAAATACACGCTGCCGCACTCTGGTTCAATTTCAAAGCTTAATGTGCCATTTTCATAGCTTGATGGTACACGAAACCATGTTTGGCGGTCATATGATGCAACGGCTTGATACCCTTCCCAACCATCTGGGTAAGCTGATTTATCAAGCTCATTAATATTTAACTTATGCAATTGGTAAGGTGTTGTTTCAAGACGAAAGTGAAACCACTGATAAAATTCAGACTGGTGATCTTTATTAATTTCTAATTGAATATTTAAAGGATCGGTGGCTTCAATAACTTTGATATTACCACTGTCGAAATTGCTGCTGATTTTCATGAAAAAACCTTTAGGTTGAATAAGTTTATCTGCTTATTAATTCACAGAACTGACATTATTTTGTAAATAGTAAAACGAATGTGCATTTTCTTAATTAAAGCCTATCACAAGGCACACGCTTTAAAAATAATACACGACCAAAAAAGCCAGCAATATGCTGGCTTTTAAGTCACTGCAAATAAATTAGCGAGGTAAGCTTGGGAATGACACTTCGGCCATATCGCGCATACAACGAACTACTTGGCAGCTGTAACCAAACTCATTGTCGTACCATACATATAAAACAATACGGTTATCTTCAACAATCGTTGCTTGTGAATCAACAACACCTGCGTAACGGCTACCTACTAAATCGGTAGAAACAATTTCCGTTGATGCTGTGTAATCAATTTGGTCACGTAAGTCTGAATGAAGTGCAGTATCGCGTAAAAATGCGTTTAGCTCTTCAACTGATGTGCTTGTTGCTAAGTTAAGGTTCAAAATAGCTAGCGACACATTAGGTGTAGGTACGCGGATTGCGTTACCTGTTAATTTGCCTTCAAGCTCTGGTAATGCTTTTGAAACCGCTTTTGCAGCCCCTGTCTCAGTAATTACCATGTTAAGTGCTGCGGCACGGCCACGGCGCTCTGCTTTGTGGTAGTTATCAATAAGGTTTTGATCGTTCGTGTACGAGTGTACAGTTTCAACATGGCCATTATTAATACCAAACTTATCGTTTAGTGCTTTAAGCGTTGGTGTAATTGCATTGGTTGTACAGCTTGCTGCACAAACAATTTTATCTTCAGGTAAAATATCTTTGTTATTAACACCATATACGATGTTTTTGATATTACCTTTTGCAGGAGCTGTTAATAATACTTTTGCAGCGCCCTTACACTCTAGATGCTGGCCAAGGCCCGCTTCGTCTTTCCAAATACCGGTGTTATCAACAATTAATGCATTGTCGATACCGTATTGAGTGTAATCAATTTCGCTAGGAGAGTTAGCGTAAATAACCTGAATGTAGCTACCGTTGGCTTTAATTGCGTTACGTTCTTTATCAATAGTGATTGAGCCATTGAATGGACCGTGAATTGAATCACGACGCAGTAAGCTTGCACGCTTTTCAAGATCACCCTCTTTACCGCCACGCACAACAATAGCGCGCAAACGTAAATCTGAATATGGACCTGATTTTTCAATTAATAAACGCGCTAGTAAACGACCAATACGACCAAAACCATACAATACAACATCGCGTGGTTCTTTCGCTGGTAAGTCAGCTATTTCTGCAAGTTCATCTTTTACAAATTCTTCTACTGAGCGGCCTTTTGCAGCTTCAGTGAACAAATAACTATATGCAAGCTTACCAATATCAATACGTGCAGAGTTTAATTCCATTTTGCTGATAGCTTCTAAAAATGGGAAGCTTTCACGCAAACGTAATTTAGTGCCTTCAAACTGAGCAACGGTTTTGTGAGATTTGATAATATCGATAGTACTGGCATTTACGAGAGGACGGCCATATACAGCGATTTCGATACCACGATTACGGTAAAGTTTACCAATGATTGGTTGCATGCTTTCTGCGTAATCTTGGCGCTCTTGCCAACTATTTGTGTATTCTAACTCGTGAGATGAGGTCATTTTATTTACCTAAGTTTATCATTTTGAACGGATAGCCTTTAAAAATGCACTATATTTTGAGAGTAATGCACTTCAGGCAGGGCTATTCTAATTTAATCTGAAGTTATTCTCTACTGTTAGGCGTTAAATGATTGCGTTAGAATAACAAGGTAGATATTCATTTGGGGTTAAGGGATGCTTAAAAAAGCAAGTGTACTATTGGGTTTGCTAACGTTGACAGGGTGTGAAGAGCCCTTGACACTCGCACAAGTGTGCAAAGAAACACCTGGCTTTTGTAGCGACTTAAACAAAGACAGCCACTGCAAGGATGAGCGTTCTGATGTAATTATCAAACGTTACATAGAATACAAAGACCCTACTGATGAAAATAAATACCAATTACTCAAGGACTTTGAATCTTATAACCAATGCATAACTTTGGCCGCCAAAATTGAACATATTAAGTTAAAAGCTAAAAAAACGTCACGTATTGACGGTCAATTAACGAGCATTAAAGAAATGACTCGCTTATATCAAGATACTCAAAATACGAACCATCCAGGTTTGCTCTACTACCAATGGTCACGAAATAATAACCAAAACGCACTGACAAAATTATTGGCGATAGAAAATGACAAAAGTGTAACGCAAAGTGCCGAAATGCAATTTTTTTTAGCATCGTACTATATTAAGTTCGACGATGAAAAAACCATCGATTTGCTTTATAAAACTTTAGAACTCAATAAAAAAGACAACGTACCGAATCCTGAAGTGTATACATCACTTATTAGTCTTTTTTATAAACATGATAAATTTAAGCATGCATATATATTTTCTAAAGTAGCGCAAATGTCGGGGATTGAAAATATTGACGTGTTTGAAATTGAGCAGCAATTAATAACGAATGGTAAAAGCTTAGACAGCCTAGATGTACTTGCAGAGCAAACATTTCAGCAAATAATGGCAGGTGATTTTGTATCTCCTCGAGAGTTTTAATTTATAATCGCAAAAATAACCTAATACCAATCTGCTTATATATGGGGTCTATTTAACGTTAAGGGAATTACGCTAGAACTAGGCAAAAATTTTTGTATCTAGTTGTTCTAAATAAAACATTTTTAACGACGTTATAGTGCAATTTAATTCGTTAAATTGATCAAAGATTTATGCAGGTTGGTATAATTTAATAACTAGGTTATTCAGGCAAATAAAAAGGCAGCTTACGCTGCCTTTTTTTATTTTGCTTTGCTTGTGCCCACTTCTACGCGGGTTTTAAGCTTTTGACCTGGTCGAAAAGTCACCACGCGACGTGCCGAAATAGGAATATCTTCGCCTGTTTTCGGGTTGCGGCCTGGTCTTTCTTTTTTGTCTCGAAGATCAAAGTTACCAAATCCAGAGAGCTTAACCTGCTCGCCTTTTTCTAGCGCTGAGCGGATTTCTTCAAAAAACGCTTCAACTAAATCTTTGGCATCTTTTTTATTGATCCCGAGCTTTTCAAATAGGTGTTCAGCTATGTCGGCTTTAGTAAGCGCCATATCTAGTCCCTCAACGATGCATTAAACTGTTCGGCCAATTCGGCCACCACGTTATCAACTACTAGATTGATATCTTTCTCTTCGAGTGTTCTATCAACCGCTTGCAGTGTTAGAGCAATCGCCAAACTCTTATAATTTGGCTCAATACCTTTGCCCTTATACACATCGAATAAGTTTAGGTCAACCAATTGATTTCCGCCAACTTTTTCGATCACGCTTAAAATGTCGCCAGATTTAACGCTGTCTGCCACTAAAATCGCGATGTCGCGGCGATTTGAAGGGAATTTAGACACCCCTTCTGCTTGCGGTAAATTTCTTTTTTCTATTGCTGACATTTCAATTTCAAAAACAAAAGTTGCGTTGTTGATATCTAACGACTTTTGAGCTTGAGGATGTAAAGCACCAAAAAAACCAACCTTTTTGCCATCAACATATATTACAGCTGATTGACCAGGGTGAAGTCCATCTGACTGCTCTGCTTTAATTTCAAAGCGAGTAACATCATTAGTAATTGCAAGTAAGGCTTCAACATCACCTTTTAAATCGTAAAAATCAACGTTACGTTTTTCTTCAACCCAATGTTCACCATTTACAAGACCCGTAATAACGCCGCCAATAACCGGTACTTGGTAAACACCATTTTCTGCACTTTCGTCGCTTATAAATTTAAGACCATGTTCGAATAAACGAATACGAGGCTGTTGGCGATTTTGGTTATACGCTACAGACGCTAATAAACCCGGCATTAAACTTACACGCATCGCTGACATTTCAATTGAAATAGGGTGCGGTAATACCATTGCTTTACACTCTGGGTGTAAAATAGCTTGTACTTTAGGGTCTACAAAGCTGTATGTAATTGCTTCTTGGTAACCACGAGTCACTAACGTATTGCGGAACTTGCTAAGCGCAATAGTTGCTTCGTTATGTGTCGTCATTTTAAGTTTTGCAGTTGGTGCAACATTTGGAATGCTGTTGTAACCGTAAACACGTGCTACTTCTTCAATTAAATCTTCTTCGATGCGAATATCAAAACGGTAGCTTGGTACGTCCGCACTCCAGCTTTCATTTTCTACTTTAACATCAAGACCTAAACGCGTAAGAATATCTGTTACTTTAGCATCTTCAATATGATGACCAATAACACGGTCTAAACGTGCACGACGAAGACGTACTTCAGTCACTTTTGGTAGTTTGTCAGCCGCAACAGCTTCAACTACTGGGCCTGCTTGACCACCTACAATCTCAAGAAGAAGTGCTGTTGCACGTTCCATTGCATCATGTTGTAGAGCAAAATCAACACCGCGCTCATAACGGTGTGAAGCATCAGTGTGTAAACCGTAGCTACGTGCTTGCCCTGCAATTGCTACAGGATTAAAAAATGCGCTTTCAAGTAATATATCAGATGTTTTATCTGTAACACCTGATTGTTCACCACCAAAAATACCTGCAATTGCAAGTGCTTTGTTATGATCGGCTATCACAAGTGTTGTATCGTTTAATTTAGCGGTGTTACCGTCTAATAAAACAAGTTCTTCACCTGCGTTTGCACTACGTACTTTAATACCACCTTCAATCGCATTTAAATCAAACGCGTGCATTGGGTGACCAAGTTCAAGTAATACATAGTTAGTAACATCAACTACTGGGTCGATTGAACGTACGCCACTGCGACGTAGCTTTTCAACCATCCAAAGCGGTGTTTCTACATCAAGGTTAATGCCCTTTATCACACGACCAAGGTAACGAGGACATGCATCTTCATTAACTAGCTCAATTGATACTTTGTCATCAATTGTTGGAGTAACAGCTGGAATATCTAATACGTTTACGTCAATACTATTTAAAACGCCTACTTCGCGTGCTAGACCTTTTATACCTAAGCAGTCACCACGGTTTGGTGTTAAATCAACATCTATAATATTATCATCAAGACCTAGGTAATCACGTAAATCAGTGCCTACTGGTGCATCGCTTGGCAATTCCATAATGCCGTCGCCTTCTTCGCTAATACCTAGCTCAACAAAAGCACATAGCATTCCGTTTGAAGGTTGGCCGCGTAGTTTGGCTTTTTTAATTTTAAAGTCACCAGGCAGTACAGCGCCCACAGTTGCAACAGCAACTTTAATACCTAAACGACAATTTGGTGCACCACACACGATATCAAGTAGCTCATCGCCACCTACGTTAATTTTGGTAACACGCAGTTTATCTGCATCAGGGTGCTGTCCACATTCAACAACTTCACCTACAACTACGCCATTAAATTTGGCAGCAGCAGGCTCAACGCCATCAACTTCTAGACCAGCCATTGAAAGCTGTTCCGAAAGAGCTTGCGTATCAATAGCAGGATTAACCCACTCTCTTAACCACTTTTCACTAAATTTCATTTTATTGTTTCACTCTTAACGGAACTGGTTCAGGAATTTTAAGTCATTTTCGAAAAATGCACGCAAATCGTTTACGCCATAGCGCAACATAGTTAAACGCTCTACACCCATACCAAAAGCAAAGCCGGTGTATTTTTCTGGGTCAATGCCCACAGACTTAAGTACATTTGGATGTACCATGCCGCAGCCTAGTACTTCTAACCACTTACCGTCTTTACCCATAACATCTACTTCAGCCGAAGGTTCTGTAAACGGGAAGAATGAAGGACGGAAACGAATTTCCATATCTTCTTCAAAAAAGTTACGTAAAAAATCATGCAAAATACCTTTTAGCTCAGTAAAGCTAACATCGGTATCAACCATTAAACCTTCAACCTGATGGAACATAGGTGTATGTGTTTGGTCGTAATCGTTACGGTATACGCGTCCAGGTGAAATAATGCGCAGTGGTGGCTGCTCAGTTTCCATAGTACGAATTTGCACGCCACTTGTTTGTGTACGTAGTACTAATTTAGGATTGAAATAAAAGGTATCATGATCAGCACGTGCTGGATGGTGCTCTGGAATATTTAGCGCATCAAAGTTATGAAAATCGTCTTCGATTTCTGGACCAGATTTAACTTCAAAACCTAACTCACCAAAAAAGCTTTCTATGCGCTCAATAGTGCGCGTAACTGGGTGTAAACCGCCAGTAGGCATAACACGCCCTGGTAGAGTTACATCTATAGTTTCAGCAGCTAGTTTTTCTTCAAGTGCTTTACTTGCTAGCAACTCACGCTTTTCGTTGATAGCAGCTTGTACATCTTGTTTAGCTTGGTTTATAACTTGGCCTGCTTCTTTACGTTCTTCAGGTGCTATTTTACCTAACGTTTTAAGTAAGCTAGTGATTTCGCCTTTTTTACCAAGGTAATTAACCCTGATATCTTCTAACTGCGCTATTTCACTGGCACTGGCTACCGCCTCAAGTGCTTGCGCTAATATGTTTTCTAAGTTCATTCGATACCTGACCTTTCACAGAAGGTGATTGCTTAAGAGCGTGTTGGCCTTTCAAGATTGCTTTACAACAGTGTGGTTGGTTATTAAATAAGGTTAATCATTGGACTGTAGTTTCCTACATAAGTCATGCAATAACGCTAAATAAAGACCAAACACATGCAGTTTGAAGTGTTTATCTCGGAGGCTACTTTCTTTGTTGTTCGGGTTTCGCATATAAATACTACGCTAAAGTCCTCACGACGCGATTAAAGCACTCTTAAGTTAAACAAATTCCAATCAGGAAAGGTAAACACGCTCTGATAATAGCTTATGATAACTGAAAGAA
Organism: Pseudoalteromonas sp. NZS37; assembly: GCF_015864265.1. Lineage (NCBI taxonomy): Bacteria > Pseudomonadati > Pseudomonadota > Gammaproteobacteria > Alteromonadales > Pseudoalteromonadaceae > Pseudoalteromonas > Pseudoalteromonas sp. NZS37. The sequence goes on along the minus strand of NZ_JADYXL010000005.1, from coordinate 2,719 downwards.
GGGTCTAGATTCTAGACCTACTACAGCTTTAACGTTGATTTTATAAAAGGAATAGTTAATTTTCGCTGTGCTGCCATAGATGCATGATCTAATTTGTCGAGTACATCTAATAAAGCACGCATATCACGGCTTAAACGGGTTAGTAAAAAGCGTGCACACTCATCACTTAATTCAAGGCCGCGCATATGAGCGCGCTTAACAAGTGCTTGTGCTTTATCATCATCACTCATAGAACGAATTTGAAAGGTTGTTCCCCACGTTAAGCGAGACTCTAAGTCAGGCAGCGAGATATTAAGCATGCTAGGAAGTAAATCGGCAGTTACTACTAACATTTTTCCGGGTTCGTTAAACCGGTTAAAAAAGTTGAATAGTGCTTTTTCCCATGCATCATTGCCTGCAACTAAATGCACGTCATCAATACATAGAACATCAAGTGCTTCTAAACCGTCTAATACCATAGGTCCAAAGTCAATTACTTCGCGCATAGAAAGCAGCATATTAGATAAGCCACGCTCTTGTGCTTTAATGCAGGTTGCATACAAAAGGTGAGACTTACCCGAATCACCTAACCCACATAAATAAGTATACTGAAACTTTTTAGCTAACTTCGAAAAGCTATCTTTTAAATGGTTAACCTCTAACGAATCTTCCCCACCAAAGTACGATGCAAATGTTTCGTCATCCGGCAAGGTAACCGGTAATGCCATTTGCATCGGCTCAGAAGTTAGCATTATGGCGTTATCCATTGATACTCTAAGCTATTTTTATCAACAACATGATAAAAAGCGCGTGGATCCTCATAATCTTTAAATGAGGAGTCTAACCCTAACCCTTTTTTAAGATCGCTTAGGTTACCAGTGTGGTTTAGTTTAAATTCTACAAATTCTGGTGTTTTACGAACAATTTTAACTTGCGTAACAACGCTTAAGTTCAATAATCTTTGTTTTGCTAATTCAACATCAACAAAACTTTGCGTGCCTTTTAATGTTAGCGTGGCCGCGGCTTGTTCATAATAAGCATTTGGATCAATAGCGTACTCGCTTGCAAGGCCTCGAGCTAAGGTATCAATCATTTGACTCACTATTTGCTGCTTATCGCCCGTTAATCTATTTGAATCAAATTGATCATCATTAGTAAAACGCCAATCTAAAATCCAATTTTCGCTATCCGCTTCTTTATACATTCTTGCTGTAATACTTCGCTCAGCACTGTAGCGTCTAGAGGCCTCTTCTACTGGTTCTGAAAAGTTACCCCATACCTCAGGAATACCTACTAAACGTCTATCTTGTAAATCAAGTAATGGCACAACGACAGGCAGACCACGGCGTCCTGCTTTGTCATAAATTAACTGCTCTAATTGCGGGTAACTTTCTTGTGTTACTAATTCTCTGCGCCAATTGTCTTCAATACCTAACCATATTGCGACTAACGGGCGTTGTACTCCCCATAAAGGTAAGTTTAACTCTTTGATTAACGCATTGATCTTTCGAGCTTCAAATTTAACAACAAGTTTCAATTGTCCATTTGCTCTCTCGTCATATTCAAACTTAAGCATATAATCAGAAATATCTTTAGTGCGTTGCTGTGCTAATTTATTTTGATCCGCAGTTTCATCACCGCTTACTTTCACTAAAACATTGAGCAAAGCTTTACGACTCGCAGCTAATCGAGTGTCTCGTGTTTTGTCATCCACTTTTAAAATATCTTGATATAGATCAGTTACTTCAACTGCCGACGCAGAAAAACAAAATAAAATGGATATGGCGCTAATTAATAATCTATACACAGGCTATTAGTTCTTGGTTTTAAACTGATTTGATCCTAAATCAAAGACAGTAACAAAGCAAAATTAAATTTGTTATCTAAGGAAATGAAAGTAATTAGCTTTTATAGAAAGTAAAAAAGATTAAATATGAATAAGATAGTTGAGTGAGTTGTACGCTATTCACCTACATTTAACTTTACTACACTTTTCAAAACGCGAACCTCTCGGGTTTAGTTAGATCATGAAGGTATTTAATGTAAGTACTTGATGATGTTATGGTTAAGATTATTCGTTATTGGCTCGCATTTAATCTTTCTTCAGGCGTAAAAAATCGTTAGATACGGGCTAAGTCGGTGGGCTTGTCGTAGTGCCCACAGCGGTAGAAAGTCACAGTGAAAATGCTATTGTATTAGCCGACTGGGGTATTGAGGGTTTTTGTTGTGATTTTAGCGTCGGGAATCGCTACGCTCGCCCGCCCTACGTGCTAGGTGTTGATGTGAGTGTGTATTTATTGCGCGCATTTCACTTTTCTACAGACGTAAAAAAGCCCGAATCGTTAGATTCGGGCTTTTTACAATGTGAAGCTTGTGTAATGTCGTGGTGCCCACAGCGGTGGAGAGCCACAGTGAAATGCTACACTATTATCGGTCGAAGCTTTAGTTTCACTACTGAGTTCGGCATGGGCTCTTGGCTATTTACTAAATCTCAGACAGCAAAAAACCCGTCACATTGCTGTAACGGGTTTCTACAATTTGAAGCCTGGTAATGTCCTACTTTCACATAGTAAATGCTACACTATCATCGGCGCTGTTTCGTTTCACTACTGAGTTCGGCATGGAATCAGGTGGGTCCAAAACGCTATTGTCACCAAGCAAATTTGGGCGTTAATCCGTATCGCTACGCACTAACTGAATTTGGAAAATATCTGATAATATTTTTTAAGTCTTTCTAAGT
>NZ_JADYXL010000049.1:0-1095 GCF_015864265.1 Pseudoalteromonas sp. NZS37 | reverse complement strand
GGCGGGACGCTTTACCCGCTTGCAAAAACATATGCCGATAATGAAACTTTGCCAGAAAATCGAGAACTGATTTCATATTGTGCGGAATATGCAAACCCGACAGACAATTACGCACACGCTGCTACTTGCACACTATATCGTGTGCCAGGTGTTGGTTATATTGCAGCAGGTGTAAGACCGTACCGCCATCCTAACCAGCCTTCTTTTTAGTTTGCCGCTTTTAGTTGATTTTATTTTGAGGGGTTGATTATGAAACGCGCTATTTCCCTTGCCACGGCAAAAGCCCAGTATCAGCAACGCTACGCCATGGAGCATATCCCGGCATGGGCACGCAAACCCTGCAACGGTCAGTTCTACGCGCCGGGATATGTCTCGGATGCGGAGTGGTACGAAAACACCATTTTTCCGGGGGAGAAGGGTAAACCGCGCGACGACGACCATTGCGAAAGCCGCAACCAATCGTGGCCGCTGGGGCAGTGGTTGAAGCAACCCGCGCCACCTTATGCCGCGCCACACATGTGGGCAGCACACAAATAAAAACGCCAGCGAATAGCCCTTATGTACGGGGCTATTACCGGGCGTTTTTGCCCCCTGTTATTTATCAAGGAGTGAACTGATATGGCTGAAACCGAAGAATTTGAATTGCACGCCGCAAAGGCATTTTTTGCCAGTGCGTGGGCGGATGCTGCCGATGAGTCCGAAGATTCACCCATCGGCGCAGGTACTGAAATTTTTGATGTAATGCCCGATGAAATCGACCCCGCTGCAATGCACGCCGCGCGGACCCTGCGCATGGATATGGAACGCGAAAACGGTCTAAGCATCGGCGACTTGCTGGGGCTGATTGAGCGCGATGGTGACGGCGACCGACCCAACACAATCGACCACTTCGGTCACTATGCCGCAATGCAAGCCATGGGTCACGGTGTTGGACTTAACGATGCTTTCGGGCCTGATGTGTACGAAGCCATCAAGGTGCCTTATGTTGAGTTTGGCTCACACTCACTCAGCCGCGACTATTTCTAAGGGGATTGCAGCATGAAACAAAAACGCTATTTTGCCGTGCACGCCTTCGGGTTTCCCGGTCACCCCTTC
>NZ_JADYXL010000048.1:0-1115 GCF_015864265.1 Pseudoalteromonas sp. NZS37 | reverse complement strand
TTACTTCAATGGTGCTTTGACCTTCACTTAATGGTGTCGCTGGTGTGGCACTCCAGTTGCCATCCGCATCCACAAGCGCGGTGATGGTTTGTGGATTACCATCACTGTCGGTCACTACAATGGTGACTTGCGCGCCTTCCCCCGCATCACTTGTGCCGCTAATAACCGGTGTATTGCTGTCACTTTGTGCTGCAACATCAACAGTAAGTGTCGGCGGTGTATTATCAAAGTCATCTGAGCTAATTGTACGGGTATTACCTGCGGCATCGGTCGCTGTTGCGATCACGGAGCCTAAATTAAGTAATGAGATATCGATACCAGTTAATGACCAGTTACCATTGGCATCTGTGGTTGTGGTGTAACTTAGCCCTACGCCACCGCCAACAAGTTGCTCGGTAATGGTAATTTCACTGCCAGCCGGTAAATCAGAGGTGCCATTTAATAACACCAATGAGCCTAATAAGAAGGTAGGTGTAAACGCTAAATCTGGTGGGGTAACATCTACTTCGCCACTGTCTGTACCCGTGCCTGTATTGCCTGCAGCATCGATAATGCTGGCGCTAACACTGTAATTCCCTTCAGCTAATATACCTGTTGGTGTCGCGCTCCAGTTACCATTGGTGTCGGTTTGTACATCAATGCTTTGGGTGGCATTTGCTGCATCTGTAAACGTAACTGTAATCGTGCTGTTAGGTGCATCACTGGTGCCAGTAACGGTTGGTGTGGTGTCGTTGGTTAGTAACGGCGCATCCACACTCACACTTGGTGCAGTGGTATCAATGGTGCCATTGCCTGTAATATCGGTGCTGTTACCTGCCACATCGCTGATGTTGGCGGTGATCGTGTACGGCCCTTCAGCCAGTGCAGTCGGTACTTCGATTGAGAAGTTGCCATCAGCATCCACAGTGGTGGTGAACGTTTGTGAGCTACCTAAATCATCCACTACGGTAAAGTTAATAACCGTGCCTTCAACCGCATCGCTTGTTCCGCTGAGTGTCGGGGTGATGTCGTTACTTGAGCCTGGGCTGGTAAGTACAAGCGTCGGTGCAATGGTATCTATTTCACCAGTGCCTGTGGCAGTAGCTTCATTGCCTGCGGCATCGCTCACACTGGCG
>NZ_JADYXL010000047.1:0-1140 GCF_015864265.1 Pseudoalteromonas sp. NZS37 | reverse complement strand
GGTGATCGTTACGGCAAATTACGACGTGCTGGAATGGCTGGTGGAGTACCACGGCGCCAACTGGTCGTTCGATTGCATCGTCTGTGACGAAAGCACGAAACTCAAGAGCCTGCGCGTCAGCATCCAGACGAGCAAGTCCGGCAAGAAGTTTCTCACCGGCCAAGGGGGCAAGCGCGCCAAAGCCCTGGCCCGCGTCGCGTTGACCCGCGCCACTCGGTTCATCTGCCTGTCTGGCACGCCCGCTCCGAATGGCCTGGAAGATTTGTGGGCGCAGTATTTTTTCTTGGATTCCGGCCGACGCCTCGGAACCAGTTTCACTGCCTTCAGCCACCGCTGGTTCCGCGCCCGCCCGGGAAGCGACCCGCAGAAGCAACAGATTGAACCGCTACCTTTTGCGGACGAACAAATTCGCGCAGCCATCAAAGACATCACCATCGCGCTGGAGGCGCGCGACTACTTTGACTTACCCGAACTCATCGAGAACGACATCAAGGTTGAGATGCCATCGGCCGCCATGAAGCTCTATAAAAAAATGGAGCAAGAAATGTTCGTGGAGCTGGAAGGCAAGCCCATCGAAGCCTTCAGCGCGGCAGCCCTCTCGCAGAAGGTTTTACAAATCGCTTCTGGCGCGCTCTACACCGACGCTGACGGCGCATGGTCGCTGGTGCACGACGCCAAGATCGAGGCGCTGCAGAGCGTGGTCGAAGAGGCAGCAGGCATGCCAGTGCTCTGTGCGTACCACTTCAAGAGCGACCTGGCGCGCATCTTGAAGGCGTTCCCCAAGGCTGTGCACCTCGGCGCCGACCCGAAGATCATCGACCGCTGGAACGCGGGTGAGATTCAAATGCTCGTGGCCCACCCACAAAGCGCCGGCCACGGGTTGAGTCTCCAGCACGGAAGCAACATTCTGTGTTTCTTCTCCAGCAACTGGAGTCTTGAGGCCAGCGCGCAGATGGTCGAGCGCCTGGGCCCCACCCGCCAGGCGCAGAGCGGGTACAACCGCCCGGTGTACGTCCATCGGCTCATTGCGGCCGGAACGCTGGAAGAGGTTGTCGTGAAGCGCCTGCGCACAAAAGCCTCCATCCAAGACGCTCTCATGGAAGCCATGAAAATTTCCCGCTAAAACCCCTCACAACCCCC
>NZ_JADYXL010000046.1:0-1165 GCF_015864265.1 Pseudoalteromonas sp. NZS37 | reverse complement strand
GAGCGCACGCCGAGCGTGCCGAAGGCGTTGTCGATGCGCTGGGCAGCCTTCTGGGCTTCGTCAGCGGTCTGCTTGACCTGGGTCTCGGCCTGCTCCAGCGCGTTCTCCCAGAACTTGACGTACTGGGCCGCCTGCAGCAGTTTCTGCGCTTCGGTGGCCTGCTTCTCGAAGGCGTTCTGGTTGGCGAGTTCACGCTGGGCCGCAGCCAAAATCTCGGTCTCGCGGGCCAGTTGCTGGGCGGCGTGGGCCGCGTTGACCAGGGCCTCGGCCTCTTTCTGCCAGGCATCGTTGGCCGCAGCCGCTTCGCGCTTTGTGGCCGCGTACTGCTCCGTGGCCCGCGCCGCATCGCGCTGGGCCAGTGTCTCGGCCTGCAGCGCCGCTTGGCCGCGTGCCAGCAGGTCTGCAACTGCCTTCTCTTCGATGGCGAGCAGGCGGTTGGCTTCTGCCATCTCGCGGAGCGCTGCGTTGCGCGCGTTTACGGTNAGCAGGCGGTTGGCTTCTGCCATCTCGCGGAGCGCTGCGTTGCGCGCGTTTACGGTCTGAACGCCAGAGTTGAAGATCGCCTGCAGCTTGCCCTCAGCCGCAGCTACGTCTGCAGTGGACAGCCCCAGCGCCTCGGCCGCCGTGGTCGCCTGACGTAGCGCCTCGTTCTGCTTGTTCAGGGCGGTGTCCAGGCGTTCGACCTGTGCCGCGCTCTTCTTGTACTGGGTCTCCAGTTTGCCTTGCTCGGCCACGGCCGACGAGGCTTCGGCGTTGGCTGCCTTCTGGTTGGCGCGCAGCGTTACGAGTTCGACGTTTGCTGCGTTCTGAGCTTTGACCGCATCGGCCAGTTGGTCGCGGTAGGCTGCAGTGTTCTTCCCGGCCGCGTCGTATTCTGCCTTCAGGAGTCGCAACGCTGCCGTGGCCTCGGCTTGCGTGCGCTGACCCTTCAACAACTCGGCGTTGGCCTCGCTCTGCCGCTGGGTGGCCTTAGCAGTGGCATCACGCAACACCTCCAGCCGCTCGGCCATCTGCGCGGCGCTGTCGGCGGCGTCCACTTGGCGCGCGGCCAGCTTGTCGGTTTCCTCGCTCAGTTCCCGGAACGTGGTCAGCGCTTGGCTCTGCTCGCCCAGGCGGCCGATCTCGTCGGCGAGCTTCTGGAACTCAGGCGCCGCTGCGCCGCCGT
>NZ_JADYXL010000045.1:0-1167 GCF_015864265.1 Pseudoalteromonas sp. NZS37 | reverse complement strand
ATTTGCTGGCGGGCAGTTTCAATCCCGGCTCGGAGACTGAAATAATCCCGTTCAGCGGCGTCAGTAAGTCGGGGGCCGCCTGCATCAACCACGCTGGTGGCGCCGGGGGCTTGGGGCACACCAGTTCCGGTTGGGGCGGGGCACTTGGCATTGATCCGCAGCCCGACACGGCCAGCGCGCACATCAGACTGCAGAGTTTCCAGCTTGCGCTTTTCATGGTTCAGTTCCTTCGTGTGTTTCTCGTCCAGAGCGGCCACGGCCGCCTTGCGCGCATCGTCCTCGGCGACCACCGCCTGGTACGCCTTCAGTGTCTTGTCGGCCAACACGCGCAGCACCTCGGCGTTGTCGGCCTTCGTCTTCTGATGCGCCGACTTCTCGCCGGCCACCCTCACCTGCTGCCCGGCCAGCGCCAGCAGGAGCACCACGATCAGCGCCTCGCGCCAGAATTTGAGCAGCCCGATCATGTCAGTGCTTTCAGCGCAGTCTCGTACTGCGCCTTGCGCTCGGCCAGGTGCANCGCGCCAGAATTTGAGCAGCCCGATCATGTCAGTGCTTTCAGCGCAGTCTCGTACTGCGCCTTGCGCTCGGCCAGGTGCATGAGCGCTGGCCCGTTCACCCGCCGCGTCACCTCGGTCATGTCGCCCTTGTCGGCCGGGTCGTTGCACTTGGCGTCGTGCCAGTACCAGGCTGCCGTCAGCGCGGCGTGCTTTGGCGTGGTGACCAGCGCGGGGTTGCCCACGTAGTCGTACCCCAGCGACTCGCCGGCGCGTTCGTAGTTTTTGCGCCAAGTTAGCTGCACCAAACCTCTGCCATGCATGCCTTTGTAGAGCAGTTCGCTCAGGCCCTTGGGGTTGCGTGCGTATGGCTCGGCGTCAGCCATGCTCTTGAACGCGCGGGGGTAGATGCGCGCCAACCGTGAGGCGTCCTTGTAGTACAGGCCCTCTTCCACCGCCGACAGGTGCGCCGACTCCACCGCCACGGTGGCGAGGAACGCCGCCTGGCGCTGCAGAGAGCAGATGTCGAATCGACCCATGGCATCCAGCAGGGGCTGGTGGTAGGTCTGCGCGTTTCCGTACGGCGCGCTGGTGGCCGCCGCGAGTTGTTCAACCGTGAAGGTCATGGTCATACCTCGATAATCTCAATGGTCAGGTCCGGCGCGGGGCCTTC
>NZ_JADYXL010000044.1:0-1171 GCF_015864265.1 Pseudoalteromonas sp. NZS37 | reverse complement strand
GGGCGAGGTGATAGCGAGTGGCAATTAATCCAAACAATGAACTAGATGCTTTGCATGTTTGTTATTTGGCGGGTACTGGTGGCGGCAAAACAGCAGCTGTAAAACTGCTAAAGGGCTTGATGGGTTCGCAGGTTGCTATTTTTGATTTGTACGGCGATTACAAATATGACGCGCGAAAAAACACACCGTTTAACGGTTTGGGCGGTCGCGTTGTTTATCATTTTGATACGCGTCAAAAATTCGCGGCGGCGTTCGCTGATGCATGGCGAAGTGGGCAAAAATTCGTGGTGGCATATTCGCCTTTGTTTAGCGAATCATTAAGCCAATCGCAGCTAAAAGAGGCAAAGAAAAAAGAGTTACATTGGTTCGGTCGCTTAATGTGGGCAGCCGCAGACGGTAAACGCCGACTTGATGTGATTATTGAAGAACTAGCAAAGCTTACAAGCACTGCGGGTAAAGATGATTCTATTGTTGGTGAAATGGCAACAGGTGGTCGTAAATTTGGCTTAGTGCTTCACACTGTTTTTCAGCGTTCGCAAGAAGTGCCAAAAACGATTTGGAATAACTCACCGCGAAAAGTGTTAGGTGCTCAAGAATCACGGCACGATGCAAAATTAATTGCGGTCGAATTAGATGCAGATTTAAACGATGTAATTCAGCTAAGCAAGATGAATGGACAGCGCTCTAAAAAGCGTTTGCACTACCTTGTAAAGTCAGCGGGCGGAATTGGGAATATTGACCCGTACAGCATAAATATTGATAAGTCATGTATAGACTTTGGTAATTGCAAAAAGCTAACACTTGAGAAATTGAGAGGTATTTAATTAAAAAAAGAGCGAATTTCGCTCTTTTTCGCTATGTGGGGAGCGAAACCCGCTAGGCGAAAGAGCGAAACACTTGGTTTATTAGCAATCGAATTTTAACAAATCTTTTAATAAACCGAGGTTTTACCATGTTTAACAAGAATACTTTATTTACTGTTGGCGCAACGCTGGCAGTATTAGCCGTACTTAGTAATGTACGTGCTGCGCGTCCTCTTCAACGCATTATTTTAGGTTAAGGGGCGAATAATGAAAAATATTGCACCTCTAAATAAAATTACTGGCGTTCAAGCGGGCGGCACTGTTTCGCTATCTTTACCAGTAAATTTGACGTATGACAAAATACACTT
>NZ_JADYXL010000043.1:0-1206 GCF_015864265.1 Pseudoalteromonas sp. NZS37 | reverse complement strand
GAGACTTGCTCTCTAAGCGGACGGGAGCCGCAGTGACCAGGTGGCTGGGACTGTTTATTAAAAACACAGCACTGTGCAAAATCGCAAGATGACGTATACGGTGTGACACCTGCCCGGTGCCGGAAGGTTAATTGATGGGGTTATCCTTAGGGAGAAGCTCTTGATCGAAGCCCCGGTAAACGGCGGCCGTAACTATAACGGTCCTAAGGTAGCGAAATTCCTTGTCGGGTAAGTTCCGACCTGCACGAATGGTGTAACCATGGCCACGCTGTCTCCACCCGAGACTCAGTGAAATTGAAATCGCAGTGAAGATGCTGTGTACCCGCGGCTAGACGGAAAGACCCCGTGAACCTTTACTACAGCTTGGCACTGAACATTGAACCTACATGTGTAGGATAGGTGGGAGACTTTGAAGCAGCGACGCTAGTTGTTGTGGAGTCAACCTTGAAATACCACCCTTGTAGTTTTGATGTTCTAACGTTGGCCCCTGAATCGGGGTTACGGACAGTGCCTGGTGGGTAGTTTGACTGGGGCGGTCTCCTCCTAAAGAGTAACGGAGGAGCACGAAGGTTGGCTAAGTACGGTCGGACATCGTACGGTTAGTGTAATGGTAGAAGCCAGCTTAACTGCGAGACAGACACGTCGAGCAGGTACGAAAGTAGGTCATAGTGATCCGGTGGTTCTGAATGGAAGGGCCATCGCTCAACGGATAAAAGGTACTCCGGGGATAACAGGCTGATACCGCCCAAGAGTTCATATCGACGGCGGTGTTTGGCACCTCGATGTCGGCTCATCACATCCTGGGGCTGAAGTCGGTCCCAAGGGTATGGCTGTTCGCCATTTAAAGTGGTACGCGAGCTGGGTTTAGAACGTCGTGAGACAGTTCGGTCCCTATCTGCCGTGGGCGTTTGAGAATTGAGAGGGGTTGCTCCTAGTACGAGAGGACCGGAGTGAACGAACCGCTGGTGTTCGGGTTGTCATGCCAATGGCATTGCCCGGTAGCTACGTTCGGAACTGATAAGCGCTGAAAGCATCTAAGCGCGAAGCAGGCCTCGAGATGAGTTCTCACTAGACTTTTAAAGTCTCTGAAGGGCCGTTGAAGACTACAACGTTGATAGGCAAGATGTGGAAGTGGTGTGAGCCATTAAGCTAACTTGTACTAATTACCCGTGAGGCTTAACCATACAACGCCAAACGCGTTTTATG
>NZ_JADYXL010000042.1:0-1382 GCF_015864265.1 Pseudoalteromonas sp. NZS37 | reverse complement strand
GCGACGTGGTTCTCCAGCAAGAAGCCCGGAAGTGCGGGGCCTTTCACCAGATAGGCTTCGATGAAATCCGCAGCGTTGGTGCGCGTGTCAAAGGTCTCGCCGGTAGAGAAGACCGTGATGCTCACGTTCGGATCATTAGGGGGCTCGGCCACAATGAAATTGGTGCCCAGCAGCGTGTCACGGTCGCCCGTCTGGACGTGCACATGCACTTTGCGCAGGTTCACCCGACCGCCCGCGCGGTCCAGCTCGCTGATGTCCGGGAAGATGTTGTTGCTCTCACCGTCCTGGATGATCGTCGCCGTGGGGGCACCGCCGCCTTCGCTCACGTCATCCATCACCGCCGACGCTACCAGGCGGACATCGCCTTTCAAGATTGCCACTTGTTAAATCTCCATGAGACGGATGGTGCAGAGGTAAAAGTCGGCAGGCAGTTCGTGCCCATCGCGGTACTGGATCACAGGACGGGCCTCAAAACCGCCGTCCTGGTGACGGAAGATGACCTCCCGAGCCTCGCCGCGAAGTGTAAGAGTCATGGTTTTGCCGGGTACTGCGGCCCAATTTCGCAACGCCGTCACGTCGGCGCGCGTCATCCACGCGCTGCTGTCGCTCTCCGGCTCCAGCGTGATGGGTCGCCCCTTGACCCTCGCCGCCGCCTGGACGATGTACGCGCCCGTGATCGTGCGGTCGGCAGTCTGCTCGACCGGGTTCCAGTTGTTCTCGTCGGACCAGAACAGGTCTGGGTTCAAGGTCAGTGTGGTCGTGCCATCGGCCAGGGTGAGGCTCATGCTGCGGTTCCTTGTGAGGTTTCAAGTGCGCGAAGCACTGCGAGAGTTTCACGTGACTGCGTGGGGTTCAGTCCGGTGATGGTTCCGAGGTTGCGGCCGCCGAGGTTGACGGTCAGGTTCCCCCCGCTGCTGACGCCACCGCTGNGTTCCGAGGTTGCGGCCGCCGAGGTTGACGGTCAGGTTCCCCCCGCTGCTGACGCCACCGCTGCTTGGGCGCCCACCCGAAGGGCTGCCGCCTGGCGTCGTCGATCCCCCACCTGCGGGTGTGGTCGCCGTGCCGCCTGGTGCCGGGCCTGTGTTGAGCAGCTTCGCTTCCAACTCCTGCAGTTGCCGGCGCATGTCAGCCACCTGCTTGCTGTAGTTGGGGTCTCGAATCTGCCCACCCTGACTGGAGATGAACTTCAGCATCTCTGCCAGGCCGCGAGCCTTGATGGCGTCTGGGTTGCCGATGTTCTCTTCGCCGTAACGCCGGGCGATGTCGCGGTCTACCTGCTCTTGGGTTTCCCCGGCCATCACGCGCTCCCCTGCGGTGTTCAAGGAGTAACCTTCCTTGTCCACGTTCAGGCGCTTGCGGCGGGCTTCGGCCAGTTTTTCCTC
>NZ_JADYXL010000041.1:0-1427 GCF_015864265.1 Pseudoalteromonas sp. NZS37 | reverse complement strand
GGGCACCACGCCTGCCAGAACGGATCACCGTGGTAGTCGCCGTATACCGCCACGCCGCCCGCGCCGAGCAGTTGGACCTTGGCGCCGCGAGGGCACGTGGTCATGTCCTCGTTCCAGAACACGTCGGTGGCGACGGCCACGGTCTGGTCGGCGTTGAGCTTGTGGGCCGGTTGTTCTGCTGTTTCGGTCATAGCGTGTTGCTTTCGTGCAGTTCTCGTTTTGCCGCGAGGTAGGCGGCCGATGCGGCTTCAGGTGTTGGGAAGCACCCCAGATACTTTCGGGCGCCTCTGGCTGCGATGCGCGCCATGTAGGGGTTGGGCAAACCCGGACGAGGCATCTTGAACACACCTATCGGTAAGTCTTCCTTCTTCCCGCGCATGAGCGCCCTGCGATTTTCAGCGTTGCCCATCGGGCAAACGACACGAAGGTTGTCCAATCGGTTGTCATATTTGTCGCCGTTCCGGTGGTCGATAATCCCGTTGGGCCAGTGACCATGTGTGTAGAACCATGCGACACGATGACTCCAGTATGTTTTGCCGTCGATGCGGATGTTGGTGTAGCGCAGTGTTGAGCACCCTGCAGGGCGACCGGCATGCTGCGTGTTCCAACTGCGCCATCGTCNAGCGCAGTGTTGAGCACCCTGCAGGGCGACCGGCATGCTGCGTGTTCCAACTGCGCCATCGTCTTTCATCGCCGTCGAAATCTTCGAGGCCACGGGGGTGCCACGTGAACACGCCATTATCCGGGTCGTAGTGCAACACCTGTCTCAACCGCGCCAGTGAAATCCGTTTCATGGATTAACCTCGTAAATCAGTAGGTTATAGTTGCGCGCAAGAGACACAAGATGGTCGTTTCCCCCTGCACACACCAATGCGTCTGAGTGGAAAACAAGTGTGTAGTTCCGCGCCCGCTCCCGGGTTTCCACCGGCTGCATCGGGCAGATCGGGTAGACATCGACGGGCAGGCGGCTGCCGCGCGGCGGGTGGGACAGGCCGTTCGTCACGAAGCTGGTCGGGGTGATCCCGGCCATCAGTTCGGCATCGGCCAGGTGGTCGGCGGTTACGGGGCCGTGGAGGATCACTCGCATACGCGATACCTCACGATGTCGCCAGGGCGGCCGGTGTGACCCCAGTCAAAAGTTTGACCCTCACCGCGCGTCTGTCTACCCGAACGGGGCTGGAGGGCAACGACGACACCGGAAGCTACGGGACACGCACCGCCGGCCCAGTCGATCCACTCCGGCACACGCCCCACACCCTGCACCCCCTGGATCAGCCGCAGCACGCCGTCGATGTCGGGACCGCGCGCGGTGTACTCGGCGGTGCCCACTTGGAATTGGACTTCGTAGGTCATGGCTTGACCACCTTGTAGGCGACGATGTTCCGGTTGCGCAACTCGCCTGCGGTCCAGTCGGATTCCGGGGTCGT
>NZ_JADYXL010000040.1:0-1427 GCF_015864265.1 Pseudoalteromonas sp. NZS37 | reverse complement strand
TAATGCCGATCAGTTAAGAAAATGACCGGTTGACCGATCCAAACGATCATGCAAAATCCGTAGTTAGGAAACTAACTACGGATTTTTTTGTGAATATAGAACAAGCACTGCAAGCAACACTTGAAGAAAGCAGCCGATACCATACCTTTGAAAAATTATCAGAAATTCTTGACCCTGAAATCATTGAACAAGGTTTTCAACAAGCTGGGATTGCAACCGTTCGTAAGCGAAGGCTACCGCTTGAGGCCGTTTTGTGGTCAGTTATTGGCATGGCATTGTTTCGAAAAGAATCGGTTTGGAATATCGCTAATAAGCTAGATATCATGTTACCTGGCAAGAACCCACTCGTTGCTCCAAGTGCGATGGTACAGGCGAGACAAAGGCTAGGTGATGATTCCGTTAAACACGTTTTCAATAAATCTGCTCAATCAATGTATAAGCAACAGTCATTCGAAACATGGAATGGTTTGAATCTATTAGCTGTTGACGGTGTTGTGTGGCGAACAGCCGACACGCCTGATAATCGTAAAGCCTTCTCTTCTGGTAGCAACCAATACGGTGATACAGCCTTTCCTCAAATACGCATGGTCTGTCATATGGAATTGACCAGCCATCAACTGCTCAGTAGCGAGTTTGATAACTATAAAACTAACGAGATGAAATTAGCTGAGCGTTTAATTGAACGTACACCAGATAATTCACTGACTATGTTTGATAAAGGGTATTATTCTTTAGGCCTGTTAAATCGTTGGCACCAAACTGGGAAGATGAGGCACTGGCTGATACCTGCAAGGCCCGACTTACAGTATGAAATCATCTCCAGCGCGGGTAAAAATGACCATATCATTGAATTGAAAACAACAAAGCATGCACAAAAAAACTTTCCCGATGTTCCTGAAACGATTAAAGCGAGATTAATCAGTAAAACAATAAAGGGCAAAAGCTACCGTATACTAACCTCGATGACGGATAGATTGCGTTATCCAGGTAATGAAATTGTTGAATTATATTGTCATCGTTGGGAGATAGAACTTGGGTTTAGAGAAATCAAACAAACCATGCTTGATAGCGCATACCATTTGAGAAGTAAACGTCCAGACATGGTGCGTCAGGAGCTATGGGGCGTGTTACTCGCCTATAATTTAATACGAAGAATAATGACGATGGCGGCGACAGTCACAGGGATATGGCCTAACCAGCTTAGTTTCTCTAGCAGTTCGATGGCTGTCATTCAGTATTTCTCGTCAGTATCTATAATGAGTCCAGGGAACATTCCAATACACTGGCAGCACTTACTCAGTACACTGGTCTTATTTAAGCTTCCAGCTAGACGAGAGGATAGAAGATATCCCCGATGGGTTAAGCCAAAACCATCTAAGTATCCCCATAAAAAGAAAAATGCCAGTCAGCTTAACTGACTGGCATTA
>NZ_JADYXL010000004.1:0-479100 GCF_015864265.1 Pseudoalteromonas sp. NZS37 | reverse complement strand
GCGCGGATTACATCAAGGTCAGAAGTAATAATCTTCACTAAAAGACCGTATATATGACAGCAAACCTGTCCCTGCTATCGTTGAATGACACCTTGCAATACTGGAGGAGACCATATATGAATTCTGGATAATAAATATATCTCAAGCAGAGTTCAGGTTAAGTAATATCGTTTAATAAAATGGCTCTGTAGCTAACTAGCAACAGAGCTTTTTTTATAACTCGACTTTTTAAAGGTCGCTTTTCCACCTCGTTTAGCAAAGCGTTTTTTAGGTGAACTTTTTGGTAACCTTGCAAATGCATTGCTATCGCAGTTTGCTGCTAATTGTACAAACCCATTTAAGTCAGCAAGTAAAGGCTGTAAAAATTGCTGATAACTCATTACTTGCTGCGCAATATCACCTAAGCTCGATTCCCACTTTGCGGTTAAATCAGGACTCGCTAAACCTTGTGGTAATACGCTAATAAGGGCAAGTCCCGTTTCGGTCGCTCTAATTGACTTACCTTCACGTTTTAAAAAACACCGCTTAAATAACAACTCGATTATTCCCGCACGTGTTGCCTCCGTACCTAAACCATCAGTGTCTTTTAATACTTTTTTAATTTGTGGATCTTTAACATAACGACTAATGCCGGTCATCGCAGCCAATAATGTAGCATCGGTAAAATAAGCAGGGGGTGATGTATGCTTTTCGACTACTTCGCCTTGCTCACAAAAAAGAGACATACCTTTTGTTAAAGGAGGTAACGTAGCTTCATCTTTTAATTCAGACTTACCCATTAATACCTTAAAGCCTAAGCTTACATCTTGTTTTGCATTTGCTTTAAATAATCCGCCTGCGATTGTTATCTCTGCTTTAGTTTCGTTATATATATAGTCGGGATAAAACTGAATTAGGTAATGGCGGCTTATTAATTGATATACCTTCGCTTCGTCACCGCTCAAACTCGCTGACTTTAACTGCTTAGCAGTAGGCACAATGGCATGATGGGCAGCCACTTTTGAATCGTTAAAACATTTACTACGCTTTTTTACATCAGCCCCATTTACTAATTCACTGCTTTGCCCACCATTAGCACTTATAGCTTTAAAAATAGCAGATGCATCTTGATGGTGATCTTTAGGTAAATAACGATTATCAGAGCGTGGGTAAGTAATTAGTTTATGACGTTCGTAAAGTATTTGGCAAATATCCAACACCTTTTGAGCTGGCATACCAAATGCTTTAGCCGCATCTATTTGCAGTGCAGATAGGTTATACGGTAATGGAGCACTTTGTTTTTTTTGTTTTTGGTCAAGTGAAGTAAGCTCAGCACTTTGCTTTGTAATGCGTGAAGCAACATTTTGTGCGAGTGCTTTGTTAAGTATTCGCCCTTCTTCATCTTGATGTGGCTCACATGCTTTACTAGGAACCCACTTAGCTATGAATGGCTGGTTATCTGGAGTAAGTAAATGCGCCAGTACATCGTAAAAAGGCTTAGATACAAAGTGTGCTATTTCGTTATCTCTATTAACAACAAGACCTAAAATAGGGGTTTGTACTCGCCCTACCGAAAGCACATTACCAAACCCTGCTTTTTGCCCAGCTAGTGTGTATGCACGTGTTAAATTCATACCAAATAGCCAATCAGCACGAGAGCGCGCTAAAGCAGATACACTTAGCGGAATAAAATCTCGATTAGAACGCATAGTACCCAGTGATTTTTTTACCGCCGATAAGTTTAAATCACTAATGAGTAAACGTTGCGTACTCTGCTTTTTAGCCTGACTTATTTTAGCTTCTTCAATTACTTGATCGACTAGTAGCTGGCCTTCACGGTCTGGATCGCCAGCGTGAATAAGTTGCGAGGCTTGTTTAATTAATTTTTTTAAAACAGTGAGCTGTTTACGTGTTTTGGTTTTGGCTTTTAACTTCCACTGTTCAGGTATTATAGGTAAGTGTTCAAACTGCCACTTTTTAAAGCGCTCATCGTAATCATCGGGTTCTGCTTGTTCTAGCAAATGTCCAATACACCACGATACACAATCGCCATTAGCGACTTCTATATAACCATCATATTTTTTATGTGGTTTTGGTAACGCATCAGCAATAGCGCGTCCAAGTGAAGGTTTTTCTGCAATGTAGAGTTTCATAGCCTGCTCATCACTGTTTATATAAACAGTAGTCTAGCACAGCTATTTTAAAGGAGGGAACTTTTTGTAACTATTGGCTAGCTGGGCTTTTTTTGTCTTTTGTTAAAATATAAATAAGCGGAAGATAACAAACAATAACGGTGCCTATATTAATAAATGGCAATAAGGTTTTATAAATGTATGTACTATAAGAAAGATCCCATAAATGGCGGTCGACTAATCTAAATAGCTGTAAAATTGGTGCCATAATAACAACCAATTGACCTAATACGCATTGCCATAAATAAACCTTATCTTTTAACCCCAGATATGCGATGAGTGCCATCCAAGCAATATCATTAAAGGCCCAAACAAGGTATCGATAAACATAAATCCCATTATCAAACTCTTTCAAGTAAGGATGAATAATGGTTCCATATAAAAAAAAAGCGGCTGTAATTAAAGCGAAACGCAGGGCCAAATAATCTTTTCTAAAATAAAAGATGAAAATAGCAGGGCTTAAAATAAACACCCAACTAGTATCTAATATCAATATAGTCTTTAAAAACCATTCAGGCATTAGAGTTAATCAAGTTTTTTTTCATCATCGTCATTACCACCGCCATTTCCTGGCATATGACTAAACTTATCGACCTTTTTCATAAACTATTCCGTTACATTTGTTAAAGAAAGCATACTTTATGATAAATAAGTGTGTTTGCCAATAAAAGTTATCTTACATCTATAGGAGCTGACTCTTTTGCTTTACCTTGTAATATAGATATTTCTACTCGGCGATTCCTGCGGCGATCTTCATCGGTGTCATTCGGTACAAGTGGTCGTGTTTCAGCTCGACCAACCACCATCATTCGGGTTTTATCAAATCCTTGGACTTTTTGCAGTTCACTTGCAACGGCTACAGCACGCTTTGATGATAGGTCCCAATTATTAATATATAACTCATTCGACACCTGAAAATCATCAGTATGGCCAGATACTGTTATTTCACCGGGTACATCTTTTAACAGCACACCGATATCTTGAATTATAGGTTTAAACTTAGGTTGTAAAAATGCACTACCTGAAGGAAATGAACCATTCTCTCTAATGCGAATAATTATTTGCTGCCCTAAAGACTCAAGCTCAATTGCGCCATCGATTATTTGCTTTTCAAGCTGCTGCGCTATCTTTTTAACAAGCTCGTTAGTTTGCTCCTGATCGGCTGCTGAAGTTGCTTGCTCAGAAGATTCTTCTTGTGAGGTACTACGAGATTCGCCACCGCGTTTATCCCCGCGCTGTTCTTGCCTGCCGCCTGCTGAGCTTTCATCGCCAGCCTGAAACTCTAACATTTGTTGAGTCATTTCGACTGTTTGCTGCTGAATGGTTTCTATTGGGGTTGGCTCTGGTTTACCTGGGGTAAACTCCATGGCAATAACAGAGGTCCCTTTAGGGATGTCTTTTACTTCAATTTTATTCTGCACACCAAAAGCAAACTTCATAGAGCCCGCAATTTGTTTAAACTTAAGTACATCCATTTCTGAAAACGCGAGCAAGAGTACAAAAAAGCACATTAACAGTGACATTAAATCGGCAAACGTTCCCATCCATGCAGGTAGACCTGGTGGTGGACATTTGCACTCTTGATCAGACATAGTTACTCCTCGGTATCTACTTTGCGTTTAGATTCAGCTAAGTAATTTTTCAAAATACCTTCGATTACTTTTGGATTTTGACCATCTTGTATACCTAAAATAGCATCCAAAATTAAACGCTGATTCATCGCTTCCTCGTCTTTACGCAGTTCAAGTTTTACCTGAATAGGAATTGCCACAACATTGGCTAAAAACGCGCCATATAAAGTTGTTAATAGTGCTACTGCCATTGCAGGACCAATTGCCTTTGGGTCATCCATGTTAGACAACATTGCAACCAAACCAATTAGAGTACCAATCATACCCATTGCAGGCCCTATATCAGCTAACGACTTAAATAAACCCGCGCCCAATTCATGGCGAGTCGTAGTTAGAGAAATATCTTTTTGAAGTGTAGCGCGAACTACATCTGCATCATGGCCATCAACGAGCATATCGACGCCTTTGCGCATAAAGGGGTTTGGAATTTCAGCTTCTTCGAGTGCTAAAAAACCGCCTTTACGAGCTGAATCAGCAAGTTCTACTGCTTTTTCGATAAGTATTTCTGGCGTTTCGATTTTAAACATAAACGCTTTGGCAACAACTTTACCTATCCCCAAAAATTGCGACATAGTGAAGTTTGATAAAACAATAAAGAGTGAACCACCAAATACAATAACCACAGACGGGGTATTGTAAAACATAGCCATTTCACCGCTACTACTCATAAACATAGACATGACAATTAAGCCAATTGCGCCTAGGATCCCGATTATGGTTGCTAAATCCACATTTCCTCCAGAAGTTTCATGCTTAATGGCCTTATCATAAACTTTTATTATTAACTGCTTATCGGCAACATATTGAATTGCTTAAGCCATTTTTATAAATAAACATAAAAAGCAGCCTTTAGCACTATCTTAGATCAAGTTATAAAGGCTACCTAATTATCAATTGATTTATTAAACCAACAGACCGCTATTAAGGCTTTATTAATGCACTTGAAATATAATTTAACGTTATAAAGGTAAAAAACCAATATCATCCTTTGACCTAGTTTAGCATTCCCCCTAAAATTGACCCCTAAATTTATTATGTAAGCTGAAATAAAGATGGCGACTAAAAAACCTGAAAACTTAAGTTTCGAACAAGCACTAGAAGAATTATCTACAATCGTTAGTGACATGGAACAAGGTGACTTATCGCTTGAGCAATCGTTAAAGCAATTTGAGCGTGGAATTGCATTAGCAAGTGCTTCATCAGGGAAATTACAGCAAGCAGAACAAAAAGTATCAATTTTGATGGGGAATGGCGAAAAGTCAGTACTTACAAATTTTGATAATGATATGGAATAGCTGTGAGCATAAAAAATCATATTGAACTTGCTCAAAAAGATGTAGTAGCGACCTTACAACAGCATTTTAACCAGCCTCTCGATACAGAAGAAACGGTAAAGAACGCCACCCAGTATGGATTATTTAATGGCGGTAAAAGATTACGTCCATTTTTAGTTTATGCCACAGGTAAAATGCTCGGCGCAAACCATCAAGACTTAAACGTACTTGCTGCTGCAATTGAGTGTATTCATAGCTATTCGTTAGTCCATGATGACTTACCAGCAATGGATGATGACGACTTACGCCGCGGACGCCCTACTTGTCATATAGAGTTTGGCGAGGCAAATGCAATTTTAGCCGGTGATGCTCTTCAAACTCTTGCTTTTGAGCTTATTGCGAATCACAAATTTGAATGCTCATCGCAAACACAAGTAAAAATGATTGCTACACTTGCCCACGCATCAGGCCTTCAGGGTATGGTTGGCGGACAAGGTCTTGACATAGCAGCAACTGATAAAGTAATTACCGTACAAGAGCTTGAGCGAATACATAAGCTAAAAACCGGAGCTCTAATTAATTGCGCAATTACACTTGGTGCACTGTGCAGTGAAAAGGCTGATCAACAAACCTTAGAAAATTTAAGTGTTTTTGGGTATGCTATAGGGCTAGCATTTCAAGTACACGACGACATTTTAGATGTTGAAGGCGATACAGTTATTTTAGGAAAGCCACAAGGCTCCGATATTGCCGCGAATAAAGCGACATATCCGGCGTTATTAGGTATGCTAGGCGCTAAAGAAAAGGCGCAGAATTTAATACAACAAGCCCATGAAGCGTTAGCAAATATAGATGCTGACACAACACTTCTTGCGTCGCTAGCAAATTATCTAATTGAGCGTGACCACTAATTTTTGCTCATACGTATTGCAATTAGCACTGACATTATTACTCAACATTAATTATTCGTAAAAGCTTTGAATTAATTAATGTTAGCGAAGGATATATATAAAACCATGACACTTGATAGTAGCAAGTATCCATTACTTAATTTGGTTGACGAGCCAGCCCAATTGCGTGACTTAGCGCAAGACAAACTCCCTGCATTTAGCAATGAGCTGCGCGATTATTTACTCAACTCAGTATCGCAAAGTAGCGGTCATCTAGCGTCTGGTTTAGGGACGGTTGAACTAACCGTTGCCCTGCATTATGTTTATAACACTCCAGACGATCGCCTAGTTTGGGATGTGGGTCATCAAGCTTATCCGCATAAAATTCTTACTGGTCGTCGCGAGCAAATGCACACCATTCGCCAAAAAGACGGTTTGCAC
The DNA here is from genome assembly GCF_015864265.1 of Pseudoalteromonas sp. NZS37. Taxonomy (NCBI): domain Bacteria; kingdom Pseudomonadati; phylum Pseudomonadota; class Gammaproteobacteria; order Alteromonadales; family Pseudoalteromonadaceae; genus Pseudoalteromonas; species Pseudoalteromonas sp. NZS37. Next base: position 472,693 of record NZ_JADYXL010000004.1, on the reverse strand, counting down.
CCTTTTCCTTTTCGCGATGAAAGCCAATACGATACGTTTAGCGTAGGCCATTCAAGCACCTCTATTTCAGCTGCCTTAGGTATGTCTATTGCCGCACAAAAAGAAGGTAAAGGTCGAAAGTCTGTAGCCATTATTGGTGACGGAGCTATAACCGCAGGCATGGCATTTGAAGCGATGAATCATTTAGGTGATGTAAAATCAGACATGCTTATTATTTTAAATGATAACGAAATGTCGATTTCTGAAAATGTTGGCGCATTAACAAATCACTTTGCTCGAATTTTATCAGGTAGCTTTTATACTAACATTCGTGAAGGTAGTAAAAAGTTACTCTCAGGTGTGCCTCCTGTAAAACAACTTGCTAGTAAAATGGAAGAACATATAAAAGGTATGATGATTCCAGGGACATTTTTTGAAGAATTAGGCCTAAATTACATTGGTCCCATTGATGGTCACGATGTAAACATGCTTGTAGATACATTACGTAATATGCGTAATTTAAAAGGCCCACAGCTTTTACATATAAAAACCCAAAAAGGTAAGGGCTACAAACCGGCTGAAGCCGATCCTATTGGCTATCATGGTGTACCAAAATTCGATCCGAGCACAACTAGCCTACCTAAATCTAAACCTAGTGCTGCTACTTTTTCAAAAGTATTCGGCGATTGGTTATGTGATATGGCCGAACAAGACAGTAAGTTAATGGCTATCACGCCTGCAATGCGCGAAGGTTCAGGCATGGTACGTTTTTCTAAAGAGCATCCAGATCAATACTTTGATGTAGCTATTGCTGAGCAGCATGCCGTTACTTTAGCCGCTGGCTTTGCCTGTGAAGGTTTAAAACCTGTTGTTGCTATTTACTCAAGCTTTTTACAACGTGCGTATGACCAATTAATACATGATGTTGCACTGCAAAACTTACCTGTATTATTTGCCATTGACCGCGCTGGTATTGTTGGAGCCGATGGTGAAACTCACCAAGGTGCGTACGATTTAAGCTTTATGCGCTGCATTCCAAATATGGTAATTATGGCACCAAGCGATACCAACGAATGCCGCCAAATGCTATACACCGGTTATAAAGCAAACTGCCCTGTTGCAGTTCGTTATCCTCGAGGTAGTGCAGGTACTGCAGACATTGAAAGCACTATGCAACTGCTTGAAATAGGTAAGGCAGATACAATTAAGAAAGGCAGTAAAATTGCCATTTTATCGTTCGGTACATTACTTGAAAATGCACAGCTTGCTGCAGATGAATTAGATGCAACGCTTGTTAATATGCGTTTTATTAAACCACTTGATACCGCACTTTTAAATGAGCTTGCAACTAGCCACGATGTAATTGTTACGCTTGAAGATAATGCGATTGCTGGCGGTGCCGGCTCTGCAGTTAACGAATTCTTAGCAACGCAAAAAGCTGATATTAATATCCTTAACTTAGGTATTCCTGATGAGTTTATTAAACACGGCACCCAAGATGAAATGCACGATGAAATGGGATTAGGCGAGCAAGGAATATTAACCGCTATTAAAGCGTTTATTAATTAACTTCCTATACATCTAAAGTTGAGCATATTAAAAAAGGAGCCTAGGCTCCTTTTTTAATATCAAATATTGCTGATCAGCGCATCCACACTTTAATATCAGCTAGGCCATTGCTTTGTAAAATACCTAATTGTTGATCAACGTTAGAATTTTGTTCAAACTCAAATGCATCAAGCTGATCATCAAACGTAATATTTGCAACACCATCACCACCGCGCTTTTTAACTTGGTGTAGTGAAATATCTGCTAGGTTAATAGATGTCTCCCAGCTAATTACCTGCCCACCCAAAAGTGGTAATGGATAAAATGACCAACCAATTGATGCCGTGATATTAGTTGTTTTTCCATTTGGTAATTGGAATGAATTAGCCGCTATTACTTTACAAAGATCTGAAGCATAGCTGTCTATTTTATTGCATTTAAAATCACGTAATAATAGTAAAAACTCATCACCACTCCAACGTGCCACATAGTCAGAACCCTGCGTACGCGAATTTAATAATGCAGCCATTTGCTGTAAGCAGCTATCACCTGCAATTGGGCCATAGGCATCATTAATACGGCTGAAGTTATCAAAGTTAATAATTACCAGCACCAGTGACTTGCCTTGTGCCTGCAGCGATTGTGAATTACGTTGAAAGTGTTCAATATCTTTAGGGAGTTGATCAAACAAAAAGCGACGACTACGCAGCCCTGTTAGCTCATCTGAGTGACTAACTAATTTAAGCTGTGAATTCACTTGGCCTAATTTATCATTAGCTTGACGAAGCTCTAAGGTACGCTCGGTGATCAAGCCCTCTAATGCTTCTTGTTTTCTACGCTCTTGCGCTCTAAATACCCAAAAAATAAGGTAGAAAAGCAAAATAAAACCACTGGTAATTAAAAGCCTAAAGTAAATAGTTTCGTCAAAGCGCTCAGGCACTACAAAGCCGTATTCTACTTCTTGCGCTTTAGTCCAGTCTTCACCTTGGCGCTTCGCTTCTAACTGAAACAAAAACGAGCCTGGAGGCAAGTTAGTATAAATAGCTTCACGTCGCGTATTAGCATAGCGCCAGTCACTATCTAAGCCACTTAGTTTATATCTAAATTCAATACTGTTTGGTGCATAGTAATCAATAGCTGTGTAAGTTAGCGTTATATCACGCTCGTCTGTTTCTAATGATGGTTTTTTACCAAGCGCAGCGGTGGTTAAATGACGAAGTGGTGTTGTTATTGTTTCTATTGTTGGCTTTAATGCAAGCACACCAAATAGCTCTACATTTTTAGGTATTTCAACAACACCTTGTAAGCTTGGGTACCAAATAGAATTGCCGGTGTCTGCTACCGCATCATGCCCAAGCCCACTACAACATTGATTCGCTTTACCATCGAGTTGACGGTCAAAAGATGAAATCACTTCTTCAACTTTTAAGCTTTTTATCTCTGTTTTAAATTGCTCTACAGGCATTCTGTAAACACCTTTCATGGTGCTTACCCAAACATGTTTTAACTTTTCATCATATTCTAGGCTAAATATAGACCCATACGGTAAACCATTAGCGGCATCGAGTTGACGCCACTGCCCTTGCGTACTTCTGTAAAAAAGCCCATCGTTAAGAGAGCCGATTAAAATACCCACGCCATCTATATGTAGCACGCTAGTTACGTATGCACTTTCAAGTGTTGTTTGGTCACCAATTTTTTCAATGCCACGGTCTGTAAAGTAATATGCGCCTTTACTAGTACCAATCACACCAAAGTTTGTTTTATCCAATACGTAGGTAATAAACTTACTACCTAAAAAAGCGTTATATGCAAAAGGCGTTAAACCAGCATAATTTAATCGATATAAACCGCGTCCGGTACCAATCCAAAAACCGCCTTTACTAGAGCGACTTATTGCAAATACCGGGTTATCGCGAAGCGCTCGACCAGGGACGGTATAGAGTGTCTTGTTTTCAAAAACAAATAAGCCGCGCCCCGTGGCTATATATAATCGTTCACCATCGAATTGTAGATCGTGTACTGACGCGTATCCATATTTACTACTTGGAACTAAATTAATAAAACTTTTATCTAAATCGAAATAACCAATGCCGCTTTTGTTAGCAACCCACAGTTTTCCATCTGGAGCTTGGCTGATAGCCATAACAGACTCGGTCATATCTGAAACAGCTGAATGCCTTTCTACTCGCCCTTCATGGGCAAGCCATAAGCCTTCACTAAAACTTGCTAACCAAACGTTATTTTTATCATCTCTAAAAATATCAGCAAACCATATGCTTTGATCAAGTTGGCTTGGTTCTACCCATTGCCACTCACCGGTTTTATCTCTAAATAATAAACGTCCATAAGTCGAAACCCATAAGCCACCATCGGTATCACTCATAAACTTATAAACGGCTGAGTTATTTGCATTAGGTAAAGGAAAAGGTCTTAGTTCGTCATCTAAATCTAAAAAGTATGCACCTAGCTCAGAGGCTATATACAAATTACCGTTTAAGAATGATAAATCGTGCACTATGGTTTGCGCTAAGCGCTCTGGTAACGATATTTTAGCGGTAAGCTCTAAACGTAGTTTAGAGAAATCTGATGAGTTTTTAGTAAGGCGTAATAAATGACGATCATTAACCAGCCAAATACCTTCAGGAGAGAGTGCCATTTGGCTAACAGAGCCAACAATTTGGGTAATTACGGTAGCATTAACAATAGGTAGGGGACCATTTACTTGAGTGCGTAAATCAACTTGCCCTCTATCTACATAGTATAAACCATTAGCCGCAATCCATATGCTGCCTTTAGAATCCTCAAGAATATCTCTTACTGGACCTTTAATATTAAACTCTTGTGCTGCAAATGTGGCTGGATTAATAACTACCAAGCCACTTTTAGTACCTACCCATAATAAGCCACTAGAATCGACTAAAAGTTTATTAATACCATTACTAGGCAAGAACGGGCTATTTTGCGTGTTGTAGTTTGTAAATGTTGTGCCATCAAAACGGCTTAAGCCAAACTGAGTACCCAACCACATATAGCCTTGCTGGTCTTGTACTACGCTTTTAAGTGATTGCGAAGGTAGACCATCTTTTATATTCCATTGCTTAACTACGTAATCACTAATTGAAGCCCAACTTGGTGTCGCGCACAACATCAGTACACAAACCAGTAAAAATCGCATCATATTGCTGCCACCTAGTTAAACAAATCAAATATAAAAAATTAAAAGGGTAGTAAACCCACTTTTATTAGCGCCTGTAAGCATATAAGCGAAAAAACGCCCGCAAGTATATCATCGGCCATAATACCTAAACCACCATGTACTCGTTTGTCTAGCATACGGATTGGGCCAGGTTTTGCTATATCAAAAAAGCGAAATAACAAAAAACCAACGAGTAATGTTTGCCAGCTAAGTGCTGCACCAATCATTGTAATGTAATAGCCTGCCACTTCATCCCATACAATAGCAGGATGGTCGTGCACGCCTAAATCATCAGCCGTTTTACCGCAGGCCCATATACCAAATATACTGATCACTACGGCAAACACAATTTGCAACCATAGCGGATAATACATAGTCATAAAAATGAATGGCAGTGCAGCAAAAGTGCCAAATGTACCAGGTGCTTTAGGGGCTAACCCAGTACCAAAACCCAAACCAAAAAACTGATGTGGGCGCTTTAAATTAAACTTTCGGTTTTTGTTCAAACCAGCTCCTTTGCAAAATGCTCAAAACCTTGCTGCTTAAAATCAAACTTTTCACCGTTGTGTAAAAGTTCAATTTGACCATCGCCACTTTTAATTTGGCCTATGCATGTTGCATCTACACCATATTGACGCAGTTTTATATCTAGCATACTTTTATTGCTATCAGGTACAGTAAAAATTAATTCGTAATCATCACCGTAACTTAGAATAAATGGCAGCTGCTGATTAAAATCAAGGCTTGCTTGCATTGCATCTGAAGTCGGAATACTTTCAATATTCACAACTGCATTTACTTGCGACATATCAAGTATATGACTCAAATCAGCGATTAAACCGTCCGATACATCAATAGCCGATGATGCAAGGCCTCGCAATACCTGTCCTGCAGCAACACGCGGTGTTGGAAAGTCAAAGCGCTTATTTAAGTACTTTAAATGCTCTGGCTCAATACTTATACCTTGTTTGCGAGACTCAATTGCAAGTCCAGCGTCACCTAGCGGACCTGTAACATAAATCCAATCACCCACTTTCGCACCACTACGGCGAAGTGCAGTACCTTCTGGTACAGTCCCTTTTGCACAAATAGTGATAGTTAATGGGCCCTGAGTAGTATCGCCACCTATAATTTGCACATTAAAGTATTCTGCAATTTCATGCATGCCTTCAGTAAACTCTTCAATCCACTGTGGGTCAATACTTGGCAAGGTTAACGCAACTGAAACCCATGTTGGCTCAGCGCCCATTGCCGCTAAGTCACTTAAATTAACAGCAAGCGCTCTGTGACCTAATGCACGAGGGGAAATATCATCAAAAAAGTGTACGCCAGCAACAAGAGTATCTGTTGTAACGGCAAGTTGGCAGTTTTGTGGAACGGTTACTAAAGCGCAATCATCCCCTATACCTAGGTTTACATCACGACGGGTGATCCCGCGACCTTTAAAGTAGCGGTTAATTAATTCAAATTCCTTCATACACAAAAAAGCCGGCCTATGCCGGCTCCCCTCTTTAACGGTTTACTTACTTGCGTAAATGCTTAACAGCTTTATCAAGTACACCGTTTACAAATTTATGGCTGTCTTCAGCGCCAAATATTTTGGCCAGCTCAATACCTTCGTTGATAGCAACTTTATAAGGTACATCTTCACGGAACTTAAGCTCATAGCTGCTTAAACGTAAAATTGCGCGCTCAACCATATCTAAGTCATTAAACGGACGTGTTAAATGTGGTGATACAGCTTCGTCTAGTTGCTTATAATTTACAGCAACACCCGTCGCTAAATCTTTAAAGTATTCAACATCAATTTTAGTAACGTCTGTTTCGATCAACATTTGTTGTTCGATATCGGCAATTAAATTGCCACTTATTTGCCAAGAATAAACGGCTTGGAGTGCTAAGATACGTGCTTTACGTCTTGCTGCTGGTTTCACAAAAATTCCTTAAACTTAAATTTTATCTAACACATTAACCATTTCAAGCGCGCCTAAAGCAGCTTCGCCGCCTTTATTGCCCATTTTGGTGCCAGCACGCTCAATTGCTTGTTCAATGCTTTCTGTGGTTAATACGCCAAATGCAACCGGGATATCATACTCAAGTGATACTTGCGCAAGACCTTTGTTTGATTCGCCAGCAACTAGGTCAAAGTGTGGTGTACCACCTCTGATCACTACGCCTAATGCGATGATTGCATCATACTCTTTTTTTGCCGCAACGCGTTTAGCCGCTAAAGGTAATTCTACCGCGCCTGGTACATAAATAACGGTAATGTCGTCATCAGATACGCCACCAGTGCGTTTTAGCTCATCAACAGCACCTGCAAGGAGACTGCTACCGATAAAGTCATTAAAACGAGAAATGACAATGGCAAACTTTTTGCCAGGAGCGTACTTACTACCTTCAATAATTTTCATTTGATAACCCTAAAAATAAGTTCAAGCGGTTGCGATTGCGCAAAAATTGCTGCGCATCATACCATAAAAATAAAATAATAGCCTAGTTTAAGCGTGATGCTTATTGTGGCTCAACATAATCAACAACTTCTAAATGAAAGCCCGAAAGTGCATGGTACTTTTTAGGGCGACTCATTAATCGCATTTGTTTAATTCCAAGATCTGCAAGTATTTGCGAGCCTACGCCAACAGTACGAGATGTACCTTTGAATTTACGAGGCGTAACGCTTTCGCCAGCATCAGCTGCTGCGAATGCTTTTACAGTTGCCTCTAATTCTTCAGTGCTTTCTTGCTTACCTAAAATAACTAAAGCACCTTCATTTTTAGCGATATAAGCCATTGCTTCTGAAAGGCCCCAACTACGGTCAGCACTTCTGTCTGAAAGTAGGATATCGTTAAAAGTACTTTGCAAATGTACACGTACATTTGTCGGTTCTTGCTCTTTTATATCGCCTTTAAGCAATACGTAATGTAATTGGCCGTCAATTGTGTCTTTGTAAGTAACTAAATCAAATTCACCGTGAATAGTTGGTAACTTACATTTTGCAACTTGCTCAATTGTTGTTTCATTTAAGTTACGGTATTCGATTAAATCAGCAATAGTACCAATTTTAATATCATGCTCTTTCGCAAAAACTTCTAAATCAGGGCGACGCGCCATGGTGCCATCCGCATTAAGTATTTCAACAATAACAGATGATGCTTCAAGCCCAGCTAAACGCGCTAAATCACAGCCAGCTTCAGTATGTCCTGCGCGAGTTAATACGCCGCCAGGTTGTGCCATAATTGGAAAAATATGACCAGGCTGCACGATATCACTTGGTACTGCGCCTTTAGCTATAGCCGCTTGCACTGTACGCGCTCTATCTGCTGCTGAAATACCTGTAGTAACACCCTTTGATGCTTCTATCGACATTGTAAAGTTAGTCGAAAATGCAGCACCATTATTTTTAACCATTAACGGTAAATCAAGTTGCTCACAACGCTCTTGCGTCATAGTTAAACAAATTAAACCACGGCCATGAGTCGCCATAAAATTAATCGCTTGTGCACTAATATGCTCTGCGGCAATAATTAAATCGCCTTCATTCTCTCTATCTTCATCATCCATTAAAATAACCATTTTACCGGCTTTAATATCGTCGATGATTTCTTGTGCGCTGTGTAAATTCATAAATTTGCTCGTATAAGTTATCAGTTTCGTTATTTAATAAAACCCGCTTTAGCGAGTAAGCTCATCGAAATATCAGAGCCCGTTGGTTGCTCTGCACCTTTTATAAGGCGCTCTAAATAACGTGCAATTTGATCGACTTCTAAATTAACTTGAGTGCCTACTTTAAAGTGAGCAATTGTGGTTTGCTCACTCGTATGTGGGACAATTGTTAATTTGAATTTATTACCTTCTACAGCGTTTACTGTCAGGCTTATACCATCAATACATACCGAACCTTTGTACGGGATGTATTTCATTAAATTTTCTTCGGTTGTAAGCCAATATTCTGTTGCTCGAGCGTTTGCTGTAATGCTTGTAATAGTTGCTATGCCATCAACATGGCCAGATACTAAATGACCGCCTAAACGCGAAACCGGTTGCATGGCTTTTTCAAGATTCACCGTTTGCCCTAAAGCATAGTGAGCAAAACCGGTTAAACCAATCGTCTCGTTAGATAAATCAGCACTAAAACCGTCAATATGTTTATCAACTACGGTTAAGCAAACGCCATTGGTTGCAATGCTGTCGCCTAGCTTTACGTCTTCCATATCAAGGTCAGCACTTTGGATACGAATGGCTAAGTCGCCTTGTTTTTTTTGTAATAAAGCAATTTTGCCTGTGGCTTCTATTATCCCAGTAAACATAGCGCTACTCTTTTTTATTAAGTGATTTTAATGAGTTTTTAACGCGGTGATACGTAAATCGTCACCAATGCGCGCACATTCATTAAATGTTAAATCAACGGTGTTTTGCATACTCGTCAATTCAGGAAAATTAACTAAACTTTTTGCATCATGGCCCATTAATTTAGGCGCCAAATAAAAAACAAACTCGTCAACTAAATCAAGCTCTGTCATTTTACCAGCAAGTGTTGCTCCGCTCTCAAGCCAAACATTATTAAAATGCAGTTGCCCAAGCTTTTCTAAAACAGCCTGTAAATCAACTTTGCCGTTACTTTCACTTACTTCAATATGCTTTACAAAATGCGGCCATTGCAGTGATTTATCAACCTTAGTCGTAAATATTATTACATCACTTTGGATTTTAAATAAAGCAAGGTTGGGCGTTAAACGATTCTGTGAGTCAATTATAACACGCACGGGCTGGCGAAGCGGTAAATCGGTAGGTAGCGTGCAAGGCAACTCGCTTAGTCGCACATCAAGTTTAGCATCGTCTACTAACACGGTATCGGCACCGGTTAAAATAGCGCAGCTTTGCGCTCGGTATAATTGTACGTCTTGGCGAGCAGCGGGACTTGTGATCCACTTACTTTGCCCATTTTTAAGCGCTGTTTTACCATCTATGCTTGCTGCCATTTTACAGGTCACATAAGGTAAGCCTTGTTCCATTCGCTTAAAAAAGCCAACGTTAAGTGCGCGAGCTTGTGATTCAAGTAATCCATAAGCAACTTCAATACCGGCATCGCTCAGTATTTTAAGGCCTTTGCCTGCAACTTGTGGGTTTGTATCAACCATAGCGGCAATTACTTTTACAACGCCCGCCTTTTTTAAGCCTTCAGCACACGGTGGCGTACGCCCATAATGACTACACGGTTCAAGCGTTACATAAGCCGTTGCACCTTGTGCACTACTACCAGCTATTGCCAGTGCATTTACTTCAGCATGGCCTTGACCTGCTAATTGATGAAAACCCTCACCAATTATTTGATTATTTTTAACTAATACACAGCCAACATTAGGGTTAGGCGTGGTAGTAAACCGACCTTTTTTGGCAAGCTCTATGGCGCGTGCCATATACATTTCGTCATGTTCGGTAAAAGGAACTTGGTTAAGCATTTATTATACCAATTGCGTTAAATAAGTGGTCTATTATAGCGCTAAGAAAATAGCGCAATAACAAGGCGAAAATTATGACATATAGTTGTTCTATATGAATAATTTTTAACGCAGTGAGTGCGCTATTTAATGCGATAGAATGATCATGTTTTTAATAAAATTGGTATTACTCCCCTAAGCGGGCAATTTCTTCGCCAAATTCGCGTATATCTTCAAACGAGCGATAAACAGAGGCAAATCTTACGTACGCTACTTTATCGAGCTTTTTGAGGGCTTCCATAATGCATTCACCCACCAAATGGCTTGAAATTTCTCGCTCACCCGTTGCGCGTAGTTGCGATTTTATTATATTCACCACTTCGTCTACTTGCTCTGTGCTCACTGGGCGTTTTTCGAGTGCGCGATTTAAGCCATTTAATAATTTATCTTCGTTAAATGGTTCGCGGCTGCCGTCTTGTTTAATAACACGAGGCATAACCAGTTCAGCGCCTTCAAATGTAGTAAAGCGCTCGTGGCAGTCGTTACACTCACGACGCCTGCGAACTTGATGGCCTCCGCCAACAAGGCGTGAGTCAATAACTTTAGTATCTTTTGCGGTACAAAATGGACAATGCATAGCTCGGTACTTCCGTTTTAAAACAAAAAAGACCGCTAAATAGCGGTCTTTTATCTTAGCAAAAAAATAGGGCCTGTTGACCTTTCAGGATTAAATTTGTTCTATCTAGGGGTGATTTAATCGCGGCTCGAGATTTGTAACCTAGTGGGCTAAGTAAAAATCGAGCAACAAAGAGTAAATCGCCCCTAGAACGAACCCGAGGGCAGTGCATGTTTGGCATTTATGCTGCGTTATCGCCTATTTGTGTGGAGTAACCACACTACATAGACTCTGCCTTGCTTAAAAGCCAAACATACTACTGCAAATTAAACCTCGAAAGATAAACAGGCCCCTAGCTTATGTGCTCTAAATTACTGCCGCTTATGCAATTAAGCGTAAACAGGTAATTTTGCACAAATTGCTTTTACTTTTTCTTTAACTTGCGCCTGTACAGATTCATCAGTGATGTTATCTAGTACGTCACAAATCCAGCCAGCAAGCTCTTTTGATTCTACTTCAGTAAAACCACGGCGAGTAATTGCAGGAGAACCAATACGCAAACCAGATGTTACAAATGGTGAGCGTGGATCGTTCGGTACTGAGTTTTTATTAACTGTGATGTTAGCGTTGCCTAGGGCTGCGTCTGCATCTTTACCAGTGATATCTTTATCGATTAAATCAAGTAAAAATAAGTGGTTTTCAGTTTTGTCAGATACGATTTTGTAGCCGCGCTCTTGCATTACAGCAACCATTGCCTTTGCGTTTTTAACAACTTGTGTTTGGTATACTTTAAACTCTGGTTGAAGTGCTTCTTTAAATGCCACTGCTTTTGCTGCAATAACATGACATAAAGGACCGCCTTGGCCACCAGGGAAAACAGCGCTGTTAAGCTTTTTGTAGATTGCTTCGTCGCCACATGCAGAAATAATCAAACCACCACGAGGGCCTGCAAGTGTTTTATGCGTAGTTGTAGTTACAACGTGTGCATGAGGAACAGGGCTTGGGTAAACGCCTGCCGCAATTAAACCCGCAACGTGAGCCATATCAACAAACAGATAAGCACCGATTTTGTCAGCAATTTCACGGAATTTAGCCCAATCAACAATACCAGAGTACGCTGAGAAACCACCAATAATCATTTTTGGCTTGTGCTCAAGTGCTAGTGCTTCAACTTGTGCGTAATCAATTTCGCCCGTTGCTTCATCTAGTCCGTATTGGATTGCATTGTAAAGCTTACCAGAGAAGCTTACGTGAGAACCGTGAGTTAAGTGACCACCATGAGCTAAGCTCATACCTAATACAGTATCGCCAGCGTCTAATAATGCTAGAAAAACAGCAGCATTAGCTTGCGAACCAGCATGTGGCTGCACGTTAGCGTAGTCAGAACCAAATAATTCGTTAGCACGGTCAATTGCTAATTGCTCAACAACATCTACATGCTCACAACCGCCATAATAACGTTTGCCTGGGTAACCTTCTGCGTATTTGTTTGTAAGCTGTGAACCCTGCGCTTCTAGTACGCGTGGGCTACAGTAGTTTTCTGAAGCGATTAGTTCGATATGCTCTTCTTGGCGAGCAGTTTCTTTGGTTATCGCGTCAAATAACTCTGGATCAAAATCCGAAATATTCATGCTACGTTCTAACATTGGGGTCTCCTAGGGCAACGTGTATGGTGTTTTTTAGAGGCTTTATTGTACGCTTTAAACGACTCTTTGCCTACGCTCTTAAGTTGAGGATATTTAAACAGGGATTGAAACTATTTCACAGCTCTTTTAAGATGATATTTTTTTATAAAGCCATAATAATTTTAAATGAATTATATTTACTACATTTAATTAGTAAATATAACTAAGTGTATTCATCCGTATAAAGTTATAAAAAAAGCGGCTCAAGCCGCTTTTCCTTTTAATTTAACTTAGCCTAATTTAGCGAGCATTTCGGTACGTAACTCGTCGTAATCGGCGTTCATATCGCTTGCTAGGCATGGTTTTGCTAGTGCATCAGCAAGTGGTTTTGGCATACCTAATTCAATATTTAGAATACCCTCTACGCTTTCTTTAAACTTAGCAGGATGAGCTGTCGCTAAAAAGATACCCGCTGCACCAGGTGCACGATTTTCAACAAGACCTTGGTAAGCAATAGCAGTATGAGGCTCCGCAACATAGCCAGTTTGTTGAATTTTTTTCATCACGGCTTGCGTGTCTTGCTCGTTTACGCTAGTTGAATAAAAATTATCGTAGCTAAACCAGTTATTATCTAACATTGTTTGTACACGCGGCCAATTGTTTGGCTTACTTACATCCATCGCATTTGAAAGCGACTCAAGCGTTGCTTTTGGCGTCCAGTTTTTATCAAGCATAAAGCGCGGCACAGTATCGTTTTGGTTTGTTGTTGCACTTAATTTGCCAACAGGTAAACCAATAACCGCACCAATCATTGCGGCGCACACATTACCAAAATTACCACTTGGCACTGATATATGCGCTGTTGCGCGCTTTTCTTTTGGTAGCTGTGCAATGGCTTCAAAGTAGTAACAAACCTGAGCAACTAAACGGCTAATATTAATTGAATTAGCTGAGTTAAGCCCAAGTGTTGATTTAACTTCTTCATCTAAAAAGGCATTTTTAACTAGCTCTTGGCAATCATCAAAGCTGCCCTCAACTGCATAACAATGAATATTGTTACCTAGCGTAGTAAATAGCTTTTGCTGAGCAAGTGAAATTTTGCCTTTAGGGTATAAAATAACAACATCGATATTTGGTTTATTGTAAAAAGCATGCGCTACAGCTGCACCGGTATCGCCCGATGTTGCTGTTAAAATAGTTACTTTCTCGTCTTTATTAAACTGCGTTAAACACTCTGCCATAAAGCGACCACCAAAGTCTTTAAACGCAAGTGTAGGACCATGAAACAGCTCTAAACAGTATGTGTTCTCTTCAACTTCCACCAGCTTAACTGGAAAGTTAAATGCATTTTTAACCATTTGTGCCACAGTATCGCTTGGTAGCTCATCACCAATTAGGTGCGATAATATTTTGCCGCTGCGCGTAACAAAGTCCATATCAAGCAATGCATCAACATCAGACAATGGGGCCAGTGATTCTGGGAAAAATACACCTTGGTTACGACCCAAACCTGTTTTTACGGCTTCAACGAACGACACTTTTTGTGAGCTATCTTTTAAATTATGTAATTGCATGACTAACTATCCTATAAAACTGTTAATTGACGCGTGCCGTCGTTATCTAATTTACAAATGTGGCAAAAGCCTTGCTCGTTAATGTAATTGGTTTCTAACCACTGCGCGCATTGCTGTGCAGCTTCAAGTGTTTTACATACGCTAAACAAGGTGGGCCCTGCGCCCGAAATACTGACTATTTCAGCGCCCAGTGCTGGCAAGCTTGCTTTGGCTTCACTAAAGCCTTTAATGAGCGGTGCGCGGTAAGGTTCTGCTATTTCATCTTTCATTATGCTTAGCGCATCGTCAAAACGGCTAGTTAACAGTAAGCTACTAAATGCCGACAAACGCTGAGCAAATTCAACACTTGCATGCATGCTCAACTCTTTTGGTAAAACCGAGCGCGCTTTTGCAGTGTTGAGTGAAAAACCAGGAAACGCAGCAACGTAGTACCAACTTTTATCAACAGGCAGTGCAATCGATTTATCAGGGATTAAATCACCGGTTAATTGCAAACCACCTAAATAACATGGCGTAATGTTGTCGTAATGGCGACCACCGCTTACCACAGCCTCAAAGTCAGCCATAAGCTCAATAAGCTCAACCTGACTTAAATTAGTTTTTGCAAACTTATCAAGGGCAGCAAAGGTAGCCACGACCGAACATGCACTAGAGCCAAGCCCTGAGCCAATTGGTAAGTTCTTTTTAAGCTCGAGCTTTACGCTTGGCATAGTAGGCGCAACATGCGCTCTAAAATGCACTAAACACTGGTACGCTAAATTTTCATTAGCATCACTGGGTAACTTATGAGCGTATTCGCCAGTGCAAATAAACTCATCGCTTGGTGCGGCGCTTACAACGGCTACATCACCTAACAAACTGCCATCAATTGGCGCAAGCGCTGCGCCAAGGGCATCAAAGCCCACTGCAAAATTACCAATAGACGCCGGAGCATATACTTCAATCATAACGAGCTCCTAGCGCGACAACGTTTTTAAAATATCAGCAAATACACCCGCGGCTGTTACTTCCGAGCCGGCGCCATAACCACGAATTACAAACGGACGTGGCTGGTAGTATTGGCTTAAAATAGCCAGTGCGTTTTCACCATCACGAATGACACTAAGCGCATGCTTTGCATCTACCGCTTCAATACCTACTTTACAGTGGCCTTCTTTAATTGTGCCTACATAGCGAAGTACCCTACCCTCGCTCGCAGCGCTTTTGATACGGTCGTTAAAATCAGCATCTAAGCTTGGTAGTTTTGCCATAAACTCATCAACGCTATCACCTTGTGCAAAACCTGGTGGTAATACTGACTCAACTTCAATATCGCTTAGCTCTAATTTCATACCGGCTTCGCGAGCGATGATCAATAACTTACGTGCGACATCGGTACCCGATAAATCATCACGAGGATCTGGCTCAGTAAAGCCACTTTCTTTGGCTTTAATAGTTGCCTCAGAAAGTGATAAACCATCTTGAAGTGCGCCAAACATATACGAAAGTGAACCTGATAAAATACCGCTAAACTCTAATAACTCATCACCGGCACCAAATAATGACTGTAAGTTGTCGATTACTGGTAAGCCTGCACCAACGTTTGTTTCGTATAAAAATTTACGATTATTTTTTTGTGTTGCTGCAATTAAATCTTGGTAATACGTGTATGAGCTTGTTGTTGCTTTTTTATTGGCAGCAACCACATGAAAACCTGCATTTAAAAAGTCTACATACTGCGCAGCAAGTGCATCCGACGACGTACAATCAACAAGCACAGGGTTTACTAAATGATTTTGCTTAACAAACTGCTCTACTAGTTTTAAATCAAACGCCTGCTCGGATGAGGCCAATTTTTGCTGCCAATCACCAAAAGCTATACCTTCACTATCAAGGTGTAATTGACGAGAGTTAGCAACACCATACAAGTTGAGTTTAATATTACGCTTTTCAAGCCACGCTTGTTGACGTTCAAGCTGATTAATAAGCTCTTGCCCTACTAAGCCACAACCTAGTAAAAACACATCAATTGACGGCACATGCGTGAAAAAGTTTTCATGGCATATTTTTACGGCGTCGTTACAAAGTTCGCCATCAATTACTGCTGAAATAGCACTTTCTGTAGAATCCTGTGCAATTGCCACTATATTTACTTGCGCTTGTGCAAGCGATGCAAAAAACTTAGCCGCTAAGCCACGGTGCGCGCGCATGTTATCGCCCACTAAAGTAACAATGGCTAAATTGCGCTGCACTTGTACAGGCTCAATAAGCCCTGCTTGTAATTCAAGTTCAAATGCAGTTTGTAGCGCATCAAGTGCAAGTGCTAGGTCTGTTTCGTGTACACAAAAGCTAATGCTGAATTCGCATGATGACTGCGTGATCAATACAATTGATACGTTATCGTGAGCAAGCGCGTTAAATACCTTAGACGCCATACCTACTTTGCCTTTCATGCCTGGCCCTGAGACAGTTAGCATTGCAAGGTCTTGTAGGCTCGAAAGCGCTTTTACTGGCTCATCTGATGAATAATCGTTACCAATTAATGAGCCTTGTGCGTCTGGGTTATGCGTATTTTTAATTTCGCACGGCACGCCTGCTTTAGCACACGGTAAAATTGTTTTAGGGTGAAGTACTTTTGCACCAAAATAAGAAAGCTCCATCGCTTCTTTATAAGATAAAAAATCTACTTTAGTCGCTTTTTTAATATAACGAGGATCAGCACTGTATACACCATCAACGTCAGTCCAAATTTGGCAAATCTCAGCTTCTAAACAAGCCGCAGCAATGGCTGCTGAGTAATCTGAGCCATTACGGCCAAGCGTTGTAAGCTCACCTTTGTCATTACTCGCTGTAAAACCAGGCATGATATAGATAGTTGCAGGACTTTCTTTAAGCACAGCTTGAAAGCGCGCTTTACTTGTTACTAAATCAGCCTCGGCGTCGATATAACCGCCAGTTGAAGCGATACAGCTTGTTGCTTCTAAGTATCTTGCATCGTGCGAATTCAATAAAGCCTGCATTAAAGAAACACTAACGCGCTCTCCAAAGCTAATTACAAATGCGCGAACTTGATCGGGGCAACATTGTATAAGTGATACGCCATCTAGTTTATTTTTAAGTTCCCTTAAGTTTGGCCAACTTGTAACTACTACACCACTTTTTTCAACGTCAGCTTTCAAACCTTCACAGCGGCTAACTAATGCTTGCCATTGCTGCGAAAAGTCAGAGCCTTGTTCTGCTGCACTTGCAAGTGCAACTAGCGAATCGGTCATTCCACCTGGAGCAGAAAGTACCAAAAGCATTTCATCTTTTAATTGTGCTTTAACTAGCTGAGCTACCTGTTGTAAGCATGCATAGTCGGCAAGCGAAGACCCACCAAATTTTAAAACTCGCATTGTTTATGTTCCTCATCCCATAAAACGAAAAAAGGCCTGTGTTCTAAGTGAACACAGGCCTTTAAATTTGTTGCACCGACCTATGCCACTATCCAGTAAGAATGATGGTTGTAATAATAATGGTCAGTACGCGATTAATTGTTTTCATATGTTAAGACTGCCTTAACAAAGGCTATGCTGTCAACCCTAAATTAAAAGATAAAACAGCCTTTTTTAACATGAAAAAACCTAATGAATGCCAAATTTATGCAATATTTCGTTTAAGTTAGATTTATTGATAGGTTTATCGATAAAGTCTATTGCGCCAAGTTGTGCGACTCGTTGCTTCATTTTTTCTTGTATATCGGCAGAAATAACTAAAACAAAGCACTCTATTTTTTCTGTTTTTATAGTCTCGAGTACTTGTATACCATCAACTTCGGGCATGGTGAGATCTAAGCACAATAAATCAAAACTTTGTGCTCGTAAAAGTTCTAGAGCGTGCGCTCCATTTGTAGCTTGTTGTATTTGAGCGTCTATACATTCATTTAAACACCGCACGACTTGTTTACGGGCAACTGCAGAATCGTCACAGACTAATATCGAAAATTTCATCATGTTTACTACTACACAACCATCAAAGTTATTAAAAGGTTATTAAACTAATGCCTTCCATTGCATTTTAGACACTTTAACACGCCTCAAAGCACTCAGCGCATTAATAATTTAATACAATGATAAATATAGAATAAATCCGTTTAAGATATAATTAACCAAAGCAAATACTAATTAAGCCTACAATACATAACAGATAACGAATTTATTAATTTATACCTTGGTTTAAATACTTTGATACTACACGCTCACTTTTTGGATTTATCTTATTAAATTTTAACTTTTTTATTTATTTTTAGAGGTTTATTGACTAACTTTTAAATTACTATCGTAACGTTACAAAAATAATAAAGGATGAACAAGTCACTCATGTTACAAAAAAGTCTTTCTAAGAAGCTACTGACTAGCGTTTTATCCGTCTATTTTTTGCTTACCTTTGTAGTGACCTGTGGACAAGTGCTTGCTGAATACGTCAATACTAAAGACTATATTCGCGATGAACTTAGTACCTTACAAAAAACCTTTAGTCGCAGCTTAACACGTGCAATTTGGGAGCTTAATACCAAGCAAACAATTACAACAGCAGAAGGTTTACTCGCCATCCCCATGATTGAAGGGATTATTGTTCGAGACGACAGCGGCGAAATTATTTCACAGCTAGGGCGCTCTCTTGATATACACAAGCTATATAACCAACAGTTAGTACAAGAAGAGGTTATTTTAGAAGACGCAAAATCGGGTTTATTTGGTTATACCTTTCCACTTATTTTTGAATTTTCAGGTCGTGCTACTCAAGTTGGTGACGTTACCTTATTTTCAAGTCGAGAAGTTGTTTTTAGCCGCATTATGGTATCAATCTACTTTTTGATTGGTAATGCGATGATTAAAACCACCTTTTTGATCATCTTATTTTTAATGGCATTTAGAAAACTTCTTACAGACCCTTTAGCAGAACTCACTGAGCAACTAGAAAATTTAGAACTAGACGAGCTAGAAGGTCAACATATAGAAATAGAAACAGAAGAACATAATGAACTAAAAGTGATGGAGCAGTCATTTAACAAACTAATAGATAAAGTGGTTCAGTATAGAAAAGAGCTTGAACACACCCAAAAAGAACTCATTATAAGTAACGAAAAGCTTGATCAACACAACATACAACTTGAACAAGACGTAGCCCGTAAAACATCCAACTTAAGCCAAGCAATGATGGATTTACAGCAGCAAAAATACGAACTCGAAAAGCAAAAAATTGTCCTCACCGAAGAAGTAGACTTACGCCGCAGCACAGAGCTAGAGTTAATTACAAAGCAAACTGAATCTCAGCGCTATATAGAAGAGTTAAGCCTTGCACAGGAACGTTTACTAGGCACAGAAAAAATGGCTGCGCTAGGCGGACTTGTAGCAGGTATTACACACGATATAAACACCCCTATTGGGATAGGTGTAACGGCAATATCATTTTTACAAGAACGCTTAAATAAACTCGAAAATGCCTATACCGAAAAAACACTTTCGCCAAAAGCGCTAGAAGAATTCATTAACGAAGCAAAACAAAGCACAAGCTTACTAACCACTAACTTAGATAGAGCTTCGGAGCTTATAGCTAGCTTTAAACAAATAGCGGTCGATCAAGCCAGTGAAGCAGTAAGAACCATTAACTTTAAAGATTACACTAACGAAGTAATACGCTCACTGCACCCAAAACTAAAAAAGACATCCCATACTATAAAATTAGAATGTCCTGATGATTTAGTTTTAAATCTACCTGCTGGGGCTATAAGCCAAATTTTTACTAACCTAATTATGAACTCACTTATTCATGGCTTTGAAGGTAAAAGCAACGGTGTAATGGATATTAAAATAAGCGCTGATGACACCAACTTAACTATTGATTACAAAGATGACGGTAACGGTGTTACTAACGAGCAATTAAAAAAATTATTTGACCCATTTTTTACTACCAAACGCGATGAAGGCGGTAGCGGATTAGGCACCCATATAATGCTTAATTTGGTCAAGCAAACCCTTAGTGGCTCTATTGATGCAACGAGTGAACCGGGCAAAGGTCTGCGTTACTATATTCAATTTCCGAAGAACATGGCTAAGCCACTGCCTATTTTTGATAAATATGAATAAATAAAAGTATATGCATTAAATTATTAGGGCGTGTTGTTCTTTGGTGGTTGAATTTACAGCAACATGTTTGATTTTTAGGCAAGACAGAGCCTATGTAGTGTGGTTATTCCCCATAAATAGGCGACAACGCAGCATAAATACCAAACATGCGCTGCCCTTTGGGTTCTTTCTAGGGACGATTAACTCTTTGTTGCCTACATGGATGTAGGTAAGGGGCGTGAGCAGGACGCGGAAGCTTTGCTCGGTTTTTACTTAGCCCACTAGGTTACAAATCTCGCGCCGCGATTTAATCTTCCTTGGATTGAACAAATTTCAATCCATAAAGTTCAACACGCCCTAGTAACAAATCAGTCATTTCGAGATGCTGTTTTTATTGCTATGATTGTACAAATTTTTCAAATGGATCAATTCCCCTATGTGGTTTAGTAACCTTATTTGTTACCGCTTTAAGCAAGACGTTTCATATACTCAAGAAGACTTTGATAAAGCATTAGAGCAAGATTTATTTCGCCCATGTACTGGTCAAGAGCTTGCAACATTTGGTTGGACAAAAGCGTTTGGAAAACATGGCGATACGCTATCACATTTTTCTCAAAAAAGTATTCTAGTTTGCGCTAAACGCGAAGAAAAAGTACTCCCTGCTTCTGTTATTAATGAACTAGTTGCTGAGAAAGTTGATCTGATAGAAGCTGAAGAAAACCGCCCAGTTAAAAAGAAAGAAAAAGACGAATTAAAAGAAAACATTCTTCATACTCTTCTACCTCAAGCATTTAAAAAGTCGAGCTTACAATTTGCCTTTATTGACCAAGAAAACGGTTGGGTTGTTGTAAATAGTGGCAGCTTTAATAAAGCAGAAGAGCTACTAGCACTACTTCGTAAATCGTTAGGAACGCTTCCGGTTGTACCTGCGTTTGCTAACTACGACCTAGATGTATTTTTAACTGATTGGTTAACTAACTTTAGTACACCAGAAGGTTTTGCTATTGGCTCAGACGCTGAACTTGAAGAAGCAGACGACAGCGGCGCACAAGTAAAGCTTAAAGGTCATGATCTATCGTGTGATGAAGTTAAATCGCATTTAGAGAGTGGTAAACGCGTAACTAAACTTGCACTTGATTGGCAAGAGCGTCTTAAGTTTATGCTGCAAAACGATGGCTCTATCAAACGTTTAAGCTACTCTGAAACTCTAAAAGAAGAAAACGCAGATATTCCTAAAGAAGATATGGCTTTAAAACTTGATGCTGACTTTATTTTAGCTTCTGAAGAAATAAAGCAATTACTTGAAGAGCTAACTGCAGGTTTAGGTGACGTTGAAGATTTAGAAAAAGCGTAAATACCATAGTGCCTACACCTGCATAAATATTTAAGCAATTTAATGAATTAAATAGCATATGTAAGTAGGTTGGTATAACAGATAAAAATCCGATAGCAGTTTACTGCTATCGGATTTTTTTATGAAACTTAGAAGCACTTATTTATATATTTATTAACCGCGAACAGAGTTTATACCAATCTGCTTATATACGGGGTCTATTTAACGTTGAGAAAATTACGCTAGAACTAGGCAAAAATTTTTGTATCTAGTTGTTCTAAATAAAAAATTTTTAACGACGTTATAGTGCAATTTAATTCGTTAAATTGATCAAAGATTTATGCAGGTTGGTATTAGCTAACGATCGACGTATTAAAACCTAAGGTAATCATCTTTTAAGTAGGAGATTACAGCATGGTTCAGAGGTAAGTTATGTAGAGTGATATGAGATTATCTATATACGCTTCAAGCTGGACTGCACAAAAGCTGAAGTTTTTGATTTTAATTAAAACCATTAACTTACTTTGTGCAGATAACTTATTTTAGCTTTTAGCGTCTTCAACTTTAGGTTGGCGATATATTTTTATAATGTGGTATAAATTTACAAGCGACAATAAGCCGTTGGTAAAAATAACAGGCACTGCGCCAATGGCAACACCGTAAGCAGTAAATACAATACAACCAAACATGTTGTACCAACGTAGTTTTACTACATCTGTCATTGTTAACGATGCAACCAATAAAGCTGATGCAATATAACCTAAATATTCCCAACTCAATTGTTCTCTCCTAGCCTTTAGGTTAGCATTACATGTACTGCTATCTTATGGCACTTGTAAGTATTGCAAAGTTACAACAAAATAAAAAAGCTAACCTGCTTAAAAAACCTGAAAAAGTTTGCCGGAAAATACCAGCAAATTCTTAAATCATTACACGGGAAATGAAGGTAAAATAATACTCTTAGCAAAGCTAATAATATTAGTAGCAAGTTAGCGTAAATTCTTAGTGTCTTAATGCTATCGTCATTAAGATGTAATAAATAGGACAAATGTCCGAAGAGCACATTGATGTTTCAATACCATTTTTCTAGTTACCTTGTTGATCAGCTTTTAACCTTTGCCGGTAGCAGCTATCAACAATCAAAAAAAGAAGTTCTGATCCATCAAGATCAGCCTTTAAGCAAGCTTGTGCTTGTACGCAGTGGCACTGTGTCGTTTAGTTACGACGTAGGTAATGGACGACGCCTGCTGTTAGGACAATTGGATTGTAACAACACCCTTATTGGTGAAATAGAAGCGCTAAATAATAATCCGTGTATATATACGGTAACGTGCTTTAGCGATGTCACTTATAACCTTATTGAATTAAGGCATTGGCGTGCTCTACTGCTTGAAAAACCAGAACTAAGCTTATACACAGCACAAACTATTGCGGCTAAGTTTCAGGAAAACCAAAAAATCAATTTAGATAAGTTATTACTACCACTTAGCTATAACATAGCTAAAGATTGCTTACTAAGGGCCGAGAACAACAACCCTACGCTACTTAGAGCCTACCCAACTGTAAATGCTGAAGCCGAACGTTTTGCTACCACTGAGCGAGCTTACAGACGTGTTGTTACAGAACTCGTAGAAAAAGGCTTGGTACTTAGAAGTAACGATGGCTTGCAAGCAGTCGATATACCAAAACTAAGTGAATACGTAGATAGCTTTGCTCAGCTTTAAAATAAAAAAAGGCCTTAACGGCCTTTTTTTATTTATGCAAATTACTAATTACTTCTCTAGCAAAATGTCATGAATTTTCGCAAGATCAGATTTACCAGCAATAATTTCATCCGGTGTTAAACCCGATAATTCATGCGGGAACACTAACCACTCTTCAGATTCATGAATATAATAATCTGGAACAGTGTCTACTTTTGAGTTTTTTGGCTTGTAGTACGGGCATGCAATACGAATATCACGTGGCAAGTTTAAGCGCATAAGCTCTGAAAGCTTTTCTTTTAATGCAACAATACTACGACCTGAGTCAAATACATCATCAACAATTAATAATGAATCACCTGCATTTGCGTTCTCTACAATGTAATGTAAGCCGTGTACTTTAATTTCTTTCGACTGTTTACCAATACCGTAATAAGACGATGTACGTACTGCAATGTGATCAGTCTCAATGCCTTTGTAATCGTAATATTCTTGAACAGCAATACCGATCGGTGCACCACCTCGCCAAATACCAATAATAAAATCAGGACGAAAGCCATCTTGGTATACTTGTGCCGCTACGCGGAACGAATCTTCAAGCAGCTGTTGAGCTGTGATGTAGCACTTATCTGACATAATTAGAAACCCCAGTGGTGGATATAAGATTTGAGCGCAGCTTAGAGTTAAGCAAAAATTAAACTCAAACAGGTATTGGCGACTGATTTTACCGTAAATGAAATAAAATTGCTTGCCTGTAAATTAAAAAATAGGCACCCAAGGGTGCCTATTTTTAGCGTAAAAAGCGTAATTTAGTAAATATTATGCTTTTTCTTGTAAAGTACGAGCAACTGTACGCATACCTTGAGTTGTTGCACCCGCTGCCCATTGACTTGTACTGCCCATGTTAAATGCAGCCGCTAAATCGATGTGTACCCAGCCTTTGCCATCGTTTGGCACAAAGCGCGATAAAAAGCCTGCAGCATTCGATGCACCGCCATAACCGCCACCTTTTTGTGCACGGCTATTCGCCGTATCAGCATAAGGAGATGGGCAGTTTTGTTGATGCCATTTTTCAAGAGGAAGTGGCCAAGCAGCTTCCATTTCTTGAGATGCAAAACTCTCAACTTCACGTACAAGTTCTTTATCAAGTGCAAATAATGCATTGTACTCTTGGCCAACAGCAACAAGCGCTGCGCCAGTTAGTGTTGCTGCATCAATAATAAGTGGAGCGCCAGTCTCCCCTGCGGCCATTAGGCCATCTGCAAGTACTAAGCGACCTTCAGCATCCGTGTTTACAATTTCAACTGTCGTGCCATTTTTATAAGTAAGAATGTCACCTAATTTGTATGCATGACCCGAAATTAAGTTCTCAGCACAACATAAAAACAGTTTAATACGTTTTTCAATACCACGGTTAATAGCCAATGCTAAACCTGCAGTTACTGTTGCAGCGCCGCCCATGTCGCACTTCATACCAAGCATACCTTCGCTTGATTTAATTGAGTAACCACCTGAGTCAAACGTAATACCTTTACCTACAAGCGCTGCACTTACTGGTGCATTTTCGTCGCCTGTTGGGTTGTAATCAAGCTCAAGCAATACTGGCGGGCGAACACTACCGCGACCAACAGCATGAATACCAATCCACTGTTGCTCTAGTAACGCATCACCTTTAATAATTTGGTAACTTACATGCTCAGGCGCTAATGATTGAATAAACTCAGCTGCTTTTTCAGCAAGGCTTTCTGGGTAAATGTCATCGGCAGTCCCGTTAACCATTTCACGTGCCCAAATTGCTGACGTTTTTAAGTGAGCAAGTTCTTTAATATCTGATTGTGCGTTATCAACAAACTCAACACCATTTAACGATTTTGGTGTTACAAAGCCTTGATAAAAAGCCCACTGGCTTTCTGTACACCAAGCATCGCCTGCTAATTCAACGTTTTTAATACCTTGGATTGCAATAGTACGACCAGCTTTTTGAACATTTTTCAATGTTTCTTGCTCAGACAAATGAACAGTTGCACCGCGCTCATTAAAAGACAATGACGCATTATCGCCCCAATGACTCGCTGCTGCTTGTTCGCTTAGTTGAACAACAAATTTTTCACTCATGTTAGAATACCCTTGCACTTAAATGTGCCACCGAGTTTACTATAGAGCGCTTAAGTTCCCAACAGCTTGAGATAAATAACATAAACCACACTGCTGTGCAGTATTTACGCTTTGGAAGTTATCATGAAGTACACGCCAACTCTGCAACCTGCCACCTTATTAAAACGCTACAAACGCTTTTTAGCTGATTTACAATTAAGTGATGGCAGTGAATTTACCGCCCACTGTGCTAATACGGGTAAAATGACGGGATGCGCAGAGCCGGGTTTTGCTGCTTTTTATTCAACAAGCGATAACGCAAAACGAAAATACCCGCATTCATTAGAGCTTACGCAAAATAACTTATCGCAGCTTATTTGTGTAAATACAGCAGTGGCTAATAAAGTAGTAGAAGAAGCAATAAACAATAATGTAATAAGCGAGCTACTCGACTACAGTCAATTGCAAAGCGAAGTAAAGTACGGCAGCGAAAACAGCAGAATCGACTTTTTGCTCACTGACGAAAATAAGCCTGATTGCTACGTAGAAGTTAAATCAGTCACATTATTAAGCGAAGATGCACCACAAAGCGGGCAAGGCTACTTTCCTGATGCGCAAACACTGCGCGGACAAAAGCATATTCGCGAACTAATAGAAATGATCGAACAAGGCCACCGAGCAGTATTACTGTTCGCTGTTTTGCATGAAGGAATAAATACAGTAAGTGCAGCTGCGCATATTGATAAAAAATACGCCACGCTATTAAGCCAAGCAATAATAGCCGGCGTTGAAGTATTAGCATACAAGGCCACAATTTCTGCTAATGAAGTTTTACTTCATAAAAAAATAGTATTTGCACAATAGTGTATTAAACCAAGGGATTGAACTAAGCGTAATTTGCAAAATAAGCAAAGTACTCAAATTAAAAAAAGTTATACAAAGTGAATTATAAAAATTAACTTGTTTTTAAAGCTTTTGCCCACATAACAAGGCAAGTTTTAGAAAGCGAATATGTGAATTAATTAAAAGTGTAAATAGACTATTAATACACTTTTTACTCAGTAAGCATGGTTGAAGCTAATTCGATTAATTAAAAATAAATTTGCCTAGGATATAAGATTCTGTTATTTATACCGCCGGCTAATGCTGAGGCATTAAATTAAGGATTTAGGAGAGAGTTATGCCAGACCAAAAGAAACATGGTTTATTGGCTCAAGCCGGTTTAGAACCATACCAAGAAAAACCAGGCGAAGAGTACATGAATGATGCACAACGTGCTCATTTTAGAGCGATTTTAGAAACTTGGCGTAATGATTTACGTAACGAAGTTGATCGTACTAAATCACACATGCAAGACGAAGCTGCTAACTTTCCTGACCCAGTTGACCGCGCTGCACAAGAAGAAGAGTTCTCTTTAGAACTTCGTACTCGTGACCGCGAACGTAAATTAATCAAAAAAATTGAAAAAACAATTAATTTGATTAAAGAAGATGATTTTGGCTTTTGTGAGTCTTGTGGCATCGAAATTGGCATACGTCGCTTAGAAGCACGTCCTACTGCCGATTTATGCGTAGACTGCAAAACACTTGCAGAAATCAAAGAAAAGCAATCTGGACGCGGCTAATTAATATTTATTAATTAGTTATGTCTCCTACAGCCGTTACTGCGCCTATGCGTAAATATCGCGGTCGTTTTGCACCGTCTCCTTCTGGGCCATTACATTTTGGCTCACTTGTAGCGGCTGTGGGTAGTTATCTAGATGCAAAAGCTAACCAAGGAGATTGGTTAGTTCGTATTGAAGACATTGACACTACGCGCGTGGTTAAAAACGCCGACTCCGATATTCTTAATACCTTACATGCCTACGCCCTTCACTGGGACGAACCTGTTGTATATCAAACGCAGCGTCTGCCTTTATACCAAGATATTACCCACTCACTTTTAAAACAAAAACTTGTTTATGGTTGCACCTGTACTCGCAAACAAATAAAAGCTATTGGCGGTATTTATCAGGGGCATTGCCAAGCACTTAATCATAATACTCAATCTGGTGCGCTTCGCTTAATTCAGCAACATCCAACGACTAAATTTAATGATTTAATTCAAGGTGATATAACAGTAAATAGTGCCCTTTCCCATGAAGATTACTTAATTAAACGCAGCGATGACTTATTTGCATATCAACTTGTTGTGGTCGTCGATGATATTGATCAAGGGATTAACCGAATTGTAAGAGGCGCTGATTTAATTGAGCCAACCGCACGGCAAATTAGTTTATTTAAACAACTCGATAGCCCTGTGCCTGAATTTGCTCATTTACCTTTAGCGGTTGCCAAGCCTGGTTTCAAATTGTCTAAACAAAATTATGCTCCTGCCATTAGCAAACAAAATCCAAAGCCTGCTTTAATTAGTGCATTTGAATTTTTAGGATTGCCTGTTATAGCTGATTTAATCGATTTAAATATTGAACAATTAATCGCTTGGGGAATTAAAAACTTTAGCTTAAAACAGGTACCACAAGTATCCGAAATACAAATTTCTCAGCATCCACGTAGTCAGAAAGTCCAATTTACACATTTAAGTAAATAAAATAGCTAAAAACGGCTTAATTTCAACACATCAACTTAATTTTTAAACCCTGCTGGTATATGATAGCCGCCTAAATATATGCTAATTACGTCAAACAGCTTGTACTGGGCTATAACCGCCCCATTTGCTGTAACTTTTGATTGCGATGCAGAGTCAATCACACCTTCTAGGAGACAGACTATTATTTCCAAGCTTTTTCAATTTTGCCGACAAATAATCGGCCCGAATACCAGTGCCGAAAGCGCTTCTGTAAGCAGTGAACCTATTGTTGTCACTCGTGGTGAGCATGGTATTTCTCGCAAACAATTTAGCCCAAATGCAATCAAAGTATTATACCGCTTAAAAGACGGTGGCTACGATGCCTACCTTGTTGGTGGTTGTATTCGCGATATATTGTTAGGCCAACAGCCAAAAGATTTTGACGTAGTTACTAACGCGACGCCAGATCAAGTAAAAAAACTATTTAGAAACTGTCGCCTTATTGGCCGTCGCTTTCGTTTAGCACATATTGTATTTGGCCGTGAAATTATTGAAGTGGCGACTATGCGTGGCCACCACGAAGCGCAAGAAGACAAAAATCAAATAAGCCAATCAAGCGATGAAGGCCAGTTACTACGTGACAACGTATTTGGCAGTATTGAAGAAGATGCAGAACGCCGCGACTTTTCAATCAATGCACTTTATTACTCAATCAAAGATTTTAGTATTCACGATTACGCCAACGGCTTAGCGGCAATTAAAGCTAAACAAATTGAGCTAATCGGCGACCCTGAAACGCGTTACCGCGAAGATCCTGTTCGTATGTTACGTGCAGTTCGCTTTGCTACTAAACTTGATATGAGCATTGCGCCTAAAAGTGAAAAACCAATTAGCGAGCTTGCAAGTTTGCTTGATAACATTCCGCCAGCACGTTTATTTGAAGAAATTCTTAAGCTGTTTTTAAATGGCAAGGCCGAAGCTAACTTTTTAATGCTGCGTAAATACGGCTTATTCCGCTCACTGTTTCCTGAGCTTGATAAAATCTTAGATAAAAACCCAAGTGGCTTAGAACACACGCTTATTCAGCAAATGTTTCAAAATACCGACAAACGTATTAATGCAGATAAAAAAGTAACACCAGCGTTTATTTTTGCCGCACTACTTTGGTTCCCACTGCTTGAACGTACTAAAAAGATTCAAAGCCAAGAGCAACTACCTGAGTACGATGCTTTCGCACAAGCAATGAATAAAGTACTAAGCGATAACTCACAACACATTGCGGTTCCTAAACGCTTTACTTTAGGTGCTCGCGATATTTGGCATATTCAACACCGTTTGGATAAACGCGCAGGCCAACGTGCTTACAGACTAACGCAGCAACCTCGCTTTAAAGCCGCCTACGACTTTTTACTCTTACGCGTAGACGCGGGCGAAACACAGCATACTGAGCTTGCCCAGTGGTGGACACAATACTTAAGCCAAGATATAAACGGCCAAAAAGAGATGGTTAAAAACTTAGGCCACCAAGGTGGTCCTAAGCCGCGAAAGCGCCGTCGACCTACTAAAAAGCCAGCTGAGTAATAACATGTACTGTGTTTATTTGGGTTTAGGTGCCAACCTAAACTCACCAAAAGAGCAGCTTGATAACGCGGTAATCGCGCTTAAAAAGCTGCCTAATTGTGAATTTATAAACGTATCGCATTACTATGCAAGTAAGCCTATGGGCCCACAAGATCAACCAGACTATATCAATGCAGTAGCGTGCATTAAAACGACCCTTGAGCCAGAGCAATTACTTGATTTAACGCAACGTATTGAACTTGAGCATGGTCGAGTAAGAAAGGCTGAGCGTTGGGGTCCACGCACACTTGATATCGATACTCTATTATTTGATGATCAAATTATAAATACGGTGCGCTTAACTGTGCCTCATTATGGTTTGAATAATCGCGAGTTTGTGGTTTATCCACTATTAGAGCTTGCACCTGAACTTATTTTACCTAGCGGCATTGCATTAAAAACCATTGCAAATAATTTACCGCTCAACGACTTACAACAATTACCTCTGTAATTAACCTAGGCTTTTGCCTGCGAGGATATTATGTCTAAAATAACCGTTTCTACTTTAAATAAAATGAAAGCAGAAAATAACAAAATTACTGCATTAACAGCCTACGACGCTAGTTTTGCAAAGTTATTTCATGATAACGGCGTTGAAGTTATTTTAGTGGGCGACTCTTTGGGCATGGTACTACAAGGCGGCGATGACACCCTTGGCGTAACCAATCAAGATATTGCATATCATACCCGCTGTGTACGCGCGGGTAGCCGCGAATTATTTGTAATTGCTGACTTACCTTTTATGACCTACTCAAGCGTAAGTGATACTTGTAAAAATGCAGCTGAGCTTATGCGCGCTGGCGCAAACATGATTAAGCTTGAAGGCGGAGAATGGCTTTACGAGAGCATTAAAACGCTTACTCAACAAGGTATTCCAGTTTGTGGGCATTTAGGCCTTACACCACAGTCAGTACATGTATTTGGCGGCTTTAAAATACAAGGTCGCGAAGAAGACAAAGCACAAAAAATGATTGATGACGCAAAAGCACTTGAAGCTGCTGGCGCACAATTATTAGTACTTGAGTGTATTCCAAGTGCACTGGCAAAACGCATTACAGACGCCCTAAGCATCCCAACTATTGGTATTGGTGCAGGCAGCTTAACTGACGGCCAAATACTGGTAATGCATGACCTTGTTGGTATTTCAGCAGGTTACATTCCTAAATTTTCTAAAAACTTTTTGCTCGAAACAGGCAATATGCCTGCAGCCGTTCAAAAGTATTGTACAGACGTTAAAAATGGCGCGTTTCCAAGCGCTGAACACGAGTTTAAATAATGCAGTCAATTACTGAAATCAGATCGTTACGTAGTCAAATTAAAGCATGGCGCCAAGCGGGTCTTAGTGTGGCACTTGTGCCAACAATGGGCAACTTGCACCGTGGGCATTTTTCGCTAGTAGAAAAAGCAAAAAACTTAGCCGATAAAGTCGTTGTGAGTATTTTTGTTAACCCAATGCAATTTGGTGCTAACGAAGATTTAGATAACTATCCTCGTACACTAAACGAAGATAAACAAGGCCTTGCAGAACTAGGCACTGATATTGTATTTACCCCAAGTGTAGAAACAATTTATCCAAATGGACTTGGCGCACAGAGCTTTGTAGATGTGCCTGATATTTCATTAGGTTACTGTGGTGGCTCACGTCCTGGTCACTTTAGAGGTGTTGCCACGGTAGTTACAAAATTATTTAACCTTGTACAACCCGATTACGCCTGCTTTGGTGAAAAAGATTTTCAGCAACTGCAAGTAATTAAAACCATGGCACGCGACCTATCAATTCCGGTTGAAGTTATTGGTGTACCTACAATGCGAGAAGTTTCTGGCCTTGCTATGAGCTCACGTAATGGTTACTTATCTGATGAGCAAAAAGCGACTGCAACCGTATTATTTAAAGCACTTAATACATGCGCTGAGCAACTTAAAAGCGGCGAAAAAGACTTCGTAAAACTTGAAAGCTTAGCTAAACAGAGCTTAGAGCAAGCTGGCCTAAAGCCAGACTATTTTGAGATTGCTCAACGAGATACATTAAAAACTGCTACAATCGAAGATACTCAATTTGTTATTTTAGCCGCAGCCTATTTTGGTGGTGTTAGATTGATCGACAATATTCAAGTCGAAATTTAATATTATTGCGACTCCATTTTAAGGATAAGAAGCATGCACACTTTAATAAAAACAAGCGTAGTCGCCCTTACTTTTGCACTATTAGTAGGTTGCCAAAACCAAGTTGAAAACCCTGAAATGAATCAGTGTGCTCAGCAAAATTACCAATGCGAAAGTACATGTGAACAGCAAACAACTGCTGAGGGCTTAAAGCAGCAAGTATGCTCTGGAAAATGTGTTGAGAGCTACAACCAATGTAAAGCACAAGCCGAAAAATTAGGTAATATTTAATTCCTTAAAGTTTTTAGTTTTAGGCACAAAAAAACCGCTCAATGAGCGGTTTTTTATTGCCTATGGTTTATCATACCAATTTTATTAAAAACATGACCATTCTAGCGTATTAAATAACTCACTAACTACGTTAAAAATTATTTATATAGAACAACTATGTATCATAATTTTAGCCTTGTTATTGCGCTATTTTCTTATCGCTATAATAACTCACTAATTTAATGCAATTGGTATTAGTTCAAACCAAGCTTTTTAAGTTCTGTTTTTACTAGCTTTGCAGAAAGTGGTACATAACCATCTTTTTCTACAATTTGCTGACCATCTTTTGAAAGTACCATTCTTAAAAATTGTTCTTCCATAGGTGATAGTGGCTTATTCGGGTGTTTATTCACATAAACATATAAAAAGCGCGATAGCGGGTATTTACCTTGCGCAACGTTATCAAGTGTTGCATCAACAAAGTTATCGCCTTTTTTAGCAAGCGGTACTGTACGTACGCCCGATGTTTTATAGCCGATACCAGAGTAACCAATTGCATTTAATGAAGATGAAATTGACTGTACTACTGATGCAGAACCCGGTTGCTCATTTACATTATTACGGAAATCACCTTTACAAAGTGCTTTCTTTTTAAAGTAGCCATACGTACCTGATACTGAGTTGCGTCCGTAAAGTTGCACATCTTTAGCTGCCCAATCACCTGTTAGGCCGACATCGCTCCAACGATTAACTTGCTCTGGTGCGCCACATTTACGAGTAGATGAAAAAATAGCATCTACTTGGTCAATACGAAGACCTTCAATTGGGTTATCTTTATGTACAAATACAGCAAGTGCATCAATAGCTACGCGAACTTCTGTTGGCTTGTAACCGTAACGTTTTTCGAACGCTTCGATTTCTTTAGATTTCATTTTACGGCTCATTGGACCTAGGTTAGCTGTACCTTCGGTAAGTGCCGGTGGTGCAGTAGAAGAACCTGCCGCTTGAATTTGAATATTTACATTTGGGTAAATACGTTTGTACTCTTCAGCCCAGAACGTCATCATGTTGGCTAAAGTGTCAGAACCTACTGATGAGAAGTTACCTGAAACACCACTAATTTTTTGATACTCAGGAATATCTTGATCTAAAGCAACTGCTTGTGCAGATACGAAAGTTGTAACAGCCACACCCATTGCGGCAACTAAGTTTTTAAATTTCATGTAGGGTTCTCCGGTTTGTTCGTCCCATTTTCTAACTGCTGCCCACTCTAAAGTGAGTACATGACAGTTACATTACTCTTAAATGACACTTTTATGACTTTGCTTTTCAGCCTAATTACTTAGCTAGCGAAACTATCTTATCTATTGAAAATTCGAAAGAAAAACACGAACCTTTGTTAACTTCACTGCTAATATTTAATTTACTATCGTGGCGCGTTAGTACATGTTTTGTAATCGCAAGCCCTAAACCTGAGCCACCTGTTGTTCTGCTGCGGGCTTTATCAACACGATAAAAACGCTCAGTTAAACGGTTAATATGCTCTGGCGCAATACCATCACCATTATCGGTAACACTAAAACACGCTTTATTGTTTTTGCGCTGCCAACACACTTCCACTTTGCCACCGGGTTTAGTGTAATGAATGGCGTTAAATACTAAATTAGAAAACGCACTACGCAGTTCATCCTCAGAGCCTTTAATATCGAGGGTTTTATCAATATTAAAAATAAGCTCATGGCCTTTGTCTTGATTAATTGAGTTTGCCTCAGTGTGAATATAACCAAGTAATTGCGGTACGTTTATGGCTTTATCGTTATCTTGGCGACGAGCACCTTCAATACGTGAAAGCGATAATAATTGGCTGACTAAGCTATCCATGCGCTTGCATTGTTCAAGCATAGTATTTTGCGCTTTGTTCCACATTGCTGGCGGCGGCATCATGTCGCCATCCATCATCTCAAGATACCCAGTAACCACTGTAAGCGGTGTACGTAGTTCGTGTGACACATTGGCTACAAAGTCTTTACGCATCTGTTCTAGCTGTTTTAAGCGCGTTACATCACGCACAACAACCATAAGTTGCGTGCTTGCATAAGGCATTACCCTAAATTCTAGTACTTGCTCAATGCTATGGCCATTATCCAGCTCAAGCGCGTCGTCAAATTCACCTTTGTGCATGTATTTAGCAAACTTAGGTTCGCGAATTAAATTATCAAGACGCTGACCATGATCGGTTGGCCACTGCAAACCAAGCACTTTAAGGGCTAATTGATTACACCACACAATACTTAAATCGTTTTGTAATACCACTACCGCATCAGGTACTGCTTCAGCCCCATCGCGAAAGCGACGAATTAAATCAGCAAGCTCATTACGTTTTTTACGATTACGGTGCTGTAGATGATAAATACCTTCAAACACTTGCTCCCATGCACCCTCGCCCTCAGGTGGATTAAAGCTACGTTGATTAAGTAGCCAATCGCTCAAACGATAAAGTTGATGGTAGTGCCAAATAAGGAGGGAAAAAGATCCTAAAAATAAAAGCAAAAATGGCGCGCCAACTAGCACACCAATTAATAGTAAGGGTAAAAAATAGATAAACAGGCGCTTTACTAACGCCTGCTTATTAACAACTCGATACATACACTCACTTTACCTTAGAGTAGTAATACATGCGTATTTCATACATTAGCTAAGCTTTAAGCTGATCACAGCTTACTTGAAAAACGATATCCAGCACCACGTACAGTTTGCACCAAACGGTCATGTCCAAGTGGGCCAATTGCTTTACGCAGACGACGAATGTGCACATCAACCGTGCGATCTTCTACGTAAACATTAGTTCCCCATACATGATCAAGCAGTTGTTCACGGCTATAAACACGCTCTGGGTGAGTCATAAAAAAGTGCAGTAATCTAAATTCGGTTGGCCCCATATCAAGCTCGTTACCTTCTGAGGTAACACGATGCGAAATAGGGTCTAAACGCAGGCCATGTACTTCAATAGCTTCTTCTAATGAGGTTGGCGATACACGGCGAATAACCGCTTTAATACGCGCCATAAGCTCTTTAGGAGAAAACGGCTTAGTGACGTAATCGTCAGCACCTACTTCAAGACCGCGTACTTTGTCTTCTTCTTCGCCGCGGGCTGTAAGCATAATAATTGGGATTTGGCGGGTGTGTTCGTTTTGCTTAAACTTTTTAGCAATTTGAATACCGCTTCCACCTGGTAACATCCAATCAAGTAAAACCATATCTGGGTAAGGTTCAACCATAGCTGCAATAGCAGAGTCGTAATCTTCTGCTTCAATTGCTTGAAATCCATTTTGCTCTAAAACAAAAACCAACATCTCCCTAATAGGAGCTTCGTCATCTACGACTAGTACTTTACGTGACATTCCAATTTATCTCTTACGCTATCGAATTAGTTTTCATTATTATGACTAAGTATGACATTTTTATGAAAGTGTAACGTGTAAATTAAAATGGTGGTAAAAAAAACACAAATTAGTGACAAAAAACCTCATTAACGTCATATTTTTAAAACCTTTTTAATATTTAACGTAATAAAAAGAGATTTACGATAAATTTATAAAATAGCTAATTTTTGAAATTATCTACTTTTTGTCGCTAGTTAAATCATTAAATAATACAAAATTAGCTGGGATCATTGTTTTACTAACCAAGACATTTTTACAGATCGATCGTTTAAAAGTAACTTTAAAGCTATTTTAAAATTAACAAACCCGCCTGTGTAACAATCAATACGTTTAAAAATAGATCTAAATTTTACTAAGCTCCAAATAAAGGATCAGATTTTTACCAAGCCGATCCACTCTCAGATCAGAGTTGTACCTAGTCAAAGCCATAAGTTGTTGATTGTTTATACAAATAAATAACGATCAAATTATCTCAGAGCCTAAAATAGCGAAAAAGTGTATTTGGCTTAGTAAAGTAATGATCCGAAAAGGCTATGTTAGTAAATGCGTGATCCCAAAGTACGGCGTTGATAGTACAGCGATCTGATCAATAGAAGCCGTAACCTGCAATATAAAAAGGGCTGACATTAAAAAAGCCAGCAACAAAGTTACTGGCTTAAATGATCAATTATAAATTGATCTATTATCTAATTTTAGGGTCTAGTTCGCCGCTTAAGTATTTAAGGTGCATTTCATCAAGTGAAATTGGCTTAATTTTACTAGCCTGACCAGAAGTACCAAACGAGTTATAGCGTGCAACACAAATCTCTGTCATCGCTTTAGTTGCTTCAGCTAAGTATTTACGTGGATCGAAGTTAGATGGGTTAAGCGCCATATGACGGCGAATTGCACCGGTAGATGCTAAACGTAAATCGGTATCAATATTTACCTTACGAACACCAAACTTAATACCTTCAACAATCTGTTCAACTGGCACACCATAAGTTTCTGGAATTTCGCCACCATACTGATTAATAATTTCTAACCATTCTTGAGGAACTGAAGATGAACCATGCATCACTAAATGCGTGTTAGGAATACGTGCATGAATCGCTTTAATGCGGTCAATCGCTAAAATGTCATCTGTTGGTGGGCGAGTAAATTTATAAGCTCCGTGCGAAGTACCACAGGCAATTGCAAGTGCATCAACATGTGTTTTATTTACAAAGTCAGCCGCTTCTTCTGGGTCTGTTAGCATTTGCTCAGTGGTTAGTAACCCTTCTGCGCCAACACCATCTTCTTCGCCAGCTTCACCGGTTTCCAGTGAACCAAGTACACCTAGCTCGCCTTCAACCGATACGCCACAAGCATGCGCCATAGCAACAGTTTCGCGCGTTACTTCTACATTGTATTCGTAGCTTGAAGGAGTTTTACCGTCGCTCATTAACGAGCCATCCATCATTACTGATGAAAAACCAAGCTGAATTGAACGCTGACATACGCCTGGCGATGTGCCGTGATCTTGGTGCATAACAACCGGAATATGTGGCCATTCTTCAACGGCTGCTAAAATCATATGACGAATAAATGGAGCACCAGCATAAGCACGTGCGCCAGCTGATCCCTGAACGATTACTGGGCTGTTTGTTTTGTCAGCCGCTTCCATTATTGCGCGCATTTGCTCTTGATTGTTAACGTTAAAAGCAGGTACGCCGTAACCATGCTCTGCTGCATGATCTAAAAGTTGTCGCATACTGATTAAAGCCATTGGGTATTCTCCAATTTATCGACAGTAGTTCCCTACCATCTAGTTTGAACGGATGTGTTAGTTTGGCGTTATAACAACGCCACGAAAAACCACTGCTTTGCAGTAATATTCCATCTAAATTAACTATTAAATTAGGGTGAGAGGTATTTAATAATTAATTGTCGGTGAGGGCTATTACCCCCTCACCTTACGCTACTAAAATTACTTAGCGCGCGACTCTAGCATTTCAACTGCTGGAAGTTTTTTGCCTTCTAAAAACTCTAAGAACGCACCACCACCAGTAGAAATATAAGAAACTTTATCGGCAATGCCGTATTTATCAATTGCGGCTAAGGTATCACCACCACCAGCAATTGAAAACGCATTTGAGTTAGCAATTGCTTGTGCAATAGCACGTGTGCCATTACCAAATTGGTCAAACTCGAACACGCCAACAGGGCCATTCCATACAACAGTGCCCGCATTTGCAATAATTTTTGCAAGCTTGCTCGCTGTATCAGGACCAATATCAAAAATCATATCGTCGCTTGTTACTTCGCTTACATCTTTAAGCGTAGCTACAGCAGATTCAGAAAACTCATTACCAACAACTACGTCAGTCGGTACCGGAATTTCACCATTATTAGCAATCGCTGCTGCACATAAGCGGTTAGCTTCATCCATTAAATCTGGTTCGTAAAGCGATTTACCAACTGGGCTACCTGATGCAGCAATAAAGGTATTTGCAATACCGCCACCGGTAACTAATTGGTCAACAATTTTAGAAAGTGAATCTAAAACGGTTAGCTTAGTTGAAACTTTAGAACCACCAACAATCGCCACTAATGGACGAGCTGGGTTATCAAGTGCTTTGCCTAACGCTTCT
Source organism: Pseudoalteromonas sp. NZS37 (assembly GCF_015864265.1). NCBI lineage: Bacteria > Pseudomonadati > Pseudomonadota > Gammaproteobacteria > Alteromonadales > Pseudoalteromonadaceae > Pseudoalteromonas > Pseudoalteromonas sp. NZS37. Next base: position 434,879 of record NZ_JADYXL010000004.1, on the reverse strand, counting down.
AGTTCAGCTGATAACAATGGACCTGCACATGCCACATCAGCAAATAAGCCAACGCCATGCGTAGATGCTTGTGCACGGTGAGCCGTACCAAATGCATCCATTACATATACATCACACAGTGCTGCAAGTTGCTTAGATAACGCTTCGTCGTTTTTCTTCTCGCCTTTGTTAAAGCGCACATTTTCAAAAACAACAACTTCGTTATCAGCAATATCAACACCGTTTAGGTAATCTTTTTCTAAACGTACAGTTTGCTCAAGGGCATCGTTTAAGTAATCAGCGACAGGTGCTAGCGAAAACGCTTCATCATATTCCCCTTCCGTAGGACGGCCAAGGTGTGACATAACCATTACTTTAGCACCCATCTCAAGCGCTAATTTAATAGTAGGTAGTGCTGCACGAATACGCGCATCTGACGTCACTTTACCTGCTTTAACTGGTACATTTAAATCTTCACGAATTAATACGCGTTTGCCGTTTAAATCTAAATCTGCCATTTTTATGACCGACATGAACATCTCCTTAGTTAACGATACTGAACCTGAAAAATACGTTTAAAATTATTATATTAATAAATTACTTATTCACTGCCATCATAGCACGCGCTGTGTCGAGCATACGATTAGCAAAACCCCATTCGTTATCACACCATACTAATAACTTTATCAGTCGTTTGTGACTAACACGTGTTTGTGTGCCATCAATAATACAAGAATGTGGGTCGTGATTAAAATCAACCGACACAAGCGGCTCTTCGGTATAACTTAAAATACCTTCTAAGCGGTCTTTTGCTTGTGCTTTAAGTGCGTTATTTACTGCGTTTAAATCTACATCGGTATTAACCGTTACACTTAAATCCATTGCCGTTACATTTATAGTCGGTACACGTACGGCGATGGCTTCAAAACGGCCTTTAAATTTAGGTAAAATACGGTCTATACCACGGGCGAGCTTTGTATCAACTGGAATAATTGATTGGCTTGCAGCGCGAGTACGGCGTAAATCATGATGATAACCATCAATCACTTGTTGATCGTTCATCGACGCATGAATAGTTGTAATAGCGCCCGACTCAATACCAAATGCATCATCTAATACTTTAATAACCGGCACAACACAGTTAGTTGTACACGAGCCGTTAGACACAATTGTGTGTTCGTTTTTAAGCTCATCGTCGTTAATGCCATACACAATCGTAGCATCAACATCGTTATCGGCCGGATGCGAAAACAACACCTTTTTAGCGCCTGCGGTAATATGTAACTGCGCATGTTCACGCGAGTGATAAACACCCGTACATTCAAGTACAACGTCTACATCGAGCGTTTGCCAAGGTAATTCAATTGGGTTTTCTTCACAAAAAAGTGCAATGGTATCGCCTGCAACACTAATGGTGTCTTCACCAAGTTTTACAGGAAAAGAAAAACGACCGTGGGATGTGTCGTATTTTAATAAATGAGCAATAGCTTCAGGATCAGCAAGTTCGTTAATCGCAACAATTTTTATATCGTCGCTCAAACCAGACTCGTATAACGCGCGGACAATATTTCGACCAATACGACCAAAACCATTAATTGCAAGTTTGATTGCCATGAAATATAAAATCCACTCTTTTAGCGTGCAGATAAAGGCAATACGCCTTTTAGATGGCTGTATTGTAATCGACCTTGAGCATTATTATAAGAGGGTAGCATTAGAAACTTTAAATTAAGGTTAAAGAGCTTACGCATTGCAAGCTCTTCGATGGTTCTGACTTTTTAAATTAAGTTTTTTATACTAAATTTTTCAATGCGTTAATTATATCTTCTGGCTCAGAACGAGTACGATAATCAACATCAACATAACGCCAAGTCACTTTACCTTGTTTATCTAAAACAAAGGTGGCAGGGATCGGTAAAACACTACTATTGCCATTGTTAACCGACTCTAAATCTAGGCCTCGGTCTACTCGCATATGCTCTAGTAAAAATGTGGGTACTTGCCATGCTACGCCGTAGCTTGCTGCTACATCGGCATTTTGATCACTCAGCACTAAAAAATCCATTTTACTTATTTCATCATCACTAAGTGAGCCATCGGGTACTTGCGGGCTAATAGCCACCAATTGTGCGCCTAATGCGTGAATTTCAGGTAAACGTGCTTGAAGCGCTTTGAGCTGTAAATTGCAGTACGGACACCAACTTCCACGATAAAAAGTAACAACCACAGGTCCTTTAGCAAGTAACTCGGTTAACTGCACCGATTGACCATGTTGATTTGGTAACTCAAAACTTGGTGCGCTTTGGTTTAAATCAAGTGCATTAGCACCTTGCTGAAACGCTTTTGCTTGTGCAATCGTTTCATCAACACCTTTCATAAAATCAGGATTACCTTTACGCCCTGCTGCTATTTTTGCCTCAGTTTGTGCTTTTAACGTGTTATTTTCATCGCTCATTATATGGCTACCTTCAAATTAATCAAAAACTTAAAGCCAGCTTACATTATGAAAATGTATTTGAAATGAAAATTTCAACTTAATCATTTACTTCTAAATCAAACACCACGTTTATTGATGATTTAAATGTAATAGTTTCTTGCAGGTATCTACCTTGCTCAAATGGATTTCTAATAACTTTAGAACCGCTCACAACTATTCTCTCAAAATCATCTACGCCATAACCATAACTTGAACGGTTAGAATTGGAATTAATACTGTAAATTTTTCCAAGCTCTGCGCCAAATGCTTTGGCAAGCTTACCCCCTTTAACTATAGCGTTATTTATTGCGCCTTGTGTTGCTTCAGCTTTTAACTGCGCGGCTTTTGAAGACATAAGCTCAATATTCGTCAGTTCATTAATTTTTACACTTAATGCAAAATCGATAAAATCATTCAACTTTTCAATATTTCTTAATGTTACTTTAAGTGTTCTTGTTGCTACATATCCTGCATTAATCATTGTGCCACTCTCAACATTAAACTTGTCGTCATCATTGTAAGTTAACAGGCTTGTAGCAGAAACATCTGTCTCCTTAACACCATACTTGCTTAAACCTTTAAGTAACAAATTTACTCGGTCATCAACATCACGTTTTGCATCAAGTGATTTGTCTTTAAAGCTTATTACTTCAAAAGAAATCTTAGCCATATCGGGCTTTGCTAATACCTCTGCAGTACCCTGCACTGCAATATGGCGATTAGCAGGCAAGCTTGAATTAGCAAAAGTGATAAGTGGGAATAATGTTAGAAAAATAGTGATAATGAGTTTCATATTCGTTCCTTGGAGTAATTAGTTAAATAATGACTACGTAACTGTACCTATAGTCATACGGATAACAATAAAAGTAAACTGCTCTTTATTGTAGGCGGGAGTTTATCTCGCGCCTACAGCCAACCTACATCAACTCTGCTACTTTTAACTCTTTGCCACGGCTTATTTGATGGCACTGCGCTAGCAGTAACTCGGCGGTGGCTTGTGCATCGGTCAGTGCATGATGGCAATGATAGCTTGGTAACTCATAACGTGTGCGGCAAGCATTAAGGGTTAAATCATCTTGTTTTATTTCAGTTGAATGATGGAGTAAGCGCTTTTGTTCAATATGGAGTGTGTCGATTATGAGTTTAGGACGTATAGTTATATTGGCATTTTTAAGCGCTATTTTTAAAAACCCCCAATCGAGCATGGCATTATGAAACACTAAAATACAGTCGCTAAAATGGCAGCTCAATTGCGTTAATATACTGCACAAGCTCTGTCCTTTTGTTATAGCATCGTCGCTAATCCCATGAAAAACAGGACTTTGCTCAAGGCTTTTTACGTCTTTATTTATAAGGTGCTGTGACTCGCTCATTTTTATACATTGGTTATCTATTATCACCCACGCTACCGATACAATTTCGTGCTGTTTTGCATCAAGGCCAGTGAGCTCTAAATCAATCACCAAATAACGTTGTTGTAAGGCATTTTTACCTAGTAATTTACGGCGCTTTAAATACCGAGTGAGCAGCTTTTTTACCATGTTAGTAATTCATCATTATAAACTGCCGCGAGCAAACTTAAACGCGGCGGCTTGCTGCGCTTGTTTAACAAGGTAAAACGCTTCTTTTAGTTGATGGCGCTCTAGTGAGTTTAATTTATTAGGGTTAATGCAATTACTCGGTAAGCCCTCTTCGTTTATTTGTGTACTCAAACGAAGCTGCGTTAAGAACCGCCAGCAGTCTTTTAGGTTGTATATATCTTCTTTGCTGATCAGTTTATGTTTTAGTAGTGCGTCCAACCGCTCTTGTGTGTTGGCGCGCCTAATACCCGCTTTTAAAGCGTATAACCGCACTATGTCATTTATAATTACGACACCACGTTTTTTTAAATCTATGTATTTATTATTTTGATCTGTTTTTTCGGTTTTAAATTTATTAAATAAACCAATTGGCACGCTGTTGCTGCTTATGTCGGTTGCCATTGCGGCATAGAATAAGTCGTTACGCGATATACGAATTAATTGCTCGCAAAAAGCGGTGTATAAAGCATTTGAACCTTCAATAAATCGCAGGTCAAAAAATATTTTACAGTTGAGCATTGCATTAGGAGTAGGGCTTTTTATCCATTTAAAAAAGCGCTCGCTCCAGTCGTTTACGCTCATCCGGCACTCATCGCTGCTTGCCATTATATTACCTGGGCAACGCCTAATGCCGCATTCAACTAAGTTTTCACATACAAACTCTCCCATGCTTTTAAAGTAAGCGTGTTGATCGGGGGTTAAGTCGTTAGGGAGTAATAAGCCGTTGTCTTGATCCGAATGCAGAGTTTGTTCTTCGCGTGCTTGCGAGCCAAAGCAAATAAAACTAAAGCTGGTTGGCGCTGCGCCATGATCTTCTTGAAATAAGTGAATAAGGCGCGATGTAAGCGCATCGGTTAAACCACTGAGTAATTTACCAATTAGCGATATGTCGTCAATGTTGTACGAAAAACCACGCAAAAGTTCGGGAATTTCTTTTGCGTAGCGTTTTAAATCAGTAACAGTATGCGCTTTATATATGCGCCCAATAAGCTGTACGGGGTCGCTTTTTTGTTGGCGCAGTAAATCGGTGCTGGTTATCATCCCTATAGGGTTATGGTTTTCGTCAAGCACGGGCAAATGATGAATATTGTATTTAAGCATTAGGTGCAGCGCCGAAAACACCCGGTTATTTTCAAATATAAACTTGGGCTTGGCGGTCATAATACTGCTTACTGCGTCTTGTGGATCTACCTCGTCGGCAAGTACTCGGTTACGTAAGTCGCGGTCGGTTACCACCCCAACTAAGTGCGCGTGCTGCGTTATCATTATTGACGATACGCCATGCTCTTTCATTTTTTTAGCGCTTTGCCTAATACTTGCATCGGGCGTAAGCGTAATTGCTGTGCGCGTCATCAGCTCTGATATTTTACGTTCAGACCAACTATCGTTTTTACTTTTATAATGCGATGACAACAACCGGTTAGCATGAGCGCGTACAAAGTATTGCTCAAACGATTTATATTCTCTGCGTAAAAAATCAAAATGCGTTTGAGAGAGCATATACACTATGCCCTCTTTTTGTACTTCCAACCTATTTTGAATTGCCTCACCGGTTAACAGCGACGGAAAACCAAAGTAGTCACCTTGCGCTAAGCGTGTAACAACATCGCCCTTACCATCAACTAGGTCATACAAACCAGAGCGAATTAAAAACAGTTTAGGGTTTTCACTTTGTAACCACTGAGTTTGGTTTTCGCGGGTGAGGTAAATAATATCAAGATGATTTACAAAATATTCGTATGCGCTGATATCAAGCAGTGTAAAAGGCGCTTGCAAACAAACGTATTGGGCTATTTCTTGTTGTTCTACACTCATTGTATTCGCTCTTTAAATGGTGATGTACCAATCTAATGTACTTATTTATTAAACAAATAAAAAGCCCGACTAAAGTCGGGCTTTTGGTGCTTTATGTTTTCTAAACTATATCTATAAATTGTAGCCTAGTGGTCGTGTGCTTCTGCAGACCCTTTAGGGTTACGGATGCTTTCAACCATTTCTTGAATTTCAACCGGTGTGGGTTTAGTAAACTTAAGAACAATTGCAGCAACTGCAAAGTTAATAATCATACCAATTAAGCCAATACCTTCAGGCGAAATACCTAAGAACCAGTTTTCAGGGCTGTTTAGCTCTGGGCTAACAAACTTGAAGAAGATGATATACGCAGCGGTAAAGCCAATACCCGTTACCATGCCTGCAATTGCGCCTTCGCGGTTCATTGTTTTAGAGAATATACCCATAATAATTGCTGGGAAGAAACTCGCTGCCGCCAAGCCGAATGCAAATGCCACTACCGACGCCACAAACCCAGGCGGGTTAATACCAAAGTACGCGGAGATAACAATAGCGACCATGGCTGCCAACCTCGCTGCAAGTAACTCTTGCTTGTCGGTAATATCGGGCTTGAGGGTTCGCTTGAGTAAATCGTGCGAAACGGAGGTCGAAATAACCAGTAGTAAACCTGCTGTTGTAGAAAGTGCAGCGGCAATACCACCAGCAGCTACAAGTGCGATTACCCATGCTGGTAAGTTAGCAATCTCTGGATTTGCTAATACCATAATGTCGCGGTCTACGTTTACTTCGTTAGCACTGTTCGGATCGGTGATTTTACCCGCCGTGTAGAACATTTTGCCATCGCCGTTTTTATCATCAAATGTAATTAAACCTGTGCGTTCCCAGTTTTTAATCCATCCTGGTGCTTCTGCGTAAGCTGTACCGCTACCGTCTTTACCATTAATAGTATCAACCATGTTTACGCGAGCAAAGGCTGCAACCGCAGGTGCTGTAGTATAAACAATCGCGATGAACACAAGTGTCCATGCTGCAGAAATACGCGTGTCTTTTACACGAGGTACAGTGAAAAAGCGAACAATTACGTGTGGTAAACCAGCAGTACCTACCATTAATGCACCAGTAATAGCGAACACGTCAATCATGCTCTTAGAGCCTTCGGTATATTGCGCAAAACCAAGTTCAGCGCTTAAGCCGTCTAGTTTATCAAGTACGTACACGCCATCGCTGCCAATTAATGTGGCACCAAAACCGGTTTGTGGGAAGAAGTGACCCGTCATCATCATCGAGATAAAAATGGCTGGTACAAGGTAGGCAAATACAAGTACACAATACTGCGCTACTTGTGTGTAGGTAATGCCTTTCATGCCGCCAAGTACCGCATAAAAGAATACAATCACCATACCAATGTAAACACCGGTTTCAATTTCTACTTCTAAAAAGCGTGAAAATACCACGCCTACGCCACGCATTTGCCCTGCAATGTAAGTAAAGCAAATGAATATGGCACATACAATTGCCACTAAACGTGCGGTGCGTGAATAGTAACGGTCGCCAATAAAGTCAGGAACAGTAAACTTGCCGAATTTACGTAAGTAAGGCGCTAAACACATGGCTAATAGTACATAACCACCTGTCCACCCCATTAAGTAAACACTGCCATCGTAACCTGCAAACGAAATAATACCCGCCATTGAAATAAACGACGCGGCGCTCATCCAATCGGCAGCCGTTGCCATACCATTAGCAAGAGGAGGTACGCCGCCACCTGCTACATAAAACTCTTTAGTTGAACCCGCACGGGCCCAAATTGCTATGCCGATATAAAGCGCAAAGCTTAAACCAACAATTATAAACGTGAGTGTTTGAACATCCATTGCTTAGCTCCTATTCGTCTACGCCGTATTTTTTATCTAACGTATTCATTTTGAAAACGTACACAAAAATCAAAGCAACAAAGGTATAAATCGCGCCTTGCTGGGCGAACCAGAAGCCAAGTTTAAACCCAAAAAAACGCACTTCATTAAGTACATCAACCAGTAATATGCCAAAGCCGAAAGACACAACAAACCACACTGCTAACAGTTTAAATAACAGCGAAATGTTTTCTGCCCAATAAGCTTTTGCTTGTTCTTCATCTTTAAAAGCCATTTTTGTTTTCCCCTTTAAGCACCGCAATATCGCGATGAGTGGTTTTTTATCTTCGCTTACCAATTTAGCAACGCTGGTTACATATTGAATTGAGACCATAGTCGTAACAGCTTGTTAACGTTTACGTAAACTGTATTTATCATTCAAGCGTGTTTTATATATTTTTATATTATTTCAATTGCTTAGGCTGTTTTTGTAAGCTGGCTTTATGATTAAATTGGTAAGTTGGTTATTAATGCGACATTAGTCTAATGCTTGAGATGATTTTATTTTTGTTATTAATATTCAATAAGATAGAAATAAAATGAAAGTTTTATTTTAAATTCAAGCCTCACACTTAACCTCAGTTCTGGTATTGTGTTAATCCCTCATAGGGTTGAGGGACTATTTAAAATAATAAGGTTTAATAACAACATGACTGCCGTACTCATTATTGTTGCTTTAAGTTATATAGGTGTGCTGTTTTGGCTCGCCAATTGGGGCGATAAAACAACCCCTTTGGCAAAGCGTATTAGCCATCACCCTTTTGTGTATTCACTCTCACTTGGGATTTACTGTACCTCTTGGACTTACTACGGCTCAGTGGGTACAGCCGCCACCAGCAGTTGGAGTTATTTGCCGATATTATTGGGCCCTGCGCTGCTGTTTTTATTCGGCCAAGGGTTTTTACGTAAGCTGGTACTGGTAAGCAAAAAACAAAACATAACCACTATTGCTGACTTTATTTCAGCTCGTTACGGCAAACGCCAAACTACCGCTATTATGGTTACTGTTATTGCGTTGCTGGCGACTATTCCCTACATTGCACTGCAATTAAAAGCGCTTAGTACCAGCTTTTTACTTTTGCAAAACAGTAATAAAATATCAGGCGATATGCTCGCGCTTTCTGCCACATTAATTATGGCCTTATTTGCAATATTTTTTGGTACCCGCAAAGTGGACGTAACAGAGTATCGCTCTGGGTTAATGCTTGCTGTCGCGTTTGAATCAATGATTAAACTTATTGCACTTATTGCTGTAGCAGGCCTTGCTGTTTACACCTTATTTAATATGCCAGAGCCTACTTCAAATAAAGTAACCGAGTCGATTTGGGCCCATTGGAGCGACTTTAACTTCTTTAGCTTTAACTTTATTGGCCAGTCTTTAATGGCTGCGGCGGCTATTATATGTTTACCACGCCAGTTTCATGTAACCGTGGTCGACAACCAAAACAAACGCCACTTACTTACCGCTCGCTGGGCTTTTCCGCTGTATTTACTATTAACTGCCGCAATGATTTTACCTATTGCGACTGCGGCAATTCATCCTGAAATTGGCAGCGGCTATTCACCAGATAGCTTTGTACTTGCCCTACCGTTAATTAACGACAACGCCTTTTTAACCACCTTTGTATTTATAGGTGGTTTATCGGCCGCCACCGCAATGATAGTGGTAGCAACGCTTACATTAAGCACGATGATTTCAAACGATGTGGTATTACCCCTAATGCTACGTCGTAAATTTAAACGCAACTTAATTACCACCAGTTATAAGTCTCGTATTTTGCTTGTAAGGCGCTTTGCTATTGCAGGCATATTAATTTTGGCCTATTTCTATCAGCAATGGTTTGGCCATAGCAGCGCACTGGCAAGTATGGGCTTAGTTGCTTTTTCACTTGTTACTCAATTATTACCCGCTATTGTGGGCGGTTTATACTGGCGAAAAGGCCATGCTTATGGGGTTTATGCAGGTTTAGTAGCGGGCTTTATTTGCTGGGTACTATTTTTAATGCTGCCAATACTCGATGCCGGTGCAACGCTTGATAGCGAGCTACAACAAACGCTTATAACACGCGGAACCTTGATAGCTTTGTTTGCCAATATTGGGTGTTATATTAGTTTTTCACTTGGGGCTGAGGAACGCTTAATTGATAAGATTCAGGCAGCTGCTTTTGTTAACCCTAAAGATCAGGCTATTTTATCAAGGCGCTTAAATAAAGACGTAAAAGCCACTGTTTACGACTTTAAAATACTACTGCAAACCTTTTTAGGTATTCAGCGCAGCCAACAAGTATTGGCGCATTACGCACTCGCCCATCACTTAAGCGATAACAACGCACACCCAGAGCCTGAATTTATAGCCTACTGCGAACGCGCGTTAACAGGCGTGCTTGGCGCATCGTCAGCGCAAGCATTAATACATACGGTATCGTCGGGTAAGCGTATGGCGTTTGAAGAAGTTGTAAACTTTTTTGACGAAACCACACAAGCGCTGCAATTTAATCAAAATCTGTTATTTACCTCACTAGAAAATTTAAGCCATGGTATTTCAGTTGTCGATAAAGATTTAAAGCTAGTAGCTTGGAATAAACGCTACAGCGAAATGTTCGGCTACCCTGAAGGATTTTTAGAAGTAGGCCAACCCATAGAAGATATTATTAGATACAACGCTAACCGTGGTGAATGTGGCCCTGGCGAAATAGAACGCCAAGTAGAAAAACGTGTGCAGCATTTAAAATACGGCAGCTCGCATCACTTTATTCGCCACCGTCGTAATGGCCAAGTATACGAAATGATTGGTAATCCGCTGCCCGATGGCGGATTTGTTACCAGCTTTTCGGATATTACCAATCACATAAGTACGCAAAATGCGCTTGAAGAAGTAAACATGGATCTTGAAAACCGCATAGAAGCGCGAACTCAAGAAGTGCAAACCATTAATAGAGACTTACAAGCTCAAATAGATAGCAGGGTACAAACCGAGCAAGCACTTACTTTAGCCAAACGAGAAGCAGAGCAAGCCAACGACAGTAAAACGCGCTTTTTAGCACTGGCGAGCCACGACATTTTACAGCCGTTAAACGCAGCACGTTTATACCTTGCTGCCATTGACGAAAAGCAACTCGACAGCACTAACCAAAACAGCTTTGAAAAATTAGGCGACAGTCTCGATTCAACCGTGCATTTAATGTCGGCACTACTTGAAATAGCCAAGCTAGAACAAGGCGCTATGACCCCAACCCCTCGCCACTTTTATATTGAAGATATTTTAGCGCCATTGCAAAGTGAATACGCTATTTTATCAAGTGATAAAGGCCTTAAGCTTAGTGTGCGTTCAAACCAGCAAATTGTGCACAGCGATATAACCTATTTGCGCCGAATTATTCAAAACTTGGTCTCTAATGCAGTTAAATACACCGATAATGGCCGTGTATTAATTGCCTGTAGGAACCGAAAGCACAATTTACGAATAGAAGTATGGGATACAGGCCCTGGTATTAGCGAAGTAGAGCAAGCTAAAATATTTAACGACTTTTACCGTGTTGAGTCGGGCGATAACAAAGGCGTAGGCTTAGGCTTAGGTGTTGTAAAACGTATGGCTGACTTATTAAGTTTGCCGCTTGATGTGCATTCTGAGCCCAATAAAGGTAGCCGTTTTAGCATTGAAGTACCTTATGGTGACGAGCAGTTTGTACAACAAAAAAGTACGACAAACAGCCTAATAGAAAACCGTGCAACAATTAATATTGTTGCCGTGGACGACGATCCTGAAAACCTAGCAGCAATGGCAAGCTTACTTAAAAAGTGGCAAGCTAATTACACCTTGTTTGATAACGTAGATAATGTACTGGCGCATGCTAAGCAAAACCGCGCACCCGATGTTATTTTAATGGACTATCAATTAGGTAGTGATTGCGATGGCATAACGCTAATTAAAACCCTGCGCGAAATTTGGCAAAGCCAGGTACCCGCTATTTTAATTACCGCAGTACGCGACACCGAGCTTAAACAAGAAACCAAAGCCGCTAATATTCATTATTTAAGTAAACCAATTAAACCGGGCAAACTAAAGGCACTGCTTAATCACAGTACATAATAAGCGAGCAAAAAGTGTTCTAGTAAAAAGTGATCTAGTTAAAAGTATTCTAGTTAAAAGTATTCTAGTTAAAAGCTATCAAGTAATAGCGTAAAACAAAAAGCCCAGTATCTTCACTGGGCTTTGCTTTATAAAGTGTTCAAAAGTTAAACTGGATTTACTCGGCTTCTAAGCTTTTGGAATAACCAACTTAACCCCACCAACGAAAGCCCTAATCCAATAAACGAAAGCGCTTTAAGTAAGCCCTCCAAGTTAGCCATATCAATTAAAAACACTTTAACAATAACGGCAGCTAGTATGCCTAGGCCTACTTTTTGTATTAATAATTGATTTTTTAAATGACCAAAAATAACAGTACCCGCCCCCATTACTAACCAAATAACAGAGTAGCTATAAAGCTCTGCATTACTTGCGCCTTTTGATAAGTAAATATAAGGCCCTTGCCAGTATTGGCGAATAAAGCTGTTTATTGCCAATAATATAAACCCACCCGCAACGGCCAATATAAATGGCGTAGCTTTAGCGTTTATTGGTTTTACAAGCTTGGCCAGCCAAAGCGTTAATCCTGCAGGTACTAACCACAATAGTAATAACCAGTTAAATATTGGCAGCTCACCTATGTAAAGTGATTCAAATAATGGGTTGTCGTCAAGCAGTGTTTTAATAGCAAAAAGCCCTGCTAACCCTACAAGTGCAAAGCCCGCCACTTGGTATAACTTAGCTAAAGTACCGGCAAGTTTTGCTCTATGTAAATACACGCACCCTAATGCCAGCCAGTTACAGGTAAGGAGTATTTGTTCATAAAAATTAAGTGAATCAAATTGCGGATAATGCCCTACTAACTGATAACTTGTTTCGGTTGTAATAAAAAGCGCTAAACAATGAAGGGCTGCACCTTCCAGCCATATTTTAAGTTTTGATGAGTCAAAGCACTTAGCTGCGGCAAAAAATAACGCGATACATAACGGATAAACCACAATACTCCAATGCAAACCAAATACCGTGAGCGCATCGTAGCTTGGCGTCCAAGGTGAAAGCGTTAAGCGCAGTAATAACGCAGCAACCAAGGCTTTTATAGGCCAATGTGGCATAGGCACGCTATAGCGTTTAATAAGTACGCTTATAAGTAATACTTGTACAGCAAGAGCAATGGTTAGGCCGCTGTCACTTAGTAGCATGGTAATTGCTAACGTAATATTGGCATTAGCGCCTACCCAATAAGTAAAACGCTGAAATAGCGTTGTATTATGCTGCGCGAGCTTTATTAAAATAGCCGCCACTACAAACAATACAACGGCCCAAAGTGGATATGCAGTACTTAACGCGGAATTAGGAATAAGCGTATATAAAGTCGCTATCATTACAAATACACTAAATGCCCCCGTAATATGAAACGCTAAACGCTTAATCTGTTTTTTACCGTAATAAAGCCCAAAAGCGGTAAGTAACAATCCGAGAAATAAACCCAAACCATACTCATTTTTGAATATAAAGAGTGCGTCATCAAATAGGTTTGGCGAAAGATGCGTGCGTTCAGCACTTATAACCAATAGCGCTGCACTTGCTAATGCTACTGCTTGCCAAATATCCCAGCGGCTATTTTTAAGGACTAAAAATAACATTAGTACAATACTCAACACACCGATTGTTTGCCACTGCATATCAAAGTGACTTATTAGCATGGTAAATATTAAGGGTGCTATAAAGGCGAGTAATAATGCATGATCTGGAAGCACGTTAATTAAGCGTTTTAAACTGTGCGGGCGATGTTCAATAACATTCAGTTTTAGACCTAAGCGCGGTATAGCAATTAACCCAATAATACTCAGTAGAGCAAACGTTCCCATTAACCAAACGGTATTAATTTTAAGTAATGTAAAACCAACTAAATACCAACCAATATGCCCTGCCCATAATAAATACCACAACCAAGCTCGCTGTACTTTATGTGCAACTAACGCGGCTGACAAACTTACAAAGCCAACATACATAAATAATGCAAACAAGTTACCACTGCCAGTGCTAACCCATATTGGTACACTATAAGCGCCAATAATACCTAATACCGCTAATAATGGGCCTAACCTAAGCGCCATTGCACTTGCACTAATTGCAATAACTGCCAGTGTAAAAAATGCCACGGTAGGGCTAAGCATATCGTAGCTACTGTAGGCTAAAAGCGTTAAAGCAAAACAGGTAATAAACCCGCCGCTTGCAAGCGCTGCGGGTATGTAATTATTAAAGCCTTCAAATATAATACGTTTATGGTGTAAATAAGCCGCAGCTGCAATTAAGCCAAGCCCAAATAAGCCGCCTAAGCTCAGCCTCATTACAGGCGATAATAATCCAGCTTCTAGGCTGTATTTAGCTAAAAATATGCCACCAAACGCAAGCGCTATTGCGCCTATCCAGGTCATCCAGTTTTGCTCAAACCCTGCGCGTAATTTATTAAATAGTAATTCTATGGCTGATGCTTCAGCTGGTTTGGCTTTTTTAGGAGGCGCTGATGGCTGATTTATTACAGGTGGCGACACGCTTTGGGACGTTAAGTTTGGCTGTGTTTTATGAGCAATTGGCTCAGACCTTGAAAGCGCTGCCTGAGCAGTAGATGCTTCGCTTTGAGGTTCACTTTGCGATATCGGTTTATGTGTTTGTAAGTGTGTTACTTTGGCCCTTAAAACAGCCACTTCTTGTTTTAATCCATTTAACTGCACTAGCGCTATTAAACCGCAGATAGCACCGGCAACTACAACCAGTATTACTATGACGGCTAACCCAACTAAATCATCCATGGCACACTCTTATTAATTATTATGCCCTGAGTGTACCTAATTATTAATGAGTAGGTAAATTTTGTTCAATAAAAAAGCCTAAGTACTTAAAGTGCTTAGGCTTTATGCTACTTAATATGTTTAGATTTATTCAACACTATCGGTAATAGTGCGCTCTAGGGTCATTTTATAACCTGAGCTTGTTGTTTCATCATGCTCTAAAATCAATATGTAGTTACCCTCTTGTGTAAAGTCCATATCGCTTTGTTGAATAAGCACAATTTGCTGACCATTATCTTCATAGACAACATAAACCGTGTAAATTTCGTTATCTACAACCTGTTCTTCTTGGTCATACTTATCTAGGCCATCGACTACGTTACTGGTGTCGTCTACTGTTTCGCCGTTAAGTGTAAAGTACACATCAACATCTGAAACCGATTGCCCTGCGTAGCTTTCAATTAGGTTTACAACCGATACCGTATGGCTGTAACTACTTGGTGTTAGGTTTTCTTCAACGCTCATCATACGTAAACCGTTATCAACGTCGTTATAAAAAATACCCACCGCACTTTGCTCACGCTCTAGCGTCATTAAAAAGTTATCAGCTAGTTTTGTACCTTCTTCGTCGTACATCGCTACGCTGTAACTATTGGGCGAAAGTTCAACATAATCGGTATAAGAGTCACTAGCAACTGTATTTGTTGTGTTTACAGTTGTACCGCGTGTAGCAGAAAAGCTTACTGGCGAGTAGTCATCAACCGTATTTATAAAACGTAATTGCCCCAGGGCAGATTGATGTTTAAGCTCAGTAACGTAGTTATTATCGGTTACTACATCAAGCGTAATACCGCCTTCTTCTGTAGCATAACTTGGGCGGATCATTGCTACATAGCTTGCTTCATCGTATAAATAAACAGATGACGACTCGTACACAACATCACTGCTGCCCGCTTCGGTTATGTAAATAGTGTAATAACCTTCATCAACGCTTTGTAGATCTAACTCACTTAAATATTGAGCCGATGAAAAAAGTGTCGCGCTTTCAAATACGCCATCATCAGTTGCTAAGTAAATATCGTAGTTAGTATCCTCCCCTGCAATATTATAAAACCCTAAGTTAAACTCACCCGTATCGCTTGTGATAGGTACGCTAAGCTCTGTAAATGTAGGCTCATCAAAGTTGCCGCTCATTACTACTAACTGTGTTTTGTCACCTTTAATAGAAATTTCTTGGTCGCTAATTGTTATATAGCTGTCGTTAGCATCTAGGTATTCAAAACTTACATCATAAGTGCCTGTGCTGTAGTTATGGCGAGTAGTTACATCAGCAAAATCAGCGCCTGAACGTTCTGTTTCTTCAACAAACAAACGCGTGTATGGGCTATTGTAAGAGCCGTTATACAATTGGATGTAACCTGTAGAGCTTGAGCTATCATCAGAGCCGCAGCCCGACAAAATAGTAATTAGACTTAAGGGTAATGCAGCTTTTAAAAGGGAGTTGGTCATTAAGGTTATTCCTTATTATTAATATCCCCATTATGACCCAAACATTCTATTTTAATTTCATGATTTACAAAGCATTACCCTCACTGACATTTCCTTACGAAAACGTTAAAAAGTGTAGTAAATGTGCAAACAATAAGGACGTGTTTTTATATAGTTAAAAACGCTTACGGGGCAATTTCAAAACGATCTCGGCCACTCTTCTTAGCTAAATATAAAGCTTGATCAGCGCGCTTCATTACTTTATCTAAAGGCTCATTAGGCGTTTGCATTGCAACACCTATACTTACTGTTAAGTGGCGAGAATTTTGAACATTTATGGTGTGCGCAAGATCAATTAATTGCTGCGAAAAATCACATGCTTGCGTCATATTATTTGTAGGCAAGTAGCCACCAAATTCTTCACCACCGAGGCGAGCAAATTTGTTTTGGTGCGTAAAAGCATTGTCGTATTTAGTTGCTAGTTCTTTAAGCACTACATCACCAACATCATGACCAAATTCATCATTAATTGCTTTAAAGTGGTCTATATCGATAATTAAAATAACGTAAGGTGAGTGCTGAGCATCTTTAGCGTGCTGATAAAAATAACGTCTGTTATGTACCTTGGTTAAATCGTCAATAATTAGCTCACGCGCTAATCGATTATTAATACTTTGTATAAAGCGCATCGTTTTAAATAAACCATAGGAAGTTAAAAGCATGCCGCTGGTTCTGCATAAATCTTCAAAATAAATACTTACCCAGTAAGGCTGTATCACTATCTCATCGATTAAATCAGCTGTATTACCCATGGACCAAAGCATTAATCCGAGAGTCGAAAATGTATATGCAAGCTTTGAAAGTTTGGAGCACTGAACCATCCAAAATAAAAAAATAAGAACAATTAAATTAATAAAATCAGTTGTAAAACCGTAAACATTATTTTGAACTTGTAAGGGAGGAAAGTTAGTTAGGGAGTAGGCTGAAAAAATAACAATATAAGCTAATAAAAATAGGCTTACAGTTTTATTTTTCCAGCTCATTTTAAAAAAATTAGAAAGCCTGATAGTGAGTTTTACCGTTTCAATCATATTAACCCTAAGCTTTTCGATACTATATTAAAAAACTATAGCACATTACCAAAAAGGCTTATTAGAATAAGGTGGTTAATAACCTTTAATAATGAGCTTAAATCACCAAGCTTAATCCCCAAACCCCTAACACAAGTAACGTTATTAAAACCATTGCCTTAGTTTTGTGTTTACTAATGATTCGCTCAGCTTCATTACCTGCATAATAAACAATAATAGCCAGACCAAAGTAACGAATAGAACGCGCAATACCTGAGGCCAACAAAAACAGCCAAATAGAGTACTTAGTCGCGCCTGCTGCAAGCATCGCTATTTGAAACGGAATAGGCACTATGCCTAGTGTTATTACAAACCAAAAACCTTGATCTTGCATTTGCTGTTTAACGTTTTCAAATTGCTCAGGGCTCGAAAACGTATTAATAATCCAATCGCCAACCGCATCAAATAAATAATAACCCAACGCATAACCAAACAATGCGCCCACTATGCAGCCCAAGGTCGCCATTAATGCTATAAGCCATAGCTTTTCACGACGAGCTTGCATTAGCGGTACTAATACAGCCTCAAGTGGAATAGGAACTATGGTTGACTCTAAAAACGACGCCACTGTAATACCGCTAAGCATATGCTTAGAGTCAATAAAATTACGCGTTTTTTCTTTTAGCTTTTTTTGAATGGCCATAGTAAATCCTTTTCACTTATAAATAAGAACAAGAGTATTCAATGAGCTAATAATTACATATTTAGGTTAATACACGCTGAAAACAGTGTACTAAATTTATCAGGTCCTAGGGCGTATTCATCTTTGTGGATTGAAATTTGTTCAATCTAGGGGCGATTAAATCGCGGCGCGAGGTTTGTAACCTAGTGGGCTAAGTAAAAATCGAGCAAAGCTTCCGCGTCCTGCTCACGCCCCTTACCTACATCCATGTAGGCAACAAAGAGTTAATCGTCCCTAGAAAGAACCCAGAGGGCAGCGCATGTTTGGTATTTATGCTGCGTTATCGCCTTATTTATGGGGAATAACCACACTACATAGGCTCTGCCTTGCCTAAAAACCAAACACACAGCTGCAAATTCAACCACCAATGATCAATACGCCCTACTGCATTAACAAATTAGTAATATCCATAAGAATATTTTATTATGTGCCCATGCAGTTAGATTCCCTATCACAGTAGTTATTAATTTATGCAAAGTGCGCGTTTTATTCCCTTTAGAAAGCAAGATATTGTTGATATGTGTAGCGAAGAGCTTAAAAGCAGTACACAAAAAACATCGTTTAAACAATTTTGCGATTTACTAGCAAGCCTTATTCATTACGATTACCACTCAACACTTGAGTCACTTAAAAACAACTACGCCCCATTTGATCCCAATAGTGACACGCGATCGTTAGCGCCAGTATCGGCGGATCAAAAAGCGCAGTGCCAACATGAGTTTGCTAAAGATTTTGCTAAGGTGCTTAATGCCGCTAATTTTGAAGTGATAACCAATGAAGACTTACAAGATGCATTAAATGAAGAGTCATTATTTAAGGTGCGCCTTGAAGTTGAATTTGACGACTTTGAAGAAGTGGTATTTTATCGCCGTGGCGAGTCGCAACTCACTGAAACCATCACCAGCTTTTGGGGCTTGCGTAAAAAGCCGCTGCACTTTACTAATTACGACCGTGTTGCCGTGTTTATTCGCTTTAAAGATAGCGCTTATTTTGAAGCTAAAAATAAAACGCCAATGGGATTTGAGCCAAGCTCAACCATAGTAAAGCTGTTTCAAAATGTGCCAAAGGCCGATCTCGAAATGCTATTTCCTAATAGCGAAGTACGCATGCGCCCTATTGATAAAGCAATTATTGGCTCATCGGCTTTAGTTGGCGGTGCAGTGGTACTTATAACTAAACTTGGCGCATCAATCGTATTATTGCTTGCTCTGTTTGCTTTTTGGGGTGGCTTTAGAAGTGAAGCTGTAGAAATGACCCAACAACATTTTATTACCTTTGCTATTGGCATGGGAGTATTTGGCAGCTTTATTTTTAAAGAATGGAGTAAGTTTAAAAACCGTAAAATTAAATTTATGAAAGCGCTTAGCGATAACCTCTACTTTAAAAACCTTGATAATAATGCGGGTGTTTTTCACACGCTTATTGACGCTGCCGAAGAAGAAGACATAAAAGAAGCCCTGCTTGCGTATACCTTTTTACTAAAATCAGAAAGCGCCTTAACCGCCCAAACGCTTGATGAACAAATAGAGCATTGGTTTAAAAGTAAATACCAGTGCGATCTTGATTTTGAAATTAGCGACGCACTTGAAAAGCTGGTACGTATGCGTTTGGTAACGTGCACTAGTGATGTGTATAGCGCAATAAATTTAGAACACGCAAAAACGATATTAGATGAGCGTTGGGATAATCTGTTTCAATATAATTAATGTAGTATTTTTGCTAAATAATACCCAAATAAAAAAGCAGCTGTAAGTACAGCTGCTTTTTTATTACATTATTAATAGCTAGTATTTAAGCTAATTCAGCTTCTGCTTTTTTAGTAAATTTAGAATGTACTAACTTATAAAGCGCAGGCAATATTAACAGTGTCAGTAAAGTTGATGAAATAATCCCGCCAACCACTACTGTCGCGAGAGGTTTTTGCATTTCAGAACCCGTTCCCGAATTAAGCGCCATAGGTATAAAGCCTAAACTTGCCACCAGCGCAGTCATCAATACTGGGCGCAGGCGCTGTAATGCACCGCTGTGAATTGCATCAAACAAGCTTAAACCATCGCTTCGTAATTGCTTAATAAACGACAGCATAACCACGCCGTTTAATACCGCGACACCGCTTAGGGCAATAAAGCCGACACCCGCTGATATTGAAAGCGGCATATCGCGCAGCAATAACGCAAGCACACCACCCGTTAATGCCAGTGGCACACCACTAAATATAATCAATGAATCACGAAGCGATCCAAAGGCGCTATACAGTAAGCCAAATATAAGCAGTAAAGTGACCGGCACAACCAACGACAATCGCTTACTTGCCGATTGTAGCTGCTCAAACGTGCCGCCGTATTCAAGCCAATAGCCACTTGGTAAATTAAGTGATTCATTCATGCTCGCTTGCGCATCACTTACAAAGCTTGCTAAATCGCGCCCCTCTACATTGGCAGTTACTACGACGTTGCGCTTACCACTTTCGCGGTTTATTTGATTAGGCCCTTTTTCAATGCTGATTGTTGCTACTTCGCCAAGCGGTACAAATGCAAGTTCTGGGTTACTATCTTTAGGTAAAGCAACTGGCAAACGAGCAAGTGCTGATACATCGCTAGACCAACGCTTATCAAGGCGCACTAATAACGAAAAACGTTTATCACCTTCGTAAATTAGTCCGGTTTGCACACCACCAACAGCGGCGGCAAGTGTTTGTTGAATATCGTTTACACTTAAACCCAATAACGCCATATGGTCGCGCATTGGTGTTACCGAAAGTGTTGGCAATCCTTCCATTTGCTCCAAACGTACATCGGTAGCGCCTGCAATATTACGCATTAGCCCTGTGGCTTTTTCGCCAAACTCTTTAAGTACGCTTAAGTCGTCACCATAAATACGCAGTGCCACATCGGCGCGCACGCCAGCAATTAACTCGTTAAAGCGCATTTCTATTGGTTGTGTAAATTCGTAATTATTACCCGGTACATCGTTAACACGGGTACGAATTTGCTGAACCAATTCTGCTTTAGTAAGTGCTGGATTAGGCCACTCATCTTGCGGTTTGAGTATTAAAAAGGTGTCGGCCACATTAGGCGGCATAGGATCGCTTGCTACATCGGCAGTACCAATTTTTGAAAATACGTTAGCAACCTCAGGCTGATCTAATATGGCTTGCTCAAGCTCTTTTTGCATTTGCACAGATTGCTCAATACCGGTGCCAGTAATGCGCAGCGCGTGCATAGCAATATCGCCCTCATCAAGTTTTGGTAAAAATTCTGCGCCCATGTTTTTAACTTTAAAACCAAGCACCAATACTAATGCAGTGGCTATACCCACCATCAACCACGGTAATTTAAGCGATATACCAAGTAATGGCTTATACACTTTTTTAACGCCGCGCATGACTGCGTTTTCGGTTTCATCAACCTTACCGCGAACAAACACTGCAATAGCAGCCGGTACAAATGTAACGCCAAATATAAGCGCGCCAATTAACGCCGCAACTACAGTAAACGCCATTGGCTGAAACATTTTGCCTTCAACGCCGCTTAGTGCAAATAAAGGTAAGTAAACCAGCATAATAATAACAATGCCAAATACAGCCGGTGTAAATACTTCTTTGGTGGCTGCGGTCACTACATTTAAACGCTCGTTTAAAGTAAGTAGCCTGCCATGTTTATGCTGAGCTACACCGAGTTGGCGCAGGCAGTTTTCAACTACAATTACAGCACCATCAACAATTAAACCAAAGTCGATTGCGCCTAAACTCATTAGGTTACCCGATACGCGATTACCTACCATACCTGTAACGGCAAACAACATACTCAACGGAATAACCATTGCCGTAATAAGCGCGCCCGTTACATTACCCAGCAGTAATAGCAAAATTACTATCACTAAAATGGCACCTTCAAATAAGTTGGTTTGCACGGTTGCTATGGTTTTATCAACAAGAGTAGTACGGTCGTAAACTGCCTCAACAATAACGCCAGCGGGTAAGCTTTTTTGCACATCAATTAACTTATCAGCCATGGCTTTTGCCACTATGCGGCTGTTTTCGCCAATTAGCATCATGGCGGTGCCGAGCACGGTTTCCTCGCCGTTATAAGTGGCCGCGCCGGTTCTAAGCTCTTTGCCTAAAAGCACGTTAGCCACATCTTTAATGCGTACAGGTGCATCGTCGCGCTTAGCTATAACGGTATTGGCTATGTCATCAATGGTTTTAAGCTGCCCAGGCGAGCGTACTAAATATTGCCCGTCAAAGCGCTCTATATAGCCTGCGCCTCGGTTACTGTTATTAACCTCAAGTGCACTAATTACATCGCTAATAGTAAGCTTATAGGCAATGAGTTTTTCGGGCACTGGCGCTACTTGGTATTGGCGCTCAAAACCACCTTGGCTGTTTATTTCGGTAACGCCTTTTACTTTTAAAAGCTGCGGACGAATAACCCAATCTTGCAAAGTGCGTAAGTCTTCGGCGTTGTAAGCAGTGCCATCTTCTTTTAACGCATTAGGCGCGGCGTGCACACTATAAGTAAATATTTCGCCTAAACCACTGGCAATAGGACCCAAGTTTGGCTCTACGTTATTAGGTAAGTCGGATCGAATACTTTGAATACGCTCACCAATTTGCTGACGCGCCCAATAAATATCGGTGCCTTCATTAAAAATAACCGTTACTTGCGAAAGCCCATAACGCGAAAGCGAACGGGTATAATCAAGCTTAGGTATGCCCGCCATGGCGGTTTCTACCAAATAAGTAATGCGTTGCTCTACCTCTAATGGCGTAAAACCCTGCGCTTTGGTATTAATTTGCACTTGTACGTTAGTTATATCGGGTACTGCGTCTACTGCTAAATTTTGAATGTTGTATACACCAAATCCAGCAAATAAAAATGTAAGCGCAAGCACCAGCATGCGGCGTTTAACCGCAAAAGAAACTATCCAATTAATCATGGTGCCTCCTAGTGAGCGTGGCTTGCGCCGCTTTTTAAAATATCAGCTTTAATGACATAACTATTGTCTGTTACGTATTCGCTACCTGCGTTTAAGCCTGTAAGTACTTCTACCCACTCGCTATTTTTTGCACCTAAGGTAACGGGACGCACTTCAAATACATTATTTTTACGAACAAACACACTGGGTTGACCGTTAAATTCTTGAATTGCTTGTGGCTTAACACGCACGCTGGCATTTATTTTAGCCACACTTACATCGCTATTTATATGCATGCCTGGGCGCCAATGCCCGTCTGGGTTATTAAGCTCTATACGGGCGCGCGCTATGTGCCCGCCAGTCATCATTGGGGCTATAAAAAACACTTTTCCTTGCGTATTTAAATGGTGATGTAGGTCGTACACTTTAGCGCTTTGACCAATGGCGAGTTTTTCAATGTTTTCAGGAAAAGCCGATAACTCAACCCATACTTTATCAAGGTTAACTACCTGCATAAGTGCGCTGGTGCTTGCAAGCTCGCCACGCTTTAAGTATTGCTCGGTTACAACGCCGCTAATTGGGCTTTTAATGGGGTAATTTTGCAGTGTTTCACGGTTGGTTACATTGGCAAGTACTTCGCCTTTTTTAACGTTTTGACCAATGCTTATAAAAATATCACTGATCAATCCGGCATATGGCGCCATTACTTCTACCGTGCCATGTTGTGTTGGTGCAATAACGCCAAAAAGCGTATCGGTAATATCCACTTCACCACTTTGCGCTATCTCGGTCTTAATTCCTGCGCGCTCAATAGCTCGCTCTGTCAGCGTAGTTTGCCCTTCGTGTTGATCGTACTCATAGCTAATGCTCTCACCTTTATAATTAGCAGTAACGGCAAGTGCAAACGAATGCGGTTCGTTAATTGATTGCGTGCTAACAAGGTAGTCGCCCTCAGCTGTAAACTGTATATTTTGCGGCGCTTCAACTAAGCGCTTTAAACTCATTGTTATGTTTAAGTCGTTTATATTTATCGGCTGATTTTGTTTATAGCCGTATACACGTAGCTCAACATTACCTGCAAATTCTTGCAATTTAAGCTCAAGGGTTAATTTAGGATCAGTTAATAAAAAGCCGCCGTGTGGACCTTGCTTTTGCTCGTGTTGCTCTGTTTCTTTATGACCTGACTCGCCATGCTCAGCAGAGGCAAATACATCTGTGCTTACAAAGCTGCTGGCAAACGAAAGTGATACTAGTAATGCGATTATATTTTTATTCATGATTGATGAGTCTCAATTAAAGATTGGCCTGTTAAACGCTCAAGAGTAAGTAGCACTTGGTACAGCTCTGCGTGAGTTGTAATAAGTGTGCGTTTAGAATCAAAAAGTGCTTGTTGAGCATCAAGTAATTGCAACACCGAAATTTGTCCGCGTTGATAACTTTTTAAGCTTTGCTCAATCAATGTTTGTGCCTGAGGAATAATTTGATCAGATAATAGCTTTGCCTGATTAGCTCGACCTTGATAATAAGCGTACAAAGTACGTACTTGCTGGCGTAACTGGATGCGCAATTGCCCTTGCTGCTCATTTAAAAGCATGAGCTGACTATTTGCAGCTGCAATATTTCCGCTATTTGAATTACTTAATTGCAGTGGCATAGAAAACGAAAACACTAATGAGCTGGAGTCGCTTTGTTGGTTATAGCGCACGCCTCCCCCTATATTAATATCGGTTTGTCCGTTTGCTTTTTGCAGTGTTAAGTTAGCTGTTTGCTGTAAATATTGCTGCTGTAATAATGCAAATTCAGGGGCTTGGTTAACCGCATCTAAAAGTGCTTGCGCTGATTTAAGCGCAGTAATTGCATTAATATTGCCAGCAAAAGTATCGTAGGGTTGCTCCTCACTCCACAGCTCGTTAAGCGATAAACTTGCTCGCTCAAATTCACTATTAAGCATGGCTTTATCAAGCTCTACTTGGCTAAGTGCATAACGCATGCGCGTTACATCAGCTTGCGACGCAGCACCCGCATTGGCTCTTTGTTCAATCGCTTTAAGCGCCTGAGTAACTACCTGTTTACGTTCACTATTTAAACTTAATAATGTTTGAAATTTAAGCCCTTGGTAGTATCGCTCAGCAGTGGTTGCTAATAAGGCTAAACGGGTATTTTGATACTGTATTGCTTGGGCTTTAATATTGGCGGTTGCGTAATTAATACGGCTTTGGCGCTTATCGCCCAGCTCTATTAGTTGGCTAAGCCCGAGCGTTATTTCAGCGCCTTGAATGCCACGCGCCTTGTTTGTGCCCAGTAAGTTTTCAGCTTCAACATTCAATACAGGATTAGGCGAAAGAGCAGCTTGGGTTTTAAGCGCACTCAATATTTTTTGATGATACGGGTAGCGTTTTAATACCAGATTTTGTTGTTCGGTATTACTCAGTGCCTGCTTTAGGGTTAGTGTTTTAACATTCGCCAAAGTACTAAAAGCAGGTAGCGCGCACATTAGCACCACCAGCATAATTGGTTTTTTATTCATATAGCGTGTCCGTTTTTTAACAAACAGAGTTAACTTAATCACTACGCCTATTTTAAAAAAAAGCGCGATCAAGCAACCTAAATATGTAAATAACTAGCCTAATAGCGCACAAGCGCAGGCAGTTTTTTACAAAGTATTTAAAATTAAAAACTAACTAAGTGAATTGGGTGGCGGTACATCTGGCGGGTAATTTAACCCGTTATAGCACGCAGG
Source organism: Pseudoalteromonas sp. NZS37 (assembly GCF_015864265.1). NCBI lineage: Bacteria > Pseudomonadati > Pseudomonadota > Gammaproteobacteria > Alteromonadales > Pseudoalteromonadaceae > Pseudoalteromonas > Pseudoalteromonas sp. NZS37. Next base: position 409,322 of record NZ_JADYXL010000004.1, on the reverse strand, counting down.
CGAAGTTGCTTTACTTTGCTCTGGGCTTATTGAGTGGCTAGAAGTGCTGTTGTAGCCACAATGGCAATGTTGGTGGGCATGAATCTCGGTAGTTGATGTTTTATCGCTTTGGTTATCATCGGCAGTGGAGTCGCCTTGCGATAACGAACTGGTTACGTGATCAACGTCTTCTTGCAAATGATACGCAGCGCCATCACAGCTAATAAAGCTGTGTACAAGCACTAATAATATCACTATTAAAAAACGGTTTGAGCGCATTGCCTACCTAAAACTCTAAAATGCAATTTAAGAAATCGCACAATACCTTAAATTTATTCAAATGTAGAGAGCCGCTAACGTTATTTTCTAAATTCGCTTGGCGACACACCTACCGACTTCTTAAAACGTTTGGAAAAATTAAAAATATTAGAGTACCCCACATAACTTGCCACATGCGAAATTGGCCAAGCCGTGTTTAACAGTAAGTTTTTAGCTCGCTCAATGCGTAAATAAATAAGTTGTTGTATTGGACTTTTACCAAATTGCGCTTGGCATAAACGATGCAAATGCGGCGATGAGTAATGCACATGTTCGCACATTGCCTCTATTGTCCAATCAAACTGCAAGCGCTTATCTACCTCTTCAAACAGACTAATTAAACGATTATGCGCCGCACCCTGAGAGTTATTTTGCAGCGTAGCATTTAAGTAATGACTTAAAATAGGCGTTACGCTTTCGCGTAAATTAGCATTGGGCTCGCTGTATAAAAGCTCCATAGCAAGGTGTAACGGCTCAAGTTTTTGCTCGGTTAGTACCAGTGCTTGCGCTAAGTTTAAATGCTGCCAACGTTTAGTATTTGCAAGGTTTAACCAAATAACATCCCAATGTTCAGCATCAATTTTCACTTCAAAGCTTTGCTTTGCTGGTAGCACAATAAGTGTATTGGCATTAAGTGTGTACTGCTCATTTTGTGTTGTTAATTTACCCTGCCCTGCAAGCGTATAAAAAAGTGTATGTTCTAGCGGTGCTGAGCGTGCTACGCAATAACGACCCGATAGGTTTGAGCAACCCGCAAGTGCTATTTCAAGGTTTGGCATTTGCGCGAGCGTTTGTGAATCAATAAAGCGTTCTATACAACGCGGACCAATATCGAGTATGTCTTTAATGTTATAGCACATAATTACAATGATAGTTTTGGACAAATAAAGGAGAGCTTTAAGCATAACCCCTGCGATTATTTTTAGCTATATTTACCGCATTATAATTGCCCGCTTATGCAATAGGATAAACATGACCTCTTTACAGCACATAATTAATCGCCGAGATTGGGAAAACCCAATTTCAGTACAAGTTAATCAAGTAAAAGCGCACAGCCCACTCAATGGATTTAAAAGCGTTGACCATGCCCGTACTAACACGCAATCGCAAAAACAAAGTTTAAACGGTCAGTGGGACTTTAAATTATTTGATAAACCCGAAGCAGTTGATGAATCGTTGCTAAGTGAAACACTAAATAGCAACTGGCAAAGTATTACAGTGCCTTCTAACTGGCAATTACACGGCTTTGATAAACCTATTTACTGTAATGTTAAGTACCCATTTGCAGTTAACCCGCCTTTTGTACCAAGCGACAACCCTACAGGCTGTTACCGCACTGAATTTAATATAAGCGAAAGTCAGCTAACTCAGCGTAATCATATTATTTTTGAAGGCGTTAACTCGGCGTTTCACCTGTGGTGTAACGGACAGTGGGTGGGTTATTCACAAGATAGCCGTTTACCGAGCGAGTTTGATTTAAGCGAACTGTTAGTTGCAGGCACTAACCGTATTGCCGTTATGGTTATTCGTTGGAGCGATGGCAGTTATTTAGAAGATCAGGACATGTGGTGGCTAAGCGGTATTTTCCGCGATGTTAACTTACTTACAAAACCACAAAACCAAATACGTGATGTGTTTATAACCCCCAATTTAGACGCTTGCTATCGCGATGCAACGCTACATATAAAAACGGCGATTAATGCGCCAAATAACTATCAAATAGCAGTGCAAGTTTTTGATGGCGAACAGGCGTTATGTGAGCCGCAAATTCAAAATACTAACAATAAACGTGTTGATGAAAAAGGTGGCTGGAGCGATGTTGTATTTCAAACAATTGATATACAAAGCCCTAAAAAATGGACCGCCGAAACCCCGTACTTATACCGCTGCGTTGTAAGTCTGCTTGATGAGCATGGCAATACCGTCGATGTTGAAGCCTACGACATTGGCTTTAGAAAAGTAGAAATGCTTAACGGGCAGCTTTGCTTAAACGGCAAACCGCTACTTATTCGCGGTGTTAACCGCCACGAACACCACCCAGAAAACGGCCATACAGTTACTACCGCCGATATGATTGAAGATATTAAGCTGATGAAGCAAAATAACTTTAATGCCGTGCGTACTGCTCACTACCCTAACCACCCTCGTTTTTACGAGTTATGTGACGAGCTAGGTTTATACGTAGTGGACGAAGCTAATATAGAAACCCATGGCATGTTTCCTATGGGGCGTTTAGCTAGCGATCCGCAGTGGGCTGGTGCATTTATGTCGCGTTATACACAAATGGTTGAGCGCGATAAAAACCACACCTCAATTATTATTTGGTCACTAGGAAACGAATGCGGACACGGCGCAAATCATGATGCTATGTACGGCTGGTCAAAAAGCTTTGACCCCTCTCGCCCAGTGCAATACGAAGGCGGCGGCGCAAATACAACGGCTACCGACATTATTTGTCCAATGTACGCCCGTGTAGATACCGATATTAAAGACGATGCGGTACCTAAATACTCTATTAAAAAATGGTTGAGCCTACCGGGTGAAACTCGCCCACTTATTTTATGTGAATACGCTCACGCAATGGGTAACAGCCTAGGTAGCTTTGACGATTACTGGCAAGCATTTAGAGAATACCCGCGTTTGCAAGGCGGCTTTATTTGGGATTGGGTAGATCAAGGTTTATCTAAAACAGACGAAAACGGTGAGCATTACTGGGCTTACGGTGGCGACTTTGGTGATGAACTAAATGACCGACAGTTCTGTATAAACGGCTTATTGTTCCCAGACCGAACACCGCACCCTAGCCTGTTTGAAGCTAAATACAGCCAGCAACATTTACAATTTACATTGCGTGAGCAAAATCAAAACCAATACACCATTGATGTATTTAGCGATTACGTATTTAGACATACCGATAACGAAAAGCTTATTTGGCAGTTAATGCAAAATGGCATCTGTGTTGAGCAAGGCGAGCATGTACTTAATATTGCTCCGCAAAGTACACACACGTTAACTATTAAAACTGAAACAGCGTTTGAGCAAGGTGCGCAATATTACCTTAATTTAGATGTAGCATTAGTTAACGACTCACACTTTGCAAACGCTAATCACGTTATGGATTCAGAGCAGTTTAAGCTTATAAATAGTAACAATTTAAGCAGTAAGTTATTTGTATCATCATCTGAGCAAAACGCTATAAGTGTTAGCGAAACCGACTCTCAACTAAGTATTGAAAACGATAAATTTAAACTTGTTTTTAGCAAGCAATCAGGGCTTATAGAGCAGTGGTTACAAAACGATACTCAGGTTATTAGTAGCCCATTGGTTGATAACTTTTATCGTGCCCCACTTGATAACGACATTGGTGTAAGCGAAGTAGACAATCTAGACCCCAATGCATGGGAGGCTCGTTGGTTGCGTGCAGGTATAGGGCAATGGCAGCGCACATGCAGCTCAATTCACGCAGTGCAATCAAGCGTTGATGTACGTATTACTTGTGTATTTAATTACGAATTTAATGGCGTGCTACAGGCTCAAACACAGTGGCTATATACACTAAATAATACCGGCAATATTAGCTTAAATATTGACGTGCACTTAAACGACACTCTGCCACCAATGCCGCGTATAGGGCTAAGTACAACGCTTAACAAGCAAAGCGATACAAAAATAAACTGGCTAGGTTTAGGGCCTTTTGAAAACTACCCAGATCGCAAAACCGCGGCACGTTTAGGTTATTACAGCTTGAGCTTAAATGAGCTACATACACCGTATATATTCCCAACTGATAATGGCCTGCGTAGCGATTGCCAATTGCTGAGTATTAATAACTTAACCGTAACTGGCGCGTTTTTGTTTGCAGCCAGCGAGTATTCGCAAAGTACGCTAACGCAAGCAAAACACACTAACGAACTAATTGCTGATGATTGCGTACATGTACACATTGATCATCAACATATGGGTGTAGGTGGCGATGATTCATGGAGCCCAAGTACTCATAAAGAGTATTTACTTGAGCAAAAGCAGTACAGTTATTCTTTAACTTTTTCAGCTAAATAATTTAGTAGTTAACCTACAAAAATAGCGGCCAAATTGGCCGCTATTCTTCAATTAATAAACTCTATTTATTAGCTAGTTTTTTAACTAATACGTTATCAAGCGAAAAGCTTCCCGCTCCTTGAATTGCTAAAACTACAGTTACTACAAGTAACGTTAATGCGTATTCATAGCCATTGTTTGCCATAAATAAGCCATTACTAATATGTACGCTAAAAATAGCAATCATCATAGTAAAGCCGGCAACTACAGCAGCTGGGCGAGTTAACAAACCAATTGCTAATGCAATGCCACCAAAAAACTCAGCGCTACCTGCCATCATTGCTAACCAATAGCCAGGCTCTAAACCAATACTCGCCATCCATTGGCCTGTACCTTCAAGCCCGTAACCGCCAAACCAAGCAAATAGTTTTTGTGCACCATGCGCCGCTAAAATAAGGCCAACTGGTACTCGTAAAATTAATGCTGCTACGCCTGCTTTTGAGCTAAGTAATGTGTTTAGTAATTTCATGAGTTTAGTCCTGTTTTAATTTATTTAATCGTTAGATTTTTTCTAACCGTTGAGCACAGTTTACTATCATCATTAAAAAACATTAATACAGACTTTATTGGTTAATTAGCAACGCAGTATTTATAATAAACCATAAAAAAACCGCCAACCTAAAGGTTGACGGTTTTTTATTAACGCTAAAACTTAGTATATTTAAGTAAGCGCTTAGCTTTGAAAATTAAGCAACTGCTTGCTCTAAAATTTCGCGGCTTTCTTTTAGCGTAATAGCTTGGTTTTCGCCTAGAGCAACCATGCCGTGTGCTTCAAGTTTGCCAATAATATTGTCAATAGCAGCGGCTTTATCATCGCCATGTTCAGTAAGCTGGGTCGCTACGTCAAGGCTGTGGTAAAACGCTTCGATTGCTAAAATTGTTTTCTCAGCTAAATCGTCAGATTGCTCAAGACCAAATACGTTTTTACCCATTTGCTCTAGTTTTGCTTTTTTAACTGCAAATTGGTTGCGTAGTAAAGAAGGCTGAACAATAGCAAGTGAACGAGCATGATCAACGCCGTAAGCAGCTGTAAGCTCGTGGCCAATCATGTGTGTTGCCCAATCTTGCGATACACCAGAACCAATTAAACCATTAAGTGCTTGGTTAGCTGCCCACATAAGGTTTGCACGCCATGCGTCGTCTTGGTTTTCAAAGTTATCGCCCAGTGTTTTAAGCGTTCTTAAAAGTGCCTCTGCGTAACCTTCTTGAACCAATGCTGTTTCAGGGAATGTTAGGTACTGCTCACAGGTATGTACCCATGCATCTACTAATCCATTCACAAGTTGGCGCTGTGGTAATGTTTTCATTACATCAGGGTCCATAATCGCAAATTTAGGAAGTACTTCTGGTGATGCAAACGGTAGTTTTTGCTTTGTTGCTTCTTTGCTCACAACTGAGTTTTGGTTAGACTCTGAACCCGTTGCAGGCAATGTTAATATTGCACCAATTGGTAATGCGCTAGTAATAGTGTGCTTACCAGTAGGAATATCCCAACCTTCTCCATCATAAACTGCAGATGCTGCAATGTATTTAACGCCGTCGATTACTGAACCGCCGCCTACACCTAGTACAAAGTCGATACCTTGTTCTTTACAAATTTTTACTGCTTGGTCTAGTACTTCTATAGTTGGGTTAGCGCCTACACCCGAAAATTCAACCCAGTCAAAGCCTTCAAGTGCTGCTGCAACTTGGTCGTACACGCCGTTCTTTTTAATTGAACCGCCGCCGTACACTACAAGTACTTTTTGATCCTTTGCGATCAAATCAGTTAGTGAGGCAATTTGTTCTTGGCCGAACTGGATAAGTGTTGGGTTTACGTAGCTAAATTTCATTATTTTGCTCCTAGGTGACGGTTAAATACTAAATATAATGCTTAGTTACTAACTAAGCTAAACTTCAATGAGTGCATATTAGTGGCAAAATAAACATAAAAAAAGCCCAATAACTCGCAAAAGCTTGCCTAAAACTGTCAGGATTGATATTTTACGCAAAATTCGTACGATAGTAGAAGTTTTAATGTCCTCAATAGCCAACATGATGCAAAAATTTGCAGAGCACAATAATTTACTTAACTTTGAAGGCAACATGGAAACCATTATTCCAGGTGTGTATTTTCATCGTGCAAGTAAAAGCTCGCCGCGCCAACCACTTATATATAACTCAGGTATTATTATTGTTGGGCAAGGACATAAGATAATTCATTTTCCTGATCATCAAATAAAATATGGTGAAGGCGACTACCTTGTTTTAGGTGTACCTGTGCCACTTGAATGCGAAGCTTTTACCGATAACAACCTGCCTGTTATGGGGATTGTTATAGATATAAACCCGGTAATGTTACATAAATTAGTAAACCAAATTGGTACACATAAGCCATTCACTACTGGGCAAATGAGTGGCGTTCAATCGGCTAAAATAGATGGCGCAATGGAGCAAGTAACCCACCGTTTACTTAGCGTGCTTAATAACCCCATTGAGGCTGATATTTTTGGCGAAGATATAGTAAAAGAATTGGTATATCGTGTACTTTGTGGTCCACAAGGACATACTTTAATAGGGCTTGCTATGCATGATGGGCATTATGCGCGTATCGCCCGTACGCTCTCAACTATGCACAGTAGTTATGCCAATCAAATTACAGTTGAGGGGTTGGCTGAAGATGTAAACATGAGCGTATCGTCGTTCCATCGTGCTTTTAGGCAAGTAACATTTGAGTCACCTTTGCAGTATTTAAAAAAAGTACGCTTAGCTAAGGCTAAAGAGCTTATAACCAGTAGTGGAAGCAAAGCCAACGAAGCTGCATTAAAGGTTGGCTATACCAGCCCATCGCAATTTAGCCGCGAATTTAAACGCCACTTTAATAAAACCCCCAGTGAAATGTTAATTCAACTACATAACTAGGTAATAGTTTTAGAGATGTAAATTAACCGAGCGAGTCAATCTTAAGCACTGCTTTTTTGGTGTTTAGCATAGCTTGCTTGGTAAATTGGCGATTAATAAATTGGCTAAAAATAATAGTAAATAACGTTGAGAAAATGGCAGCTGTTGCGTACACCTGCCAAATCATAAAGTTATGTTTTAACATAAACGCAATCACCGCAAAAAATACACACCCACCTAATGAACCAATAATACCGCCATTAAGAATTTTAAACGTTGAGGCTTGTTTGTCACTAAAATGGGCAACACTGCCCATTACCGCCAAAATAACCGGAAAGGTAGATATTAACCCGCTCCATGCAGACCCTATATGCTGCGATATAAACGTAACAAGCACGATAAAGCTCGTCACTAATATCATTTTTACCGGAAGCTCCCAGCGGGCATTTAATGGTTTTGCATCAACTGATATATTTAGCTTTGTAGAGATAATAGTTAAACCGAGTAAAATACAAAGCGAAACCACACTCGCCACAATAATATTCACTGGTAAAAATAAAGTAATAACGCTAAATACGCACCAAATACTCAACGCTGTAAAAAGCGATTTAAGCATTCCAAATCTTCGTGATACAACCAAGTAACTAAAACAAAATAAGCCTATACCGCTCATACCATAAAGAGAGGCCACCGCTGAGTTAGCTGCAAATAATTTACCTTGCTCTAATGCTATAAAATAAGAAATAGGCCCAGAGGTAATAGGCAAGCCAGGAATTATGCCGCTAACAAAACTACCAAAGCGTTTTTGGGCGAATGTTATTAGTAAAATAAGCAAAGGTGCAATTATGAGTTTAAGCAGCATAAATAACAATAAAGTATGAGAATTGAAATTAAGTCTACGTGTCTATACCTACATTGTAGAGTGAATAAAAATCATGCATGTAGTGTAATTTTTTTCACCTGTAAATATTAACTAATTTATCAAAACACTGATTAATAGTTATAAAAAAACCACTTATTAAAGTGGTTTTTTTAGCTTACCTTAAACAACAGCATTTATACTTTTTTAAATAAAACCTCTGGGTTTACCATGGTTTTCATTTCAAGCACATTGCCATTTGGATCTTCAATAAAAAACGTTTCTTGCTCAAACTCATCACCAATAAATCGGCGGTATGGTTTATCTAAGTATTCAATACCCGCATCTTCAATACGTGTTTTTAACCCGTTAAATTCATCTTCAGATAAGTGAATCCCAAAGTGAGGTACTGCCACAGCTCCCATATCTACATCATGGCGAACTGTTGGTAAGCGCTCAACACTCTGGTGCAAGGTAAGTTCATTACCCCAAAAATCTATATCTACCCAGCGACCTTCTTCACTGTTACCCGTTTTACAGCCTAGTACGTCACAATAAAACGCTTTAGCCACTTTTAAATCGCCAGCCGGAATAGCCAGATGTAAACAGTTAGACATAAATAACCCTTGGTTAACACTTTAATACATTAAATTATCGCCATTATACATAACTTGTGATTTATAGAACATTAACAGCGGCACTATTAAGCATATTTAATACCTAAAAGCCGTTTAAAAAACACGCTTTTAAAGTTTGTAATTACTTATAACATTTATTTGTTAGAGAGTATTAGAAAGCGCAAAAGGATTAGTTTAAAATGCGCCGCTATGATTAAATTCTTACTTTTAAAATTCATCACTTTCTTTTTAGGCTTTGTAGCTTGCTTTGCTATGCACACTACTTTTGCATTACCTTTAGTGATTTCTGCTGCGCTAACGGGGCTTATTGGCTCGTTTATTCCTTTTCCTGCACATTATAAAAACCATCCGTATGCTGCAATTTATGCTGGTAGCTTTGCAGGCATGTGTTCAACTCATTTAATTACCAGTTACTGGGAAATTGCTATTATTTCGCTTATTGGCTCAAGTTTGTATGTGCTTACTATGAATATGTTTACAGGTTTTGGTGGCAAGCTTGGCAGCGTAGCTTTTGCAAGCGTGGCACTTTTTGTATTAGCCAAAGGAATTGTATTATGAGTATTGAATATCCATTACTTGTACTGCTTGGGGCTTTTTTAACATTTTATTTAGCTAAGCATAGTCGCTTTGACGGGGTTAGAGCGTCGTCTTCACTTTCTATTATTGCTTATTTAATTTTTAGCGCTTTAAATTTGAACCCCGATTTATACGCAATTGTATTTTTTGGCGGCACATTCATAGGTATGAGCGCCCCACATCGATTTGGTATTTATACTGTAGCAAGCTCATCTATTTTGTTTTCAATCTTATTTGAATTTCTTGTACCAAAACTTGACGGCTATGGCGGTGCATTAGGTATTAGTGCATTTTTATCTGTATGTATTTGCCATACTTGTATTTTATTAGGTGCCCCAAGAAGTAAAAAACCGCCACCAGTTCAATAAAAAGTGGAAACTAGGCTGGTTTTTATCCTGACATTAACTTTAATATATTTAAAAATTAGAGTGTAAAATATTCATGTTTTAGCCTGTTCCTTTTTTCTGCAAGTCTGTTAAAATCTTCCGCGAACTTTATTTACCCTAAATAAAGACAATCATATATGGATTTATGAAAATGAAAAAACTAATCGCAGTAGCAGCTCTATCTTTACTTCCTTTCTCAAACGCAATGGCTGACCAAGATATTGGTTGTGGTCTTGGTTCTATGTTATTTGCTGGTCAGCAAGGTAAAGGCGTTAAAATTTTAGGCGCTACAACAAATGGTACATCTGGTAACCAAACTTTTGGTATCACTTTTGGTACTCTTGGTTGTGATGGTACTGGTACAGTAACTTCTTCAGAAAAAATCGCTTTATTCATTGACGGTAACATGGAGCAACTTGCTCGTGATATGTCAAAAGGTGAAGGCGAAACTTTAGCTACTCTAGCTGAAGCTTGGGGTGTTGCAGATCAAGATAAAGCAGCGTTCAATAAGCTTGCTCAAGCACAGTTTTCTTCAGTATTTACTTCTGAAAACGTAACTTCACAAACAGTTTTAGAAAACCTAAACACTGTTCTTGCAAGTAACGCACAACTTGCTTCTTATACTCTTTCTTAATCAGCTAAATTAGCCGGTTTTATACGTATAAATAAAGCCGCTGGAGTATTTCTCTAGCGGCTTTTGTAATTTAGTGATTATGAAAAAAATATTATTTGGTTTACTGCTCGCTCTTTTTAGTACTTACTCAAACGCTCAAAGTATTGAAACAAATACATTAGCAACACACCCTTACTGGCTTAAATTAGGTCACTACCGCTTGGCCACATTAGGTGATTGGAAAAGTGAAGTAGACAGTGCTGAGTTTTTTTTATCTCCTACAGGTAAAACAAGCCCATATGACGAACTTAAAGCCACTATAGCTGCATTTAGTGGTAAAAATACTGACCCAAAAACAACACAATATCGTTGTCAGTTTCCTGCACGTTATAAATGGCTAAAAACAAAAATTAAAAATAACTGGCCCGAACTTAATTGCCCAGAACTACAGGCGTGGCAAAAAATAATAAACCCTAAAGGGGTTACGTTAGTTTTTCCAACTGCATTTATGAATAGCCCATCATCAATGTTTGGCCACACTTTACTTCGTATTGATGCAAAAGATCAGACTCGCCATAAAGAGTTGCTCGCATTCGCCGTTAATTTTGCAGCAGAGCCAGATGGCTCAGATAACGCAGCTATGTATGCACTAAAAGGCTTGATTGGCAGCTACCCAGGTAAGTTTTCACTTATGCCGTACTATAAAAAAGTACGCGAATATAATGACTTAGAATCTCGTGATATTTGGGAATACAAACTTAATTTATCAGAGCCACAGGTAGAGCTTATTTTATTGCACTTGTGGGAGCTACAATTAGCTACATTCGATTACTTTTTTATTGATGAAAACTGCTCTTACCAATTACTTGCATTATTACAACTTGCACAAGAGGACCTTGATTTAACATCGTCATTTAATATGCAAGCTATTCCATCAGATACCGTTGCAGTACTAAGAAATAACAACTTATTACAAACACCTAATTACCGCCCTGCTTTTGGTACTAAGCTATACCATTACTCTACTCAAATGACTGACGAACAACTTGATGATGCAAGAGAGTTAATGCAAGGTGGCTCCCTCAATACTCGTAATTACTCACAGTCGCAATTAGTCGCTATATTAGAAATGGCGTATGAATGGTTAAATTTTGAATTTTACGATAAAGCGTTAAATCGTGAAGAAATTGCCCCGCGACTAACTAAGCTACTCCTAATGCGCAGCAAATATAATGTAGCTTCGCCATTTACTAAGCCAAGCCGCCCTATTGCTTCCCCTGAGCAAGGTCATGGTTCTTCTAAAGTATCGCTAGGTAGGGTACAAAATAATAACCAAGCAAACCTTACAAATTTTGGTTATAGGCTTGCGTACCATGACTTACTAGATAGGCCTGAAGGTTTTATAGCGGGTGCACAAATTAGTTTTTTTGATTTGGAAGCCGCTATTACTGATGAAGGAAATGCAGATATTGAACATTTTTACTTATTAGATGCTATGTCGCTTGCACCCGATAACCGCGTATTTGATAGCTGGTCGTGGAACTTTAAAATGGGCTTTGACCGACAACCAAGTGACAATAAACGTTTAGGCCGCTTTTTTACAAGAGGAGGTTATGGTAAATCTTATGGCGATCCTAATAATCTACACGGCTATATTCTTGGTCAATTTGAGCTAAATACAGGCGATATAACCGACCAACTTAGTACTGGAATAGGCAGCGAAGCCGGTGTAATTTGGCAAATAAACAATAACCATAAACTCGCTTTAACTGGCAATATATTATGGCTAACTGATAACGCAGCAAGTAAGCACAGCGAAATAGCTATAACATGGAATTACGCTGTTTCTCGCAATGTATCGCTGCGCAGCAAAGTACAGCATGCTCAATGGCATAGCCATAATTCATCAATGAGTTTAGCTATGCAGTTTTACTTTTAACTTTTTCAATATTCTTTATATTTAATGCTACTTGTAGGGTAGCCAAATAGCACTCTACATTTAGCTTTTATTCCCGATGCCTTATAAACACTTTTCAATAAGTGCTCCCACTGATGAAACGTAATAACGACTGGGTTATTGCTATTAAGCTGCCCTATAATGCCGTATTTACAAGGCTTTGATTTATCTTCTTCTACAAAGGTGCCAAATAACTTATCCCAAATAATAAGTACACCTGCAAAGTTTTTATCAAGGTAACCTGCATTTATTGCGTGATGAACTCGGTGATGCGAAGGCGTATTAAATACTTTTTCAAACCAGCCTAACTTACCTACTATTTGAGTATGTACAAAAAATTGATACGCCAAATTTAATGCAACCACGCTAAATACTGTTAGCGGTTCAAATCCAATTAAAATCATAGGTAACCAAAACACCCACATACCGGCTACGGGGTACATTAAGCTTTGCCTAAATGCGGTGGTGAAATTCATTTTAGTTGAGCTATGGTGCACCACATGTGCAGCCCACAACCAATGAATATGATGCGATGCTTTATGAAACCAATAATATAAAAAATCTTGCAGTAAAAATGCAAATGCAATACTTAATACACTCACTTCAATATCAAACAATCTATAGTCATACAACCAATTAAATAAAGGCATTAACAGCAGTAACGCAATAGCATCTGCGCCTTGGTGTAATAGCGCTAACACTGTATTTGCTAGGCTATCTTTTATGTCGTAATAGCGCTTAAACTTAATAAACTCACAGCAAACAAATATCAAAAATAACGGGCTAAGAGCGAGCAAAATAATTTCTGAGTTCATACTTTACCCGCCAAAAAATAATTATTTAAATTGTTTAACGCTTGGGTTATATCTTTTGTAATAACATATTTAAGTAATGCATTTGGCATCCACCATGGAGCTGAGCAGCTTATGCAATAGTTAAGTTCGGTAACTAAAGTATTGATGTCTTTATTTGCAGTGAGGTATATATCGCCTCGATGATTAGCTACTGGTTTATCGCCTACTATTTGGTAACTGATCTGATTTTGATCGGCACTGATTATTTGCTCTGAAAACGTTATTTTACCTATTTTCACTTGCCTAACAGATCCTTTTCCGCCTTCTATTTGCCCTTCGTCTTGTGCTTGTAGCAGCGTAAATTTGGCATTAAAAAATCGATGCAACTGTTGATGATCCAATAGTGTGCTTATTATTTGTTTTGGCTGTGCATTAAGCGTTTGTTTTATTGTTATAAGTATCATTTTTACAGCAAGAGGTTATTAGGCATTCAACTAGCATATAAAAATTTAACGTGGCAAACTTGCTAATACACGACTATTTTTTAGCTTTAGATGACAAATGCACACATTGGCTGATCATTACTTTTCAAGTATTCTTGATTACTTACAAGCACAAGGCATTAATACTAAAACGGCTTTGCACGCTATTAGCTTTGACGAATTTAGTAATCAGCGTACCCATCAATTAGCGCCGCGTATTAGTTTAAATAGTTACAATGCTTTATTAGTTTATGGCAAAAAAACACTTAACGATCCTCTTTTTGGTTTTACCCTAGGTCAGCAAATTCGCACTGCTGACTACGGCGTTTTAGGTTACTTAATTGAATCAAGCGATAACTTAAGCAGTGCCATTAAAGCATTGTTAAGCTACGACAGCTTGGTGGCTGATATTGGTAAAGCCAAGTTTGAACTAAATACTGATACAGCAACTATTCGTTGGATTGCTCACCAAAGTTGTAATGAGCATGTTGTTTTACGAAACATGACCGCGTGGGTAAGTGTGATTCGCCAGTTAATAAATTTAACGCTTTCGCCAAGTAGTATTAGTTTCACTTATAATTGGTTGCCATCGCAAAGGCGCGCCCTTGAATCATGGTTTAAATGCCCTGTAAAAAGCAGTGCTGAATATAATCAAATTAGCTTTCCGAGCCATTATTTAACGCTGCCCTTTAAAACCGATAACGCCATTATTAATTCTACTTTTAAGCAATTGTCAGAGCAGCAACTCTCTAACTTTAAAAGCCAGCAGTGTATTGACGATAAAGTTAATCAGTTACTTACAGCTAAAACTACCTTGCAAAACTGCAACCTAATAGGCATAGCTGATGCGCTTAATTTAACACCCCGAACGCTACAACGACGCTTAAAACAACAAGACTTAACCTTTGCTCAACTATTTGAAAAAGAACGTAAAAAACGTGCAGATACATTAATAGCCAGCATGCCACTTGCTGATTTATCTAATATTTTAGGATTTAAAGATCAAAGCTCTTTTAATCGCGCATTTTTACGCTGGCATAAATGCTCGCCATTACAATTTATAAAATACAAAACAGCAAGTACAGCCAAGTAAATACAAATTATTTACGTTATATAAACATAATATATATATGTTTTAGTTAATACTCTCTACACTAGGTGTATTATTGCTTTAAAAGATTTTTTATGTTTTTGCGTGTTTTATTAAGTGCTTTTGTATTTATTTTATATAGCCCCCTGTGTAACGCCGATTCGGTTACTTTTATAGCTGAAGACCTTCCTCCTTATCACTTTAAAAATCAGCAAGGTGAAGTAAGCGGCGCTTTAGTCGACATTGCCAAAGCAGTTGTGAAGCAAACAAACTTAACCGCTAATTTTGAAATAATGCCTATGGCCCGCGTTTTTAAAGAGCATAAAACAAATACCAACGCCATAATGTTGTCTTTGTTAAAAACCCCAGAGCGGATTAATAAATATACATGGTTAGGCGAAGTGTATTTTGCAGATGCTTATTTAATTAGCTTAAAAAGCCATGTAGATGAAGTTGTTCACTTAAATTTTGCTAAAGAGTATAAAGTAGCAACCATTCGTGGCTACCTGAGCGAAGCCTACTTAAAGCAAAAAGGCTTTACCGAAAATAACAATTTAATACTGGTCAGTTACTATAATCAACTTTGGCAAATGCTTTATAAAAACCGGATCGACTTTGTAGTAACTAATACACTTACACTTAATAACGAGCTAAAAAGCCTAGGACTCGATCCTAGCCTAATAACAAAACGAATTCATTTAAGCGATCTTCCCTCCTCACTTAATTTTGCAGCAAGTAATCAACTTAATCCTAAAACAGCTAAAGCACTTTCTGACGCATTAAGTAACATTAAAGAAAATGGTGAATACCATGCCATTTTAAACAAGTGGCAACTTTTATTACCAAACACGACTAACATGCAGCACTAACCATAGTTAAAGCCCGACATTAGTTATTGGCAGTGGTTATTTAGTTATTTGCTAAACGCGGCAAAGCAAACTACAAAATTAAAAATCTCCTCCCCCCCAAAAAATAGACTACACATTAGCGCCAAAATCTACGTTAAACATCACTAAATGAAGAGCCAAGCACATAAAAAATACATACCGCAAACACTTCCATAAAAGCCGTTAAAAAACACCTAAACCAAATTGGTATAACAAAAAATCATTTAAAAAATATTTAATTTTACTAATTGGTAAGTTTTAATTGTTAAATTGGTATGCTAGATTGAGATTAAGCGATGCCTGTACCGCACAATTTTTACTTCATCACACAGAGACAATAATGATAAAAAATACATCCACATTTAAACTTACGGCTTTAGCCGTTATCACCCCTTTACTTTTTACCGCTTGTTCAAGTACCCAAAGCACTAATCAGCAAAGCGATGCGCCGGTACCTGCAACAAAGTTTGATTTATCACACTGGAAAATAAATGTACCAGTAGATTTAAACAACGACGGTAAAATTGATGAAATAGATGTAGAAGAAATTCAGACTTACGCACACCCTGATTTTTTCTATCTTGATGGTAAAGGCTACATGGTATTTACCTCCCCTAATAAAGCGCTTACAAGTGCTAACTCTACTAATACCCGTAGTGAACTTAGACAAATGATCCGTGGATCAAATACTAAAATTAAAACTAAACACTCTAAAAACAACTTTGCTTTAGCTGTTCACCCGCTATCTGACCGATTTGGTTCTGTTGGTGGAAAAATGGAAGCAACATTAAAAGTAGATCACGTTGCGCTACGTGCTACCGACCCTGATAAAAAAGCAGCTTACTCGGTTGTTGTAGGGCAAATTCACGCGGGTAAAGATCAGGCACTTATTGATACCAAGCTTGGTTATGGCTGGGGCAATGAGCCACTTAAAATATATTACAAAAAATGGCCAGGGCATAAAACAGGCTCAGTTTTTTGGAACTATGAACGTAACTTAGCTAAAACGAATCCTGACCGTACAGATATTACTTACCCAGTTTGGGGTAATACATGGGAAAACCCTAACGAGCCAGGCGGTGCCGGTATTGCACTAGGTGAAGAATTTAGCTACACGGTAAATGTGTATAAAAATGTTATGCACCTTACATTTAGCGCACAAGGCAAAGAAGACGTTAATTACTCTATTAACTTAGGTAATAACGTAGATGCTTATGGCAAAGTGGACGAAAAAGACCATCCACATGGTTACGCTGCAGATTGGCATTACTTTAAAGCCGGCGCTTATAACCAATGTAGTACTAAAAGCGCGAAAGGTATTTGGTACCCAGGGTGTTTAGGTACTGGCGATTGGTCTACAGATAAACAAAATGGCGATTACGCTCAAGTAAGCTTTAGTAAACTAGAGTTAAGCCCAGCGACACCGCCAACAAAATAACTAGGCTAGTACAGCCTCAGATAAGTAATTTTTTAGTGATGTAAACAGTGGCGTTGGTAGATTATTAATATCGCACCAGCGCCACTTTAAACATTTATTAGGCTCTTTAAGCTCAGGCTCTCCGCCTTCAAAATCAGCTTTTACATACAACGTAATATAGTGTTTGTTCTCTGCTGTAAAAATATCATTGGTAAAATCAAGCTTAGTAATTTTACTTACCTTTAAACCTGTTTCTTCAAACACTTCTCGTATTGCACATTGCTCAACACTTTCACCAAACTCTAAATGCCCACCTGGTGTTGCCCATGTATTAGCACCATGCGCGCCAATGCGCTCACCTAGTAAAATTGTGTTTTGGCGCATTATGATAACCGCAACCCCTACTCTTACTACGTTACTCATATCGTGTTTTCTCTTATTTTTACTGCCCGCCATGCTGAACCACACGCTTTGTATTGTCAATTTTGTATTTTTAAAGCCTGTGCATTGATTAACTTTTAGCCGACCAAGGTCGAATAGCTTGCTTGCTAAAAAAAGCCTACATTTTGTAAGGTCTCTCACACACAAATTTAGCTTTAGGAGCCTTACATGTCAGGCGAATATAAACAGCAATATAATGCCTTTAAACAAAACCCAGCCCAATTTTGGCTCGAACAAAGTAAAAATATTCCATGGTATAAAACCCCCACAAAAGCATACACACAAGACGACGACGGGCTTTACCATTGGTTTAGTGACGGACAATTAAACACCAGTTTTTTAGCGCTAGACCAGCATGTTATTGCCGGGTTTGGCGAGCAAACTGCACTGATTTACGACTCCCCAGTCACTAATACAAAGCAAACTTATAGCTACTCACAACTACAACAAGAAGTTGCTAAATTTGCAGGCGTAATACAATCTTTAGGTGTTACAAAAGGCGATCGCGTTGTTATTTATATGCCAATGATCCCACAGGCGGTTATTGGTATGTTGGCGTGCGCTCGCCTTGGTGCTATTCATTCGGTGGTATTTGGTGGGTTTGCTGCACACGAATTGGCTGTACGCATTGATGATGCCAAGCCCAAACTTATACTTAGCGCCTCATGCGGTGTTGAAGTAAACAGCGTTATTGAATACAAACCACTTATTGATAACGCAATAGACTTAGCTACTCACAAAGTAGAACACTGCGTTATTTATCAGCGTCCACAAGTAACCGCCACTCTTAAGCCTAAACGAGACATAGATTGGACTCAGGCAATGCAAACGGCTGCAAGCGCAGATCCGGTGCCTGTAAATGGTAGCGATCCGCTTTATATTTTATATACCTCAGGCACGACAGGCACACCCAAAGGCGTAGTGCGCGAAAATGGTGGTCACGCAGTGGCAATGCAATACAGCATGGAAACCGTTTATGGTATGAAGCCCGGCGACGTATTTTGGGCAGCGTCTGACATTGGCTGGGTAGTTGGGCACTCTTATATAGTTTACGCGCCGCTAATGTATCGCTGCGCGACCGTATTATATGAAGGTAAACCGGTTAAAACACCCGACGCTAGTGCATTTTGGCGCGTGGTTGAAGAATATAAAGTAAATGCATTATTTAGTGCCCCCACCGCATTTAGAGCAATCAAAAAAGAAGACCCCAATGCCGATGGTTTTAATCAATACGATACCTCTAGCTTAAAACGTTTGTTTTTAGCCGGCGAGCGGTTAGATCCTCCCACTTACGAGTGGCTTAAAGAAAAAACCAAACTGCCAGTGCTCGATCATTGGTGGCAAACAGAAACCGGCTGGGCTATTGCTTGTAACCCTGTAGGGCTTGAGTACTTAGCAACAAAACCTGGCAGCTCTACCGTGCCTACTCCAGGTTTTGACGTGCGAATATTAGATATGGATGGCAATGAATGCGCAGCTAACGAGCAAGGCGCCGTGGTAATTAAACTGCCACTTCCACCGGGTTGCCTGCCAACAATTTGGCAAGATACCTCGCGCTTTAAAGCAAGCTACCTAAATGAATACGAAGGTTATTATTTATCTGGCGATGGCGGTTATATTGATGAAGACGGCTACCTATTTATTATGGGCAGAACCGACGACGTTATAAATGTAGCAGGGCATAGGCTTTCTACTGGCGAAATGGAAGAGATAGTAGCCGCGCACCCTGCTGTTGCCGAATGCGCTGTTTTTGGTGTAAACGATCCTCTAAAAGGGCAACTCCCTATGGGAATGATCGTGCTTAAAAATGATTTTATAGGCTCAAGTACCGACGTAGAACAAGCGCTTGTTTTAAGTGTTCGTGATCAGATTGGCGCTATTGCGTGCCTTAAAAATATAGTTAGCGTAGATAGGTTACCTAAAACCCGCTCGGGTAAAATACTGCGTAAAAATTTACGTCAACTAGTTGATGGCGAAGAGCTACAAATACCTTCAACCATAGATGATGCCAGTATCTTTGAAGAAATAAACCAACAACTAACACAAAGATAAACCCAACCAACCTATCTAAAGCCATTTTTATAATGGCTTTTTATTTCATCCTTATATTTGATCCTTTTACTTAGGTTTAGGTTTAGGCTTAAGTTTTAAGTTTTAAGTTTTAATTTTTAATTTAACTAGCAACTGAAATTTTTTACAGCTTTATGCTTTCTTCTTTTAATAGCGTTATTAATTTAATCAATTTTAAAAGGAATGGTGTATGCCCCGCTTGCTACAAAAACTATTAACTACAGCCCTATTATTTATAGGCTTTGCCACACAAGCCTTTGAAATAGAAGACTTAGGCAATGGCTTACACCGCTTTATAGACGACAGACACCGCTCAATATTTTTAATCACTCCTGAGGGCGCAATTGTTACCGACCCACTTAATAAAAAAGCCGCCACATGGTTAAACAAGCAAATTAAAACCCGCTATAACGTGCCTGTAAAATATGTAATTTATAGCCATAATCACAGCGATCATATTTACGGCGCCGAGGTATTTAAAAGCCCACACACCACTTTTGTAGCGCATAAACTCGCCGCGCAAGATATTAAAAACACAAAAATGAAAACGGTAGCGCCCAGCCTTACTTTTGATGACGAGCTACTACTTACCCTTGGTGAGTCAACAGTAAAGCTTAACTATCATGGTCCAAACGATGGTCGTGGTTCGGTTAGTATATTATTTGAAAAGCAAAAAACGTTGTTTGTGGTTGATTGGATTGTTATTGGCAGAATGCCGTGGCAAAAACTGTGGAGTTACGATATTCAAGGCATGATTAACTCAACCCAAGCGGTACTCAAATATGACTTTAATACTTTTGTAGGCGGACATGCCGATATTGGCAGCAAGGCTGATGTAGCGCGTTACTTAAGTTATTTAGAACTTTTATATAGCCAAGTAACCGCAGGCGTTTTAGCCGGTAATACACTTGACGAAATTAAACAAAATGTAAAGTTAGACCAATTTAGTGACTTTAAACAGTTTGATGCATGGTTACCGCTTAACATAGAAGGCGTGTACGAGCGTTTAATGGAAGAGTCTGGTATGGGTTGGCGCAGCGATTTATAAGTTTGAACTCAGCGGACTAAGCTCTGAGCTCTAAACTCAATATTATAAGCATTGGTATATTTAACGCAGTACCAATGTACTTATTAATTAGTTAAATAAGGCATCAAAAGTCATATAAGTCACCTTTACAATGTCCTTACATTTGCTGACAGCACTATACAAAAAAAAGTTTATCCTAGGCTTAGCATTAAGCTATATAGGACTAATAAACATGAACTTATCTTTAAAAATAGTTTTAGTAATGACGACCGCGCTTATTATGAGCGGCTGCACTGTATATCAACATGGTCCCAGTGCGTATAAACCACATAAAAAAGTAGTTAAAGTAGTTACACCTGTTTTAGTAACTGAGCACAACTCTCCAAACATTATTATCGTAAAAGCCAAGCCCACAAATCAAGCCTGCACTAAACACGATGATCATTGGCATTGTAAGGCTCGATAAAAACTCTTTGATTGAGTAAAATTAGCAATCTAAACGTTACTAATATCCGCTTGCGATCTTATTTTCAGCTACTTCCATACTTTTCTAAAATACTGAAAAAACCTGACTAGCAAAACTCGAAAGCATGGTTAATTAGCGTTCATACTTTTAATTTCCTCTATTGTGTACGGAAGGCTCTTCCTATGCGCGACTGAGTAGTAATTAGAGCATAACGGGATCAAATCTTTTATTGGGCAAACTACATTATTTTTAGTTATGTCATATCCAGTTAAAGCTCCTTTAAGTTCGCCTTTAACATAAGCATGGAGTATTTTCATTGTTTCGTAGCCACCACCTCTTTCAGGAGCAACTATTTTTAATACATTTCCTGAATCCAGCGATGGCTCTTAGACTCAACGAGAAAAGACTTTAAAACTTTAAACTCGATATCCTCCATAAGACTTCCGTGAGCTAATTAATAGCAGCAAGAGCAGGTTTACTTTAAGTGCTTTAAAACCGTTCATATTGATTGTTTATGCTAGATTTTTTTCAGAATAGAACTTAAGGAAACGATAGTAAAACTCGGCTCTCCCACTATCACAAGATACTACCAAACTTCCGTCATATAAGTATTTAAGTGCATTTTCAACCGAAGCTTCAATTAAGTCTACCAACATCACAGGATTGACAATCGTAGACATGCTGTTATTTAGGTTATTAAAATCACCATCCCATGGTATGTCTGGATACTTTATCAAATCATCTGAATTTTTATCAAATACGAAACTATGATTTGGTTGGTTAGGTCGTTCAGCTTTCGATAAACATGATGCCGTATGCAAAAATGAATTTCTTAATGCATATAATGTTTTTGTATCTCTATCATTCTCAGAAAAACCACAAAAATAATATAGAGACTTTTTTATTGAGCTTGCATTAATGTCACTATAAGTAGGGATATCACTTCTTGAATAACAAAAACCAAGCTGATCTAAAACAGTGAATGCTGAAGCAAGGGGTAGAAAATTCTGAGAATACCTATAAAATTTAGCGTGCCTGATCTCTCCTATAACTAAAGGAAGAACAGATTGTATTTGTCCATGCTTTATGTCGTTATAGTCTCGAGCATTTAGATGAACAAATGCTAGTTCATTAAAAGTAAGCTCTTTTAGAACCTTATCTTTAATTGAATTATAATAGTCGATATATTGCATGTTACTCCATTAACCCTAATAATTTAGTAGCACATAATTCACGTGTATTTCCATTCGCGCTACACTCGCATCCTTTCTATTTATAGTTTTAGCAAATTACTTAACACATTACTATCACTAAGTTTTTTATATTCTCAGCGTTAAATTAAATATTTTTGAATGTAAAAAACCTAAGTATTAAGAAAGTCTATTAACTAAAATCAACCACCACTTCATAACGCCCAGGCATGTCGTGTACTTCGTATACCCAACCGTGTCGTTTTATTATTTTTTCGCTTAACTCCACCCCTAAACCGTAGCCAATATTGGCGGGCTTATTTGTGTTATTAGCAGTGTGTGGCGTATCCGTTTGTACGCTGCTATTTACTTATAGAGATCTCGCTGTGCAATATGCCATTACCTTGATAGCTTGGCTGACTACTACACGCAGCAAGCGTGCAACTAAGTGCAAATAAAAAACCGGTTGAGTGCTTTTTAAAATAAACCATTTAACTATGCCTAATTCGTACTATTACACATAGCTTATTAGGTCGAGGGTTAAGGAGGGGTTAAATGATTAAATCTAAATATTGGGTTGCTAATTTAACAGTAAAAAGTAATCACTTTAGATTTTTTACATCGTTATAAATTTTGTAGCTGCTCTATCAACCATTTATGGATTGGGCTGTTATTGGTACGCGGATGCCATGCGGCTATTACTTTAAAGGTAGGAGGCAGAGCTTCTATTTTTAGCTGTTTAACTTTGCTATTTGGTAATAATCTTGATGGGTAAAACGCTAGCATATCGGTTGTATGTAAAATGTCGGGCACCGCTGAAAAGCTCGGTACCGACATTACAATATTACGTTTTAGCCCCTGGCTTTCAAACCACTGATCGTGCGATCCGCGCAAATTAGCGCGCGATGGCGATACCACTAGCTGTGGATGCTTTGCAAATTGCGCCAAGCTCAAAGGTTCAGTGTAAGTAGTATTACCTATACCGGTAATACACAAATGCTGCTCTTCAAACAAAGTGATATAAGAAAGGTTGTCGGGTATAAATTCTGGAAAGCTTATCAGCAAATCAAGCTCGCCTGCTGTTATAAGTTGATTAACGTTGTCAGACGCAAAGTCGCGCACAATCAGCTTTAAACCTGGCGCTTCGCGGCGGGTAATATTAAATAATTGCGGCAATAAAGCCTGCGTGGCGTAGTCGGTTGCGCTTATGGTAAACACACCTTTATAAGTTTGCGGACTAAACAGCTCGGGCTCTAGTAACGATTCTAATTGCTTTAAAATATGATTAACAGGCGCCTTGAGTCCTTGCGCTTTAGGAGTAGCAACCATGCTATTACCTTGGCGAATAAACAAGCGATCGTCAAATAAGTCTCGTAGTTTTCGTAGTTGCTCACTAATAGCTTGTTGCGTTAACCCCATTTTTTTGGCTACTTGCGAAAGATTTTGCAGTTCTAATAAGCTACTGAGTACTCTTAACTGTTTTATATCGAGCCGACTAATACCATTCATAATTGTATGCTGCACAAAAAAGTGTTGTTTCAAATTGTATCCTTAAATCTCTATGCTGCCAATGTTGCTTAACCACTATTTAAGCCTTTGTTTGCTTTATAAGAGAATTTAAAATGAAATCAGAATTAGTTAATACCGCCCCTTTATTCTCATCAATTGAGCTTGGCCCTTTTACACTTAAAAACCGTATTGTGATGCCACCTCTTACTCGCTCTCGCAGCACTCAGCCTGGCAATATTCCTAATGAATTAATGGCTGAGTATTATGCGCAGCGGGCATCGGCTGGCTTTATGGTTACCGAAGGCACACAAATAGAACCTCGAGGTCAAGGCTACGCTTGGACCCCAGGTATTCACTCACAAGCACAAATTGAAGGCTGGAAAAAAGTAACACATGCAGTACATGCTAAAGGCGGTGTTATTTTTGCTCAGCTTTGGCATGTAGGGCGCGTATCGCACGCCACACTACAACCAAATTCAGGTAAACCGGTTGGCCCTTCAGATATTATTGCTGACAATGTAAAAGTATTTATTGAAACCGCACCTGGTGAAGGCGCATTGGCTGACCCAAGTGAGCCTCGTGCACTAACAACAACTGAAGTTGGCGAACTGGTAAACATGTATGCGCAAGCTGCACGTAATGCTCTAGAAGCAGGCTTTGATGGCGTAGAGCTTCATTGTGCTAACGGGTATTTAGTTAATCAGTTTATTTCTGAACATACTAATAACCGTGACGATCAATACGGTGGAACGCTTAGTAATCGCCTGCGCTTTTTAAAAGAGATAGTTGAAGCGGTAAGTGACGTTGTAGGCTCTGATCGTTTAGGTGTTCGCTTTGCTCCTTTATTTGAAAGTACAGATGAAACACGAGTGTATCTAGGACTTGTTGAATCAAACCCTCATCATACTTATGTACAAGCCGTTAAAGTGCTTGAGCAAGCTGGCATTGCTTACTTATCAATAGCGGAAGCTGATTGGGAAAATGCTCCTGATTTACCACAAGAATTTTATAAAGCAGTACGAGCTGAATTTTCAGGTCGCATTATTTATGCTGGTAAATACACAGTAGCAAAAGCGGTGCGTATTTTAGGTGAAGGTTACGGTGACTTATTTGCATTTGGTCGCCCATTTATAGCTAACCCTGATTTACCAGAGCGTATAGCGAATAATTGGACGTTTAACGAAGCCGATGCAGCCACTATGTATGGCGGCACCGAAGTAGGTTATAGCGATTACCCGTTTTATCAAAAGTAGCTAACCTAAACTCTAAACGATATATGGAATTGGTATAGAACCGATACGGTTTTATACCTGGTACCTTAATTAAGCTACCTGTTTTGAGCTAAGAAAACAATGTTGATAACACAGCTAAAATTTTGTTATTAGTTGTTCTCGACAATTGCTCTTTCATTGCCCTACCCTCTGCATTTATGCAGCCATATATCAGTCATTTTTTAATAGAGTTAACGTTAGATTTAATCCCTCAAATTGATTAAGTATTACTGCGGATTGGTATTAGCGTCAAGAATAGTAAAGATAAGTAAAGATAAGTAAAAGGGTGTAAAGCCTCCCTACAGTTGCCCCTATATGCAGTTGGCATTCAGTTTCAAACGTCAATACTAGCCATGTTAACCACAAACGAGGCAATATTATGAAACTTACATTTATACTACCTGCACTATTAGTTATTGGCACTTTATCTAGTTCTGCATTTGCAGCACCACATGATAGATATACAAAGCAAGAATATAAAAAGGTTCAGCTAAAACGAGAACTGAAAAAAACTAACCAGACTAAGGTAATCAAGTATGTTCCAGTTAAAGTTGTTAAAAGAAACGTTAATAACACAGCATTTGTTAAAGTTAATGTCATAACGTATCACCCAAACCTTAAATTTATTAAAAGATAGATGCGTACTTTAAAATATAAAGTCATGTTTGCGGCAATAAACAACGTGCCGCAAACTTAGCTTTTTACACCACTTAAATTCTATTATTGGTATTACCCCATCTTAAAATGCACAGAAATAACGTTTTCTAAGCACAACAAAAAAGTCCAAATACATAATTTAATAGCAATATTATTAAAATATCTCTCGTAATAAATATACTTACAAAAAACATAATTACCCTTAAAAATCGTCAAAAACTAGATATTATGTCAAGAACCGTCAGTAAAATGTAAAAAGCTGTAAGCATAGCTCCGTTTGCTGCTGTATGTCAGTTAACATTCAGTTTGAACCGCTAGTATTGAACCCAGTTATGTAAAAACATAAACGAGGCAATACTATGAAACTTACTTTTTTACTACCTGCACTGCTCGCCATTGGCGCAGTATCAGGCTCTGCGCTTGGAGCACAAAACGAGCGAGAGAATGATAAAAGCTTTAAACGTGACCACGACAAACGTGTTGAATATAAACGCGATGAACGCCGCCATGAAAAAAAGCAGCGTATTGAGCATAAAAAAGAAAAACGAGAAGACCGTAAGCAAGAAAAACGTAAACTTGCTAAGTACAAGCAGGAAAAGCGTGAACAATACCGCTACAACCAGCGCAAATATAACTACTTAACAAACCATAATAATTCAGTCGCTTACAGACAAAATCGATTTATAAACCATTTACCACGCAATAGCGCATCAATCAGATTTAATGGTATTTCGTTTACGTTTAACGACGGCCTTTACTACCGTAAAGCTAAAAGAGGCTACCACGTAGTTACGCCACCTAGAGGCCTGCGTATAAATACGCTACCAAGAAATTACAGGCATTTTAAGCATCACAATACCACCTACTACACATATCAAAACGTGTATTACGTCGCAAAGAATGACGGTTATACAGTGGTTGATGAGCCACCAACCCGTCTTAATCAGGCAATAAAAGTGGGGAATGTGAATGATTATAGCTTGGGCCAAACTTACGATTCATTGCCTCAGGCAGCACAGGCCGTAATAATTAACTCGCAGCAGTATTTTAAATACGGCGATATTTATTTTTTACCGCAAATAAGTGGTGACGACATAAAATACCTTGCTATCAAGCTAGGTTAAATCCGCTATAAATTAAAAGACCTTGCTACCAATAGCAGGGTCTTTTTCATTTCCCCTGTAGGTAATAACTTAAAGCAATAAAATCAATTCCCTCTCTAAACATTAACATGTCTTAGTATTTGTAAGCTTTTTTGCTAAACTAGCTCGCATATTAATAGTGAGAGTGTATTTATGTCGGGTGAGTTTCCACGTGCTGGTTTTTGGCGCCGTTTTGCGTCGTTAGTTTACGATACGTTAGCCATTATTGCGTTTGCGATGTTAACTGTAGTGCTGTATTTATTTGCCGTTCAAGGGCTTATTTCTCTCGATGTAATTAGTTTAAATGGCGCAGAGGATGTATCTGCCTTTATTCAAAATTCAAATCTTCTTTCGGGTATTCGTACCGCTCTTTTAATTATTGTTACCTTAGTATTTTTTGGCTACTTTTGGACTAAAAGCGGGCAAACAATTGGCATGCGTGCATGGCGTTTAAAAGTACAAACTCTTGAAGGTAATTTAATTAGCTGGCCGCAATCGATTATCCGCAGCGTTAGCGCTTTACTCGGTTTAGGTAATTTGGTGGTGTTAGTCGATTTTAAAAACAAAAAAGCACTGCAAGATTACATCTCTAAAACAGAAGTTATTGCACTTACTAAAGAAGAAAACAGACGTATTTATAGTGAGCTTGATTAATAGCAACTTTTCAAATCGTGAGTTAAGCAGTAGTTAAAAAGCAAAAAGGGTGACCACTGGTCACCCTTTTCCATGCTTTGAATAGGTACTCTATACCCGTTTATTCATCAAATATGTCGCAAAGCCTATAAATATAATACTGGGTAATACCGCCCCTATAATGGCAGGTATTTGGTAAACCATAACGACAGGGCCAAATATTTCATTAGTTAAATGAAACACGATCCCCGTTACAACGCCCATAATAATACGCGCACCCATTGTTACTGTACGCAACGGGCCAAATATAAACGAGAGCGCCACCAGCAGCATTACCGCAACAGATACTGGCTGCATCAACTTACGCCATAGAGCAAGCTCGTAGGTACTTGTGTCTTGTTCGTTTTGCTCTAAGTAACTTAAATACGACCAAAGCCCAGTAAATGAAAGTGACTCCGGTTTTACCGAAACAACCCCTAACTTTTCAGCTGTGAGTTGCGAAGGATAAAACTCTTCTGGTAATTGCTCTGTTGTGGTTTTTTCGCTAGTAATAATAACCTTATTTACGTCACGAAGTAGCCAGCCTTCTTTTCGGCTTAGTGCATCTCTTGCTTTAGTAATTTGGGTAAGCTCTAACGATTTATCAAAGTGGTACATGTGTACCCCGTTGAGCCTGCCGTTTTCATCAACATCTTCAATATTAATAAAATTATTGCCGTCTTTAGCCCATACACCTTTTTGTGTATTAAACACATCGCCGCCATGTATTGCTTGGTTACGCATTTCTTTAGCGTGTAATTGCGCTTCAGGTGCACCCCATTCGCCAAGAGCCATCATGCATACAGCCATAAATATGGCTGTTTTCATCACAGAGCCAATTATTTGTAAGCGCGACATACCGGCGGCTTGCATCACTACCAGCTCACTGTTTGAGGCAAGCGCCCCTAAACCCGTTAAGCCACCAATTAGCGCAGCCATCGGAAAAAACACCACTAAATCGCCAGGTATTGTGTAAAGCGTGTAAAGCATTGCGGTCATTAAGTCGTAACTGCCGCGCCCTACCGACTTCAACTGGTCGATAAATTTAATTAAGGTGCTAATACCAACAAGTACCAACAATGCAAAGCCGGTAGTTTGTAAAATACTGCGGCCTAAATACCAATCAAGCGTTTTCATCATGAGCCTAACTCCCGCTTAGTTACTACGGCTTTAAGCCAAGCGCCCAGCGGTCGCCCTTTTATAATTAATAACCCACCTATAAACAAGGCACTTAGATGAATCCACCACAAGCCGATTGAAGGCGGGATTTTGCCATCTTCAACTGCAAATTTAGCGGCATTTAGTAAAATAAAATAGCCTAAGTACAAGCTAATAGCAGGCACTAGTTTTGCAAATTTACCTTGGCGAGGATTAACCACACTTAGCGGCACTGCCAGTAAGGTAAGTAGCGGGATTGATAACGGAATAGCGAGTCGCCATTGCCATTGAGCAATAGATTCAGGAGTGTTTATAGCCAATAATTGGTTAGTTGGCACAGCCTCTAATTTACGGCGTTGATGCTCTATTTCTTGTTCTCGTATTTGTACGCTGTAACCATCAAATTCTGTTAAATTAAGTGCAGGCGTTGTGCCGTCTGTTTCGTAACGTTTACCGTCTGTTAGTACTAGCTGTTGCTCACCATTTACGGCTTCAACCACAACACCTTGCTGTGCATATACTAAGCGCGCTAGATTGCCTTTTTCGCTATCAGGTAACTGTGCAACAAATACCTTATTGAGCTCTTTGCCGCCTTTTTCAATATTATGAATAAACACCACGGCTTTTTCGTTACCGGTTTCTTGGAACCGCCCAGCTCTGAGTGCAGATAACCCTGCATCGGCTTTGGCTTGTTCTTTTAATTGATACTCTTGCTCGCTTGCCCACGGCGCTATATACATAGTCAATGCAGCGGCTAATATGGCAAGCCCAACGCTTGATATAAGCGTTACGCGCACAACATACCATTCACTTACGCCACAGGCTTTAAGGACGGTCATTTCGCTATCTGCATATATACGGCTGTAAGCCAAAATAATGCCTAAAAATATACTCAGCGGAAGTATTAGCGAGGCCAGTTGTGGAAGCTTTAGTGCAATCATCGATAGCACTAATTTAGCAGGAATGCTGCCCTCAGAGGCATCACCTAAAATACCAACTAACTTTTGTGACAAAAAGATTGTCATTAAAGTTAAAAATACGGCGACCTGCGATTTTAAAACCTCAGCGGTCAAATAACGGAAAATTAGCAATGCTCGCCCCTGTTAAACATGGAATTTCACTACGATAGTGAGAATTGAATAGTTAAATAGCTATTTTACCCAATTAATACCGGCAAATAGGCTATTATTATAAGCCATCAAATTTAATTATCCTACCTAAGTGCACGATATAATGTTGCATTAGTAGCCCTTAAGCATATAAAGTTCAATTACACAGTAAGAGTCTAACAAAATCAGCTAAAATTAAAATTATCCGCACATAAGTTACGTAGATAAGACTAGAAAATACTTTTTTAGCCCCAACTTACTAACTTAAATGACTCAAAATCAGGAGTGACAATGGAATTTAACGTAAAAAGTGGTAGCCCAGAAAAACAGCGCAGCGCATGTATTGTGGTTGGCGTTTACGAGCCACGTAGGTTATCCCCCATTGGTGAACAACTCGATAAAATTAGTGATGGCTATATCTCTAATTTACTTCGCCGTGGCGACTTAGAAGGTAAGCCAGGCCAAGTTTTATTATTGCATCATGTACCCAATGTATTAAGCGAGCGCATATTGCTTGTTGGTTGTGGCAAAGAGCGCGAGCTTGATGATAAGCAATATAAACAAATTATTTCTAAAACTATTAATACCTTAAACGAAACAGGCTCTATGGAAGCAGTCTGCTTTTTAACAGAACAACACGTTAAAGGTCGCGACACTTACTGGAAAGTTCGTCAAGCAGTAGAAACAACGCAAGATTGCTTATATACGTTTAACCAATTAAAAAGTAAAAAAGTAGACCCTCGTCGTCCACTTCGTAAAATGGTGTTTAACGTACCAACACGACGCGAACTAACGATTGGCGAAAGTGCCATTGAGCATGGTTTAGCCATTGCTGCAGGTAGTAAGCTGTGTAAAGACGTGGCTAATATGCCACCAAATATTTGTAATCCAGTGTACTTAGGCGAGCAAGCACAAGAGTTGGCGACTAATTTTGACAACATCACTGTTGATATTATTGGCGAAAAGCAAATGGCAGAACTAGGTATGAATTCTTACCTAGCTGTTGGCCGAGGTAGTGATAACGAATCGATTATGTCGATTATTAACTACAAAGGCGCCGCTGACGACCAAGCCCCTATTGTACTTGTTGGTAAAGGCTTAACGTTTGACTCAGGCGGTATTTCATTAAAACCAGGCGAAGGCATGGACGAAATGAAATACGACATGGGCGGCGCTGCAGGTGTTATTGGCGCAATGCGTGCACTTGCACAAATGCAATTGCCAATTAACGTTATTGGTGTTTTAGCTGGCTGTGAAAACATGCCTGGCTCAAACGCGTATCGCCCGGGTGATATTTTAACAACAATGTCGGGGCAAACAGTTGAAGTGTTAAACACCGACGCTGAAGGTCGTTTAGTATTGTGCGACGCACTAACGTACGTTGAACGTTTTAACCCGGATACGGTTATTGACGTAGCAACACTTACTGGCGCTTGTATTGTAGCCCTTGGCGCGCATGCGACTGGTTTACTATCAAACCATAACCCACTTGCACACGATTTATTAAAAGCGTCTGAGCAAAGTGGCGACCGTGCATGGCAGTTACCGTTATGGGATGACTATCAGGATCAACTAGAGAGCCCATTTGCTGACTTTACAAACTTAGGTGGACGCTCTGCCGGTACTATTACTGCGGCATGTTTCTTGTCTAAATTTACTAAAAAGTATCATTGGGCGCATTTAGATGTTGCCGGTACAGCGTGGCGCAGTGGCGCTAAAAAAGGCGCAACGGGTCGTCCTGTACCAATGCTTACTCAGTATTTATTAAATAGAGCTGGCGTAAGTGAAGCCGCTCAAGATTAAACACACTGTTTAGCTACTTATAAGGCGCCATTTGGCGCCTTATTTATTTGTGTATTAATTGAAGCAAACCCCGTTATATGGCAAAATCTGCCTCTTAATTTATGTATATCAATTTGGTATACATTCAATGTCATGGGAAACCCCGATACAATGAACATGAACGCTAAATTTTTCGTTCTAAAGCAACAAGATGAGTCTAAAGCGAAGGCTGACGATCATTTTGCTTTGGCTGCTCAAATTGCGGCCGATCAGTATCGAAATGGGCAGCGTGTGTTTATTTGTGTTAACGATAACGAAGCAGCCTGTGCCATTGATGAAATAATTTGGGCATTCGATCCAGATAGTTTTGTGCCACATAATTTACAAGGTGAAGGCCCTAAAGGCGGCGCACCTGTAGAAATTGGTATTACGCCACCTGTTGGCAATCGTAAAGTTTTAATTAACTTGGCTACTCAGTTACCGGATTACATTCGTCGGTTTAACCAAGTTTTTGATTTTGTACCCGTAGAAGCAGCGGCTAAACAAGCAGCCCGCGAGCGTTTTAAAAAGCTACGCCAACTCGGTGCCAATCTCACCACGCAAGATATTAATAGCTAGCCAATCAGGCAAACTAACCAACTAATTTAAGTACTTATTTAAGGTTCTGTGTAATGGATAAAACCTACAATCCGCAAGATATTGAACAGTCTCTATATCAAGACTGGGAACAAAAAGGCTACTTTAAGCCATCTGGCAAAGGCGTACCATATTCAATTATGATCCCGCCGCCAAATGTCACTGGTAGCTTACACATGGGCCACGCCTTCCAAGATACAATAATGGATACCTTGACGCGTTTTAAACGTATGCAAGGTAACAACACATTATGGCAAGTAGGTACTGACCACGCAGGTATTGCAACGCAAATGTTGGTTGAGCGTAAACTGCATGCTGAAGAAGGTAAAACACGCCACGATTTAGGCCGCGAAGATTTTATTAATAAAATCTGGGAATGGAAAAAAGAATCAGGCGGCACTATTACCAAGCAACTTCGTCGCCTTGGCGCATCGGTTGATTGGGATCGTGAACGTTTTACAATGGATGATGGCCTATCTGAAGCCGTTAAAGAAGTGTTTGTACGCCTTCATAAAGAAAACCTAATTTACCGTGGTAAACGCCTAGTAAACTGGGATCCTAAGTTACATACGGCTATTTCTGATCTTGAAGTTGAAAACAAAGACAAAAAAGGCCACATGTGGAACTTACGTTACCCACTAGCTGATGGCGTTACAACACAAGACGGAAAAGACTACATTGTAGTAGCAACAACGCGTCCAGAAACTATGCTTGGCGACTCAGGTGTTGCAGTAAATCCAGATGACGAACGCTACATAGATTTAATCGGTAAAGATATTTTATTACCCATCGTTAATCGTCGTATTAAAATTGTTGCTGACGAACATGCCGATAAAGATAAAGGCACGGGCTGTGTAAAAATAACCCCAGCGCACGACTTTAACGATAACGAAGTGGGTAAACGTCATCAAATGCCGATGATCAACATTTTCGATAAAGACGCCGCTATTTTAACCCAAGGTGAAACATACACCTTTGACGGTAAAGAAATTGAGTTTGATGCGCCAATTCCTGAGCGCCTACATGGACTTGATCGCTTTGCTGCGCGTAAAGCGATTGTGGCAGAATTTGAAGAACTAGGCCTACTTGAAAAAATTGAAGACCATGGTTTAACGGTTCCTTACGGCGATCGCTCTGGTGTTGTAATTGAGCCACTACTTACCGACCAATGGTATGTACGTGTTGCACCACTTGCTGAGCCTGCAAAAGACGCTGTTAAAAACGGCGATATTCAATTTGTACCTAAGCAATACGAAAACATGTACTTCTCGTGGATGAACGACGTACAAGATTGGTGTATTTCACGCCAGCTTTGGTGGGGTCACCGTATCCCAGCTTGGTACGACAATGAAGGTAACGTATTCGTTGGTCGCGACGAAGCTGAAGTTCGCCGTGAAAACAACATTGCAGATAACGTAACGCTAAGCCAAGACGAAGACGTACTTGATACGTGGTTCTCATCAGCGCTTTGGACGTTCTCTACACAAGGTTGGCCAGAAAATACCGATGATTTAAAAACCTTCCACCCGTCTGACGTGCTGGTAACTGGTTTTGATATTATTTTCTTCTGGGTTGCGCGCATGATTATGATGACGCTGCACTTTGTAAAAGACGAAAATGGCAAACCACAAGTTCCGTTTAAAACCGTATATGTAACTGGCTTAATACGTGACGACAATGGCGATAAAATGTCTAAGTCAAAAGGTAACGTACTTGACCCACTAGACATGATTGACGGCATTGAACTTGAAGACCTAGTACAAAAGCGTACTGGTAACATGATGCAGCCAAAACTTGCCGCTAAAATCGAAAAAGATACGCGTAAAGTATTTGCAGGCGGTATTGAAGCACACGGCACCGACGCCCTTCGCTTTACCCTTGCTGCAATGGCATCTACCGGTCGTGATATTAACTGGGATATGAACCGCCTTGAAGGTTACCGTAACTTCTGTAACAAATTATGGAACGCGAGCCGTTACGTATTAATGAATACAGAAGAGCAAGACTGTGGTTTTGCAAACGGTGCTCAAACGGAGCTTTCATTGGCTGACCGCTGGATTTTAGGTCAATATGAAGCAACCGTTAAAACCTACACAGAGCATTTAGATAACTACCGTTTTGACTTAGCTGCTAACACGCTTTACGAATTCACTTGGAACCAGTTTTGTGATTGGTACTTAGAGCTAACTAAGCCGGTATTATTTAAAGGTAATGAAGCGCAGCAACGTGGTACACGTAATACACTTATTACCGTACTTGAAAGCTTACTGCGTTTAATGCACCCAATGATGCCGTACATCACTGAAACGATTTGGCAGCGTGTTGCACCACTTGCAGGCCTTGAAACAGCGGGTACCAGCATTATGGTTCAGCCGTTCCCTGTATATAATGAAGCAAGCGTTGATGCTAAAGCGATGGATGACTTGGAGTGGGTTAAACAATTCATTTTAGCTATTCGTAATATTCGTGGTGAAATGGATATTAGTCCAAGTAAACCACTTAGCGTATTACTTGCTAATGCATCGAGCGACGACGTGCGACGCATTGAAGAAAACAAATCATTTTTAGCATCACTTGCAAAAATTGAAGAGTTTACAATGCTTGAAAACAAAGACGACGCACCAGCATGTGCAACGTCTTATGTTGGCAACCTTGAGATCATGATCCCAATGGCGGGCTTAATTGATGTAGAAGCCGAGCTTTCGCGTATTAATAAGCAACTCGAAAAAGCAGAAAAAGGCCTAGCACAAGTGCAAAACAAACTCGCTAACGAAAAGTTTGTAAACAACGCACCTGAAGCTGTACTTGCTAAAGAAAATGCAAAACTGGCTGAATTTAGCGATGCTAAAACTAAGCTACTTGAGCAAAAAACTAAAATAGAAAGCTTATAAGCTTTCATAAAATGCCTATTAACACTATTTAATAGGCATTAAAAAAGCCGCTCACTTTAATTAAAGTGAGCGGCTTTTTTGTGCCCTGTGATTAACCACAAGACACTTCTACATTAAAACTTGTAGTTGTACTGAGCGCCAAGTAATACCGCGTGGCCTTTAGATTCGAAGCCCCACTGGCTGCCCGAGTCATCAGCTTCTGTGAACGTTTGTGTTTTACCACGGATGATACTTACACCAAGATCAACGTTAGAGTTTTGATCAATTGTGTAGTTACCGCCAAACGAGAACCAAAAGCGATCTGTATCTGGAATAGAGATAGAAAGGTGTGTTTGCGATACTGGAGACTCATCAAATGCAACACCGGCACGAAGTAGTAAATCTTCGTTGTATTGGTAATCAGCACCTACAGAGTATCTGAAAGAGTCATCAAACTGCTCTTGCTTTTCAAACGCAACAAACTTATCACCTGTTGGTAGCGTTACTTGTGCTTCTAGTGATTCAAAGCTGCTCCAACCTGTCCATAATACACTGTAATGTAAGCCTAACTTGTCATCTAGCTGATGTGAGCCAGAAAACTCAGCAATAGCTGGTAGTGTTAGATCAACTGCACCTGGAAGCTTAGCACCACCAGTACCGCCTACTGGTAACTCGTTTGAGAAGTCACCATCAAATGTGATGTCTGTTTCGCTGCGATAGTTAAAACCAAAACGGCTGTTATCATCTAGCTGGTACATTAAACCAACGTTTAAACCAAAACCAGTATCATCACCTTGAAGGTTTACAGCATCAGCACCAAAATCAATACCGCTTGCATTAGCACCCACTTTACGAATAACAGTTGCATCAGCATAAATAGCGTTTAAACCAATACCAAAGCTGAATTGCTCAGTTACTTTATAAGCAACGCTTGCATTAAGGTTAACAGTAAAAATTTCTGTTTCGCCAGCAATTTGGCCAGCAACGTATTCGTCGTTAAACTCTGTAGATAAACCAAAGTTAGAAAATGCACCAAAACCAATCGATACTTTATCGTTGTAAGGCATAGTAAAGTAAATAGCAGGTACTACAGCACTTGGTGCAATGCTGTCGTCATCTAATGCACTTGGGTTAATACCGTTATTAGTACTTTCGCCTTCAATACTTACATCTGGAATTACGCCAATAGCAGCAACACTTAGTTGCTTGTCTTTAAATAAAGTCATTAGTGCTGGGTTACGTGCAACTACAGACGCATCGTCTGCGATAGAAGCTTCACCAGCGTATGCACGGCCTAAACCCGATGCATTTTGCTCTGATAATTGAAACGCAGCTGCAAAGCTATCAGCTGAAACAAATGCAAGCGAAGCTGCAATAATAGTTTTAGAAAATTTCATTGTTGAGTCCTTAACCAAACTGACCGTCTGGGTACTATGTGTGTTGTTATTAGGATTTAAAACTTGGCTACACTACCTTAATTTTTTGTAAAAAACTCTATGAAAGTGTCAAAAAACAGCAAAAAACCCGCTTTTTAACCACATTTTAACGACAAATTAACGGTAATTTAAAACTCATCGGACTAGAAGTGTGCTATTAGAGCAAACACTCTAACTGTAATTAATTATCATTTAGATTGACTTGAGTTTAGCGGCCACTTACACTCATTATAAAATCGCAAAGGAAGTGAAACTGTGATCATTTTATTTATTATTACAGGGCTAATATTTTGTGGGGCGAGTGTGTTTTGCTTTTACAAAGCAAACTACTGCGCCTGTACTCAAGCAGGACAATGCGATAATCCCGTAAACCATTATTGGCTAGGGGCAATGTTAAATGCGTTGATCTCTTTAGCCCTGTGTTGTTTTGCATTGCACGTAGAGCTAGGCACTTTGCTATGGTTAACACTGATGGGAAGTTGCTTTTTGGGTGCATTTATTTCAGCAAAACAAACTAAAAAAAGGCAATGCAGTAAGGCTAATTCAACAAATGCTCTTTTAGCAGGCGAGACAAATTAATCTGATAATCTAAGGGCTTAACGCTTGATAGTATTTTAAGCTCTTGGGTGTGCTCACTTAAATCAATGTCTTTTGGTGTAACATGATGATTGTGCTTAGCGTTATAAAATAGCTTAATTTTAGGCTTAATAGGATTAAGTACATTTCCCTCAAGCACTAGCGCTAAACGCTCATTCGTTAATTTTACAATAGTCCCTACCGGATGAACCCCTAAACACTTTATAAACCGCTGCACTAACTCACCATCAAACAAGTGTTTATTGGCTAATAAATAACGTAATGCATTAATAGGTTCATCACCATCTTGATGCATTCTATCGGCAGTCATTGCATCGTACACATCTACAATTGCCATTATACGCGCCGGGCGACTTAACTTTTCAGCCTGCAGGCCTCGCGGATAACCAGAGCCATCTAAGCGCTCATGATGATTCACTATCATATCAAGCATAAGGGGTGTTATACCCTTCTCACCTTTAACTAAACCCAAACCTTGCGCTACATGCTTTTTAATCGCTAAGAGCTCATTATTAGTAACCTTAGTTGGCTTTGAAAATATACCCTGCGGTAATTTAGCTTGGCCTAAATCATGAAGTAACGCGCCCATGGCAAGCTCTTGCACAACAGTCATTTTGTACCCTAAGTATTTAGCAAATACAGCGGTAAAAATGGCGCAGTTGATCATATGCCGCCAGTTATAGCTGTGTTTATCTTTTATACGAGTAAGAATAGTCATGGCGTTGGCGTTACGAAAAACTGAGCTGACTATTTCGCTGGCTATTTCATCAAGCACTTTTATATTAACACTCAGGCCAGATGTTAAGTCACCGTATAACGACTGTAGCTTTCGGCCATGCTGATCGTAATTGACACTCGCTTTAGCAAATTCTTGTTCAATTGAGATTGCTATAGGTGTTTTTTCGGCTTTTTGCTGGCTATTAGATGTTTTAGGTTTGCTTTGAGGCTTATATTTGGCAGGAACTGGGGCATCACCTTTAGCAAAATCTATAAGCAGCTCAAGCACCCCTTCAGAGACTAAACGCTTAATAATAGATCTATCGCGTACTAAGCCACTGGTCTTAATTTTTATGCTATTGATCCCTTCATGTTGCTTAGTAACGCTATCAACATACATACCAGGAGTAAGCTCAGACACGGGCAAAGTAATTAGCATAAAGGCGGGATTTTTCTATTAAGGAATATGTACCTTAAATAGCATTAATTAAGCCTAAAAGTCTAGTTTTTGAGTTGTAAGTAGTTATATATAACTAAAACCATTATTTACAGCCCTATTAGAGCTGCACTGTAATTCTGATTATTTTACTTTTTAATAATTAAACGCTTTCATCTCAACTACACTAAATTGCTTATCACTAAAAAGCAGGTGATTTAGCTATAAAATTTATCTAATCATTATAAAAAAGCGAACTTTATTAACCTTTCTTGAACATAATATTGTTTTGCCTCGGTCTCAATATACACAGCACTTAATAACAACTGCTTTAAATTCTTAAGAGTACTAATATATGACAAAACTAAACCACCCCGTATCAAACCTAAGTGTGGCTGCAATAAACACAGCCTCGCCTTTGGGTCATATATTAAAAGTAGCCGCTCCACTACTCGATAGCTTATTAGGTATAAATAAACTGCGTGATATATACCTCTCTAATAATTTATCGGGTTTAGATAAGCAGGAGTTTAGTGAAAAGCTTTTAAATGTATTGGGTATTAATGTACTTGGCGCACAAGGTGTTATTAACAAAATACCTAAACAAGGCCCTTGCATAGTAGTATGTAACCACCCTTATGGCATGATTGAGGGCGTAATAATTGCCAAATTACTCACCCATTATCGTAGCGATACTAAAGTAATGGCTAACGTTGGTTTAAAAATATTTACAGAAATTAAAGATTATTTTATTTTTGCCAATCCGCTAAAACCAAAAGCAGCTATTAATACCAGTGCAATTAAACAGTGTTTTAAACATGTAAATAACGATGGTTTACTTGTGGTTTTTCCTGCTGGCAGGGTTTCGTTTTTTCAATCAAAAAAACAACGTGTAACCGACGGTCAATGGAATCGCTTAGCGGCTCAACTAGCCTTAAAAACACAAGCCCCTTTATTACCTGTGTTTATTAGTGGTCAAAATAGCCCTATGTTTTACAATTTGGGACGTATTTACTACCGATTTAGATTATTAATGCTAATACGTGAATTACTTAAAATTCAAAAAAGGTCCATTAATTTAGGTGCTGGTAATTTACTTACACCCAAGTTATTAAATAAATTTGAGAAAACTGACGACATTAACGATATTGCGCGCCTGCTTTGCTATTTAAACGATGAACGCTTTGTAACACCTTGGCAAGAAGATGCCCAGTCAATGCAACTAAAAGCGATTATGCAGGATGTTGATAAAACAAAAATGACGAGTGAAATTGCTAGCTTACCAAGCGAGCAGCACTTATTAGACTTTAAAAGTTACTCCGTTTATTACGGTTATCAAGATCAAATACCTAATTGTGTTGCTGAAATAACACGCCTTAGAGAAATAACCTTTCGTACATTAAACGAAGGAAGCGGCGAGCCATGTGATACCGATAAGTTTGACGCAACTTACATGCATTTATTTATTTTTGATCATAAAAATGAAGAGATCATTGGAGCTTATCGAATTGGACAAACTGATTTATTACAAAAAAATAGCGACGTGAGCGCCCTTTATTTATCGCAAATGTTTAATTTTGAACCCTCTTTTATTAATCAACAACAGCCGTGCTTGGAAATGGGTCGCTCGTTTATAGTTCAAAAACATCAAGGCAGTTACCATGGCTTATTACTGCTATTTAAAGGGATCGGTGCGTTTATGGCGCAAAACCCACGTTATAGGACTTTATATGGCACGGTTTCATTAAGTAAGCTTTACGACCCTCGTTCTGTCGCAATTATTGACCATGCTATGGTTAATAATAAACAAGGTGTTAGCGCCAATACGCCTTTTAATAATAAAATTCATCCAGAGTTTGAAGACTTTATTAGTGATCACACGTTAAACATAGATCATGTATCAACATTGGTTATGGGAATAGAAGAAGATAAAAAAGACATACCAATTTTATTAAGGCAATATCATAAGCTAGGCGCTCAATTTCATTGTATGGGAATTGACAGTAACTTTAATCACACCCCAGGATTACTTTTAAGTGTGCACCTACCAAGCGCACCTGAAAAGCTACTTAAGCTCTATCTTGGCGATAAAAAAGATGGTTATATAAATCACTTATAATTTTTATCGCTGTATTAATACAGCAGGTAAAATACAGTTAACAAAAAAGTCGATGTAATTAATTACATCGACTTTTTTGTTTTTAATTATGTAATAGTTATAGCTATAAAAATATTTAGTTAAGCTGCAGCCACTTTTAAACAACTAATGCTGCTAATGAGCTGAGACTGCTTATCAAAATAATTAAAGCGTATAGTGTTACCAACTTTAATATGGCTAATACTGACTGTCATTGCATCTTCTCTTTGCATATTTACACCATATTGGCCTTGCTCGGCTTTGCTGTAATGAAATGCTAAAAACTGCTCACTTGCAGGATATCTTAAGTCAATAAATTGTTTAAATTGTTGTTTACGCTTTTGTGTCACCGTTTCTAGCTCAACGCCAGATGACGTTGCAAGCGATTCAACTTGGCAATCGATTAATTGTTTTGTGTCCCACCGAACAAAAGCGATGTGACTATTATTTAGCGATAATTTATCCGGAAAAATACACAATTTAAAAGGTGCATAACCCGATAAATCCATATTTTTTAATTGAGACAATGCAGGGGTATTATTGCTTAGTAAATGCGGGATTAAGAGGCCTCTGCTGTGCTTTACGGCAGTTATATCAAATGCACTTTGATAATCGTTTAATAAAGCTAATGTTTGCCCCCAATGCGATACACCAAGCCAAGTACCACCCCCTTGCGGATCGATAGGGTAAATTGCGTTATCTGTGTGCTTACTTGGGGCGATTGCCATTTCTCGCGTTTTTTGTTCATCACGATTAAAAAACAACTCGTAGCCATCATCAGTTAGGAAGTAACTTAAAGTGCACATATTAACTTTGCAGTGATTTTAATTGGCTTTGTTG
The DNA here is from genome assembly GCF_015864265.1 of Pseudoalteromonas sp. NZS37. Taxonomy (NCBI): domain Bacteria; kingdom Pseudomonadati; phylum Pseudomonadota; class Gammaproteobacteria; order Alteromonadales; family Pseudoalteromonadaceae; genus Pseudoalteromonas; species Pseudoalteromonas sp. NZS37. Next base: position 368,185 of record NZ_JADYXL010000004.1, on the reverse strand, counting down.
GCTTTTTTCTCTCAAAAAAGTGGCTGTACTTGGTGCTAACCCAAAGTTCTGGTCGAATGATGCTTTTTGTGCAAAGGTAATTTGTGAAATCATCGCATAGTGATGTACTGCATGGCTTCCTACAAATATAAGCTCTCGTGCTAATGAGGTTGTTACAGTTTGTACATTTTTACTTTTAATTGATACTTCGCTTGAAAGTAACAGCGGTTTATTAAAATCATCTGTACTTAGCTGTTCAATCCACGATGCTATCTCGGCAATTTTTTTTATAGCTTCGCAGGGATTACTTTCAATATTACTGCCGCGTAGGCGACTATCATAATCAATATTATTTATACCAAAGCCCGTCATTAAAGATTGGTAATGATCGATAATGTGGCGCATATGTGACCCAGCTGAACTAATGAAATTAGGAGCAACGATTTGCGAATAATCCTCTTTAGTTACACTTTCAAGATAAGCATGTCCTTGAGCGAGTATTTCTAACTGACTATTTAACATTGAATCGGTTTTCCTCATTTATAATTTCGTCGTATATGCATACATAACGTTAGATAACATTTTGAATAATGCAATTTTGCATTGTATAAATAACTAGAAAGCTGTTCTTACAATAAAATTTCAAAATTTATGCAGTAATACATTTTTAAATACAAAAGTAATTAATGAAAAGCTAGATAATATAGAGGGAATATTAGTAGATGTAAAAGCAAATGGCGCTCTCGGTAGGGATCGAACCTACAACTCAGCCTCCGGAGGGCCACGTGATATCCATTTCACCACGAGAGCACATTTGTTGCCTCCACACCAACTCGCGATATCAGTGCTTTAGCATCAGCAATGATAAAGAGATCTTTAAATAAATACCAGTAACATCAGCTTATATGCTTATTAATTAAACTCTTTTAAATAAAACACTTCACAATGGCTTAAAAACACGCTATTTATTCTTATTGAATAAGAAACAGTAACGGTTTAGCAACATTGAAACTATGATTGTCGCTGTGCGGATTAATTTAATACGAGGAAATAATGATGAGTTTAATGTCTACTGAGCAAGTTGCTGAGTTTTTAGGTGTAAAAGTAGAGCGTGTAAAACGTCTTTCTAGAGAGAGTTTATTAATTGCTAAATCAGAAGATGAAAATGGCGAACCACAATTTGATACAGCCGAAGTAACTAAATACAAAGAGCTAGCCGAGCGCTTTGGTGGCCTTTAACATCTATAAAAAGTATTATTAACGAGTTTAGTTAGCTGCGCGCGTAACATTACAGATTTATTAGTTATGCCGCGCTCTTCGTACCAGCCAATACATAACACTAAAAAAAACAGCTTATAGTAATTCAGCTTATCTATTGAAAGATCAAACGTTTTTGTTTTATCGATGCTATTTTTATAGTTATTTAACAATGCACTTTCACTGCTCTCATTAAAATTAAAGCTCACTGCAAGGGCTGCCAAATCAAAATACACATCGTTAGTTTGTGCGTATTCAAAATCAATTAAATACATACCTGAAGCATTTACAATAATGTTGTCTTTTACTAAGTCGTTATGACAAAAACCTGCATTAAATGACATAGCTGTAACTGCTTTGAGTGCCTGCTCTATTTGAAGTTTATATTGCGTATATACGCCGGTGTTTTGATAAAAATGAAGCTCTTTAGCTATATCCATTGGCACGGTAGACACTGTGTAATTGTGCACTTGAGCAAGTTTATTAATAAAGCTAAGCGTTATATCCGATTGCGCGCTCTTGCCTTCAATATAATTAAATACCGCACGACCGTTTTTTTTATCAAGCCAAATAGGCGCTGGACATATATTAAAGTCACTTAAAAAGCGCTGCGCTTCAAGGCCGTCACTTGGCCAATGGCTTTTATAACACTTTAACAAATACCCTTGTTGCTCGGTACGTATTAAAAAGTTATCGTTACTAAAGCCATTAAGTAATCGCTCGCTTGAAACAATGCTTGTAGGCTCTATAAACGCACTACACATTTTTACTAACTGAGTATGCTCAATCATTGATTAAAGCTGTGCTAGAGGCTTAGCTTGGCTTTGTTCGTACTCTTCGTACCAAGTTTTAAAGCCCCACGCTGCCATAATGGTATAAAATATAAAGAGTGCTAGCGTTGGGTAATAACCTTTTTCGTAATATAAATACATAGAAGCTGCATCTATAACAATCCAGTACAGCCAGTTTTCGAGGACTTTTTTAGCAACTAAGTAAGTAGTTACTACTGCAAAGCAAGTTGTAAAGCTATCAAGATAAGCAAAATCAGCATGTGTATAGTTTTGCATAACGTAACCAATAGCTATTGCAGCTATAGTTGTTAAACTAATTAAAACAGCATGGCGGTTCATCGACCACGATGTAATATTTAAATTTGCAGCTTTGCCTTTACGCCATACAACCCATCCAAATACAGCCATATACATATAATAAAAATTAAGTAATGACTCCATAAGTAATGCACCATTCCAGTACATTATTGTATAAATGAGCGTGCTAAAAAATGCCGCTGGCCAACACCATAAGCTTTCTTTTATTGCTAATAATAAATAAGCCATCGACAACCCTACCGCAATGTACTCCCAATGCGACATTGCTGTAAAACCACTTAAGGTTTGTGTTAAAAAGTCCATATTATGCAGTTACCGTTTAGTTGTGCAGATTGTTATACCAATCTGCTTATATACGGGGTCTATTTAACGTTAAGGGAATTACGCTAGAACTAGGCAAAAATTTTTGTATCTAGTTGTTCTAAATAAAAAATTTTTAACGACGTTATAGTGCAATTTAATTCGTTAAATTGATCAAAGATTTATGCAGGTTGGTATTATAGGTTATTCAGGCGATAAGTCGCCAGAGAGAAACTTACATACAAAAATAGCTTTACCAAATTCTTCATATGAGCGCTTAATTTCGGTATTTAACACCTGCATTACTAAATCGTAATCACCAAAAATTTGCGTTGATAACGTGTTAGTAATCACTTTTAAATCATCGTATTCGTTTAATCTGTCAATAAAGCCCTGAATAAACGGGATATAATCTTGGTGAAGTGGGTATTTACTGATCTCTACTGATAATTTCATTTTTGACTCTTTATTTTAATTACCGATTACAACAAGTCATTCAATGCTAGAGCCGTTATTAAATACAGTGTAAAATCGCTGCAACACTCAATTGAAATGAGCTTAAAATGGCACGTAGAATAACCTACAAATATAAAAACGAACCGCGCGAGATTAATTTCGCTAAAGATAAATACCACGACATGTATCAAGCAATTGCTGCCGCCGAAGGTATTGATCTAACTAATTACTTAAGCATGGTACAGCAAATAGAAATGACCTCAAAAGGGTCTGCTTCTGTTCGTAACTTTCGCGACCAAGAATTTGCCCGTATGGGCTTTAGCGACGTTTACTTTATAAAAGAGTAAATACCGCTTTATAGCTGTATTAACGCTGATACTCATAACTTACGCGCGGTGTAATATTACATAATAGCTCGTAAGGGATAGTATCAGCGCATAATGCTATTTCTTCAACTGGTAGCTCAGGGCCCCACATAGTGACTCTGTCGCCCACTTTAATATTGTGCTCATTAGCGCCTATATCTACGCTAATCATATCCATAGCAACACTGCCAACAATACCATAACGCTGCTTACCAATTATTACTGGTGTGCCCTCTTTAGCGTGCCGAGGATAACCATCGCCATAACCCATAGCCACAACAGCTAATTTGGTTGGTTTATCGCTTTTCCAACGACCACCATACCCTACCGCCTCATTCGCTGGTACATTACGCACCGCAATTACGCGCGTAGTTAAGCGCATAACTGGTTTTAATTTGTGTTGTTGCCCAATACTATTTGCCATTGGCGATACGCCATATAGCATAAGCCCAGGGCGTACCCAATCACCATGGCCGCTCGGCCATGCAATAATACCAGCAGAATTTGATAAACAATGTGCTTGGTCAATACCATTCACTAAGTTATCAAATAACGTGATTTGTTGAACCGTTTTGGCATTATCAACATCATCAGCACACGAAAAGTGGGTCATTAAATTAACGGTATTTTTGGCGTTAGGTGTTTTTTGTAAGCGGTTATAAAACTCTTCAAACTGCTCTGGCGCAATACCTAGTCGATGCATACCTGTATTTACTTTTAACCAGCATGTTATTGGCGCATCGAGCTTTGCTTTTTCAAGCGCGGCTAATTGGTATTCGTCATGAATAATAGTTTGAAAGTTATTAGCGAGTAAAATAGGTAAGTCGGCTTTGTTAAAAAAGCCTTCTAGTAAAACTATTGGCTTTGTTAAGCCCCCAGCTCGAAGGGCAAGCCCTTCATCTATACGCGCCACAGCAAATGCGTCAGCATTATTTAAATGCTGCGCAATCGTTACTAAACCATGCCCGTAAGCATTTGCTTTTAGCACCGCCATTACTTTGCTGTTAGGTGCAAAGCACTTAACTTGCGCTAAATTATGCGCAAGTGCAGCTAAATTAATTTCAGCAGTGGCTAAGCGCATTAGTAATCGTCATCTACCGCTGGTCCCGCGTAATTATCAAAGCGAGAAAATTGACCTTGGAATGTTAAACGCACTTTACCAATTGGGCCGTTACGTTGTTTACCTATGATAATTTCGGCAATACCTTTGTCAGTACTGTCTTCGTTATAAACTTCATCACGGTAAATAAACATGATTAAATCGGCATCCTGCTCTATCGACCCTGACTCACGTAAATCTGAGTTAATAGGACGTTTATCGGCACGTTGCTCTAGCGTACGGTTAAGCTGCGAAAGCGCAACAACCGGACATTTTAGCTCTTTTGCTAGTGCTTTAAGTGAACGTGAAATTTCAGCAATTTCGAGCGTTCGGTTATCAGCAAGGCTTGGTACACGCATTAACTGCAAGTAATCGACCATGATCATACTAATGCCACCGTGGTCGCGGGCTATACGCCTTGCACGTGAACGCACATCGGTAGGTGTTAAGCCCGACGCATCATCAACGTACATTTTACCTTTTTCCATCAACAAGCCCATTGTTGATGAAAGTCGTGCCCAATCGTCATCATCTAATTGACCAGTACGTACCTTAGTTTGGTTTATACGGCCAAGAGACGCTAACATCCTCATCATAATTTGTTCTGAAGGCATCTCTAGAGAGTAAATTAATACTGGTTTGTCTTGAGTCATTGCGGCATGTTCTGCAAGGTTCATCGCAAAAGTGGTTTTACCCATTGATGGACGCGCTGCAACAATAATTAAGTCAGATGGCTGTAAGCCCGTCGTCATTTTATCTAGATCGGCATAACCTGTACTTACACCCGTAACACCATCTTGTGGTGATTGATAAAGCTCTTCTATTTTATCAACGGTTTTTTCAAGGATGCTATGAATGCTTTGCGGGCCTTCATTATTTTTTGTTCGTTGCTCAGCTATTTTAAACACTTTGCTTTCGGCAAAATCGAGTAAGTCGTGACTGGTACGCCCTTCGGTGTTAAAACCCGCTTCTGCAATTTCGTTCGCTACGCCAATCATTTCACGTACAACAGCACGTTCGCGTACAATACTTGCGTAAGCGTCAATGTTAGCAGCACTTGGCGTGTTTTTAGCTATTTCTGCTAAATAAGCAAAGCCACCAATTCCTGCCAGTTTATTATTTTTTTCTAAACTTTCAGAAATAGTGATTAAATCTATCGGATCGCCAATCTCAGCAAGTGCCGTCATCGCCTCAAAAATTAACTTGTGCGTGCGGGTATAAAAATCCTGTGATACAACAAGCTCCGCTACGCGGTCAAAAGCTTGGTTATCAAGCATTAAGCCACCTAAAACAGATTGTTCAGCTTCTATTGAATGGGGAGGAACTTTAAGTGTATCGACTTGCTTATCTGGTTTGGCCATAACTTCACAGTAGTAAAATTGAATGGCTCTATTCTATCGACTTGAAGGGGCTGTGCAAATAGAAAAGCAGGAAATCTTTTCCTGCTTTTTGTAATCGTGAAAGTGAATGAGCGTTATTTAATACGAAGCTCTATGCGTCCACTAATTGTATCCATTTCAACATTAGCATTACCGCCATTAATGCTAAATTCTAAATCACTGGCTGGGCCGTATTTAGCTTTACTGACTTTATCGCTAGTAACTTTATTAATGATTTTGCCATTAGCGTGCGCTTTAATTTCAAAATTTGCAGATACGCTGTCAGGAAAGTAAAAATCACCATCGCCACTTACCGATTCAAAACGTACATCACCGCCTTTTAAAAGCTCTTTAATATGTACTTCGGCTTCGCCATTCACCGTGTTAATACGTAAGTTTTTAATTGACGATAGCGTAAAATCTATATCGCCATTTACATTTTCAAGGCGCACATCATTGGCGCTTGAGGTTGATTTAATATCGCCATTAACAGCGCTAAAACGTAGTTCACCACTTGATTTTCTATCGTTAATTTCGCCATTTACGGTTTCAAATTGAATATTACCACTTAGGTTTTCTGCATTTACATCACCATTTACGGTGGTGAGCTTAATGTTGCCAGTAATATCATCTACCGTAATTTCGCCATTAACCACGTCAACTTCAGCGCCATTTTTTAGCTCTTTCGCAGTCACCGATACATTAACGCCAGCAAACTCTAAACTACTGCTTTTAGGCATAAATATGGTTAAGCTTGAGCCATCGCCATTATTACCCCAATTTGATTTACGTGGCATTTTTACAATAAACTGAGTTTTATCACCATTTGTTTTAAGCTCATAACCCTCGGCTTTGTCATCAAGCTCGCCAGATACTTTAAATTCGTTTTTATCCCAGCCTGTAATATGTATATCACCGCGTTGGTTTTCAATAAAAATAGTGCCGCCACTTGGTACGTCTATTTGCTTATCTATTTTTTCACCCGCTAATACCGCCAACGGAAATAAGCTCAGTCCTAATAAAATCGCTTTCATGTCGTACTCCTAAATGTGCTGCCAACGTGGCGCGTGCACCTTGTTAATTAAATCAAGTTGTTGTTGATATATTTGCGCTAACATTGTTAGTAGCGCTTGGTTTTGTGGCTCATTTTCAAGAACTTGCTTTATTGCTTGCTCTGCGTTTTCAAGCTCTTGTAGCTGCGTTTGCCAGTTAGTGGTCAATGCTTCTTTATTTTCATATTCAACCAACAAACTGTTTTTTTGCGCCGAAAAGTAATCACTTATAGCCACTACGGGTTGTGGCTTGGGCGCTATAACAATTAGATTTACAGCAATTAAAGCCGCTAATGTGCAGGCAGCTATTGCTGTTAGTTTTGGCCAAATAGCAGTTCCTTTTAGGTCCTGCTTATTACTAACCATTGCTCGCTCAATTCCCGCCCACAGGTCTTTTTGTGGCGTAATGTCTTTATCAAGCGTGTTTAATGACTCATTTAAATAGTCGTCAAAATTTGGTTTATTCATTTTCATACCACTCTTGTAGTAGCTGCCTAGCACGATGATATTGCGATTTACTTGAACCAACAGCCATACCTAACTGCTCGGCTATTTCCTCGTGCCTGTAACCTTCGATTGCAAACAACACAAATACCATACGTGCGCGCTCAGGAAGCCTTACTATTAATTTATCGAGACCATTTAAGCCTTTGCAGTCATTAGCTGATTGCTCATCCATCCCGCAGTGTTCAATGCTCACTACTTTTTGCAGCCAATTTTTTTGCTTGCGTAAGTAACCAATTGCTACATTACTTGCAACACTGTAAAGCCAAGTAGAAAACTGCGAACGCCCATCAAACAATGCTATTTTACGCCATACCTGTACAAACACTTCTTGGGCTGCATCTTCAGCATGCGCTTGGTCGGCTAATAAACGTAAACATAAACCGTAGACTCGTTTTATATGTAACTCATAAAGCGTTGTGTATGCGCCTTGATCACCTGATTTAACACGCTCAATGAGTGTAGCTTCGCATAAAGGCGTTTGTTCGGGTTTAACGTGTAACATCCGTGATGTCGCCTTTTAATTATTATTATTGAGTTAGTGTATTGATAAGTTAGACGTAATAACAGTTCGAAAAGGTTTAAAGGGAATAAAAAAATAATTGAATAAAAAAGGGGCTTGTACGAGGCTTTATACCAATTCGCTTAATTAAGTGATCTATTTTGAGGATGGAAAAACGTGTTGATAGCTAGACAAAAAATTCGCCATTTAGTTGTTCTCGGCAATTGCTCCTGCATTGCTCTACCTTCTGCATCCATGCAGTCGTAAATGAGAATTTTTTAACACAGGTAGCGACACGTTTAGCCCCGCAAAATGATTAAGTATTATTGCGGATTGATATTATTTAACTGTGCCCTTAACTAATTAAAATTAGCCAAATTACAGACACAAAAAAGCCGTGCTAATAGCACGGCTTTTGTCGCTTAATTAAAAATTAAGCTTCAGCGATTACGATTACTTTAATAGTAGCCGTTACGTCTGAGTGAACTGAAATTGATACGTCAAATTCACCTGTCTCACGGATAGTACCTAGAGGCAAACGAACTTCTGACTTAGCAACTTCAACACCAACAGCTGAGATAGCGTCAGCGATGTCACGAGTACCGATTGAACCGAATAACTTACCTTCGTCACCAGCTTTAGATACTAATGTAACTTCTGCTAATGCTTCTAGTTTTTCAGCGCGTGCTTGTGCAGCAACTAACTGTTCAGCGATTTTCGCTTCAAGTTCTGCACGACGAGCGTCAAACGTTTCAATGTTAGCTTTAGTCGCAGGAACTGCCTTACCTTGAGGGAAAAGGAAGTTACGTGCGAAACCAGATTTAACTACAACCTGTTCACCTAGGCTACCTAGGTTAGCGATCTTATCTAGTAGAATAACTTGCATGTTTCTACACCTTTTAAAAACTGTTAATCCGCTGCTTACTTATGTAAGTCAGTGTATGGAAGAAGGGCTAAGTAGCGAGCACGCTTAATAGCAGTTGCTAGCTGGCGCTGAAATTTAGCGCTAGTACCTGTGATACGGCTAGGTACGATTTTGCCACTTTCTGTAACATAGTTTCTAAGAGTAGCTAGATCTTTGTAATCGATTTGTTTTACGCCTTCCGCTTTAAAGCGGCAGAACTTACGACGTCTGAAATAACGTGCCATGAGATTAATTCCTCAAATAATTCTTTCTATATGCTGAGCATGCAAAACCAATTGGCTAAGGCCGTTACGACCTTCGTGGCGATTTAAAAAACCACTCACTTGCAATGCCTGCCCAACGTGCAAATGTTGAGTCTGTTGTTGCATTTGCTTTCCACTGGCAACTACCTGAAGCCTCACGTAACTATTACGGTTAAGGTCTGCTTCGGTTTGCATCGATTTATGTTCTACAACAAAAATACAATGCGGGATGCCAGCAGGGCTTTGGCTAAACTTGGGAGTTTTACAAACTACCCCAGATATAACCAGCTGATTCATATATGGGCTAACCATTATAGTAACTGCTGATTACATGCCATGCTAGGACTCAAAACAATTAAGCAGCTGGTGCTTCTTTCTTCTCTTCTCTTGCAAGAGGAGACGCTTCAGTTTCAGCAGTTTTAGTGCGGATAACTAAGTTACGAAGCACTGCATCGTTGTAGCGGAAAGTAGTTTCTAGCTCGCTGATTACTTCAGTTGGTGCTTCAACGTTCATAAGAACATAGTGAGCTTTATGAAGCTTGTTAATTGGGTAAGCCAATTGACGACGGCCCCAATCTTCAAGACGGTGGATAACACCACCAGCTTCAGTGATAGAACCAGTATAACGTTCGATCATACCAGCAACTTGCTCACTCTGATCTGGGTGAACCATGAATACGATTTCGTAATGACGCATGGATATTCCTTACGGTTAATAGAGCCTTCTACCGTTTCGGCCGGTCGGTTTAAGGCAAGGAATTAATAGTTTAAAAGCCGAAATGAGCGCGCATTTTACGCTTAGACGGATAATTAAGCAAGCAGGTTTTTTAAGCTTTTATAGATAAGAGTTAAAAGGTAATTATTACGAGCTTCGCTCGTCGCGTCAGCAAGCTGCTCGCCTACCGAAAAAGTTAAGCACAGAGTGCAATGTCTCTTGTAGAAGCCGAGCTTACTCGCGTGAAAAGCGATAGCTTTTAATTGCTTAAGCTGTATGTTTACCCCGAAAATATAAACATTTACTCAAGCTTAAAGCCGTGCAATTATTAAGCAATATATTATTAAATAAGGATATTTATGAAGCTCTTACTATCGCTTGTATTAATACTTACTTTTAGTACACCATTTTTAAGCCACGCAAAAACCAATACAACTGACATAACCGTTGGTAAAAAAGTCATTCTGCAGTCAAAAATACTTAACGAAGACAGACCCATTAAAATTTTCATACCTGACACTGTAAAAGACGATCAGCCGCTTTATGTTATTTATTTACTTGATGGTGTTGAGCACTTTCATACGGTGTCTGGTGTTATTAAATCCCTTGTTGATTACGAGCAGATACCTAACGCAATGCTCGTTGGTATTGATACAACTAACCGTGTTCGCGATTATTTACCAAAAGTAGGAGGCGAGCCTAAAACAGAGTTTCAAACTTTTGTTAAAAACAAATGGCCTGACGCAGGACAAACCGACAAGTTTTTAAACTTTGTGTCTGATGAACTCATGCCTTATATAAACAGTAATTACTCAACTAACGGCTACAACACCTTAATTGGCCACTCTAATGCAGGTACTTTAGCGCTTTATACTTTAGTTAATCAGCCTGAGTTATTTAATAACTATATAGCTATAAGCCCAAACAGTTGGTGGAGTGATGAGGAATTAAAAAATAATATTATAAAATACACTAAAAACCCTAAAGGTGATCAGTCGTTATTTATTAGTGTAGCAAGCGAAGGAGCACGCTTTTATACAGGCGTATTAAATACTTTGATAAATTTAGAACAACAAACGCCCTCGCAGCTTAAATGGGAATATAAACATTATCCCGCTTTTACTCATATGGGCACTATACTACCAGCGCTTAGCGATAGCCTAATTCACTTATTTAGCGACCTAATATTTAAGGTTACTGACGAGCACGGAAAGTTTGCTGATGTATCGCTCATTACAGGTTATTACCAAGCACTTAGTGATAAGTACGGGTTTGAGCTTAAAATTCCACAAGATGTATACGTAGAGTTTGCTCATAGCCAGCAAAAGTTTGGTAATACAGCTAAAGCTATTACCACGCTTAAACACTTTACTACCCATTACCCAAATGCAACTTATTCTCACATGCGTTTATCGCAAGGGTACACTGCAGACAAACAGTTTAAAGAAGCCGTTACCAGCATGAAACACGCACTCGAGCTTGCAAAAGAAAACAAAAAAGACCCGCTGTTAATTGATGCGCTCAAAGATATGGTGAATGAAGCACAAAAGAATTTGTAACTGATTTAACGCAAAGCGCTTTTTAACTAACGATAGTAATTACGAGCTACGCTCGTCGCGTCAGCAAGCTAAACGCCTACAGGTAAAATTAAGCTCAGTGTTAAACTTTGCATGTAGGCGCCGAACTTGCTCGCGTGAAAAGCGCGGCTTTAAATATGTTCAAAACTATTTTAAAACAAAAAACCGATGTTTAAACTAAACATCGGTTTTTTATAATAACTAGTAAATTTAAAATAGGTTTCGAGTTAAAAAACGCTCACTCATTTATTTACAAGTGTTTTTTAAGAAACTCAGTAACCTCTTTGTATTGTACTTTTAAGCTTTCTGGGTCATCAAAAAAGTGTGTTCCGTCATCAATTTCAACATACTTTATATCTAAATTTCGCTTTGCTTTATCATAAAAATATTTTGATTGTCGATAGTCAACTCTCGTATCTTTTGTCCCATGGATAAGTAAAAGTGGGGCTTTAATTCGGTTAATCATATTGATTGCCGAAACCTCAGATAATGCATCAACGGCTTTACTATCAGTCATATCAACAATATTACCTAGGTAGGCATCTTGTCGCTCTTCATCTTCAACTAACCCTTTTAAATCCGATATTCCAGAAATACTAATAATACATTTAAAGCGATCGGGCTCTTGCCATGCAGCTGTTAATGCAACATAACCACCATAACTTGCGCCATAAATACATGCATTATTTTTTGATGTTAATCCGGTTCTAGTAGCCCAATCCATTGCATCATATACATCTTGTTGCATACGTTTACCCCACTGATAATAACCATCAGTTTCAAAAGCACTACCAAAACCTTCTGAGCCCCTGAAGTTCACTTGCAATACCGCATAACCTAAACTAACTAAATATTGAAGCTCTCGATTAAAGTATTTGTAGTCTCGACTATGAGGCCCTCCGTGAGGCATTACAATTAGCGGCGGAGTTTTAACCCCTTCTGGTTTTGTAAAATAGCCTGAGATTTCAGCTCCATCGCTCGCTTTAAAGCTATAGTTTTGCACTGGTACAAATTTATTACGTGCTAAATAAGGAAATTTAGATAACCAAGCGCCGCCTTTCTTTGTGTTTAAATCAAAATAATAATAAGTAGGGCTGACTGAATCACTTATTACATTTACAAGAATTCGTGTTCTATCTTTACTACGGCTAACAATACTAGCTTGCTTATCACCAAATAAATTAGCAACCATAAGCTCTTGCTTACCGTCTACCTCTGAAAAATAATGGCTCTTGTAGAAATCATCATAGTAGCCAACCCCTATAAAATCGCCCTCACTATTAACGATTGCATTATTTATATCGTATTTATCATTACTATAAACAAGCTCTTCAAACTCCCCTGACTCGATATCATATGACCATAAAGCTTGTCTGTGTAATACACGATCAGAAAGGACGTAAGCTTTTGTACCATCTTCATTAAGGCCTTGGATGGAGAAAGTACTATCTTCACCCAAAATATGGGTATGAATCATTTTTAATGCTTCATCTTTCTTTGCTCGATACCATATTGAAGCAATAAACTTATCATCTTTTTTATCAATTGCGATCCCCAGGCGTAAAACTCCCTTAGGGTCTGCATACCAACTTCCAATATTTTCTTTATTCCTCTGAATTTTATCAAAACTAGAATCACCTAATTCAACTTTAAAAACAGAATAAGCTTTATCTTTTTCATCAAACGTTGACACTAGCGCGAAATCTGGCTCATTTTTAAGTGAGGAAACGAGTCTGAAACTCTGATATCTATACCACCTATATTCAGAAAAACGTCGCGTAGTTAGCATTTTACTTTCATTGGTTTCAACATTGATCGAATATAACCTTGAAACTCTCATGTATTGACCATTGACATATTCAGGGTAACTAGCAGAAACAATGATATATTTATTACCTGACCAACGAATAAAGTCGACTCTGTCTTTATCTTTTTTGAGACTTGCTAATATATTGAATTCGATACTAGGAAATTTAGCTAAACTAATAGTAGGACCTTCAGCAGTATTATAAAGTGTTGCTATCATTTCTCCATTTGGCGATATTTGTGGTTGCTCTACCATTGGAAGTTTAGCGTAAGACTCCCACGGTTTATCTTTTGCATGAACTACAGACGCAGTTAATAAAAAAAATAAGAGTGTTATTTTTAACATTTATTTCTTCCTTAAAATTTAGTAAAAACTTTTTATCATATTTAATGTAAAAATAACAAAGTTTACCGAAAAAACATACAAAGTAAGTACTTAATTTATTTTAATAAAAAACCGATGCTTAAATTAAACATCGGTTTTTTATTAAAAGCGAATAACTAACCGCTTTTCTCGTTGGGTTTTGTTTCACTCAACCTACATCACTTTCCTATCGCTTCTTTGGCGAACAGGTGCTTGATTGGCCCAAGATTATCAACTAATGATAGCCCTACTCCACGAATAAGTTTTTTAACTGGGTTTGCACCTTCAAATAACTCTTTTAACCCTTGCATCATAGCTATGTGCTTTTGTGCATCGAGCTTACGAGTGCGCTCGTAATCGCGCAGTGTGCGAGTGCTTGCAAACTCCTTGCTATCGCTTGTTAAAAGCTCAATTAAATAAGCCGCATCTTTTAGGCCTAGGTTCATACCAAGCCCTGCAAGTGGATGGATTGTATGTGCAGCATCGCCAATGAGTACCACTTTGCCTGAAACCCATTGCTGGGCGTAGCGCATTTTAAGTGGGAAAGCAGTGCGCGCACTTTGCACTTCACACAGCCCGCATTGACCATCAATTGCAGCCATTACGGCTTTATTAAAGGCGGTGTCGTCCATTGCTAATAATTCATCACAATGATTGGGGCTGGTAGACCACACAATTGAATGAGTATGCTCATCGCTCAATGGTAAAAACGCGAGTGGCCCTGTTGGTAAAAAGACTTGGCGTGCGGTGTTTGCATGTTGCTCTTTAGTTTTAACTGTCGCGACTAGCGCATGGTGATCGTAATCTTTAAAACTAAGCGCCATATTAAATTGTTTACGTATAGCTGAATTTGCACCATCAGCCGCCACCAGCAGTTTTGCAATAATTGGCTCGCCGCTTTTAAGTGTTATAAATACATCAGATTCGCTTTGATGTATTTGCTGATACTGTGTATCAAACATTAGTGTTGCACTGCTTTGTTGCTCTAGCTCTTTTATAAGCGCAAAGCGGATAATGTCGTTTTCAACAATATGGCCTAAATGTTCAAGCTCAAGTTGCTCGTTATTAAACGCTATTTTGCCAAAGCTGTCGGCATCACGTACATCCATATGTGTATAAGCGCACGCTCGCTGTGCGATAATTTCGGGCCATACATTTAATTGTTCAAGCAAGGTTTGGCTTGCAATGCTTAACGCACTTACACGCAAACCATATTCGTCAGTTGGTAACGCTTGTGTTGGTGCGCCGTCGAGTACAACGACGCTTATATCGGCTTTTGCCAATCCAAGTGCTAGTGTTAGCCCTACACAGCCGCCACCTACAATACAAACCTGTGCTTGCTTCATAAACGCCTACCTTGTTTAACTTGCCCCATTAACTGTTTAGCTAATGGCGCTTTTAATGCGGGAAATAAATCCATCGAAAACAACCCAATACTGCGCCCCAATGCGAGCACTCGCGATGAGTTCGAAAAAAGCCTAACAAGTGCATCGGTTAAACTCATTACGGTTTTTATATCATCACTGCGCTTTTTTGAATATTCACGTGTAAACGCATAGCTGCCTAAATCGTGTTGGCTATTTGCTATTAAATTACTAAGTACTTGTACGTCGCGAAGACCTAAATTAAAACCCTGCCCTGCGATAGGATGAATCGCATGTGCAGCATTACCAATAACCACTGTACGGTGCGCAGTTAAAGACTCAACTTGCCCGTAAACGAGCGGGTAACTCGTGCGCATGCCTACTTTAGTAAATTGACCACCGCGATAACCAAACGCGCTTTGCAGGGCACTTAAAAAGCCTTGTTCACTGAGTGCCATGTGCTGTTCAACCTGATCTTGGTTCATACACCACACTAACGAATAACGGTTATTGCTCATGGGTAATAACGCCATAGGCCCGTTTTGTGTAAAACGCTCAAAGGCATGATTATTATGCCCACCAGCCACTTCTACATTAGCAATAATTGCGCCTTGTTCATAAGGCTGGGTATTAAAACCAAGCCCAAGTAAACTACGTGTTGGTGATTGTGCGCCATCAGCAATAACCAATAGCTTGGCGTTTAATTGCTCGCCGCTTTGTAAGGTGAGTGTATTGCTATGCAAAGTTTGCTCAATGGCAATTACGCTATCGGGGCACAAAAGCGTAATATTTGACTGCGTTAAACGCAGGTGAAGCGCTCGGCCAAAAGGGTTAACTTCTACTACGTAACCAAGTGAGGGCTTAGCAAATTCGTCGCAATTAATGTGCGCTTTGCCAAAGTGGCCTCTATCAGACACGCTCACTTTTTTGATTGCTGCGGTGTAAGGGGCATTTTGCTCAAATAAATTGAGGCTTTGTAAATACTCTACCGATTGCTGAGCAAGTGCAATGCTTCTGTCGTCAAAGCTTGGGTGGTAGTCGCCGGTTACTTGATTAGCTTCTACAACGGCAATATTTAACGCGGGATTAGTTTTAGCCACACTTAATGCGCAGCTTGCTCCCGCTAAACCACCGCCAATAATAACTACATCAAACTGCTTAGCCACTTTACTCTCCGAGCTTTATACGTTTTTAGCACTTTGCATAAGTGCTTCTATATCGCTAATTTTTTTAGGTACGCTTAGGGTCAAGTTTTCATGGCCGGTTTCGGTAACTAGCAAGTTATCTTCGATACGAATGCCAATGCCTTTGTATTTTTGCGGTGCGCTTGAGTCTTCGCTTATATAAAGCCCTGGCTCTATGGTGAGTACCATACCCGGCTCAAATGCACGCTCAGCGTTATTTACTTTGTAATCGCCAACATCATGTACATCTAAACCAAGCCAATGCCCAAGCCCGTGCATGTAATATTCTTTACACGCACCTTTTGCCATTAGCTCGTCAAAGTCGCCAATTAAAATACCTAAGTCGAGTAAACCTTGGGTCATTACTTCCATTGCTAGTTTATTAGCATGCGACATATAACCACCGGGTTTTACCTCATCAAAAGCAACTTCTTGCGCTTTAAGTACAATATTATAAAGCGCGGCTTGCTCTTCGCTAAATTGACCATTTACCGGAAATGTACGCGTTATATCAGCAGCGTAACCTTGTAACTCACAACCGGAGTCTATAAGTACTAGGTCACCACTTTTTAAAACATCGCTATTTTGTGTGTAATGTAAAATATTGGCGTTGTCGCCACTACCAACAATTGTGCCGTACGCAGGATGAGGCGCACCGTTCATTGCATAATGATGATGTAGCTCTGCTTCTAGCTGAAACTCTGTGGCACCCGCATGCGAATAACGCATAGCGCGCATGTGCCCTCGCGCACTAATTTCACAGCCTTCTCGCATAACATCTATCTCGCTTGGCGATTTAAACAAACGCATTTCGTGGATAAGACCGCGTATTTCTTTTAAATTACTCGGTGCTTTGAGGCCTTTTCGAGAGCCACTTCGAAGGGTACCTAGTAACGAAAACACTTTGGTATCAAATGAGGGGTACGCACCTTGTGCAAAATAGAGCGCATTTTTTGCATTTAGCATATCGAGTGTTTTATCGTTTAATTCACTTAGCGGGTAAGCTTCATCAAACAGGTAGTCACTTTTAGCTTTATCAAAGCCAACTCTGCGGCCATGCCAAATTTCTGCAAGCTTGTCTTTATTTAGGCAAAATAAAGTACTGGGTGCATCGCTGTTATTACAGAGTACAAGTACGGCGTCGGGTTCGTTAAAGCCAGTTAAGTAAAAAAAGTCGCTATCTTGTCTAAATGCATATTCGGTATCGCGGCTGCGCGTCACTTCGCTCGCAGCGGGAATAATAGCAACGCTATTTTCATCCATTTGAGCAAGTAAGCGCTCGCGACGTGCTTTAAATTCTGACTTTTGTACTTCAACCATTATTAACCAACCCGTTTTACTTTTTAAAAGTTAATGAAGTGTTTTTTTAGTACTTTGCGTGCTTTGCTCTTTACCAAGCTCTGCAAAACAAAGTAGTGCTGATACACGCACATATTCAATCACTTCGTGCAGCGCTTGGCTGTCTTCTTCGGTTTCTTCAAAAGTAGTATCTAGGCGAGTGATTTCGCTAAAGTCAGTAATAACCTCTTTAACATCACTCGATAGTTTACCGTAGTCTTTTTGCTTTAAACCAAAACCAAGCATAAAACCCGCTACCCATGATACGAGGCCATTAGCCTGATCGATGAGTGTTTCGTCGTCGCTTGGTAAAAATAAATCAAACTGAAATTCATCATCATTAAAGCTCGCGACTACTTGCTTATAAATAGTGCCAAAAAACTGCTTTAAATCGTTACTAAACGATTCACCATCGTTAAACACATCACTCAAAAGGCCTAAGTATTCTTTGTCGTCAATGGTTAAACCACACGCAAGTAAACCACTAATCACACCATGCGCTTCAGCAGGTGATACAAATATTTCGTTTTTTTCTAAAAGCAGTTGAGCTTTTTCGTAATCGGGTAAATCGTTCATAATCGAATCTTCGCTTTGCAAGTTAAGGCAATGCTACCACTCGATAAAAAGCAACTCCAATTAATTGTATGATCAAGCTCAAAAACCATGCGATAAAGTAAATGATGAGTTAAAGGTGCGGAAAAACTAAGCGAACGATATAATTTTTTACGTTTGGGGTTTAAGGATTGGATTATGTCTTATATACTTAAATTGTTCCCTGGGGTACCGGAGCTTAGTTAAGTCCCTGAGCCGATAAATTTTATACCAGGGTTTCTGTTCGTCTACTATTGTGCAGGCTCGGCATGTACCGAGAAGCCTACGGTAAACCGCAGATTCCCGCCCTGAAACCTTCTGGTTTCAGGACTGAAACCGAGTACCGTATCTTGGGGAACACCTTTTTAGCAAACCCTCGCCTTTAAAAGGCTTTATCAAAAAAAATTAACCTTCCTGTTTATTCTTATATTTATCTAAATTTTTTATTCACTTATCTTCTATTGTCTAATATTACTTTTTAGCTTATAAAAAAAGCCGCAGGTAATTACTTACCTACAGCTTTAATAATCACGTATTAGAGTGAAGTTATACCAATCTGCTTATATATGAGGTCTATTTAACGTTAAGAAAATTACGCTAGAACTAGGCAAAAATTTTTATATCTAGTTGTTCTAAATAAAAAATTTTTAACGACGTTATAGTGCAATTTAATTCGTTAAATTGATCAAAGATTTATGCAGATTGGTATTATTTAAACCAACCTTGAAAACGCTCCATCAGCATGTAATTTATTGGTACTAACAATAAAGTAATAAAGGTCGCAAAAATAATTCCAAACCCTAGGCTTACCGCCATTGGTATTAAAAACTGCGCCTGAGTCGCTTTTTCAAATAACAGCGGCATTAAACCAATGAAGGTCGTTAAACTAGTTAGCATTACAGGGCGAAAACGTGATGCACCTGCAATTTTTATAGCATCGAGAACTTTACCACCTTCACTGCGCTTTTTATTAATAAAATCAACGAGTACAAGCGAATCATTTACCACCACCCCGGTTAGCGCAAGCATACCGAGTAAACTCATAATAGTTAAGTCCATTCCCATGATCCAATGCCCTACTACAGCACCTATCATGCCAAATGGAATAACACTCATTACTATGATTGGTTGTAAGTAAGATTTAAGCGGTATTGCTAATAGCGCATAAATAATAAAAAATACAAACACAAGTGCCCAAGCCAACGACCCAAACGACTCTCTTTGCTCTTTAGCCTCACCTTCTAGTTTGTAATCTACTCCAGGATATTGCTGCATTAACCCATCTAAATACTCCGTTAGGTCAGCCTGCAGTATGGTCATGTTGGTATTATTTTTTTCGATATCGGCTGTTACGTTTAATGTGCGGTAACGGTCTATTCGATTAATAGTTGATGGACTTTGCCCAGCAGTAAGTGTTGCCACGTGCGATAAAGGCACTGAGCCTCCATCAGGCGTATTTATAAGTATGTTTTGTAGGTCAGCTACAGAGCGGCGCTCATCTATAGGTAAGCGTACCATTACACGTACGTCATCCCTGCCTCGCTGAATACGTTGTGCTTGCGAGCCAAAAAACGAGTTACGTACTTGTCCTGCTACATTGACTCTATTTAAGCCCAGCGCTAAACCTTGTTGCGTAAGCTCTATTTGTAACTCTTCTTTACCGTCGGACATACTATCGGCAATATCAAATACCGTTGGATAGGTCGATAAACGGGTTTTAATGTGATCAGCCACGTCTTGTAAAATAGTCAACGAAGTGCCGCTAAGCTGAACATCAATGGGGTCTGAACTTCGGCCAATTTCGGCTCTAAACGTTAAACTTTCGGCGCCTGGTATCACACCAATTAAATCGCGCCATTCGCTGGCAAGTTCTCGTGATCCTATGTCTGATTCACGCTTTTCAGCCGGTGTTATTTCAAAGCGTACAGAGCCTGAATTAGATACACCACCACGCCCGCCTGTTGTGGCTAATATATTTAAAATAACGCTTTCGCCAGTATCCGGATCGCGGTACTTTTCTTGTAATTGCTGCGCCTTTTGCGACATGTCAATTACGTATTTATTAGTTACTTCAAACGGTGTACCTGTTGGTAGTGTTAAGTTAACGCGGACTGTTTCGCTTGGTATGCGCGGGAAAAATACAAACTTAGTCCAACCGCTGGTGATCATGGTTAAAATTATAACAAATACACCAATAAACAAGCTTACCGAAGCCAATTTATGGCGCAGTGCTAAATTTAAAGTGGGTTGATAGTATTTTAAAATCGCGTTTTCAAATCCATCTGCAAAACGCTGTTGAATAACATCAAACTTTGAAGGTTCGCCTTTTTCGTGGCGTAGTTTTATATATTTTAAATGTGCTGGTAGTACAAATTTAGATTCAATCAATGAAAACAATAATACCGGAATAACCACTACCGGTATTTGTGCAAACAAGGCACCACGCGCCCCTTCAATAAAGGCCAAAGGTAAAAAGGCAGCAACGGTAGTCAACACACCAAATGTTACTGGTGTTGCTACTTCTTGAGTACCTAAAATTGCGGCCTGCTCGCCCGACGTAGCTGTTTTTAAATGGGTGTAGACGTTTTCACCGGTAACTATGGCGTCATCAACAACAATCCCCAGTACCAATATAAAGCCAAATAAGCTCATAATATTAAGGGTTACGCCAAAAATAGGCATCGCTATAAACGCGCCCATAAACGAAACCGGAATACCAATAAATACCCAAAATGCAATTGCAGGGCGTAAAAACAAAGTAAGTAAAGCCAGTACTAAAATACCGCCTTGTAAAGCATTGGTAGTAAGGGTCGAAATACGACTTTTAACCAGCTCCGAATCATCATCCCAGTAACTTAGTTCAAACCCTTGCGGGAGAGAGCTTTGTTGCTCTTTTATGTAGTTTTTAACATCGTCAGCAACTGTAATCGCACTTTGTGGACCAATTCGATATACGTCGATAAATGCAGCTTGCTTACCATTAAAGCGAGTACGTACTGGTGTTTCTTCAAAATCATCTTTTATAGTCGCTATATCACCTAAGCGAATAATAGTGCCATCGGCTTGGTTTTTAACAACAATGCTGGCAAATTCATCTTTACGATATGCTTGCCCTTTAGAGCTTATAAGTACGTCCCCGCCTTCTGTTTTTAAGTTACCAGCAGAAATATCTGAGCTTGAGTTTGAAATAGCACTCGATATTTGTGCCAAGCTTAAATCGTACTGACGAAGAATATCTTGGCTTACTTCAATGGCTATTTCGTAATCACGAACGCCACTTAGCTCTACCTGCGTTACATTAGGTAAACGTAGGATTTGATCGCGTACTGTTTCTGCGTATTCGCGGGTTTCTTTTTCGCCATAGTCACTCGATACGGTAACCGCGATAACTTCACGAATTCGCTCAGCAAGCGCTACTATCGGCTTTTCAGCATCGGCTGGAAAAGTGTTAATTGCGTCTACACGACTTTTTATATCAGCTAAAAGCTCACGAGGGTCGTAACCGCTTTCCACTTCTATTGTCACAGAGCCAGAACCTTCAGAAGAGCGACTAAATATTTGCTTTATGCCCTCTAAATCTTGTACTGCTTCTTCTATTCGTATAGTTACACCTTGCTCTACATCCTCTGGTGTTGAACCACGCAAACTTACATTTACGCTTATCATGTCAGTTTCGAATGAAGGAAATACCTCAAGCGGTATTTTGCTTGATAAGCTAAAAAGTCCCGACAGTAACAGCGTTACTAGCAATAAGTTAGCAGCAACATGGTTTTTGGCAAACCAAGCGATCATGGCTTATCTCCTTGCTTTGCTGCGCGGCGTTTTTTTAGCTCTTCAACACTAATACCCTGCTCTTTTGCTTTTTGCTCAAGCTGCTCTGGCGTCGGGCGCTTTCCTTTACCTTGCCCATTAGCTCCTCGGCTTTTAGGTTGCTCTGTGCTTTGTTCGCCTAAAATACTTACCTGAGTTCCAGAACTCACTTGCCCTAGTGGAGTAATAACCAGTTTATCATTTGGATTTAATCCCGTTTTTATCATCGCTTGTGTCGCATTTTGCCAAGCAAGTGTAATGTCTTTACGCTTGAGTACACCCTCTTCAACAACATAAACATACGTCCCTTGATAAATAGTACTGTTAGGGATTATAAGTGCGTTAGGGACTGTTTTACCGGTAATTTGCGCCTTTATGTATTGCCCTATTTTTATTGGGTACTGGTTATTAGCCGTTGCTTTATATGGGTCGTTAATTTTAGCAACTACGTAAAGCTGTTGTGCACCTTCATCTATAGCACCTTCGGTACGCGCTAGCTGCCCTTGCCACGTTTGCTCACCCACTAAGTCAGAGGTAAATTTAACAATTGAACCTGCTTGATTTTTGGCGCCATCACGATATTGCTCTGGTAAATTTACGAACGGAAGATCTTTATTTTTAATCGGTAAACGAATCTCTACGCTATCGATTGCGTAAATAGTGGCAAGCTGGGTATTGTTAGTAACAACTTGCCCCAAATCAACACTACGGCTAAGTATACGACCCGCATATGGCGCGGTTACTTTAGTGCGCTCTAAATCAAGCATGGCTTTTTCAAGTACTGCTTGAGCAGATAAAACTTCTGCTTCGGCTGCTGCAAGTTGTGGTTCACGCAGTACTAGGCTGCTTGCCTGATTTGAGCCGCCAAGGCGTTTCCAATCAGTAATAGCTTGTTGTCCACGCGCTTTTTCTTCTAATAAGCCTTGCTCTGCCGTTAATAAATTGGCTTGAGCAGATTTAACTTCAGCTTGATGATCTCTATCGTCTAGCTTTAAAAGTACGTCGCCCTTTTCAAAAAAGCCACCTTCTCTAAAGTCATCACTTACTTCAATTATTTGCCCAGATGCCTGAGCAACTAATAAACTTTGTGTACGTGGTTTTACCGTACCGTAGCTATCAATCATCACTTGGTAATTTTGTGGTTTAAGCTCAAGCGCAGCCACACTTATTGATGCTTTAGGAGGTGAGCCAAAGCGTTTAGCCTCTGGCGGATTACCTTTAATAAACATAACAATTAAAATAGTGGCAATAATAACCACCGCTGGAATAATAATTTTTGCTGTTTTAGTTTTCATCATTATTGCTCTTTAGTTCACTTGAGGGCTTTGCAAAATCACCACCAAGGGCAACGTGTAAGTTAATTCTGTTAGCTATTAATTGGTTTTTAATGTCGATTAAGGAGCTTTGTGCATCGAAAGACCTATCTTGTGCGTCAAGCACCGTAGTGTAAGTTACCAAGCCACTTTGATATTGCTCAAACGACAACTGCTCTGCTGCAAGTGCGTTTTCTTGCGCCTCAAGGGTGCTGCTATATTGTGATTTAAGAGACTGCTGCTGTGAAATCGCATTCTCTACATCACCAAATGCATCGTAAAGCGTTTGCAAATAAAGTTGCTCTTGCTTTTGAGTATTAAGGCGCGCTATTTCTTCATTCGCTTTTAAGCGTCCGCCCTCAAAAAGTGGTGCTGAAATACTACCTAATAACGACCATGCAAGGCTTGATGGAGAAAACAAGTCGCTTACTCTGTCGGTGCTATCACTTAGTGAAGCTGTTAAATCTAAACTTGGAAAGCGTTGTTTGTGCGCATACGCCAATGAAGCGTCGGTGGCTAAAAGATCATACCAACTTGCTCGCAGCGTAGGTTTACGTGTTATAAGTTCAGAAGGTAAGCCTAGTGGAATATCGGTATTAATAACGGGTAAGTCGCTACTAGCAGTAATGGCACCTTTTGGGTATTCACCCAGTAAACGCTCAAGTACACGTGCTGAAGCCGATAGGTTCGCCGTTTGAGTGGCAATGCGAGCGCGTTCAGTATTGAGCTCATTACGGGCTAAATATACATCGAGTGCTTCGTTTATACCTTGGCGATAGCCAGACTCGATAATATCTAGGTTTTGCTGTGCGTTAGCTTCTCTGCGTTTAAATAAATCGAGTAATTGTTGTGATGTAACAACATCAAACCAGCCTGTTACCACATCAGCAACGAGTTGCTGTTTAGCTTGCTCAAACCGTGCCTGTTGCGCTAAATAGTTAAGATTAGCTTCGCGCTTTGAATCTGAAAGCTTACCCCATAAATCAACCTCGTAAGTTAAGTTTAAACTAACTGAACTTGCGTTGTCGTAGCTCACTGGGCGGTTGTCTTTACTACGGCTAGTACGCGTTGATAAATCGAGGCTAGGCCAAAGCGCAGCGCCCGATACTATAAGCTGTTGTTTTTGAATTTCTACATCGTAACTAGTTTGTAAAAGCTGTTGGTTGTTTTTAAGTGCTTGTTGTACAAATTTGTTAAGCGTAGGGTTTTGTAGTTGTGTAAGCCATTGCTCTTGTACTTTTAATACCGAGCTTGATGCTTCTTGCTGCCATTGCTGTGGCATATTATTAGGCGCTTGCATGCGCTGCGACGAGTTAAAATCACTCGCACAGCCGCTAAGCAGCATCACACTAATTGCCAATAGGGTTGGCTTGCATTGCCAAATCATAATTAAACCTAAATTACTGCTATTTATGAACGTAATTCAAGCACTTTGGCAACTTTTGCTCAACCTACTTTACATAACATTACATAGCTAGCGATGAACTAACATAATAGCCAGTTATACGGTAAAAATGAGCAAATGATCAGCAATTTTTAATAATAAAAAATTAACTTTTTGTAGTGTGTCTAAGAGATTATACCAATTCGCTTAATTAAGTGATCTATTTTGAGGTAAGAAAATCGTGTCGATAACAAGGCAAAAATTTCGTTATTTAGTTGCTCTATATCAGAAATTTTTAACGCAGTTAGCGTCAGGTTTAATCCCTAAAATTGATTAAGTATTATTGCGGATTGGTATTAGACATATAGAAACAGAAAAGCCCCGCTATAAGCGAGGCTTTTGAATAAATGGTGCCGACTAACCGAGTCGAACGGATAACTTATACAGACTACTGATTACAAGTCAGTTGCTTTGCTCTTAACTATGGGTATTTTTAATTCTCAAGTTGAAAACAAAAAAGCCTCGCTATAAGCGAGGCTTTTAAATAAATGGTGCCGACTAACCGAGTCGAACGGTTGACCTACTGATTACAAGTCAGTTGCTCTACCAGCTGAGCTAAGTCGGCACACAAAACTGTGTGCTAAGGCACGTTCAATTTTAAAGATTGAGAACTTTTATAAAGCACTTAAAATAAAAAAACCTTGCATAAGCAAGGCTTCTCAATAAATGGTGCCTCGACGCGGAATCGAACCACGGACACGAGGATTTTCAATCCTCTGCTCTACCGACTGAGCTATCGAGGCACATAAAATGTGCTAATTAATTGTTATACTTTACAATTAACTTTAAATAAATGGTGCCGACTAACCGAGTCGAACGGTTGACCTACTGATTACAAGTCAGTTGCTCTACCAGCTGAGCTAAGTCGGCACACAAAACTGTGTGCTAAGGCACGTTCAATTTTAAAGATTGAGAACTTAAAGTAAATGGTGCCTCGACGCGGAATCGAACCACGGACACGAGGATTTTCAATCCTCTGCTCTACCGACTGAGCTATCGAGGCACATAAACTGTGCTAACTAAAAATAAAATAATTATTTAACTTTTAGCTTTATAAATGGTGCCGACTAACCGAGTCGAACGGTTGACCTACTGATTACAAGTCAGTTGCTCTACCAGCTGAGCTAAGTCGGCACACAAAACTGTGTGCTAAGGCACGTTCAATTTTAAAGATTGAGAACTTAAAGTAAATGGTGCCTCGACGCGGAATCGAACCACGGACACGAGGATTTTCAATCCTCTGCTCTACCGACTGAGCTATCGAGGCACATAAACTGTGCTAACTAAAAATAAAATAATTATTTAACTTTTAGCTTTATAAATGGTGCCGACTAACCGAGTCGAACGGTTGACCTACTGATTACAAGTCAGTTGCTCTACCAGCTGAGCTAAGTCGGCACACAAAACTGTGTGCTAAGGCACGCGTAATAATGTTTAAACTGTTGATTAAACACCACTACTTTAATAAATGGTGCCTCGACCCGGAATCGAACCAGGGACACGAGGATTTTCAATCCTCTGCTCTACCAACTGAGCTATCGAGGCACTTAAACAGTGCTAATTAAAAATCTTAAAAGGATTTTTAATGCAATTCCCACTCATCTCTAGCGACTGAGCTATCTGGGCGTGCGGCGTATTAAACGAGTTTTGCCCTTACAAGTCAACTTTTTTTTTCTTCTTTATAACTGTTTGAACGGTTTTCAGACAACTCAGTACATTTTTTATTAATAACGTTCATTTTTACCACAAATCGGGCTATAACTATAAATAAATATAACTAAATCAGACTAAAACCGTAGTGAATTATTTTTTGTAAATGTTACGATTAGCTTAGATACGTACGATAGGGACTTATCGTAGTAAAAACACATCAATTGGAAACAATCAATGCAGAGTAAATTCTCATCGCCAGTTAAAGGCTTACTGCCACTTTTTTTAATCATTAATATTGCTGTAACAGCGCTCGCCATTGTTGCCCACTCATTTTATACACAAACTGAAGTTAAGACAGCCCAACCAGCATCATCTATTAATATTGTAACGCTTGCCGATAGATTAGACTTACCTATGGTTGATGCATTAACTATGTATGGTCAAGGTAAAGTAAAACAGTTACTTGATTTAACCTCCTTATTAGACGGTGACTTTGAATATACTCTATATCGCTTCAATGCTACATCAGATACTCAGTTGGTATATAGCAGCAGTAAACCAGCCATCGCTTCTGTTAAAACTGAAAAGCACTTAAAAGAAGAAGGTATTCTGCATCACCTACTATTGTTAAACGATCAGCCCATTGGCGAGCTTATTATTAAGCAAAACATACCAGCCACGCCTTTAAGCGTTCAAGACTCTCAAGTTATCGCTTACATCATCGCGATAGCGAGTGTTGCTGCATTATTTATACTTACTTTAATGTTTAATATGTACATTAATACGCGCTTACGTAAAAGTACTGACACTCTTACTCAAGAGTTACAGGTAATTACTGAAGATGCTAATTACAATAGTAATGTTGATGAGCAACTTGATATTGGTTTAGGTGTAGTAGCAAAAAACATCAACTTATTGCTACAAAAAGTACAAACTGCAATGAGCGAGAATGACTCTGCACAAAAAGAGCTTTATAAATTACAAAATGGCCTAGAAGCCGAAGTGCAAAATCGTACCTTAGCGCTTGAGCAAGCCACATTAAAAGCAGAGCGAGCAAGCGAAACTAAAACAACATTCTTAGCAACGATGAGTCACGAAATAAGAACACCGATGAATGGTGTTATAGGTACTATTGATTTACTGCGCCAGACCGAACTTGATGGCGCTCAGCATCGTTTAAGTACTATTATTCGTGAATCAGCATTTTCGTTATTGAGCATTTTGGATGATATTTTAGATTTTTCTAAAATTGAGGCTGGAAAGCTAAATATTGATCCGATCCCATTTTCGGTAACCGATACTATTGAAGAAGTTGCTCGTGTGCTCTCATCAGTTGCTAAAAAACGTGAGCTTGATTTAGAGCTAGCAATAGCACCAGATATTCCTATAAACCTTACCGGTGATAGCGTACGTGTACGTCAGGTTCTTTATAACCTATGTAGCAACGCAATTAAATTTACGAGCACTGATGAAAAAACCCAAGGGCATGTAAAAATATCAGTAGAGGTGGTACATAATACGACTGATCACTTTACCTTACGCTTTTGCGTAACTGATAACGGTAAAGGCATGTCGCAGGCACAACTACGCGAAATATTTAATCCGTTTATTCAAGCCGAAAATTCGATTACCCGAGAATATGGAGGGACAGGTTTAGGCCTTTCTATTTGTAAAAGCTTAACTGAGCTTATGCTAGGTACTATTCATGTAACTAGCCATACAGGAATTGGCAGTGAGTTTACTGTTGAACTGCCGTTTAGCACATCGGGTAGAATTAAGTACGCACACAAAGGTGCATTAAATGGTAAGCAAATTGTTGTAGTTAGTAATCACCTAGAACGTGAAAAAACAATGTACCGTTATTTATCGTTTATGGGCGCTAAAATAGTTTATGCACACACAGAAGAAGAAATTGAAGAGCATCAACATTCGCAAGATATTATTTGGGTGGCTGATGGCATAGACAATATGGATAAAACAAACGCGCTGCTAAGACGCTTATTTTATTCATTAGAGGATTATAACCAACAAGTTGTTGTACTAAGCAAGCTTGATGAAGCGGCTATAAATCATAATAATATTTTTTATATTAATGCCTCTCCTTTATGTAAGTCTAACTTTATGCTGTCTATTTTAGTCGCTGCAGGTTTGCATACACCTAAACAAATTAAAAAAACCAAAACACTTAATAACTATTTAAATGTTGAGCAAGCTCGTAAATCAAACAAATTGGTTTTACTTGTTGAAGATAACCTTTTAAACCAACAAGTGCTGACCGATCAATTACACATACTAGGTTTTGGCGTTGAGATAGCAAACAACGGTGAAGAAGGCTTAGATATGTGGAGAAAAGGTGATTACTCACTTATTTTAACCGACTTACACATGCCTAAAATGTCGGGTTACGATATGGTCGAAAAAATCCGTAACGAAGCAGAGCTATTAGAATCAATTGATGCACAGCCTTACATTATTGCTGTAACAGCAAACGCACTTAAAGGCGAAAAAGAGCGTTGCTTAGCCGTAGGTATAAACGACTTCATTACCAAACCTATAGAGCTAAACGCGTTAGAGGACACCTTAAAACGCTGGAGCGATAAGCAAAGCCAAAACCCAAATGTAGTTATCCATCAAACCATGGCGCTACCTATTGATATGGAAGCGGTTGCTAAATATGTAAATGGTGACGAAGCTAAACAGTTACGCTTTTTCAAAATGTATTTAGAACAAAGCCAAGGGCTAATTAAGGGGATTAATTCAGGCGTTATGGTTAACGATTTAGATGAGATTATTGAAGGGTGTCATCAATTAAAATCGATCTCTAAAACAATTGGTGCCCAAACGGTGGCTGAACTTTCAAGTGCATTTGAAGATAAATGTAAAAAAGGTGAACTCACTACCGATGAATTAATAGACTTAAGAGATAAGTTAGAAATTGAATACTCTAAGGCAGCTCAATTTTTAAAAGAACAAATTAAAATCTCTGAGCAAGAAGATGAGTTAAGTGATTAAATAATCGCACACAAAAAAAGGGCTATTTAGCCCTTTTTTAATGTTTAAAATATTACTTTTCAGGCGGTCGATAACCTTCAATTTCTACATCTTTGTTTTCAAACAAAAAGCCAACCATTTGCTCTTCTAAAAATGTGCGGTGCTCTGGGTCCATCATATTTAAATGCTTTTCGTTAATAAGCATTGTTTGCTTATGCTGCCACTGACCCCACGCTTCTTTAGAGATGTTATTAAAAATCTTTTCACCAACTTCACCAGGGTATAACTGAAAGCCAAGCCCTTCGGCTTCTTTTTGTAACTTTTGACAAAATACTGTACGTGCCATGATTGATTCTCTCTAACGCTAAATATGGGGCTATTCTATACTATTGCTGTAATTTGTTTAACCAACTTTTTAGTTGGCGCTGCTAGGCCAACCTCTATTGATTGATCAAGCGGATACCACACTAATTGTTTGTCATTTACTACATCAGGAATGTTCTTAACATTGAGCACATGCGGATTAATCTTCAGCTCAAAATGTGAAAACACATGAATAAACGCTTCAAGCTCTACTAAGTTGGCTTCTAATCCTTGCTGAGCTAAAAATATTTGAAGCTCCTCGTACTCATTAAATTCAAAAAAGCCAAATAGTCCTCCCCAAATACCGCTGTTAGGGCGTTTTTCCATAAGCACTTTATCGCCGCACTGAATAATTAACTGATGACAACTCTTCTTCGGCACTGCTTTTTTAGGTTTAGAATGTGGAAACTCTTTTACTTTACCTGCATTAAAAGCACCACAACCTGAATTTAATGGGCAAGCCTCGCAATCAAACCGGCTGCGTGAGCAAACACTCGCACCTAAATCCATCATAGCTTGATTAAATTCGGTGACATTATTTTTAGGTGTTAATTGCTCTGATAAATGCCAAAGCTGGTTTTCGACTTTTTTAACACCGTACCAACCTTCTATCATAAAATAGCGCGCTAAGACTCGCTTAACATTTCCATCTAAAATTGGATGATGCTGCCCAAGCGACAATGATAAAACAGCCCCGGCAGTAGAGCGTCCTATTCCCGGTAAATCCATTACTTCATCAAGCGTTTGCGGAAATTCGCCTTGGTACTTGTCACGTACTATTTTAGCTGTTTTATGTAAGTTACGCGCACGAGCGTAATACCCTAAGCCGGTCCAGTGATGCAGTACTAAATCTTCATCAGCATCGGCTAAAGCAATAATATCTGGAAAGCTTTGCATAAATTTTTCAAAATATGGGATAACAGTAATAACTTGAGTTTGCTGGAGCATCACCTCAGACACCCACACTTTATAAGGTGTTTTGCCCAACTGCCATGGAAGTGTTTTACGCCCATGAAGGTGATACCAATCAACGACTTGATTAGAAAACGAATTAGACTGTTCTTTATTTAAATCCAACATATTGTACTTTTACTGATGCTCAATGGCGGCTCAGTCTATTGTAGTTAATAAAAAGATCAAGCTATAGGGCGTGTAAAACCAGCTAATACTTGTGATTGCGGGCTCGGTCAGGGATAATATGCAACCATTTTTAAACACATTGTTTTTGTCAGGCCAATAATATGAGTGAATCAAGCAACACTAACCTTGAGCAAGCTAAGCAAGAAGGTAAATACATCCGCACCATTCGCAGTTTTGTAAAACGCGAAGGTCGATTAACCAAAGGCCAAGCCGCTGCAATCGAAAAATGCTGGCCAACAATGGGCCTAGAGCATAAAAACGGTATGCTTGATTTAAGCGAAGTTTTTGGCAACAACAACGATGTAGTAGTAGAAATTGGTTTTGGTATGGGTAAATCGCTTGTCGAAATGGCAACAAATGCCCCTCACCTAAACTTTATTGGTATTGAAGTACACCGCCCAGGCGTTGGTGCTTGTTTAATGGATGCCGATGAAGCAGGCATTACTAACTTACGTATTTTTGAACACGATGCAGTTGAAGTACTTGCAGACTGTATACCTAATGAAAGCTTAACAACACTACAGTTGTTTTTCCCTGATCCTTGGCATAAAAAGCGTCATCATAAACGCCGTATTGTACAAACTGAGTTTGTTGAAAAACTAAGAGCCCAACTGAAAATGGGTGGCGTTTTTCATATGGCAACAGATTGGGAAAACTATGCAGAGCATATGCTCGAAGTAATGAATGTAGCTCCTGGTTTTAAAAACCAATCAGAAACAAACGATTATGTTCCACGTCCAGATTTGCGCCCGCTTACTAAGTTTGAGCAGCGCGGACATCGCCTAGGTCATGGCGTGTGGGATTTAATGTTTGAACGTACTGAGTAATTTGTAACTTTAAGCACTCACTTTTATTTTTAATAAAACTAAACATACTGTAAGGCAAAGCCATTTATGAGCGTACTAACCAACCCAAGTTTACTGTTACTTCGTAATAGCGAGGCACTAACGGGCAAATCTATCTTGGTGGTCAACTTTGTTCAAGATGGCTTTTTAACAGAGCTTAAAAAACTTAACCCGCAAAGCAAAGTAACTGCATTTAGCTACAACCATGCTAACGGTGAGTTTGCTAAAAACACCAAGGACGTTGAGATTTGTGTAAATCACACAATACCTGGTAACGGCTACGATTTAGTTATTCTTTACTATCCTAAATCAAAACCTGAGTTATTAATGGCGCTTGATAATATTCGAGCTGCTATTACTGATGATGCCGAGCTATTAGTGGTAGGTGAAAATAAAAGTGGTGTTAAATCAATTGAAAAGCAATTAGCTGGCAAAGCAGAGTTTAGTAACAAAATTGATTCGGCTAAGCACTGCGTTCTTTACTCATTTGCTGAGATTACCCAGCACCCTAATTTTGATATTACGGCCTACCATAAAAAGTTCGTTGTTAATGTTGCCGACACCGAGTTTACAGCTATTAGTGTCCCTGGGGTGTTTAATCACGGTAGTTTAGATATGGGAACGAAAGTTCTACTCGAAAACGCACCGACAATTAAGCAAGGTAGGGTTCTCGACTTTGGCTGTGGCGCAGGTTTAATAGCAACCTTTTTAGGGCTGCATAATCCAGCACTTGAGTTTGTGTGTAGTGATGTAAGTGCACTGGCAACTTACGCAACACAGCAAACTCTAAAGCTTAACAGCATCAAAGGCGAAGCGATATTAAGTGACGGCCTTAAAAGCATTACCGGTAAGTTTGATTTAATTATTAGCAATCCACCTTTTCATACAGGTATTGCAACCGACTACACAGTAGCAGAAACATTTTTAGCAAATGCAAAACAGCATTTAACTAAAGTAGGAAAGCTGAATATTGTTGCTAACAGCTTTTTAAAATACCCACCTATTTTAGAAACGCAATTTGAAAGCTACCAAACGGTATTTAAAAATAACAAGTTTGCCGTATATAGCAGCTAGTATTATTTTTAAAAATGCTTGAGTGCAAACGCGCTCAAGCTAACCTTCGCATAAATATAAGAATTAATTTAGCTTTTTTCCTTCATTTTCTCCCGTCTTTGCTAAACTAAAACTCTAAATAATCAAAATTAATTCAGGCGATAACGAAATAATGCCTAAAAAAGTTCATCAAAGTAGCATTCGCAAAGCACTCATAAATTTAATTATGCTTATTACAGCTATTTGCTTGTCGCTATCTATTTCGATATCTACTTATTTAAGCGTAAAAGAGCAAAAGCAATTAATCATTAATAAACTCGTCATACTTTCTGAAATTGTAGCTTTTGATGCTGGTAAATCAGTAGTTGAAGATGATAGAAAAACAGAAGAAAAACGCCTCAAGTCATTTGAAAATATCCCCCTTGTAAAAAACATACATATTTATTCAATAGAAAAAGCATCTCAAAAACCTGTTTTTTTTATTAGCTTTAATGCAAAAAAAACGCCTCCGGTGCCGTTAAGAATAGACAGTGTTGATGAGCTAAAAACGCCACGAATTACGAGCGATCATATTGAACTAACCCGCCCTATTTACGATAACGAAAAGTTGGTAGGTTATGTATATATGCGAGGGAGCCTCGAAAGTTTAGAGACTTATATTGAGAGAAAAATATTAATAGACGTGCTATTAACTCTATTAATTTTAATCGTTGTTTACTTTATTGCTATAAAAGTTCAACGACGTATAGCCAAGCCAATAGAGCAGTTAAGCATGCTATTGCAGGATGTATCTAAAAATCATAACTATGATGCACGCGCGCCAATAACCGATGTAAAAGAAATAACCGCTCTTTCAAATAGTTTAAATATCATGCTTGCCCGTACCAAAAAGCAGCTTGAGCGCCACGAAAAAGATAAACAAGAAATAAAACAGCTCAACCAAAGTCTTGAAGAAAAAGTAAGTCAACGAACTATTGCTCTCAGAGAGGCAAATCAAGAGCTATTATCAACCCTTGAGCGAATGCATCAGTATCAAACACAAATTGTTGAAAACGAAAAAATGGCTTCTTTAGGGCAAATGGTGGCAGGTGTTGCCCATGAAGTGAATACACCAATAGGGCTTGGTATTACAGGTTCTACATTACTTCGAGATAAACTGGCAGATATACAGCAAAGCTTTAATGATAAAAAACTAACCTCTAACCACTTAAAACGATTTATAGATGAAGGTATTGAAAACTTAGACTTAATTTATCGTAACTTAAATCGTGCCGCTGACCTTATTTCTAATTTTAAAAAAGTGGCCGTTATTCAAGACGACGGTGTTAATACCTACATTAATGTGCATAAATTAATTAGCGATGTTTTAATATCAATACAATCTGAGTTACTGCCTAAAAAGCCTGTCGTTATCATTAACTGCCCGACCGACTTGGCTATTCATAGTAAGTCTGAACCTCTGCAACAAGTGTTTCAGCAGTTGCTTATGAACTCTGTGATTCATGGATTTATAGGTAAAGAAAATAATGAAATTCGCTTTGACGTAGAACTAGTAGGGAAAAAATTAACAATAGTTTATTCTGACAACGGTCAAGGCGTTGATAAAAACATTAAAAATAGAATTTTTGACCCGTTTGTAACTTCAAAGCGCGGACAAGGCGCAAGCGGCTTAGGCATGCACTTGGTCTACAACCTAGTAACACAAGCACTTGGCGGAAGAGTTATGTTTGATCTTGAAGAAAAACACGGTGCTCGCTTTATAATTACTATTCCTTAAATAAAGATCACTAAAAAGTGCATATATTTAAAATTTATCCTTGAATTAGCATTTAATGACCTCATTAATGAGGCATGTGATAAGCGCGTAACATTATTTAATTGCATTAAATAAATATTACCAAGCGATTTATGAACTTTTTTATCTTTGCTGTATCACATACATTGATGAAAGGTTAGAAAGTGATATAGTTTTGCTTTGAATTAGTCTGATTATTTTAAGTACCTTGTTTGATTGAATGATGTATCAATTATTAAAGGAAAATGGCTTCGACTTTATGATTCAAATAGCTACATCCACGTATATATCAATTAAACAGTAGTTTTTGCACTGCCCTTTTTAGTAGACTTTGGACACCCTACTGTTTTATTTTTATCCAATTTGTTTTTTCCTTGTTAACAAATGGGTATAATCCTATAATCTCTAGTAATCGGTTATAAATTCGTCACCGGTTTTTTTATAAATAAAATATTCCAAAAGGTTAATTAATAATGCAAACGCCAGTCATTCTAATCGTAGAAGATGAAGACGTAACTCGACTGAACCTAGTTAGTTTATTTGAAGCTGAAGGGTACAAAGTTATTGAAGCCATTGATGGCGATGATATGCATGACAAGCTTACAAATAACGATGACGTTAATCTTGTAGTTATGGATATCAACCTTCCTGGTAAAAACGGTCTTATTTTAGCCCGTGAATTACGCCAAAAGCGTAAAGTAGGTCTTATATTCCTAACGGGTCGTGACAACGATGTTGACCGTATTTTAGGTCTTGAAATTGGCGCAGATGACTACGTTACTAAGCCATTCAACCCGCGTGAATTAACTATTAGAGCTCGCAACCTTATTACTCGTACTGCTTTAGGCGGTGAAGAGTCAGCACTAGAAACAAATGGTGTTATTACGTTTAACGGTTGGGAACTTGATGAAAATAGCCGCTGTCTTACTTCTCCAAATGGCGACGCTAAACGTTTACCAAAAGGTGAGTACAGAGCACTTCGTTTAATGCTTGATTCTCCAGGTCGTATTTTTAGTCGTGAGCAATTAATCAAGCACATGACAGGCCGTGAGCTTCGCGCAAATGACCGTACTGTTGATGTTACTATTCGTCGCATTCGTAAGCATTTTGAAAGTGATAACTCAACGTCAGAGTTAATCAGCACCATCCATGGTGAAGGTTACCGTTTCATTGGTAAAATTGACGCTTAATTAGAGCTAATTAGTTTTACTCTAATTGCTGTAAAAATAAATGAAGGGCTTTTTGTCCTTCATTTATTTTATCTGCTAAAACATCTAACCACTGCTTTAACATTTCATCAGATTCATCAATCGCACCATGCTCCATTATTTTGGCATGAAGCTGCACATCATTTAAACCTACCGATCCAGCCGCACCTTTAAGTTTATGCGCTACTGATTCATACTCTTCTCTATCGCCGGTATTTAATGAGGTAAGTAATTCTTGCTGATATTGTGGACTTAGCTTTTCGAATAACTGACTACTGCGTCTAAATACAACCAAGCCCATCGAATTTACAAAGTCTTCTATTGTTTCAATATCTAATAAGTGTGCATCAATGCCCTCTAGCGCTTCTTCACTTACTTTTAGCTGTGGCTCTGTGCACTCACTTTGCTTAATGCCAAATAAGTCAGCCAGCATTTTATCAAGCTTGACTGTGTTAATTGGTTTAGCCAACGCACCTTGTATTGATATACCTTCAAGCTCTTTTTCAGCACTGCGTACATTGGCAGTTAGAGCAACAATAGGTAATTTATCGAAGTGGCTATCTGAGCGTATTTGTTTAGCAACCACATCACCGTTTATATCTGGCAATTGCATATCAAGTAGTACTAAGTCTAAGTCATCTTCGGTTTCGACAAACGAGAGTGCATCTTCACCGGTTTCAGCCCATAACACTTCATGGCCGCGTTGCTCTAATAGGTTTGTAGCAATTTCGGCATTAAGAGGCACATCTTCTACTAGTAGAATATACAAACCACGGCCAACATAACTTTGCTCTGTTGGTGCAACACATAAACTAAGCGGTATTTGCACTGTAAAACAACTTCCTTCGCCTTCAGTACTATTTACCGTAATTATCCCTTTCATTGCACTTACAAGTGCCTTGGTTACAGCTAAACCAATACCTGAGCCTATTGCGTTAGTGCCTTTTAAATCCGGCGCTTTGTAATACATATCAAATATATGGGCAAGCTGCTCTGGTGGAATACCTTGACCGGTATCTAGTACCTTAATAACTAACCATGGGCCTTCTACACGATTTTCTCTGCTGCATTCGAGTGTTACTTTGCCTTGCTGAGTAAACTTAACGGCGTTGTTAATTAAGTTCCAAACAACTTGGCGTAATCGAGTCGGATCGAGCTGCGCGTAAACATCAAGTATGCCATTGCGCTTAATATCAAACTCAAGCTCTTTCTGCTCAGCTATTAAGCCTGCAAAATTAACTACATCGTTTATAAAGTCTGACACATTAATAGAATTGGTTGCTATATCGAGCTGATCCCTATCTATTTTATCTAAATCTATAATATCGTTAAAAATATTACCGAGTGTTTCAGCACTCGAAAAAATAGTATTGCCCCAACTACGCTGCTGCTTATTAAGCTCTGTATCTAATAACATACGCGTTAAACCAACAATGCCATTTAAAGGAGTACGTAGTTCATGGCTCAGCGTAGCAATAAACTTACCTTTGTCTTTATAGGCAGTTTCGAGTGCTTGTGCAGCTTCTTTACGGCTAGTGATATCACGACCAAAACCCAGTAAACCAATGTAGTCACCGTCATCATTTATAAAAGGTAATTTACGCAGCTCAAACCAACGTGTTTCACCATTTACTTCATAACCTACATCTATAGTCAGCGCTTTATGGCTTTGCTCTACTTCTTTATCGGTTGCCAAAACTTCAGCTAAAAAATGACTCGGGAATATCTGCTCAACCGTTTTCCCTATTAACTCACTACTTGATTTTCCCATTACCTCTTCAAACATTTTATTACAGCCGGCAAATACACCGTTGTTATCGCGGTAATAAAATAGATCGGGAGATGAATCAACGATTGAGCGTTGCAACATACTTTGTTGGGCAAGTTCTTGTTGTGTTTTTTTACGCTCAGCAATTTCTCGGCGCAGCTCTTCAATAGCGCGATGCTTGGCATGAAATGCCATTTTACGCTCATCAATTTCAATATTTAAACGACTAATGTTGTCTTTTAAGGTTTGGTTTAAGAGCTTTTCCTGCTTGGTTGCGCTATCTAAATAAGCATACGAGGCATCTAATTGACGAATTGAATTAAGTAATACACTTATAATTAAAGGAGAAACTACAGCCGTAAAAAATACCACAGCCAAAATATCAACAAGGTGTAATTCGCCTATCGCAACATAATAAAACATGCTCGATAAAATAAGAGATACAGTTAAAAATAAAGTGTAACAAATAGCTGCGGTTTTAAATTCACCAAATCGCGTTATTGAGCTGGAAAGTACCCGAGCCCAAGGGCTCAAAGAATAATCGGTCATACGTAATTTTATCTCTTAGCTGTGTGCTTAAATATAAAGAAGGCAATGCGCATGTATAAACATGCCATTTTCCCAGATTTTAGCATTTTTCTCCTACTACTACCCATGTTGTGCGATAAAAACAGAATTTTTCATGTTTGATTTTGCTCATCTCTTAAACTCATCATTTCAGCAATAAATTATTTAGTGTAAAATGCCCCGCTTTATTATCTCCAAAATACGAGTAGCGCACATGCAAACCAATATGCCAGATATAGCAGACACTGCACCCGCTTTACAAACAGGTAAATTAGACTGGGTTGGCATGGGCGAAATCGAACTGCCATTTATTTTTGAGTCACGAGACTTATCTCCAGTTACAGTAAATGCCAAAGCTCGTGCATTTGTAAATTTGCATAAAGAAGATGCCAAAGGCATTCATATGTCACGTCTATTTTTAGCACTTGACCTGCTTTCAACTGAGCAGCAAGTCAATCCGCAAACAATAGCGCAAGCACTCGATACTTTTATAACTAGCCACGAAGGGCTGAGCGATAAAGCACAAATTGAATTTAAATTTGAATTACCGCTACGCCGTAAATCACTATTAAGTGGTAAAGCGGGCTGGAAAAGCTACCCAGTTGTACTTACCAGTACAATTGAAAATAACATTATTAGCTACGAGCTAACTGTAGATGTTACCTATTCTTCAACGTGCCCTTGCTCTGCAGCACTTGCGCGCCAGCTTATACAAAACGCGTTTAACGAAAAGTTTAACCAAGAAACCTTAAGCCAAAAAGATGTGCACGAATGGCTAGGCACTACACAAGGCATAGTCGCTACACCTCACTCGCAGCGCTCTATTGCCAACGTAAAAGTAAAGCTTGACAGCAATATTCAAGAATTTGACGTAGTGACTCTAATAAATACCCTCGAAGCTGAACTTAAAACGCCTGTACAAGCGGCAGTAAAACGCGAAGACGAGCAAGAATTTGCCCGTTTAAATGGTCAAAATCTTATGTTTTGTGAAGATGCAGCGCGTAAAATTAAAGCTTTATTAGAAACAGATAATTACAGCGATTACTGGCTGCAAATAAACCATTATGAATCACTCCATGCACACGATGCTGTAGCTATTGCGGTTAAAGGTATTGAAGGTGGATACAAAGCTTAATAGCTACATAGTTTTAGCTTTTATAAACAGTTGGTAATTATTTTATAACTCATACTTTTTAGGCACGTAAATTGCTTTATTTGAGCAGTGTCAATTTGTTGTTATGGAGTTACCGTATGGAATTCGCTTTATTATTAATTCTAGTATTAGTTGTCGGGGCTTCTGTTGTTGCGTCAAAATTTAATGACGATGGCGGAAACCCGTATCCTTTTACCCGCAAGCAAACTGTTTTTACGCAGGTTGAAGGCGCTTTTCTAAATCTTCTCGAGCGTGCTGTAGGCGATCAATATAAAATTGTTAGTCGCGTTAAGCTAATTGACGTTATTGACTGTAAGCAAGGTCTTTCTATTAAATCTAAACGTGCTGCTTTAGCTAAAGCTAAAAATAAGCAACTCGACTTTGTATTAATCGATAAAGAAAAACTAACTATTGTTGCGGCCGTTGACCTAGTTAACAATGCCAATAAAGATGGCCACAAAGCTCAACGCGACTGGTTTGTAAACGGTGCACTAGAGTCTGCGGGCATTCCACATATTCGTATGAAAGTTAAATCGGGCTACCGTCCTTCTGAAGTACGCGATGCAATTATGTTTAAACTTGGTAAGCCTGCAGCAACACAAACGCAGCGCCCTGTTCGTAATCGCTCACATAAGCCAGCGGTACTTTCACCTTCTCAAGCCAAAGCACAAACAACTGCTTTAGCTGAAATTTAAAAACCAAATTAAATACTCTCCTAAAAAGTATTTAAAGCGAGCTCATAAACAAGCTCGCTTTTTTGTTTTTTATTGCTAACTTCACGTATAATCAAGTGATTCAAACTCAGGAATTAAACATTATGAATGTTGGTATTATTGGCGCAATGGAGCCAGAAGTTAAAATTTTACGTGAAGCGATGCAAAACCCACATATTTTAACTAAAGCAGGTTTCACTTTTTATACTGGTGAATTGGCTGGTAACACAGTAACACTTGTTCAATCTGGTATTGGTAAAGTAGCATCAACAATTGCAACTACCTTACTGATTGATAACTTCAAACCTGATTGCGTAATTAACACAGGCTCTGCCGGTGGATTCGATCCTTCTCTAAGTGTTGGCGACGTAGTAATTTCGTCAGAAGTACGTCATCACGATGTAGATGTTACTGCTTTTGGCTACGAAATTGGCCAAGTACCACAAATGCCAGCAGGTTTTACAGCACACCCTAAATTAGTTGAAGCAGCACAACAAACAATCGAACAAATCAGTGATGTTAAAACACTTGTTGGCTTAATTTGTACTGGTGACACATTTATGTGTGACCCTGTGCGTATCGATAAAGCACGCAGTGATTTTCCTACAATGCTTGCCGTTGAAATGGAAGGCGCTTCAATTGCACAAACGTGTTTTACGCTTAACACACCATTTGTTGTAATTCGCTCAATGTCTGATATAGCAGGTAAAGAGTCACCACAATCATTTGAAGAATACCTAGAAACAGCATCAATCAACTCATCTAAAATGGTTGTCGCACTTTTAGAAAAGCTAACTGCAGTGTCTCTGTAAATGCTTAGCAATATTGTTCAAAACCACTTGGACTTTATTGCCTTCATACTAGCGCTCCTTGCTGAGCGCTTTATTCCCCTTATTAGCTGGTATCATCCTAATACAGCGTTAAATGCTGTTTTTAGTGCTATTGGCAAGCGCATATACAAAAGCAAAGAACCTAAAAGCTATCAATATTTGGCAGCTATACTCGCAAGCACGCTCATTTTAAGTGTCATTCTCATTATTGTAGTGCTACTACTCGAGTTTGCTTTTTACCCTGAATTACTCGCAGGTCTTATTTTATACTTATGCTTAGAAAGTAAGAGTATTGATAAAAAAGCACTTCGCATTGCAAAGCTAACTAAACAAAATCAAAAATCGACAGCACGCGAATTACTAAAACCACTGCTTGCCCGTGAAGTTAATAGGCTTTCATCTCCTGGTATTATTAAAGCATTAATTGAAAGCTTAATACTGCGCACTGCTCGATACTATTTCGTAGTTATATTTATATTTTTAGCCTTTGGCCCTATTACTGCCCTCGCCTATCGATTGCTTACTTTAATACAACAAGCCTGGCGTAGTGATATATCCCCAAATAGCTACTTTTTAAAACCGCTTAAAACTCTCTTGTTTATTATTGAGTATATTCCAATGCGCTTACTCGCTTTAACTATTGCAGCAAGTAGAGCGAGCAAAAAAAGCATGCACTACATAAAGCATTATGGCAGACATTTTTACCAAACAAATACAGGTTGGCTACTAAGCACATGCTCTGCATCACTTGGTGTGCAGCTGGGCGGGCCTGCAGTTTATTTAGGTACTCGCTTTAATAAAATGCGTATTGGTACTGATAGACTACCTACACCCGAGGATGTACCTGTAATAATTAATAGATTAAATCAGGCGCGTGTATTTTGGTTGTTAGTAATTGTAAGTATCGAAATATTAAAAGTGATTTAGTGACTATTTAGTGACTACCTCGTAACTAATTTTTCAGCCAAAATACGAGCACAAAAAAACCAGCCTAGGCTGGTTTTTTAGTTTTCAAACGGTATTTAAGCTACAGTGATGTTTGCAAACTTACGTTTACCTACTTGGTAAATAGCTGTTGTGCCTTTTGCTATTTCAAGTTTGGTGTCTGTAATTTTATCTTCACCGTTAAGTTTAACTGCACCTTGCTTAATCATACGCATTGCTTCTGATGTACTTACTACTAAATTTGCTTCTTTAAGCAAGTTAGCAATTAAAATAGTATCTTCTGCAATAGTGATTGTCAGCTCTGGGATTTCATCTGGTAACGCTTTTTTCTGAAAACGCTGAATAAAATCATCATGTGCACCTTGTGCATCAGCTTCACTATGAAAACGAGCAATTAACTCTTTAGCTAGTTCTATTTTAATATCGCGCGGGTTAGTACCTTGCTCAACACGTTCTTTTTGAGCTGCAATTTCTTCAATAGAAAGCGCGCTTAATAAATCGTAATAACGCCACATTAGCACATCACTAAT
This sequence comes from Pseudoalteromonas sp. NZS37, assembly GCF_015864265.1. Classification (NCBI taxonomy): domain Bacteria; kingdom Pseudomonadati; phylum Pseudomonadota; class Gammaproteobacteria; order Alteromonadales; family Pseudoalteromonadaceae; genus Pseudoalteromonas; species Pseudoalteromonas sp. NZS37. The sequence continues at coordinate 325,956 of NZ_JADYXL010000004.1, read as the reverse complement.
TGACATTATTTTACCAAACATATCGTTTGGCGCATCAGTAATACCAATGTAGTTACCAAGCGACTTAGACATTTTTTGAACGCCGTCAGTACCTTCAAGTAATGGCATCATTAATACTGTTTGCGGCTTTTGGCCTTCAACTTTTTGTAGCTCACGACCCATTAGCAAGTTAAAGCGCTGATCAGTACCGCCCAGTTCAACATCTGACTCTAGTGCAACCGAATCCCAACCTTGTACCAGTGGATATAAAAACTCGTGAATTGCAATTGGTTGGCCGCTGCCGTAACGCTTTTTAAAGTCATCACGTTCAAGCATGCGCGCTACTGTTTGGTTAGCAGCAAGTTTTATCATACCTGCAGCGCCTAACTTTTCCATCCAAGTAGAGTTAAATGCAACAGTGGTTTTAGCAGGATCTAGAATTTTGAATACTTGTTCTTTATATGTTTCGGCATTGGCTAGTACGTCTTCGCGAGTAAGTGGTTTACGCGTTACGTTTTTACCTGTTGGGTCACCAATCATGCCAGTAAAGTCACCAATTAAGAAAATAACCTCATGACCTAAATCCTGAAAGGTTTTCATTTTATTAATTAGTACAGTGTGCCCTAAATGTAAATCAGGGGCTGTAGGATCAAAGCCAGCTTTTATTTTTAGCTTTTTGCCCGACTTTAGTTTTTCAACTAGTTCGTCTTCAATTAATATTTCTTCTGCACCGCGTTTTATCTCTGCTAGAGCGGTTTGTAAATCCACTTTGTATTACTCCAAAATTCTGCCTACGAAGGGGCGGACTAGTTACTTGTAATCACGGTTTAATATAGGTTTAAACCGAATATATATATGTAGCTAACATAACAAATTTCTACCTAATTAAAATAACTTTTTAAGTTATTAATGCAACTAAACAAAATGAATTGAGTCTTAGTTAGATAGGACGTTAAAAAAGGCTTCCTAACCCTGATTTTAGCGTAGTTTAAGGTTAGTTTAAATCTACAAAGCACTAGTATTCGTACATTATTAAGTATATCCTGCAATATTATGTATTTATTATCTTGACAGCAGAAAAAGGCACGTTATGGTTCACGTGGTTAACACTCTCCCAAAAAAACACAAATTGCTTATTTTAGGTTTAGTTTCTGCTATTGCCGGCTTGGCATTTCTTCCTTCTGAAAAAGCGACTGCTTCTAAAGACAATAATGCAGATGCATTAGAGATAGGCAAGCGCTATGAGTTACAAGTTAAAGTTGATGACAACGAAAAATTAACTGAGTTAAATTCAGAGCAAGCAGCAGAAAAGTTACCAGAATACGACTTTGTCGATCATAAAGTTAAAAATGGCGACAATTTAGCAATTATCTTCAAACGTGCTGGTTTTTCAGCTCAAACGCTCCATAAACTAATTAACACTAACGCAGAAACGCGCAAGCTAACTAAAATTCACCCTGGTGAAATACTTAGCTTTGCGACAGCTGAAGATGGCTCTTTGGCTCAACTGCGCTATGTGATTTCAAAAACCGATACTTTATTTGTTACCTTAAATGAAGAAGGTAACTACGATACAGCTATTGATAGTAAAGAAATTGAAACGCTAACCAAAACCGCTGGCGGCGAAATATCTAACAACTTTTGGACTTCAGCAATAGCGGCAGGTTTAAGCGAACGTCAAATAATGAACTTTGCTGACATATTTGGTTGGGATGTTGATTTTGCAAACGACATTCGTAAAGGCGATGTGTTTGGCTTAATTTACGAGTCTCATTATGTTGATGGCGAGTTTATTGGTACAGGTAAGATTATTGCAGCTGAATTTGTAAACCAAGGTCAGCGCTTTGCAGCGATTCGCCATACCGACGGCAATTTTTATACGCCTGAAGGGCGTAGCATGAAAAAAGCATTTTTACGTGCACCTGTAAGCTTTAAGTATATTAGTTCGAGCTTTAATCCTCGTCGCTTACACCCAGTTACTGGGCAAGTTAGAGCGCACCGTGGTATCGACTTTGCGGCACGCACTGGCACACCGGTGGTTGCATCAGGTAACGGTAAGGTAGTTAAAGCGGGTTACAGCAAGTACAACGGTAACTACGTATTTATTAGCCATGGCACACAATATGTAACTAAGTACTTACACCTAAATAAGAAACTAGTTAAAACGGGCCAAAAAGTTAAACAGGGCCAACAAATTGGTACTGTAGGTTCTACGGGTCGTGTTACTGGCGCGCATTTACACTATGAATTTTTAGTAAATGGCGTTCACCGTAATCCTAAAACAGTAAAACTTCCTAAGTCAGAGCCATTACCTCGCTCAGAACTTGCTAAGTTTAAACCGATTGCAGATAACTTTATTGCCCAACTTGAGCGCAATCGCGAGCTACAGTTAGCACTTAAATAAAGTTTATTAATAAACATTAAAAAAGCCTTTGCAGGTTAAGCCTGCAAAGGCTTTTTTGTATACGCTATAAACCATTAATACATTAATACATTAATACATAAATGAGCTGAATAACTAAAGACACCATCACTAATGGCCAAATATATTTGCTGTATTTGGTTGCACCGTTGAGCCCTATTTTACTTTGATATTTTTCAAGCAATGGAATAAGTATCGCTAGCGCGACAAACAAACCAATTAAAATAACGAATATATTCATATCAATGCCCTTCTTATGGTAGCTCATGGCCTTTAGCGCTTACATAAAGTGCATACCAATGCTCACGAGTTAGTTGTACGTTTACAGCATCACAAGAGGCTTTAATACGCTTGGCATTAGTTGTTCCAATAATCGGCTGAATAGATGCGGGATGGCGCAGTAACCATGCAATAACAATAGCCTCAGCAGAAGTATCATAAAGTGCAGCCAGCTTATTAACTAAAAGACTGGTGTTTATATCAGCTTGCGATGCGTTTGATAAATCACTGCCGCTGTATAATCCTTGGCATAAACTGCCCCAGCTTTGAATTTGAATTTCAAAATGGCGACAGTACTCAATACTACCGGGCGTAAAATTAAGATCTTTACCGCCACTGTTACCGGCATATACTCCTTCATCAACAAACTGATGTTTTTGTAAACTAGCCTCAATTTGATTAGCCACAATCGGCATATCAAGTGCATGCTGTAAAAAATTCATTTGATGTTGCTGCATATTCGATACTGCAAAATTGCGCACTTTACCGCTTTCTTTTAAGCAACTAAATATACGAGCAATTTCGTTAACTTCCATGAGTGGATCAGGACGATGCAGCATAAGTACGTCTAAATAGTCTGTATTTAATCGCTTCAAGGATGCTTCAACTGATTGCTCAATCCACTTTGATGAAAAATCATAGCGCTTTGGCCCTAAGTCATCTTCAAAACGAATCCCACACTTAGATTGAATATACATGTGCTCTCTAAGCTCTGGTCGCTCGCTTAATGCTTTACCAAAAACCTGCTCCGCTTTACCAAAAGTATAAATATCAGCATGGTCAAAAAAGTTAATGCCACCTTCAATAGCGTTATCTATGCATTCATGAGTTTGCTTAACATGTGCATCAGTGATTGCGTCTTTATTCCAACCGCCGCCCAGACCCATGCATCCGAATACAAGTTTACTAACATGAGGTAAGTGCTTTGCTAAAGGTGTGTGAAGCATGATAACTATCCTTAAAATTTTGAAGAGCTGTTACTGTAAACAAAAAGCGCTGAACAAGAAACCATTTAGCGGTGAACAAATTAAGAACAAAAAAAAGCGCAGTAAACTGCGCTAAATCATTTATTAACTACCACGTTAATTATTAGCCAACAAGTGCTAATAAAATACCCGCAGCAACTGCACTACCAAGTACACCCGCTACGTTGGGTCCCATAGCATGCATAAGTAAAAAGTTATGTGGGTTGCTTTCAAGGCCAACTTTATTAACTACTCGTGCCGCCATTGGCACAGCCGATACACCTGCTGCCCCAATTAATGGGTTTATAGGTGTTTTAGATATGCGGTTAAGTCCTTTTGCCATAAATACGCCAGATGCCGTACCAATTGCAAAAGCCAGTGCGCCAAGCACTAAAATACCAATCGTCTCAACAGTTAAAAACTTATCTGCAGCAAGCTTTGAACCTACAGCTAAACCTAAAAATATAGTTGTAACATTGATGATTTCGTTTTGAGCACTGTTACTTAATCTATCAACAACACCCGACTCTCGCATTAAGTTACCTAAACAAAACATACCTACAAGCGGTATAGCAGCCGGTAAAAACATAGCCGTTAAACTAAGCACCATAAGAGGGAAAATAATCTTTTCCTTTTTAGATACTTTGCGAAGCTCTGGCATCTTAATTTTACGTTCTTCTGGGGTTGTTAACGCACGCATAATTGGCGGCTGAATAATTGGCACAAGTGCCATGTATGAGTATGCGGCTACCGCTATTGCACCAAGTAAATCAGGTGCCAGTTTTGACGCTAAAAATATTGCAGTCGGTCCATCTGCACCACCAATAATTGCAATAGCCGATGCGTCCTGTAGAGTAAACTCAAAACCTGGCACATAGTTAAGTAATATAGCGCCAAACAATGTAGCAAAAATACCAAACTGTGCAGCCGCACCTAATAACAACATACGTGGGTTTGCAATAAGCGCGCTAAAGTCGGTCAGCGCCCCTACTCCCATAAATATTAATAACGGAAAAATCCCCGTATCAATACCCACGTAATAAACGTAATACAAAAGCCCACCTGGGTCTGACAAACCTGCCACTGGTACATTTGTTAAAATTGCACCAAAACCAATTGGTAATAATAATAGTGGTTCAAAGCCTTTAGCTATCGCTAAAAACAGTAATAAACACCCTACCGCAATCATAATTAACGATGGGATTGTAAAGTTAGCAATGCCAGTAGCATTCCAGAGGTTTAAAATACCGTCCATCCTCTATTTGCTCCTAAGCTAATGCAATCATAGCGTCGCCGGTAGTTACGGCATCGCCTTCACCAACCAACACTTCGGCAATAGTTCCGGTATGCATTGCGCGTATTTCGGTTTCCATTTTCATGGCTTCCATAATAATCACTACATCACCTTCGTTAACAACTTGCCCAGCTTTTACCTTAATCTTAAAAATATTACCGGCTAAAGGGGCGTTAAGCGTTTCACCTGATGCAACTGAAGCAGACTGAGGAATGTGCTCAGAGTCTTTTAATGTTACTTCTTTTAGCTCACCACCTTGCGCCACTACTACGTCGTAAACTTTACCATCTACTTTTACGCTGTATTGCTCAGCTTTAACGCTGTTATTATTTGATCCCGATTTTGGTGCTGCCTTATTGCTCTTATCTTCAACGGTAGGAATAGGCTCAAATGCATCAGGGTTATTACGATTTTTAATAAATTTCAAACCAACCTGCGGAAATAATGCATAAGTTAGTACGTCATCAATTTGCTCATCAGCAAGTGTTAAACCTTGCTCTTGCGCTTCTTTTAATAATTCAGCTTCAAGCGTTGCAAGCTCTGGTGCAATGTTATCTGCAGGGCGACAAGTAATAACCTCTGCTCCATCAAGCACACGCTCTTGTAGCTCTTTATTCATTGGTGCTGGTGTTAAGCCATATTCACCTTTTAATACGCCAGCAGTTTCTTTAGTGATTGTTTTATAACGCTCACCGGTTAGCACGTTAAGTACTGCTTGAGTACCTACAATTTGCGACGTGGGTGTTACTAAAGGTAAAAAACCAAGATCTTCACGTACGCGTGGGATCTCAAGTAAAACTTCATTAAGCTTATCTGCCGCGCCTTGCTCTTTAAGTTGGTTTTCCATGTTTGTAAGCATGCCACCAGGTACTTGAGCTAGTAAAATACGACCATCAACCCCTTTTAAGCTACCTTCAAATGCCGCATATTTTTTACGTACATCTCTAAAGTAAGCAGCAATTTCTTCTAGATGGTTTAAATCAAGGTCGGTATCGCGCTCAGTTCCTTCAACTATCGATACAATAGTTTCAGTTGCTGTGTGTCCGTAAGTCATACTCATTGATGAAATAGCGGTATCAAGCATATCAATGCCTGCATCAATCGCTTTTTGATAAGTCGCAGTACTTAAACCAGTTGTAGCGTGGCACTGCATAGCAATAGGAACCGATACGGTTTCTTTAAGTGCTTTAATTAATTTTTCAGCATCATACGGCTTTAATAAACCCGCCATGTCTTTAATACAAATTGAGTGACAGCCTAAATCTTCTAATTGCTTAGCCAGAGTCAGCCACATATCAAGCGTATGAACAGGACTTACCGTGTACGAAATAGTACCTTGAGCATGCGCGCCTACTTTTATAGCCGCTTTAATCGCTGTTTCTAGGTTACGTACATCGTTCATTGCATCGAAAATACGAAATACGTCAACGCCATTTTTATGTGCGCGTTCTACAAACTTTTCAACTACATCATCAGCGTAATGGCGGTAGCCTAATAGGTTTTGACCGCGTAATAGCATTTGCTGTTTAGTATTAGGCATCGCTTTTTTAAGCGCACGAATACGCTCCCAAGGATCTTCGCCTAAATAACGAATACACGAATCAAATGTAGCACCGCCCCACGATTCAATAGACCAATAACCTGCATCATCTAGCTTGCTAGCAATAGGTAGCATATCGTCTAGGCGCATACGTGTTGCGAGCAATGATTGGTGCGCATCGCGTAATACCAATTCTGTTAATTTTAATTTAGCCATGTGTGTGCCCCTTATTTATTATTTGATTTGTACTGAGCAATGGCAGCACTAATAGCAGCGATGTGCTCATTAGGCACACCTTGAGATTTAAAAGACGGTGATTTAGCTGGTGATGCCTCGGGTTCGCTATAGCGCGTCACCAAATTAGACATAAGCGTTACTGCACCAATTAATATCGACAGAAATACAAACACCCCAACCATACCAGTTAGCATTAAGCTACCAGCCGTTGTGAGTAGAGCACCTATATCCATTTTTCTCCCCCTTGAAACCCATATCGAAAATAAAAAATCGATTTAATTAAATATTTATTCACTGGATAATAACAAAACTAGTCGCTTTGTCTACATCTTGTAAATTGGTAAAACCAATTAAACTATAAACAACATAACACTCAACAAATTTACATGCCATAACCCAGCAATCATGCGCCCTACAATACATGTAGGAAATAACGACTATAGCTAATAGTTATATGGAAGTTGTTAATTAACTATTCAACTTAATAAAAATAACCGCCAAATTTTATAATAAGTATAAAAACACACATCAATTGTTAATTGGTCTTACCAAAAACATTATTTTTAGTGAATATTTACCGGTAACTTGTAACAGTGTGAATAACTTACATAACGAAGGGTAAAAGTTACTAACTCATTAATAACTAAAAACAAAGATAAAAAACATAACTAACTGATATAAAACAAAAATAAATTATGGCATATAACTGGCATTAGTTATTATGAGCAAATTTGATAACCAAGGAGAAAACAATGTTACGCTGGACAATTACATTTTTAGTTATTGCTTTAATCGCTGCAGTGTTAGGTTTTGGTGGCATCGCAGGTGCCGCAGCTGGTATAGCAAAAATTATATTTTTTATATTTTTAGTACTTTTAGTGATCTCATTAGTTTCAGGTGCACTACGTGGTAAATCACCCAAGTAGATAAAGCATTCAACTAACAAACACTAAAATTTAATTAATACTTACAAGGAATTACATTATGAATTCAACAACTGTAAAAGCAGCACTAATCGGTCTATTCGCAAGTTTCTTCATCATGGGTTGTGAAGACAATCATGCAGAAGACGCAGGCGAACGTATTGACGAAGCAGTAACTGACGTGCAAAACAAAGTAGAAGATGCATGTGAAAATGTTAAAGAAGGCGTAAACGCTGAAGAAACTAACTGTTAATTCTTCTTGTATCGCTAAAAAACGGCCTTAGGGCCGTTTTTTTGTGTCTGTAATAAAATCACTGACTATAAAGCTGCTCATTTAGCGGTTAGCTTGTTAAAATAAAAAAAACGATATTTAAAGCAAGGCAATATGGCATTTACAACAACCTACACACTAGATAAACCTTACTTTTACGAGTGCTTTGATGAGTCACTCCCCTACAGTAAGCGCGCCAAACCTAAGTACTTTTTACTTGTACTCCTCGTTGCGCTTGGTTTATTTGGCATTTATGTTTTAAACGATCATTACTTAGGATCGTTTATGATCATGCTAGGTGTACTAGAGTGCGTCGCTTTTTACTATCGCAGACCTTGGTGGGTAACCAGACAAATGCTCAGCAGAGCGTCAGGCTCAGAGGTAACACTTACCTTTGATGAAGAAGGCATTAAATCGGCTAATCATTACAAAAGCTTTCAGCTAACTTGGCAAGACATAAGCGAAGTAATAGATACTCAGCAAGGTATTATTATTAAAAATAAAAGCGGCATGCAGTACATTTCAAAACAAATACTAACCCCAGAAACACTCGCTTTTATAAACAAAAAAGCCACTCAGTGAGTGGCTTTTAGTCTAGTTGAGTTAATTACTCAACTACGTATACGTGTTGATTAAGCATTGCCCGGATTAGGGTTCGACTTTTCAGCTTGTATGCGCATGTAAATCTCTTCACGATGCACTGATACGTCTTTTGGTGCATTAACACCGATTCGAACTTGATTTCCTTTAACACCTAGAACAGTAACTGTTACTTCGTCACCAATCATTAGGGTTTCACCTACTCTACGAGTTAGTATTAGCATTCTCTTGCTCCCATGTTCCAATAAAAATTATAAGATTCCGCTTAAACATACTAATGAAAATTAGACTGAAAAGTAAGTAAAAACTCTCAATCTATCCATTTTCTGTTAAAAATGCTTTGTGTAATGCACGAACTGCCAACTCTAGGTACTTTTCATCTATTAAAACTGAAATTTTGATCTCAGAAGTCGAGACTAAAACCACATTAATATTTTCCTGCGCTAATGCATCAAAAAATAAACTTGCTACACCAGAATGCGATTTCATACCCATTCCAACAGCAGAAACTTTAGCTACCGTTGGTAATCCGCTTATATTTTGAGCACTGAGTTGAGCTTGATCTTCGCTCAATAATTCAAGTGCTTGCAGATAATCATTCGAGTGCACAGTAAAAGCATAGTCTATTTTTTCAAAGATATGATTAACTTGATTAATCATATCTATTTCGATGCCATTATCAGCAAAAAGTTTCAATATTTTTGAAAGATATTGCGTACCGCTTGGCACACCATCTACTTTAATTAAACATTCGTCACGATTAAACGCAATCCCCGATACCACCTTGCTTGGCATATCGTTCTCCTCAAAACTTATTAATGTGCCTTCATCAGGATTAAAACTAGAAAGCACCCTAAGTGGCACATTGTGTCTACCTGCAGCTTCTACCGAGCGAATATGCAAAACTTTCGCCCCTAAACTTGCCAGCTCTAGCATTTCGGCAAAAGTAACTTGGCTCATTCTGCGCGCGTTAGGTTCAACACGAGGATCTGTAGTATATACGCCATCAACGTCTGTATAGATCTGGCATTCGTCGGCTTTTATAGCCGCTGCTATTTCTACAGCCGAAGTATCGGTGCCGCCGCGTCCAAGCGTTGTAATATTGCCCTCAATATCACGTCCCTGAAACCCAGCAATAATAGCAATACGATTATGCTCAAGCTCATGCTTTAAGCGCGTAGCAGCAACCTCAGCAATACGAGCTTTACCAAACATATTGTCGGTTAGAATATTGACTTGATCGGCTAATAAACTCACAGCAGAGTGGCCACGTTTGATAATAGCCATAGCAAGCAGTGATACAGAAACCTGCTCTCCGGTGCTAATAAGTACATCTAGTTCACGGCTACTCGGGCGAGTATCAATTTGTTTGGCGAGGTTAATTAAGCGGTTGGTTTCTCCCGACATAGCCGAGAGCACCACAACCACTTGATGTCCTTGTTGTCTGGTTTTAACAACAAGGTCGGCGACTGCTTCAATTCGCTCTATTGAGCCGACCGAAGTGCCACCGAATTTTTGAACAATAAGCGCCACTTAGGCTTAAGTACGCTCAGTTAACCAAGCTGTAACGCTATCTAGTGCAGCAGCAAGATTTTGTGGCTCACTACCACCAGCTTGTGCCATATCTGGACGACCGCCACCTTTACCACCTACTTGACCTGCCATATGGTTAACTAACTCACCGGCTTTTACTTTGCCTGTTAAGTCTTTCGTTACACCGGCAATTAGGCTTACTTTGTCGCCACTGGCAACACCCAGTGCAATAACACCTGAGCCAATCTTGTTTTTAAGGTCATCAACCATACCGCGAAGCGCTTTAGATTCAGTACCTTCAACGTTTGCTACAAGTAGCTTAACGCCATTAATTTCAACAATCGAATCAAGTAAAGACGCGCCCGCTGCACTTGCTAGCTTATCGCTAAGCTGTGCAATTTGCTTTTCAAGGCCTTTAGATTTTTCAAGTAACGCAGTTACTTTTTCAAGTACCGATGCGCTATCGCCTTTAACTAAAGCTGCAACATCGCTAAGTTGTTGCTCTTGCTCGCTAACGTACGCTACAGCATCTGCACCGGTTACGGCTTCAATACGGCGAACACCTGCGGCAATACCACTTTCAGATACAATTTTGAATAAACCAATATCGCCAGCGCGCTCAACGTGAGTACCACCACAAAGCTCAATAGAGTAGTCGCCAATAGTAACTACACGTACTTCGTCATCGTACTTTTCGCCAAACAATGCCATAGCACCTTTCGCTTTAGCATCATCAATAGCCATAAGCTCAGTATTAAGTGCAAAGTTACGACGAATTTCGTCATTAACTACACGCTCAATTTCACGTAGCTCATCTTTAGTAACTGCTTCAAAATGCGAAAAGTCAAAACGTAAACGATCTGGCTGAACAAGTGAGCCTTTTTGGCCTACATGGTCACCTAATAGTTGGCGTAGTGCTTCGTGTAAAATATGCGTAGCTGTGTGGTTTTTCTTAATGCTGTCGCGGCGCGTATCATCAATAGTGGCGTCAACTTTGTCATTAACACCAATACGACCTTGTACAGTACCGTGGTGAGCAAAAGCATTACCAAGCTTAGTGGTATTAGTAACATTAAATTCGCCACCAGCAACTGTAATAGTACCCGAGTCACCCGTTTGGCCGCCTGATTCAGCGTAAAACGGTGTGCGGTCTAGTACTACAATACCTTGTTGTCCATCTTCTAATAACTGAACAGCTTCGCCACCGGCAAAAATTTCAATAACGGTCGCGCTATAATGTGTGCTGTCGTAACCTTTAAAGTCAGTGTGTTTATCTGATTTTAATTGGTCGTTGTAATCAGCGCCAAACTTACCCGCTTGCTGCGCTGTTTTACGTTGTACAGCCATACACTCTTCAAAGCCTTGATGATCAATTGTCATCTGGCGCTCACGCGCAACATCGGCCGTTAAATCAGCTGGGAAACCGTACGTATCGTAAAGCTTAAATACTAAGTCGCCTGGTATAATATCGCCTTTAAGGTCGCTTAAGCTTTCTTCTAAAATAGCTAAGCCACGCTCAAGTGTTTTACCAAACTGTTCTTCTTCAATGCGTAATACTTTTTCAATAATTTCTTGTTGCTTAGCAAGCTCAGGGTACGCTTGACCCATTTGCTCAATTAGCGCAGCAACTAATTTATAGAAAAACGAACCTTGTGCACCTAACTTATTACCGTGGCGCACAGCACGACGAATAATACGGCGTAGTACATAACCACGGCCTTCGTTAGATGGCATAACACCGTCTGAGATTAAAAACGCACACGAACGAATATGATCCGCCACTACACGTAGTGACTTGTCGTCCATATCTTGCGCGTTAGTAACACTTGCAGCAGCGGCAATTAAGCCTTGGAATAAATCGATTTCGTAGTTTGAATGCACGCCCTGTAAAATAGCAGAAATACGCTCAAGGCCCATTCCCGTATCAACAGATTGCTTAGGCAGTGGCAGCATAGTGCCGTCGCTTTGACGGTTGTACTGCATAAATACCAAGTTCCAAATTTCGATGAAACGGTCGCCGTCTTCCTCTGGAGAGCCCGGAGGTCCGCCCCAAATGTGTTCGCCATGGTCATAAAATATTTCAGAACACGGACCGCACGGACCGGTATCGCCCATAGACCAAAAGTTGTCTGAGGTAGCAATACGAATAATACGATCTTCACTTAAGCCAATGTCTTTTGACCAGTACTCAAATGCTTCTTCGTCATCGTGGTAAATAGTTACTAAAAGTTTTTCTTTTGGTAGTTTTACTTCTTCAGTTAAAAACTCCCATGCAAACTTAATAGCTTCTTGCTTAAAGTAATCACCAAAGCTGAAGTTACCTAACATTTCAAAAAATGTATGGTGGCGAGCAGTGTAGCCTACGTTTTCTAAATCGTTATGCTTACCGCCAGCACGTACACAACGCTGCGAGCTAGTCGCACGTGTATAAGGGCGGCTTTCTGCGCCTAAAAATACATCTTTAAATTGCACCATACCGGCATTGTTAAATAACAACGTGGCATCGTTACCCGGTATAAGCGAGCTTGAAGGTACAACTTGATGTTGCTTGCTGGCAAAAAAGTCTAAAAACTGTTGCCTAATTTGTGCGGTAGTCATGTGCTGCATTTGAAAGTCTCACCTGTATTTACTGTGCTTGCATTGCAAAATTAATTTCATCGTAGCTAAAACCCCGATACATTAAGTAGCGCACGCGCTTAGCTTTATCTTTGTAATCGAGATCTGGCGGTGTATTTGAATATTTTTTATTGTACGCATCCTGCGCAAGCTCAAACCAATCTACTTCAAGCTCTTCAACTACCATTTCAAGTAGCGAACGATCAATCCCTTTGCCCATAGCTTCGCTTTGTATTCGCTTAAGCCCGTGGCATTTAAATATGTGTTTTCTTACAAAGCCTTCACAGTATCGTTGCTCGTTAATAAAATTGTGCTTTTCGCACCAATCAAGCAGCGTTTCAATAAACTCTTCTGTGGCTTCTTTTTGCTGTAGCTTAAGCGTTAACTCACGACGCGAATATTCTTGGCGCCCTAGTAACCAAAGTACATAGTTTTTTAGTTTTTGCTTTAATTTATCATCCATTAAGCGTCAAAACGTCCGCTTGTTTCACTGCTAAGTGGCTTAACATTAATGTCGTCACTTGGTGGTACAACAGGCATAAAAATGGCTTGATAAGATACAAAAAAGCTAATGTAGCAAATCGGCATTAAAATCAACAGTGGTAAGAACGATAAGAACATCGAAAGCGCCATAAATAATGCGCAAATAAGGCCAAAAACGCCAAGTGGCAAAATGTTATGATAAAACACCATTAACGATTTTTTAAGCGCCGTTAAAATACGTGTTTCTTTACTAAAATAAACAAGCGGTACAGCGTAAGCAAACGCCGTTAAATAAATTAGCATTGCCATAAAAAACAAAATGACATTCGCGCCCGAAATACTCTCAAGCATTTGTTCAAGTGCTACGTTTGGATCTAGTCCCGGTTGGCTCATAACAGCCACTGCATCGGCAAATAAGCCATTAGCAAGTAACGCCATTAAAATGCCCGCCCCCATCTGATAAAGTGCTAAACGCAATAACCCTAAACGATTTCCCTTAGCCGTAAATGGCTTGAGAATATCGGCTAGCATAATTTTTCCGCCCTGCTGCTTACTAAGCACCGCTTGGTAAAACCCTGCGGTTAAAAATGGCGTAGCTAGTGCTGCTACTACTTGCAGCAGCGGTAAAAATAAAGACAGCAGCCCTACAATACCAATAAATAAATGCATAAAAATAAAGGTTGCTGGCTGGGTTTTAAAAATAAGCCATCCGGCTTTTAACCACTTTAGCCCTGCATCGGCTTTAAAAATTCGTAATTGTGTAGACATACTTGCTCTTAATTTAAAACGAAACACGCCAAGTATAACTTGGCGTGAGGGGGTATTAATAGACGAAACGTAATTAAATGATTAAGGTTTTTTAATTTTCTTAATATCTAACATATGCGCGCCATGCTTAATTTTTGTTTCTAGGTACGATTTATTACCCGCAACACCCGCTTTAATGTGCGCATGCGTGCCCACAACCGAGTCAACATTAATACCGGCATCTTTTAATGCGTTAAGCTTTTTAGGATTATTGGTCATTAATTTAACGTGGTTTAAATTAAGCGCATTAAGCATTAACACAGCATCCGAAAAGTCACGTAAATCATCAGCAAAGCCTAAATGATTATTAGCTTCGTAGGTGTTCATACCTTGCGATTGCAATACGTAAGCATCAATTTTGTTGTATAAACCAATGCCACGACCTTCTTGGCGTAAATACAATAAAATACCGCCTTGCTCGTGCATCATTTCAATACATTCATTTAGCTGCTCGCCGCAATCACAACGCGATGAGTAAAATACATCACCCGTTAAACACTCAGAATGCATACGAATAAGCGGTACATCTTGCTCTGTATCAGCGTTGTTAAACACCATAGCAATATGTTCTTTGCCATCTTTTAAATCAGTAAATGAGATTATTTCTGCAGGGATATCACTATTTCTGCCAACATTAAGCTGGACTCTTGCTCTTACTTGCGCCACGACAAATCCAAATATTTAAATAACTACGACACGACAATAAAGTGATAATATCACAAAATAGGATAAATACACCGTAGTACAAGACTGTTTATGGCAAATATATGGCGACGACAGGCGTTATTTTCAATGATTGTTAGCAATAAATTAATACAAATAACAGCCAATGTTATTTACTTTGATTTACCTTAATCAGTGACACTTACAGGCACGTTTGGTATTTTGTATTTTAAACAACGATAGGGATTATTATGAAACGTCAGCAACTCGCTTTATTTATAGGCTTAAGTTTATCTGCTTTGAGCGCAACAACTTTAAGTACTACAGCACTCGCCAGCCAAGCAAGCGATCCTCAAACGGTATTTAGCCAAGCATACCAAAGCTATTTAGCAGCAGTTAAAGCAGACAAAAACGTACAACAAACTGCCAAACTTGCTTACACATCAGGTAAAGCCGTTTACGGTAAAAGCGACGACAATACTGCCAACTTAGCTATTAATTACGCTAAAGCAATAAAAGGCTACGGCGATGAGCTAAACGAACAGCGTTTTGCACTCTATAACGAAGCCCATACTATTTTAGCTGCAAACCACGGTAAACTATCAATAGAAACAATTGATGCACTGCTCGGCCAAGCTAACTACACAACATCAGCTTACAAAGCAGCTAATTTTTTAGAACAAGTAATAGATATAGCTAAAACACAAAATAAGCCTAAATTTGTAGCCGACATGAAACTAGAAGCAGCATCACTGCTTGCTAAAAAGTTTAGCTCTAAAAAATATCGCGAAGCGAAAAACTACCTAGAAGAAGCCGACGAATACTACCGTGAAAATCTGCCTAGTAGCTCGGTAGAGCAAATTAAAGCCAATTTTTTAATAGCCGCATTTGCCGAAGGCAGTAAAAAATATAACCGAGCAATTGAGCGCTTAAACAACATAGTTACCGCGTTTGACGATAACTTAAAATACGATCACAGTGCTGAGCTAACCGCTCATTCTAAACTTGTAGGTCTGTACGAAAAACAAGGCAAAAGCGAGGAAGCAACTAAACATTGCCTCGCTATCGCTCAAATGGTGCCATGGAAAGAATCGCAAGAGCAAACACCACTCTATCGTGTTAATCCTAAATACCCAGTGCACAAAGCCAGATTTAGTACCGATGGTAGCGTTATTATGGAGTTTGAGGTAGACGCAGCTGGCTTTGTAAAAAACCCAAAAGTACTTAGCTCTGAAGGCGGCAGCGCATTTGAAAAGTCAGCCAAAGCAGCGCTTGAGCAATGGCGTTACGCGCCAAAGTTTGAAAATGGCAAACCCGTTAGCGCTATTTCTCAGGTACAACTCGACTTTAAAATTAACCGCCACTAAAAGCGGCTCATTAAAAAAGGCGCTTTATGCGCCTTTTTTAATACCAACTAATACAAATTCTACGTAGTTAAAATTCGTAACTTACGCTAATACCGCCATCGGCTCTTTTTTCGTTGCTGTCGCTTGCTTTACCATAGCCCACATCTAGCTCTAATCTAAAACCAGCGCTGTTCAGTCCATTAAAGTTATAGCTGTACGTAAGCCCTATTCCGTTTGTTGTTTCTTCATCAAAAATCCCGCCAATTACACAACCTAGCGTATTAGCAAAGTCAGTTGCTACATCATTAGTTGAACCTTCACACTCTTGGTCTGTATCTCTTGCACCAATAGCGCCCACAAGCGCGCCAAAAGCATGTTTTTTATTATCGCTAACTGCTTGTTCAAAACCTGCAGAAAATCCATCATCAAGGCCTAGTTTATAGTTTGCATACCAGCGTTGTGTGTCGTCGTTAGCCGACAAAGACACTTCAGGAATAACTAAGTAAGGATAGCCACCCCCAATCGAAAAACTAACATCGTTAGCAAAAGTAGAACAAGAAGCGATAGATAAAGTGAGTAGTAATATTTTTATTTTCATAAAGTTCCCTTTGAGTAAGTATAAAATGTACTTACTTTAGGGACGCTGTGCAATACGACAAAAAGCTCGTTAAATTTAGCTTTAGTAATAAAATAGGGATTAAATTTTAGCGAGTATTTTATCGCTAGCCGCCTCTATTAAATCGAGTACATTTTCAAAGCCATCATCGCCGCCGTAATAGGGATCGGGAATCGCGCTTTGGGCTTGCTCGCCATATTCTAAAAATAGCGCCAGCTTATAGCGTAAATGCTCAGGGCATTGCGCTGTTAAATCAGCTAAGTTTTGCGTATCGGCCGCTAAAATCAAATCAAATTCAGTAAAGTCGCTTGTGCGTACTTTACGCGAATAAATACCTTTAAAACTATAACCGCGCTTCTCCCCTGCTGCCATTGAGCGACTATCAGGCGTTTTACCTTCGTGGTAACCAATAGTCCCTGCCGAATCGACTTTAACGTTAACACCTAGCTTTTTAGCACGGGCTTTTAATACCGCCTCTGCGGTTGGCGAGCGGCAAATATTACCTAAACAAACTATGAGTACTTTTTTCATTAAGGCTCCTCTAACTAATTTAAAAACCTAAGCTTTAAAACTGTTTTAAAATACTTTCATCGTAATCTTCAACGTTAAGCGTTACGTTATGTTGCGCTGCAACAGATTCAAGCTCAGCTTGTTTAATGGCTAAATCGTCCATGGTAATTAGATTATCGTCTAGCTGCCACAATAACCGAGAGCCCGCGTAGCTATAATGAATCGCTAATAACGCATCGGCATTGCCTTCACGGCCAGCGGCTTTTAACTTAGCCATTTTACGGGTTATTTTATTAAGTGCTTTTTTAAGCTCCCACACATAAACAACTTCTGTCATAAACGTATGTGTACGGTATTTATGAAGTAACCATGCAAGCCCAACGCTAGTAATAGCAACACCTATTAAGTTCCAATGAAAATGGCTACCACTTTCATCAGGAAATAAAGCAATCAGCGTTTGCGATATAGCCAAGCTGCCTACCGCCAAACCAATACCACATCCTGCAATAACACGGTTTAAATGTTTACGGTAACGTGCTTTATTTATTTCAATGAGTTGCATAACAGCCTAAAAAGTTAAGTTTTAATATTTCCGAATGGCTATTGTAACTAAACCCCACATTTTTTATAAAATTATTTCACCCCTTTTTGATTTGCCACCCGTTATAGCTTTGAAAACACCCTAATTGTAGTGGTCAATAAAATTTGGAGCGGCTTATGCACACACTTGAAATACCCAACAACCCAGTATTTATTAAAACATCGACTGCCGTTATCGGCGGCGCCGCAATGACCTTTGCAGCTTTTGCGTTTATGCAATATTTAATAAGTGGCGAGCAACGCGCACCGGTTAAACCAGGGGACGATATTATAGTAGAGATTTTTCACCTCCCTGAGGATTCAAAGCTAAGGCATATACAAAAAATACAGCCGCCACCGCCAATGCCTAAAGTGCCGCAAAAAGCTCCACCGCTTGATACATCAGCCGATCCTGTGTTGGCAATTAGCGACTTTACGCCGATTACAATTGACGATTTTGGTGGCGACATTAACAACACCATTAATCGCCCAACAGGGGATGCAACACCCATAGTGCGCATAAACCCTAAATACCCAACCACAGCAGCGCGCGATGGTATTGAAGGTTGGGTGCAACTAAGTTTTAGTATTTCGCCAACGGGGGAAGTAATCGACCCAGTAGTTATTAACGCCGAGCCAAAACGTACCTTTGATCGCGAAGCAATAAGAGCAATTAAACGCTGGAAATATCGCCCCAAAGTAATTGAAGGTGTGGCACAATTACAAACAGGTCAAACCGTACAACTCGACTTCAAATTACAACAATAAAAGCGATGAGCCTATGCTACTAAGTATTAAGTCATGGTTATTTGAAACGCCAAGCAAGGACTGCATGGCAAGTTACGCAAAAAGTGGCGACAATCGTTACTTGGAGCAGCTTATTGCCCTCTACAGTAACGACTTATACCACTACCTTGTTACTCAATCTAATACGCATTTAGCATACGACGTAAGCCAACAAACATGGCTAAAAGTAATCGAAAAACGCCACCTTTACCAAGCGCAAACCACACCCAAAGCGTGGCTGTTTAAACTTGCCCGCAACACACTCATTGACGAATACCGCAGGCAACAACACTTTGTAGAGCTTGACGAAAACACGCATTTAGCAGCACAAAATGATAAAAGCGAAAGCGACTTAAATAGCAGTGACTTAACTAGTGGAGACTCGCATATAGGCAGCTCAAACATAAGCTATGACGCGTTCGACGCCGCCCTAAAACAACTCAGCTTTGTACAACGCGAAGCCATTACTTTACAACAAGAAGGCTTTTCGCTCACCGACATAGAACTTATAACGCAGAGCAGCCTTGAGACTATTAAAACAAGGCTGCGCTATGCCAAGCAAAACCTTAAACGTTTATTAGGAGCAAACAATGAACAAGCCTGATGAGCCGCTTGATCAAAAGCTCACACAACACTACAAAGAGCGAAAAGCGCGCACTACACTTACAAGCGATCAGAAAAAAGCGTTACTTAATAAAGCCACCCACACTAAGCCTAAAAAGATCGGCTTTACGCTACAGCTAACCAGCCTAGCCTGCGCACTCGGTGTGTTCGCCTTTATTGTGTTTGATAATAACAACGTAATAAATACAGAGCCTAAAACCGTACTTAACAGCGTATTTAACACTATAGACATTCACGACTATTCAATTATTAAAACACACGAAATAAACCAAGCTGGTAGCTACGCAAGCTCTATCACAGAACAAAAACACGCACTCGACAGCCAATTAGCTAACGATTTACGCCGCCACCAACAGCGCCATATAGAATACGGCACTCTAGTGAAGGTAGATAACGACTGGTACATAGCCAGCTGTAATGACGAGGTACTCGTACAAATTAAGCATTCGCTGTTGAGTGATTTAAAAGGTAAACACGCGGTTGAAAGTGGTCTAAATACGGGTGATATGTTAGCTATGGCACATAACGGTAAGGGGCAGATTATTGCGCTTAAACATGCGGGAATTGGGGTTAAGGTGTGTAGAGGTTAATGAACTGTTTGCGACTAAGCAAAAATAACCCCCAAAGGTTTAAAAGTCATTCAACTATTAGACAATAACTTTAAAGATTAACAGAGAAAATTTACCAGTCAGAACTTATTTAGGAAGCCAACTTAGCGCAATTAGCGTTTAAATAGTCACTAAAAATATATTTTCATCCTGAGTGGGAGCACTGCTTTAGGAAACTATTTTTCCACTCTTTAAGTGCTTTCTTAGTGTCTTCAGTTTCTATTCTTATATTTCTGGGGGGTTGTGAAGTCCAGCCATGTTTGCGCGGCGTTGAGGTTCCATCAGGGTATATCAATTTGTATTCAAATGGAGGTGGAGACAACCTCATCTCACTGTAACTTTCGACTGCACTCTTGTTTAAAGCCACAACTTTATCAGAGCTGTAATCCCATATAACTATATTATCACCTACGTTACTAATAATATGACCACACATATTATCTTCACGATTTTTAATTATTATCTTATATTTGGCTAACTCAATCTTAGATGAAATAGACTTTAAGTGATAACCGTAAGCCGCATATGACACTAACATCAAAATCACTATAGTTAGAGCGTTTACAAATAGCATATTAGTTTCTTTTTCATACCCAGTATGCTTATCACTATAAACTATTCCCTTGGTACGATCTTTTTCCTCTAATAGATGAAAAATATCCTTTGTAGCTTTAATTATTGATAGAGTCAGTAGAATAAGTGTTAGTGAAAAAGGGAGACCGCTAGATACTATAGTGAAATTATAAATGTCAGTATTTGATAAATAATCAAAAGCAAAAACGCCCCAATTATTAAAGTAAATCACTGTCCAGAAATAACAAAATATAGTGTAGATAAAGAAGGTAATTGTAGAAATAACCCCCAAATTTTTAGTGGTTAAATCTATAAACCTTATATTTTTATTATCTTTCATCTAATCAGTTCGGGTTGATTTTATATATTTAGCCTACCTAAGAGATTCCTTTTGGTCAAACGCAGAGTAATACCCAGATTAAAGCAGTGCTTGCTCGGTTGTTATTTATAATACTGCCAAGAATAAATTGAGTCCGAGGGTCTAACCTTATTAGCTAAGAAATGTAATATGACTTTGGCCTTAAGGCTATGCATAGATTTCGGGCTAAAGCCCGACGCGCCAGCAAGCTAGGCGCCTACAGTAAACACTACATATAACTAGCTTTGTGTGTGCTCATTGTATTGGAGATCCGTTGGGTTTCGTGTCACTCAACCCAACCTACGCAGCTATAAACATGAGCCTAGCGCTAAATAAATCACTGTTAATGATTACGGCTTTAAAAGTCGCTTTTCTGGATTGTTTAAGTACTTTAAGCCAATGGTAACTATGCGTGTATGCACCATTGTTATAACGCGTATTTGCACATTACCAATAACAACAATATCGCCTTTACTGACTTCTCCTGAAAGCTTTTGGTTGATCACTTCTTCCAAGCTTATCTCTTCTGGGGCGTCTATTTGCATGTGATAAGAGTAAAATATATCGCCTACCAACGTTACCCCTTTCACTTTAAGTTCGTTGTGCGCTAAATGGCTATCTTGATGGTTTGTTTTATCGGTTGCTGTAAAAACTAAATCAACAAAAGGTCTGTTATCTGGTTTTAAAACAACAAATAAGTGATCGTTTGGTTTTAACTTAGTTGAGCCTCGTGGCGGTATGATTGACGGACCCCGTGTGATCATAGCAACAACTACACTCTCAGGAAGTGCGGCATGTGACAAGCTGCGCCCAGAAACCCGAGAAACGTCACTTAAGGTGTATTCTACAATTTCTATATCAATATCGTTTAGCGCTGTAATTTCGAGCGTTGCAGCGGCTAGGTCGGGCGGCGGCTCTACTAAATTTAGTTTTTTAGCCATCCAAGGCATTGTTGAGCCCTGTAACGTGGCTGAAATTAACACCACGAAAAAAACAACATTAAAAATAAGTTCAGCCCCTGAAAGGCCAAATAGTAATGGGAATATAGCTAAAATAATGGGTACTGAGCCTCTAAGGCCAACCCAAGATACAAATAAGGTTTCGCGATTATTAAAGCCAAACAGTTTTAAAATAGGCGCTACAGCTAATGGGCGAGCAACAAAAATGAGTGCCAGTGCAATAAGCAGTCCTTCTAACCATACATCAACCAACGACGATGGGTTTATAAGGAGTCCTAATACAACAAACATGGTTATTTGCCCAAGCCATGCTAAGCCGTCATGAAACAGAAAAATACCGCGTTTATATACAAATTTACTGTTACCTAAAATCACGCCTGTTATAAATACAGCTAAAAACCCACTGCCGCCGAGCGTTGCAGAAAGGCCAAAAGAAAGCAGTCCAAATGCGGTTACCATCACTAAATACAAACCCGATGCATTTAGTTTAATTCGATTAATAAACCAAACCGATACCTTACCAATTAAAAGACCACAAATAGCGCCAACACCCATTTGTTGAGCAAATAACTGTAGTAAATCCAGCCCTATTGGCATGTCGTTAACGAGCATTTCTAACAAACCAACTGTTAGAAAAATAGCCATTGGATCGTTCGAGGCACTTTCTATTTCAAGCGTAGATTTAAGCTTTTTGTTTAAGTGAATACCCGCACTTCGTAAAAGCGCAAACACTGCTGCAGCATCTGTAGAGCCAACAATAGCGCCCAGTAAAACACCTTGTAATATGGGCAGGTCTAAAATATAAGTGGCCACAAGGCCTGTAATTACAGCGGTAAATAACACCCCGACGGTTGCTAAAGCAGACGCGGGTTTCCACACTTGTTTAATTGAACTGGTAGGCGTTTGTAAGCCGCCATCAAATAGAATAATGGCAAGCGCAAGAGTACCCAGAGCATGTGCAGCCTCTGCGTTGTCGAATGAAATACCTGCAATACCGTCTTCACCTGCGAGCATGCCTACAAGTAAAAATAGCACCAGCACAGGTAAGCCAACACGTGCAGATAACTTGCTCGAGATCACTCCTAGTAAAATTAATATGGCACTAACGAGAATGATATTATCAATTGCAAACATAGTGTGGATTTACAGCCTTATATGAGTTGAAAAGTAAGAATTTATAGCTATTAAAAAGCTTAAAGCTCATGCTATACAATAACCTAAAAAATATAAATACGGGTAATTAAGTCTATAATTAAATAGTTTTTCTAATAATTATAGAGCCTTTGAGTTTGGTATTGCTTGGCTCTATCTTAATTAGCTTTATTTATTTTGAAAACAAAAAAGCCTGCGACTAAGCAGGCTTTTGAGTATTTAAATAATCAAATTTTATAAAACAATAATGCTTGTTACTAAGTAAGCTAAAAACGTAAGGCCACCACCAAATAAGGCATACGGTAGCTGCGTTTTAACGTGGGTGAGTAAGTCACACCCCGATGCAATAGCCGATACAGCACTGGTGTCGGATATAGGCGAGCAGTGGTCGCCAAATATACCACCACCCAAAATAGCACCTACCACAAGCGACGGTGGTAAACCTAGCGCTTGAATAAGTGGCACACCAATTGGAATTAATATAGCAAACGTACCCCACGATGTACCTGTAGTAAACGACATAACCGCGCCGGTTAAAAACAGCACCGGTACTATTAGGTAAATAGGTAAGTAGTCGCCAACAAGTGACGCTACAAATACGCCAGTACCAAGCTCTTTTAAGCTTGCGCCAAGTGTAAGCGAAAGCAGTACAATAGCGACTAGCGGCATTAATTCGCCCATACCTTTAAAACCGGTATCAACTAATTGATGGTGCGTAAATTTACGAGAACCAATCATTAAAAAGTAAGCGACAACAATGGCTAAAACCGTTGCGTACAATACTGACTTAGAGCCACTACCCTCTGCCAACACACCATTACCGGTGTAATACATAAAGCCAACCATGCTGGTAATGAGCGTAATAAGCGGGATTAACATGTAACGCGCTTTAGAGGCTTTTATTTCATCTTTTAAGTCGGTTGTTTGAAGCTCTAGTTTTTCTTCGGCTTCTTTCATTGGGCCATGCACTTTATCAAACGCGATTGTGTAAAAAACAATAACAAGGGTGATTATGGCGTAAAAGTTATACCCTACGCTGCCCCACAATACCGATACAGCCGACTCACCTAGCTCGTAGTTACCTAACAAACCAAGTACAAATGCGCCCCAGCCGTTAAGTAGTATTAAAATACACACTGGCGCACTGGTGCTGTCAATAATGTACGCTAGACGCGCTCGGCTCATTTTAAATTTGTCGAACAAGCCACGCGATAAAATACCCGAGGTAAGTACGCTCAGGTTAGATTCTATAAACACCGCAATGCCGGTAAACATGGTTAAAAAGCCCACTTGGCGCTTACTTTTTGCGATGCCTTTGTTCATTAGCATATTAACAGTTGCTGCAACGCCGCCAGATTCGCGAATGTAGGCAAGCAGTGCACCAATTAAAATACTAAATATTAATATGCGTGTATTACCTGGCGAGCTGGCAACCGAAATAATACGTTCAATGGTATTTAAAAAAGTATCAAACAAGCTATTACCTTCGCCCTGAAAGGCGAGTAAAAACTCAGAAGAAGCAACAGCAACAAGTAGCGCCATAATCACTTCTTTTCGCCAAAACACGATAGCAATCGCAATTAGCGGCGGTAAAATAGAATACCAATGCATAAAAAGTTAACCTTAATTATTAGCGAGTAAACCTCGCTTTGTACGCGTTTTAACGCTTATTTGTTAAGCCTAACAACATAAACCGGCTTAGTTTTATAGACCGCTTAGCTTAATGGATTGGCTTACTCAAGTCACCTGTAAATAAATCACTTAAGGTGGCACAGTTAGTACGTTTTAACCTATACGATAGCTTATTGATTTAGTAACGCTTCATAAATAAGCGACACTACCGATCCGTACTGTGCGGTTTCAAATTGTTTGCCTGTAAATTCGTAACGTTTTAGCGAGCCTTTAATTGCACTATGGCGAGCATTGGTAAGTAAAACAATAGCCAAGTCGTAAGCGGGGTCAATTACGGTCACTGTACCCGTCCAACCTGTGTGGCCATAAGCCTGCGCGCTTGCATAAGGGCCAAAGTGCCAGCGCCTTGCTTGGTTATTACCGGCAAGCCTAAAACCAAGCCCGTAGGTTTCATCGCTTGATTGCGGCGTTAAAAATTGCGCTAAGGCGCTTGCACTAAATAATTGTTGGTCGCCGTAGCCACCATTATTTAATAATAGCTGGCAAAGCACTGCTAAGTCGTGAGCGTTACTAAATAGCCCCGCATGCCCTGCTACACCATCAAGAGAATAGTAAGCGCGCTCGTCGTGCACTTGGCCTTGTAAAACCCCAGTTCGAACATTATCAAACTTAATGCGCCCGTCTCGCGTGTTGCCGCTAAGCTCGGTGGCTGCAAATTGCTGCGGCTTAAAGCCTTTTTTAAGTGGATTAAATAACGTGTTAGTTAATTTTAGTGGCGCGTACACTTGCTGCTCTAGGTATTCGTCAAGGGGCTGCCCTGTAATGCGCTCAATTAGTACGCCTAAAATCATGTAATCAATATCTGAGTAAATAGGCTGCCCAGATGATTTACTGCTAAAAGGCACGCTGGTAAGTAATAGCTGCTTGGTGGTTTTACTGTTTTGCGAATAAAACGCGTCGCCGTAGCTGCCATCTTTACGATGAAAGTCAAATACTGGCGGGTATCCGGCGCTGTGTGTGAGTAAGTCTTTTACTGTGCGCTTTGCTCGCCCTTCGCCTTTATATTCGCTTAGGTAGCTTTGCACGGGTTTATTAATATTCAATAACCCTTCGCTTACTAATTTCATAAGTGCAAAGTTGGTGGCAAATATTTTGGTGTTTGAGGCAAGATCAAACAAGGTATTAGTTTGCATTGGCTCTGGGCGAAGTAGCATTAAATCACTTTGCTGATATTGCTTTGCATCGCCATAGGCAGTTAATTTTATTAGCTCACCATTTTTAACAACGGCCAACACAGCCCCAGGAAAACCCGCTTTTACATCGCGTTCAATTAATGCATCTACTTCACTAAAATCTATGTGCTTTATTGGCTCATCGCTTAAAGTAGGAAATGCAAAACGTAGCGTTAAACTTGCGCCAACAGGGAGAATATTTTCAACTTTAAAAGTATTAACACCGTTGTGAGTATTTTTTGCCAAACTGTAATTGTATAGAGTGTTGGCGCTCAGTTGGCTAACGTCGAGCTTTTGATTATTAATATAAATATCGGCGCTTTGTGCGTTGTGGTTTTGTATTAATAATTGCCCGCGCCCTTTGTAAGCTTTAAACGTTCCTCGGTTATTTACATAAAACCGGCTACTTGGATTGACCTCAGGAAACGTTACAACCACTTGTGCATTAGGCAGCTCTACAAGTTGGCTCTTTGTAAGTGGTAGCACCGAGCTAATAGGCTCAGGTGGTGTACTACAACCCACAATAATAAAGCTTAACGCCGCTATAAATGCTTTTTTTATATAACCATTCCTTTGACTTTTTAAAGCGATAAACATGCTTAGCCCTTATTTATATAACAAGTAAGGCGCTCTTTGCGCTTTAAATTGCGCAAGCCCCGTCTGCCAGCTTTGTTTTATTTGCGCCTCTGATTGCCCTGCTTCAATAGCTAAGCGCAATTTATTAGTACCCGCTAGTTTATCCATAAAGTCAGCGCGTTCAAAAAACGAGATGTTGTTTTTACTAAGCTCCGTGTACGCATTTATTAAGTAAGTTAAATTTAGGCCTGTGGTATTTGCTTGTCTTAAATCGAGCCCTTGCACGGCTTGGTTTTTAAATTTAGGGTTTAAAGCAGCGCCTTTAATTGCGCGCGGTGTAAAATTAAAATCACCTAATGCAACTGGCGAATAGCCAATTACTTGAAATGCAAAGTAGGTGCCTCTACCAATGCTGATAGGCGTTGCTTCAAAAAAGCAAAGTGATGGATAAAGCGCAATGGCTTGATCGTTAGGTAAGTTAGGGCTGGGTTTTACAGGCAAGCTGTAAGTACTTTTGCGAGTGTAATGATCAACAGGGATCACGGTTAATTTTAAATCGGGCGCTTTATTGATCCAGCCCTCGCCCTTGATCATTTTGGCAAGTTCGCCAACGGTCATGCCGTGTAACACAGGAATTGGGTGCATGCCTACAAACGATTTAAATTGTGGCTCTAATATTGGCCCATCAACGTAGGCAATATTTGGATTGGGTCTGTCGAGTACTAAAAATTCCATCCCCTGCTCTGCTGCGGCTTCCATCATGTAGTGCATAGAGCTTATGTAGGTATAAAAGCGCACTCCCACATCTTGAATATCAAAAATAATGACATCAACATCGGCTAAAGCAGCTCGGCTTGGTTTTTTATTTTTACCATAAATAGAAATAAGCGGAATACCGGTTTTGCTATCAACGGCATTTTTTACATGCGCGCCCGCATCGTGATCGCCGCGAAAGCCATGCTCAGGTGCAAAAATTTTAGTTATATTAATATTTTTAGTCAGCAGAGCATCTACTAAGTGAGCTTGCCCTACCGTTGATGTTTGATTAACTACGAGCCCTATACGTTTATTTTTTAACTGCGGTAAATATTTAGCATATTGCTGCGCACCTACCACAAGTGAGTTATTAGCTTCGTTGGCTTGTGCGCTGGAAATAAAAATAGCGCTAAAAATAAAAAATAACGTAATAAATAGGGTTTTAAACATACTGCAATATCCTTTTAAACAAGGCGTTTAAAATAACATAGGTAATATTAAAGAGCAGCTTTAGAAAAGGGTTAAGTGGGCTTGAGCAGATACAGTGATTAGAAGCTGGCGCTTCTCACGCGAGCAAGCTCTGCGGCTACAACGGATAAATAAAACTCGGAGTTTAGATTTAAAGATTAGAGCTAGTTTTACTTGAAAATACCACCTCCCATTTTAAGCTTAAAGACCGTATTTAACCTTCTTAGAGCTAAACGCTTCTAGTTATTTAATTTCTTGGTCAATGAACCACTTAAAGATCTATTACACAAAGAGAAGTAAATGAGAAGACATAAGCCCGGGTTTATTAGTTTAACTTAGCTTTATTACTACCTCTAAAAGCGCAGCGCCTCTTAAACTCTTTGTGAATAAATCACTTATTTCTGGCGTTGCCAACAAATAAAATCTTATAAATTATATTTTTGAGGGGGGAATAGAAGCTGGCGCTTCTCACGCGAGCAAGCTCAGCGTCTACAACGAATGAATAAGCTCGGAGTTTGGATTTAAAGATTAGGGCTGGTTTTACTTTAAAATACCACCTCTCATTTTAAGCTTAAAGACCGTATTTAACCTTCTTAGAGCTAAACGCTTCTAGTTATCTGATTTATTGGCCAATGAACCACTTAAAGATCTATTACACAAAGAGAAGCGAAAGAGAAGTAAATGAGAAGACATAAGCCCGGGTTTATTAGTTTAGCTTAGCTTTATTACTACCTCTAAAAGCGCAGCGCCTCTTAACCTCTTTGTGAATAAATTACTTATTTCTGGCGTTGCCAACGAATAAAATCTTATAAATTATACTTTGAGGGGGATTAGAAGCTGGCGCTTCTCACGCGAGCAAGCTCAGCGTCTACAACGGATAAATAAACTCGGAGTTTAGATTTAAGGATTAGGGCTGGTTTTACTTGTAGGCGTACAGCTTGCTGACGCGACGAGCGAAGCTCGTAAATAAAGTATCAGTTATATCGGTGGTAAGTGATTAGAAGCTTCCGCTTCTCACGCGAGCAAGCTCTGCGGCTACAGGAGTGGTAGTATACATTTCACTTTATTTTAGGCACAAAAAAACCGACTTAATGTCGGCTTGTTTATGAAAGTGGTGGGCGCAGGAGGATTCGAACCTCCGACCGCTCGGTTCGTAGCCGAGTACTCTATCCAGCTGAGCTATGCACCCACTTTCATAGATTGCTTATTTAAACTCTAAGCAGAGCGTATAAATTCAGACATAAAAAAACCGATTTCCATCGGTTTATTTTTCTTACACTTAAAAGTGTATGAAAACATGAAAGTGGTGGGCGCAGGAGGATTCGAACCTCCGACCGCTCGGTTCGTAGCCGAGTACTCTATCCAGCTGAGCTATGCACCCACTTTCATTTTTACTATTACTTGTTTTTACTCTAAGTGAGAGTCTATAAAGTGGTGGGCGCAGGACGTATCTTGTAAGAATGAACCTCCGACCGTTTGGCTTTAGCCAACACTTTACTTTTTTATACTCTAAGTATGAGTCTATAAAGTGGTGGGCGCAGGAGGATTCGAACCTCCGACCGCTCGGTTCGTAGCCGAGTACTCTATCCAGCTGAGCTATGCACCCACTTTATAGTTTACTTATTTTAACTCTAAGTAGAGCTTTTGCTTATTTAGACTCTAAGCAGAGTTATTAAAGTATGGTGGGCGCAGGACGTATCTTCTAAGAATGAACCTCCGACCGCTTGGTTATAAAACCAAACACTTTAATTGCTTATTTAGACTCTAAGCAGAGTTATTAAAGTATGGTGGGCGCAGGAGGATTCGAACCTCCGACCGCTCGGTTCGTAGCCGAGTACTCTATCCAGCTGAGCTATGCACCCATACTTTAAAACTTTACAAAACACGCCATTAAAAGAAATGGTGGAGAGGGAGGGATTCGAACCCTCGATAGAGCTACAAACTCTATACTCCCTTAGCAGGGGAGCTCCTTCGGCCACTCGGACACCTCTCCGTCTTGTGGGGCGTATAATAAAGATTTCAGAAAATATGTCAAACACTTTTCTACCAAAAACGACTATATGGTTATAGATTGCACATATGCTTGGTTTAAAAGTGTAATTAGTTTGAAATTTAAGCGGGTTACGCGTTTTTATTTGAAGGATTAACACCTAGCACAGGAACTAAGTCATCAGTTAACTGAGCCAAATACTGTTCTTGGTAACCTAACTGTTGAAATTCAGCAATACAAGCACGGTAATAAGCATTTCGTTCTTGCTCTGATGTGCCCTCTTCTGAAAAATCATCTACTCGTTTGTCTTTCATACTATTATTCTAAGTCCTTTAAGAATCTATATTTAACTGCTAAATACCAAGCAGTGTAAATTTCGTGCGTATTCTAGCTAAAACCTTTACATAAATACAACATATGTTTAAAAAACAATCATACTAAAAAGTTATAGCACTGTTAGTTTTAATATTAAAAACTGCCAATAACAATAAATTAGCGAAGCTGAATTGCACATTAACCAGCACTAATAACTACATTTAATTTTTAGTGTAGTACTTATTAATTAAAATACTAATACAAAATAAAAAAACGCCGCTATTAAGCGGCGTTTATTAACTTACTTTGTTCTACCCAAAGCTTAGTCAGCTTGCGGGCGCATATGCGGGAACAAAATAACGTCTTTAATTGTAGATGAGTCAGTAAACAACATTACTAAACGGTCAATACCAATACCTTCACCTGCAGTTGGCGGTAAGCCGTACTCAAGTGCGCGTATGTAGTCTTCATCGTAATGCATTGCTTCATCATCGCCTGCGTCTTTCTCTTCAACTTGGCGTGTAAAGCGCTCTGCTTGGTCTTGTGCATCGTTAAGCTCAGAGAAACCATTTGCAAGTTCACGACCGCCAACAAAAAATTCAAAACGGTCGGTAACAAATGCATTTTCGTCGTTACGGCGTGCAAGTGGAGAAACTTCCCACGGGTAGCCAGTAATAAACGTAGGTTGAATAAGCATGTGCTCTGCTGTTTCTTCAAATATTTCACACAAGAACTTACCTGGGCCCCAAACACAGTTTTCAGGAATTTTAACGTGCACTTGTTTAGCGTACGCTTTTAATTCGTCAAAGTGGTTTTCTGGGTCGTTAAATACCGCAGCATCAAACTCAGGGTTATACTTTAAGATTGCGTCCGCCATACTTAAACGTGTAAACGGTTGACCAAAGTCGTACTCAACTGAATCAATAACTTCGCCGTTTTCGTCTTTAGTTGTATTAACTACAACAGCGCTACCAAGTACGCTTTCTGCAACCGTACGTAGCATGTCCTCGGTGATGTTCATCAGGTCGATGTAATCAGCGTATGCTTGGTAAAATTCAATCATTGTGAATTCTGGATTGTGACGCGTAGATAACCCTTCGTTACGGAAGTTACGGTTAATTTCGAATACACGGTCAAAACCACCTACCACTAAGCGCTTTAAGTAAAGCTCTGGAGCTATACGTAAGTACATGTCGATATCAAGTGCATTATGGTGAGTTACAAACGGACGTGCAGATGCACCGCCAGGTATAACCTGCAGCATTGGTGTTTCTACTTCCATAAAGTCACGGTCTGCTAAAAAGCGACGAATGCCTTCAACTACTTGTGAACGAATGCGAAATGTTTCGCGCGTTGCTTCGTTAGTAATTAAATCAACGTAACGTTGGCGGTACTTTGTTTCTTGATCTGATAAGCCATGGAATTTTTCAGGTAACGGACGAAGTGACTTAGTTAATAGTTGATACTCAGTCATTTCTACATATAAATCGCCTTTACCCGATTTATTTAGCGCACCTTTAACACCAATAATATCGCCAGTGTCTAGTTGGCCATATTTTTCTTTAAGATCTTTTTGAACGTCTTTAGATGCATACGCTTGTACACGACCTTTCATGTCTTGAATTACAAAGAACGGTCCACGCTTTGCTAAAATACGTCCAGCAATAGACACAACTTCTTGCATCTCTACTAATTCTTCTTTGCTCTTATCACCAAACTGGGCTTGCAAATCAGCCGTGTAATGCTCACGACGGAATTGGTTTGGATGACCGTTGGCTGGGCAATTTTCGCGTATAGCGTCTAACTTGCCGCGACGCTCAGCGATTAACTTGTTTTCGTCTTGGATTTTATCAGTCATTTTTTAGCTCTTTATTAGCTTGGTGGTTATAGGCCAGATTTAAGGCTGGCTTCAATAAATTTATCTAAGTTACCGTCAAGTACCGATTGGGTATTGCGGTTTTCAACGCCTGTACGTAAATCTTTAATGCGTGCGTCATCAAGTACGTATGAACGAATTTGACTACCCCAACCAATATCAGATTTAGCGTCTTCTTGCGTTTGTTTTTCAGCA
This sequence comes from Pseudoalteromonas sp. NZS37, assembly GCF_015864265.1. Classification (NCBI taxonomy): domain Bacteria; kingdom Pseudomonadati; phylum Pseudomonadota; class Gammaproteobacteria; order Alteromonadales; family Pseudoalteromonadaceae; genus Pseudoalteromonas; species Pseudoalteromonas sp. NZS37. Next base: position 294,193 of record NZ_JADYXL010000004.1, on the reverse strand, counting down.
TTTTGCTGTTGTAGCTCAAGCTCAAATAATTTAGCTTTTAACTGCTTCATCGCTTGGGCTTTATTTTTATGCTGTGAGCGCTCGTTTTGACACTGCACTACGGTATTTGTTGGTACGTGAGTAATACGAACCGCCGATTCGGTGGTGTTAACGTGCTGACCACCCGCGCCCGATGCACGGTAAACGTCTATACGCAGGTCTGACGGATTCATATCAATTTCAATATTATCGTCAACTTCTGGGTATACAAACGCAGAAGCAAATGAAGTATGACGACGACCACTTGAGTCAAATGGGCTTTTACGTACTAAGCGATGCACACCAGTTTCTGTGCGTAACCAACCGTAAGCGTATTCGCCAACAAAGCGGACAGTTGCGCCTTTAATACCAGCAACATCACCGTCGGTCGCTTCAACTAGCTCAACTTTAAAGCCTTTAGCCTCGCCCCAACGTAAATACATACGAAGTAGAATATTACACCAGTCTTGTGCTTCAGTACCGCCAGAACCTGATTGTAAATCAAGGTACGCATCGTTTGAGTCATGAGGACCTGAAAACATACGACGAAACTCTAAACCTTCTAACTGTCCGTTTAAATCAGCAAGCTCAGTTTGCGCTTCAACAAAGGTATCTTCGTCTTCAGCCTCTACAGCAAGCTCAAGTAAGCCTTCAACGTCATCAGTACCGGCTACAAGGTTGTCGATTGTTTCAACAACAGCTTCTAATGCTGACTTTTCACGGCCAAGCGCTTGTGCGCGTTCAGGTTCATTCCACACGGCTGAATCTTCAAGCTCGGCGTTAACTTCTTCTAAGCGTTCTTGTTTAAGAGCGTAGTCAAAGGTACCCCCGAAGCAATTCAGTACGTTCGCGAATTTCCTTGATTTGATTAATCACAGGATTCACTTCAAACATGTACATCACTCCAAAATGGCTAGGTAATTGCGCCCCTTTAAATGGGATTTTCGCAATAAATTATCGTCAAATGATAAAAACGCCCGATTTTAACAAAAAACCGCGCGCTTTATTAGCATTTTATGCATGATATTACATATTTTTTAGTGTACTTTTTCAAGCTCTCTAACTATTAATTGCAGCGTAAATTTACCTCTAAACTCATTTATATCGAGCTGGTACGCTACTTTTACAAACTTCGCCTCAGTATCTGGCCATTCTTTTACATCAATACCAAAAGCAATGGCATCAACTAAACGACCAGATTGGTGCTTTAACACGAGCTTTAAATGCTTTTCGCCTACTATGCGCTGCTGTATTACTTCAAATGTATGCTCAAACACCGGCTCAGGAAATTGCTGACCCCACGGGCCCGATTGCTTTAATAGCTGGGCAAATTCCATCGTAAAGCAGTCGTTTGGCAGCTCACCGTCGGTAAATACAATGCAGCGCTTACTTTCTTCACTCAGTTGCGCGCTAACTGCGGCATCAAACGCTTTTTTAAAGTCGTTAAAGTGCTGCTCGTTAATACTTAAACCAGCAGCCATTGCGTGGCCACCAAATTTATTAATTAAGTGTGGGTCGGCAGTATTAAGCCCTTCGAGTAAATCGCGCATGTGTAGCCCTTCAATAGAGCGGCACGAGCCTTTAATTTCACCGTTTTCGCCACCAGCAAATATAACTGTTGGGCGGTGGTATTTTTCTTTTAAGCGACCAGCCAAAATCCCAATAACACCTTGATGCCAATCGTCTTGAAACAAACAAATAGCATCAGGGATGTTATCGTCGCTAAATGCGAGCCTATCAAGCACGGCTTGCGCCTCGGCTTGCATGCCTTGTTCTATTTCGCGCCTTGCAAAGTTTAAGCTATCGAGCTCGCCGGCTATACTACGCGCTTGGTTTATATCGGTGCTAAGCAAGCACGCTATACCCAAACTCATGTCGTCTAATCGCCCTGCTGCATTTAAACGCGGCGCAAGTGAAAAGCCAAAGTCGCTTGCGCTTAAGCGCGCAGCATTGCGGTTAGCCACTTCAATAAGCGCGGTAATGCCTGGGCGTGTTTTACCACTGCGAATACGTGCTAAACCTTGGTGTACTAAGGTACGGTTATTTGCATCAAGTGCCACTACATCGGCAACCGTGCCAAGCGCTACAATGTCGAGCAAGTTAGCTAAATTAGGCGGCGGTTGCTGCTCAAAATAACCTAAATCTCGCATTACGCTTCTCAGCGCTATTAATAAGTAAAAAGCAACGCCAACGCCTGCAATAGATTTAGACGGAAAATCACATTCGTGCCTATTTGGATTTACGATTGCATCTGCATTTGGCAGCTGCTCACCTTGTAAGTGGTGATCTGTTACCAGCACTTTTATGCCAACCGCTTTTAAAATATCAATACCGGCAATACACGATATGCCGTTATCTACGGTGATCACTAAATCAGGTTTTATTTGTACTATTTGCTCAGCAAGCGCGGGGCTTAAGCCATAACCTAAGCTAAACCTGTCAGGAATTAAGTAATCTAAATGCTTAAAGCCAAACATCTCAAGGCCTTGCATTAATGTTGCAGTGCTTGTTGCGCCATCGGCATCAAAGTCGCCAACTATTAATATTTGGCTTTGCGCTTTTAATGCTTCAATTAATAAGTCGCTGGCTTTGTCGATGTCTTTAAACAATTTGAAGTCGTGAAGCGTAGCTACGCTGTTATTTAGCTCTTCGGCATTGAATACATTGCGGTTAGCATAAATTTGTTTAATTACAGGGTGTAAATTACTCGGCAGATGCGAGTCGTCAACGTTTTCACGCGCAATGATTAGTTTTTTCATGCAGGGTTTTAACTTATTGAGTCGTATTAAAAAGACAAAAAAAGGCCATTAAGGCCTTTTTAATAATAACTAAGCGTTTAATTACGACGCTTTGTTAGCTTCTAATGCTGCTTTTAGTGCTGCTGCTGGCTGGTAACCAGGGATCATTGTACCATCTTCTAAAATAATAGCGGGTGTGCCGCTAATACCAAAGCTTTGACCTAATTGGTAATGCTCTGCAACCGGTGCGCTACAGCCTGCAACTACTTTAGTGCTTGTGCCTGATTTAGCTTCTGTTAGTGCTTCTTGCTGATCGCGTGCACACCATACGTTCATTAAATCTGCGTAACCTGAACCTTGTAAGCCACCACGTGGAAACGCAAGGTACTTAACGGTAATACCCGCATCAAGTAAATCGTCTAACTCGCGGTGTAATTTACGACAGTAACCACAGCTAATGTCGGTAAATACAGTAATACTGTGCTTTTCGTTTGGCGCTTTGTACACAATCATCGATTCTTCGTATTCTTTAAGACCTTCAACACGCACGCCATTTAATGCTTGCTCTGTTAGGTTATTACGATTATTTAAATCAATTAACGTACCTTGCATTAAATATTGACCGTCTGGACTTGCGTAAAGCACGCCCTTATTAGTAATCAATTCTTTTAAACCCGTTACTGGACTTGGATTAATTTGCTTTACAGTTACACCAAGCTCGGCAAATTTAGTAATAATAGGATCATTAGCATCTGGTGTTACAGCAACGCCATTTGCAAATGCACTAATACTTGTGCACAACATGGCACCTGCTAACATTAATTTTTTCATAACTTCTCTCTATCCTAAAAATACTTAATATATTGACCGGCTTAATGATATTTACTTTCAAACTTACGCACGCGGGTGATGCTCTGCGTGTACCGACTTTAACCGTTCATTGGCAACATGGGTATAAATTTGCGTCGTTGATAAATCGCTATGGCCCAACATCATTTGTACCACACGTAAATCTGCCCCATGATTTAATAAATGCGTAGCAAAAGCATGGCGCATAGTATGGGGCGATAATGGAGACTCAACTGCTGCCAAAATAGCATAGTGTTTAATTCTATGCCAAAAGGTTTGTCGCGTCATGCCTACTCCGCGTTTAGATGGGAACACAAAATCGGTGGCATGTTTTATCATTTGCGCACGCCCACCCTTTAAAAATTGCTCAAGCCAATACATGGCTTCTTCACCCAGTGGAACTAAGCGCTCTTTATTACCTTTACCTTTTACAAACACCACTGCTTGGCGCAAATTAATTTGCTCCATGCGCAGTCCAACAAGCTCACTTACACGCAAACCCGTTGCATAAAGTAGCTCTAGCATGGCTTTATCGCGCAGTCCCATCGGTTCTTCGGTATTAGGCGCATTTAATAATGCCTCAACTTCAGCCTCTGAAAGTGTTTTAGGTAACGACTGCCCTGCTTTTGGCTGAGAAATATTTAGCATGGGGGTGTCGCTAATTAGTTTTTCGCGCACAAAGTACTGATAAAAACGCTTAAGCGCACTAATACTACGTGCAGTACTGCGTGGTTTTAATCCTAAATCGACTCGGTGCGCTAAGTAACTTTCAACATCAAGCCCTGTTACCGTCATTAAATTTTCGCCCTTTAAAAATAGGCAAAACTTATCTAAATCACTGCGATAAGCACTTAATGTGTTTTCGCTTACGCCTTGTTCTAAGTACAGGCTATCTAAAAAGGTTTCTAGGTAGTCGCTATTACTGCTCATACTGCTGTTATTTTCAAAAGAATCGTCAGATAGCGTTGTCACATTATGCTCTCATGCTTTGCTAAGGTATCAATTAAAAATACCTTACGGTAAACTTGAGCCTATCATATCAGGCAATTACACAGTGATAAATACGATGCAAATTGGTTTATTTTTTGGTTCTACTACGTGCTACACCGAAATGGCAGCAGAAAAGATTCGCGACATTATTGGTGCCGATATAGTTACCCTGCACAATATTAAAGACGAGCCACTAAAAAATGCAGAGCAGTATGACTTTATCATCTTTGGTATTTCAACATGGGATTTTGGTGAAATACAAGAAGACTGGGAGTCAAAGTGGGACGACATAGCCGACGTAAACCTAAATGGTAAAACCATTGCTTTATTTGGCATGGGCGATCAGCAAGGTTACGGGCAGTGGTTTCAAGATGCGCTAGGCATGCTACACGACGAAATAAATACGCAAACATTTACTCAACTTGGTTTTTGGCCAAACGACAGTAGTTACGAGTTTGAAGCTTCAAAAGCATTAACGCCTGATGGTAAACAGTTTGTAGGACTCGCGCTCGACGAAGACAGTCAATACGAGCTAAGCGACGACCGCATTGCAACATGGGTTGAACAGGTAATGACTGAATACGGCGAAACGCTTTAATTAATAAGCAAAAAGCCCGCAACTAGTTTAGTTGCGGGCTTTTTAATTAGGGCGTGTTGATCTTTGGTGGGTGAATTTGCAGCAGTATGTTTGGTTTTTAGGCAAGGCAGAGCCTATGTAGTGTTGTTATTCCCCATAAATAGGCGATAACGCAGCATAAATGCCAAACATGCACTGCCCTCTGGGTTCTTTCTAGGGGCGATCAACTCTTTGTTGCTCGGTTTTTACTTAGCCCACTAGGTTACAAACCTCGCGCCGCGATTTAATCGCCCCTAGATTGAACAAATTTCAATCCACAAAGATCAACACGCCCTAGCAATATGAGTAATTTATTGAAACGTCATCACATTGGTTGTTTGTGGGTAGTACCCATCTGCCATAACAATGTACGGTAGTAAATTACTTAACCATTTTTGCTGCACGCTTTCGCTATAGTTTAAGTAAAGCTTATCTTCGTGAATATAAAATGCTTCAGGGTCTATCCCTACGGCATTACCTTCATCAGCCATTGCATAAGCGCACCAGCCACCGTACTGCGGTGCATAATCCTTTGGGTTTTCTGCAAATGCCGTTTTATTTTCTTCACTCGAAAAATGCCAGTCAGCACCTAAATAACTAAACGTATATTTGTCGCTGCCTTTAACGGCTTTATTTTGCGTAAAATAAGCAACGCTGTCGTACCCTTTAATAGCCGTGTTATTAAACCAACCTGTATTTACAGCATCATCCTTTGCATTTGCCCCACCGCTTATTAACAGTGTGCTCAGCATTATTAAAGCAACTATGTACTTAATCATCTTTTTTCCTTTATTATTTACTCAAAATTGAATGCCAATTAAATATAGCTGGCTTAGTGAGTAAGAAAGGCAAAGCGCAAAAATGATTTCAGTTAATACTTAATTATTTAACGTTTAGTAATTAAATAAGTAGTAAAACTTACTCTACTTTTAGCCAATATTGGTTTCGATAAAAAAAGCCAATGTAGCCGCGTACTTCGAGCTTTTTACCTTCATCCTGCGGGGTTAGTTGTAAAGTGTAGGTTTTACCATTTGTTGGGTCGAGTATTTCTCCGTCTCCCCAGATGCCATCATCTTGTGCTTTTACATCGGTGATTATAGTCATTCCTAAAATAGGCTGATCTTTTAACTCATCATCGCATTTACTACATATATCATTTTGTTTTGCAGGGTTAAGAATGGTTTCAACTTTGCCGCTTAATACACCGTTGGTTTGGGTAATACGTACATACGACTTAGCTTGGTTTGTATCCTCATCAATCGTTTTCCAAAGCCCTACTGGCGAAATAGCAGCAAACACACCTTGGCTTGCAAAAATGGTGGCTGCTAACGTGCTAAGTAATGCTAATTTATTTAACTTTTTCATTGTGTTGCCTTTTAAATTAAGTGGCCAATGGCTAAATCATATCAGGTGATTTATAAACACACTATTAAAGCGCTGTACATAAAATAAAAAACCTAAACTAATAATCATTAGTTTAGGTTGTCATATGAGCTTTTTTGCTTACTTTTAAAAACTACGAATTACTACACCTGAATTATTAAACTCAAATTTATTAATTTTTCCGCATTGCGCCATATGATTAGTACTTGTATAAAGTGGATTGTCTTGTGCAATGGCAGTCTCCCATCCTTGGCCATTTTTAATGAATGCTTTTAGTTCAAACCATCCATTAACCGCTTTACTGCAATCCATATCTACATCAAGCATCCAATAGTGTTCGCCCCATATATTTAATGGTGTTACACCAAAACCATCTGTGTTTACCGTTTTTTCAGCGCCCCAACCTGCTGGCCAAACGTTCGTTGTCCAGTCGGTAGCAGAACCTTCTGCTTCGCTACTTTGCCCATTTTCTATACCATACCAATCAAGGTAGTTATCATTTGCTTTCCAAGGGCTTGTTGTGACATTTTTTAAATTGTTATGACGAATAGGCATTGCACACTCAAAATTACTTGTTTGGCAATTTCGACCAAGGTTTGCGTTTGCATAAGCGTGGTCAATTCCACCACGGATAAACATATCTTGTCCGCTTTGTGTTTGTGCATTAATAAAAATAACCGTTCGCTGCCAGTCACTTTCAGTGCTTGAGGCAGAACTGGTATTTAACTTGGCATTTTTATGAATTGCCATCGCATCCCAAGCGCCAATATTAAGATTAATAGTACCGTCGGAATTAACCGTTATAACCTCACCACTACAACTTTTAGCATCAGCTGACAGTTCGCCTTTTAGCACATTACAGTATTGCCCTGACGCCATATCGGTTTGCACAGTTGCACTAAGTGTTGAGTCTTCTTTGTTAATAGCCATATGACCCGAGCTACCTCGGCCAAATGAAATTTGATTATTTGTGTTATCCCACCAGTTTGTTACTGCCCAATTGTCGGCGGTGTTATTTCTAAAATCGACCCCGCCTGCAATATATGACCAGCGATGCTCACACTGCCAATTACTCGCAAAACACTCTAAGTTACCATTATTATGTACCGGTACATTTGGCCCACCAGCATCTGTATCACCATGAAAATCATAACTCGACATTACTTTTGGATAACCGTACGGATAAGCCAACATAAATACATTGGCTAAGTCATATAAGCGGCCATCTTCAAAGGTAATAACATTGCCAGCGCCGCCGTGCCCGCGCTGATTGTCGTGATTGTCTACAAAAACCACCGCAGAAGAGCTTGGCATAAAGCCCCACCCTTCGCCAAAATTACTCAGCCATGCAAGCGAGCCGTTTCTAAAAGTGTTACCAAGCTCAGTGCTATATTTAAATTCAGTTACTAAACCTGTGCTTAAATATTCAGAGGCACCAACAGCCTCCCCACCTTGATCGATCACTTCTTGAAAAACCACTGGCGAGCCATTTACTTTGGCCATTAAACTTTGGATATCGCTTGCTGCAACATGTTTAGAAGCATCAAACCGAAAGCCTTTTACGCCAATAGCTTGTAAGTCGTTAATATATGCTGCAATGGTATTTTGCACATAGTTTGAAGCGGTATCTAAATCGGCAAGTCCAACTAGTTCACAGTTTTGTACTCGGTAGCGATCGTTGCCATAATCAGAGTTATTAATGGTACAACTTTCATGAAAATCTTGTGGGCTATAAATAGGAAAGCTTTTATTACCAAAGCTATTTCCGGCTGTGCCTGTGCCACTTCCTGCTGCCATATGGTTAATAAGCGTATCAACGTAAATATCAACCCCAGCTGCACTACAGCGATTTACCATATCGATAAACTGTGCACGGTTTCCGCCACGACTTTGCAGTTCATAACTTACTGGCTGATAACGTGTCCACCATTGGCTTCCTGTAATGTGCTCATTAGGTGGCGAGACCTGTACTGCAGCGTAGCCTTTTGGTCCTAGGTATTGCTCACATTCTTGCGCTACATCTTGCCAATTCCATTCAAACAAATGTACAAATGTGGTGGGCGTAGCAGTCGCAATGCTAGGTAAGAGCAACCCTAGGCTTAAACCTGCGGTGGTGATTATTTTATTGAGTTTCATAGTGTGTGATCCAATTGTTGAGCGAGCAAAACAACTACTCGATGTTATTTACAAGTGGTTAACACTAGATTGGTAATTGATTAAATAAAAACTGAATACGTATGCATAATAGGTAAATTATCCTTTATTACTAGATAACCTACATAACTAGGCAATTTACATTTTCAAATAAAATGCTTTGCATAGGGCTATATAATCAGCAGTGTAGGTATTATCTAAGTTTCTAATACACAGGATTGATGATTCTATATCGCTTTTTACGTAGCTAAATGTCATTAAACTGCGGCTAATATCTTTATTGGGCGTGGCTTTTACTTGGCAATGAGTATTTAAATAAAGCCCATTTTGAGTAGCAAGCTCAATAAATAATGCGCCTTCAACGCTTGGGAGTATTAAGCTAAAGCGGGAACCACTATGGCTTAAATGTTTAAACGCATTAATTAACTCTTCAAAACTTAGGCCGTCGGTATGGCGTGCGGTATTACGCGCAACATTATCGCCTTTTAAACTGTGATTAAAATACGGTGGATTAGAGATAACCACGTCAAATTTAACTTCACTACTAAAGCGTTGAATAGTTTGGTGCGTAATACTTATAGTTGGCCACGGGCTATTAGCTACATTTTGTAATGCTTGGGTATAGGCGCTTTCGTCAATTTCTACCGCAGTTATATCAAGCTCATTACTGCGCTGCTTACACATTAGTGCTAGTAAGCCGGTGCCGGTGCCTATATCAAGTAACGACTTTGCACCGCTTAAATTAGCCCATGCGCCAAGCAAAATACCATCGGTAGAAACTTTCATTGCACAGTGGTCGTGTTCAACTTTAAATTGTTTAAATACAAAACCAGACATTTTTTCACCTTTTCATTCACCAAGCGCAGCATAGCGCGTATAATCAGGGTAATTGTCCCTTATTTTAGACACTCTATGCAATTTTCTGAATTTGATCTTGATAACAAGCTACTCGATGCCATTAATAAAATGGGCTACGAGACGCCAACCAGCATTCAACAACAAGCTATTCCTGAAGCACTACAGGGGCGCGATATTTTAGCATCTGCGCCTACTGGTACAGGTAAAACAGCGGCATTTTTAATTCCGGCTATTCAGTACTTACTGGATTTCCCACGTCGTGACCCTGGTTTTGCGCGCGTACTCGTTATGACCCCGACTCGTGAGCTGGCTTATCAAATTCATGAACAATGTGAACTGCTAGCTAAACGCACACACCTAAAAATTGGTGTAGTAACAGGCGGTATTAACTACGGCACGCATAAAGAAATTTTTGAAAAAAATAACGATATTTTAATCGCCACACCAGGTCGATTAATGGAATACCTAGAAACCGAAAACTTTCATGCTGAACACGTAGAAATGCTTATTATTGATGAAGCAGATCGCATGTTAGATATGGGTTTCAAAAAAGAAATGAGCCGTATTTGTGACGAAGCTAAAAATCGTCGCCAATGTTTTTTATTCTCAGCAACACTTGAAGGTGACAGCGTAGAAAGGTTTGCTGAAAAAACATTAAACGACCCAGCTCTATTAGAAGCCGAATCGTCACGTAAAGAAAAGGCTAAAATTCACCAATGGGTACATTTAGCCGACGATTATCATCACAAACTTGAATTATTAGTTAATACGCTAAAAAATCCTGACGTAACTAAAGCGATTGTGTTTGTTAAAACTCGCGAACGCTTAGAAACATTGATTGGCGAACTTACAACTAATGATGTAAAAGCGGCGTGGTTACGCGGCGAAATGCCACAAGACAAACGTATGAAAGCCATGGAAAACTTCCACAGTGGCAAAACAAGCATATTAGTTGCTACCGACGTAGCTGCACGTGGTATTGATGTATCTGACATCAGCCACGTTATTAACTTTGATATGCCGCGTACTGCCGACGTATATGTACACCGTATTGGTCGTACTGGCCGTGCTGGTAAAAAAGGGATAGCAATATCGCTAGTTGAAGCACACGATATTGGTATTTTATATAAAGTAGAGCGCTACGTTGAACAAAAATTAAAACGCCGTGTAATTAGAGGTGTTGAGCCACAGCATAAAGAAGCTAAGCCACCAGCTAAAAAGCGTAAAGATCCAGTAAAAATGAAAGCCAAGAAAAAGGCTAAGGTTAAAAAGAAAAAGTAACCTAAAACATTTTTATACTAAGCCGACTTTTGTCGGCTTTTTAATGCAAGCCTTGCTGGCTCTGCTGTTTGTACCTGTTACATATGTAACCCAAGCATGTAACTCATACTCATTTAAATGTAATTTTTGCCCACCTGAATTCCCACTTAATAAAATTCCCTTATATTTCATAGCGTTAATATTGGCACCGAAATTGTAACTACAAAGATAACCTAGCCGATGGAATTTCCATATTGTGGCTGCACTATTCACCGTAATGTAAGGATTAAGTTATGAACCGCTTCAAGTTAACTATCGCTTTAGTATCATTTTGTTGTTTATTTTTATTAGCTTGCGCTACAAAAGTAAGTGCAGCAACCAACATGGCCGTAGTAAGCAGTGTAGCCACTCAACCTAACTTACAACAAGCTATCACCAACACCCTACGAACTAATCCTAACCTAGCGTTAAGTGATATTCGTGTGCAGGTAAAAAATGGTGAAGTAGATTTATACGGTGAAGCACAAACTGGTTTTCAGCGCGCACTAGCTCAAAAGTTTTTAGAAAATATGGATGGGGTTAAAATCATTCGTAATAAAATTAGCGTTATTTAATACGCACCACATAAACTTATTTGTATAACTAATTCATAAGCGCGGCTTGTTACTCCAACACAAGCTGCGCTTTTTTATACCCTGTTTAAGGCAAGTTTTGCTGAGCACAAAGATAAAATAAAACCTATGTAATGCAATTATTCCTCCCACAAAAGCGATAGATCCCATTAATACCAAACATACTAGTAGCTTGGCTAATAGAACAAGTTACGTCAGCATTAGTTACCATCCTCGTTGTAGTACAGCTATGTAAACAATTGAGCCAATAGATCGTTTGGTTACTGTTTAACTTATAAATATAAGCGCACAACTCTACGAACTTGTTATGCGTAAAAAGAGGCTAAAAATGACGCCCTAATTTTTACACTATTGCTTATATTCAGTCTTTGTAATGCTGAAGAAGAGTGATTTGGATTTGATGCTAGCGTGGCTATCTCTGATTTTTTTAGCCCTAAAATAAACTCAGTTAATATTGTAAAAGTTTACACTGTTTCTTCAGCCGATCGAGCGGGACTGAAAGAGGATGATTTAGTTATTGAAATAGATGGAAGCGTTATTTCAGAGTTTGCCGCAAAGGCAGTAAGGAAGTCGGTGGATAAATACTACTTTTACTTATTAAACACTCCTATATTCAATAAACATAACACTAGATATTTAAACTTTTAGCTAATAATCCGTTTATAAAAAACAACAGCGCATTTTTACTCTGTAAAAATGCGCTGTTGTTAAGTAACTATTTCCCAATGCTTTTGCCTAATGAGCTTTAACTAAATTACTCACTTTGGCTAGAGTCAGTACCGTCGCTACTGTCTTTATTTGGTGACTGCTGGCTTATTTTATCGCTAATCATAGCATCGAGTTTTTCGCCCCCTTTAATGCCAAAGTCGAGCGTACGAATTGGGAATGGAATGCTAATATCAGCTTCATCTAGTGCTTGCTTAACGGCAACTATACCTTTATGGCGTACCGTCATAAAGTCAGGCTCGCCTGGGTATTTAATCCAAAACCACACCAGTAAGTTGATGCTGCTGTCACCAAAGCCTTCAGCGTATACGGCGGTTTCATCTTTGCGTATTACAAAGTCAAATTCGTTAATTTTATCGACTATAACGTCTTTTGCTTTTTCTATGTCGTCGCCGTACGAAATACCTACGGGTACTTCTATACGTCTTATACCTAGCGTGGTGTAATTTTTTAGTACATTTCTAAATAATACTTTATTTGGTACAAGTATTAGTTGCCCGTAAAAGCTCTCTATTAGCGTGTTACGTAGGTTTATAGAATGTATTGAACCAAACACATCATCGGTTTCTATTACGTCACCTGTTTTAAATGGCTTACGTACACCCATTGCTATACCTGCAATTAGGTTTTCGGTCATGTCTTGAAACGCAAAACCAATGGCTAAACCCACAATACCCGCACCAGCAAGTAGCGAAGTAACGGTGCCTTTTAAGCCAACAAAATCGAGCGCTATAAATAAACCTATGCACAACACAATAACTTTAAAAATTGACGCCATTAAGTCGGCAATTTGTGTTGAGTCAAGTGAGCGGCGTAATACGTTTTTCATCAGCTTGCCAGCAAAGCGTGCCAATATTGAAAACACAATTGCGATCAGTATCGCAACTATAAAATTAGGGATATGACTTATTACAACATCAAACCACCCTCCGAGCTTTTCTTCTATTAGTTTTTCGGCTTCGTCAATTGACGGAATGCTGATCATTTTATTTGCACCTATTTAATTAGTGTTCTCATTAATATTAGATGAGATTGCAAATATAACGCCAACATCAAAAAAGCCATGCAATGCATGGCTTTTAAATTTTTTATTTAAGCTTATAAACCTAATTTTGTTCGTCGCGCATAAATACCGGCTCAAGCTCTTTAACTGTTGCCTCTGGGCTAAAGTAATAACCTGCTACCGTAAACTCTTTAAGTTGGCTTAACTGCGTTACTTTATTTTCGATAATGTAGCGCGCCATCATGCCGCGTGCTTTTTTAGCGTAAAAGCTAATTACTTTGTATTGACCGTTTTTACAGTCTTTAAAGTGTGGGGTAATAATTTGTGCATTAAGCACTTTTTTATCTACCGCTTTAAAATATTCGTTTGAAGCAAGGTTAACTAAATATTGTGCGTCTTGCGCTTTTAATACGTCGTTTAGTTTATTCGCTATTACGCTGCCCCAAAACTCGTATAAGTTTTTGCCACGTGAATTTTCAAGCTTGGTGCCCATTTCAAGACGGTAAGCTTGCATTAAATCAAGTGGTTTTAATAAGCCGTATAAACCCGAAAGAATACGTAAGTGGTTTTGTGCGTAATCAAGCTCGCTAGCTTTAAGCGTACTTGCATCTAAACCGCCATATACATCACCATTAAAGGCAAGTGCGGCTTGTTTAGCATTACTTTGTGTAAACGGCTGTGCCCACTCACTAAAGCGTGCTGCGTTAAGCCCAGATAGCTTGTCGCTAATTTTCATTAAACTGCCAATTTGCGCTGGTGTTAGTTCACGGCATACTTTCATGAGCTCTTCGCTGTGCTCTAGTAATTCAGGCTGAGTGAACTTGTCTGTTGCGGGTGGCGTTTCGTAATCAAGATTTTTTGCAGGTGAAATAACAGTGATCATAGTTAGCTATTGACTTGTAATTTATTTAGTGTCAATTTCAACATTAAATGAAACGAAAAGCACGTTTTGTTTAAATAAATCCTCTCTTAATAACCCATGCATTGCCGTTTTTTTATTGATCAGGACATAAGACCTATCAAGCATTGTCACACTGTTGCAGTATGGATTAGATATATTAAGAGTGATTAGATTTTTCTTTTAACTTGCTTGGAATGAGGAAAGCAAATGACTTCAGCTCTACAAAGGCTAAAACAACATTCATCTATCGTAGCCGACACTGGTGATATTGAAGCTATTAAAAAGCATCAACCAGAAGATGCAACTACAAACCCGTCGCTTTTATTAAAAGCGAGCGAGATTGAAGCATATAAGCCTTACCTAGATAAAGCTTGGAGCTACGCAAAAGAAACCGAGCAAGAGCCTGCTAAACAACTTGAACTAGCATGTGATTACTTTGCCGTATTACTAGGTAAAGAAATTAGCGCTATTGTACCTGGTTATATTTCTACTGAAGTAGATGCACGCCTTTCGTTTAATACGCAAGCTACGATTGATAAAGCACATACCCTACTTAGCCTTTACGAAAAAGAAGGTGTAAGCAAAGACAAAATTTTAATTAAAGTAGCGTCTACATGGGAAGGTATTAAAGCCGCTGAGCAGCTAGAAAAAGAAGGGACTAAATGTAACCTTACTTTATTATTTAGCGATGCCCAAGCCCGTGCTTGTGCCGATGCAAACGTATTTCTAATTTCGCCATTTGTTGGCCGTATTTTAGATTGGCACGTTGCTAACGGTATGGAAAAACCAACCGATCCGCTACAAGATCCAGGTGTTCAGTCTGTACGCAGCATTTTTGAATTTTACAAACGCCATGACTACAAAACAGTTGTGATGGGTGCAAGTTTCCGTAACACAGGCGAAATTATTGCACTTACAGGTTGCGACAAGCTAACTATTAGCCCTAATCTTTTAGAAGATTTAGGTAACCTTGAAGGCGCACAAGAATATTTGCTTGAAAGCGATGTTCCACAAGAGCCAAAACCAGAGCCACTTACAGAAGCACAGTTCCGTTGGTTACATAACCAAGATGCTATGGCTACTGAAAAACTAGCTGAAGGTATTCGCTCTTTTGCTGATGCACAAGAACAACTAGAGGCGCGCTTTAAAGCAATGTAACTTGCTATAATCGTGTTTTAAAAACGTCGCAATAGCGGCGTTTTTTTTATGCCTAAAATACGCTACTCCTCTATATAATCTTCGTATAAACCTTCATCAACTCATCACATCCTCGTAACATAACTGTCACTTTTTTGTTCTATTTTAGTTATGCCTGTGGTATAGGTATTCTTGAGGTCAATAAAATCAATAGGAGAAGTTCATGGATAGCCTAAACGATATATTAGAGATATTAGAAGGACCAGATACAACAAGGAAAACCTCTCAGAAAAATAAAAAAAGAAAATGGCGCGAAATAGAAGCAATAAAAGACAAACAGCGCCTACGTAAAGAACTACAAGAACTAGACTACTTTACAGACAGTATTGCAATTGAAGAGCTCGATTTTTAATTCAATACGCCCCAACTAAACAAAAAGGCTTCCGATATATGGAAGCCTTTTTTAATGCGCTGAAAATAGCTGCATGAGATAAATTTATTATTCAGAGCCCAGGTTATTTACACCTGCCAGTTAATCGGTTTTTCATCTTGGGCTTGTAATAGCTCATTCGTTTTTGAAAAATGCTGACAGCCAAAAAAGCCTCTATGCGCCGAAAGCGGCGATGGGTGCGGTCCTTTTAAAACATGATGGCGAGCGCTATCTATGCCTTTCCCTTTTTTTTGTGCATGTGCACCCCATAAAATAAATACCACACCTTCGCAGTGCTTATTAATATGCGCTATTACATTATCGGTGAATTGCTCCCACCCTAAATGCTTATGAGAATGCGCTTGCCCTTGCTCAACGGTCAATACTGTATTGAGTAAAAACACGCCCTGATCTGCCCAGCTTTGCAGGTACCCATGTTCAGGAACAGCAAAACCGCTGATATCGGTAGCTAACTCTTTGTACATATTTTTAAGCGACGGCGGCAGCTTTTTTACATCAGGCAATACCGAAAAACACAAGCCATGCGCTTGCCCTTCTCCGTGGTATGGGTCTTGTCCTAAAATTACAACGCGTATGTCATTTAGTGCTGTGGCATCAAAAGCACTAAATACTTGAGGTTCAGGCGGATAAACAGCAACACCTTCATTGCGGCGATTAGCCACATACTCTAACGTTTCCTGCATGTAAGGTTGCTGTAATTCACTTTCTAAAAATGTAGCCCAATCGCTCATTGTGTACTCTTAATCTGTTTACGTGATGCGTCTATTTTATCACACATATCCGCGAGTCCATCTAGCATGCGCGGAGTAAAACGATGTAATAAATCGGCATTTACGCTAATAAATTGATCATTTTTAACTGCAGGCACTTCTGGCCACTTTTGCCAATTAACAACCGGCTGTGGCGTTTTTGATTTTTCATCAGGGATAATAATAACTTGTGGCTTAGTAACAATGACATTTTCGATACTAATTTGCGGGTAATCTGTAACGCTCTGTGCAAATACATTACTTACATGGCATGTTTCAATCAGTTGGCTTATCCATGTATTTTTACTTACTGTCATCATGGGCTCAGCCCATAACTGATAAAACCCGGTAATATTTTTTTTATCTTGCTGGCTTTTAACAATACCATTTAGCTTATGTTTAAATGCGCTTGCCGCTTGCTGGCTTTGCTTAATGTTCCCTGTAAATTCACCAAAAGTAAGTAACTCGTCGGCTACACCAGCGATTGTGGTGGGGTTACTCAAATATACTTTTATGCCAAGGCGCTCTATTTGGGCTAAATCTTCGCTTTGATTTCCGCTTTTCCATGCAATAACTAAGTCGGGTTTAAGCGCCAATACTTTTTCAAGCGAGATACCGTAATAACCGCCTATGCGCTCAATACTTTGGGCCTCAGCAGGGTAGTCGGCGTAATCAACTGTGCCCACAATATTATCGCCCGCCCCTATGGCAAATAGGTTTTCGACTATATGTGGTGCAAGCGCGATTATTCGCAGTTTTTTAGAATCATTAACCTGCTCTGCAAGTGCACTGCCCGATACACTAAAAAGCAGTAGCCCAATAAAAAACGCTTTAAACATTAGTAATCAAACCCTTCGAGCGCTTTTATGCCTGAGTCGAATGCGTGTTTTACATTACGCACTTCGCTTACTGTGTCGGCAAGGTCTGTTAAAGTACGATGCGCTGCACGCCCTGTAATAATAACTGACTGCATTGGTGGGCGGTTATTAAGCGCCGTTACTACTTCATCTAAATCAACGTAGCCGTAGGTCACCATATACGTAAGCTCATCGAGTAATACTAAATCAATACTGCTATCAGCAAGCATGCGTTTTGACTCTTGCCATGTTGCTTGGGCGGCTGCAGTATCGGCTTCTTTATTTTGCGTATCCCAGGTAAAACCGGTGTTCATTACAACAAACTCAACACCTGCACCTTGTAATAAATTACGCTCGCCACATTCCCACGTACCTTTAATATATTGGCAGACGGCTGCTTTTTTACCATGCCCTACGCAACGTGCTACAACGCCAAAGCCCGAAGTTGATTTACCTTTACCGTTACCGGTGATTACCTGAAAAATACCTTTTACATCTTGTGCTGCAGCAACGCGCGCATCCACTTGTTCTTTTACTTTTTGCTGACGTTGCTTGTGCTTATCGTTGTTTTGTTCAGTCATTATTGTGCCCTTCATAAATCGAGATAATTTGCTGTATATTTAAATGCGTTTCGCACATGGTTGCTAATCGTTCTAACTGCTGCTCGCGATGAGTGGCAATACTAATTGGATTAATTGAGGCGCCTGGTTTTACCCATTTTAAAATTTGCGATGTAGCATCGGCTTCATCAAACAAGCCATGTAAATAGGTGCCTGCAATGGCATTATCATCGCTAATAAAGCCATCTGTTTTAAAGCCATTTGGGTGGTTTTTATTAAAGGTTATAAATGGCTTATTAAGCGCTGCACCTTGGCTAATTCCTGCATGTATTTCGTAACCACTACAGGGTGTTTGTTGGTTATTTAAAAACAGTGTAGCGGTTATTTTAGTTAATAATTTTTGCGCTGTTAGCGTGGTTTCAAAGTCGCATAGAGCGAGCCCATTTACTTGCTTTAATGATGACTCAATACCATCGGGATCGTTGAGCGTATTGCCCAGCATTTGCATGCCGCCACAAATGCCAAGTACTTTGCCACCATAGCGTAAGTGGCGCTTAATTTGAGTGTCCCAGCCTTCATTTTTCAAAAAGGTTAAATCGCCCAGCACATTTTTACTGCCTGGGAGAATTATCAGATCAACGTCTGGGATCGTTTGCGTGTGGCGCACATAATTTATATTAATGTTTGGGTGCAGGCGCAGTGCATCAAAATCAGTATGGTTACTAATGTGTGGTACAAGCAGCACTGCAATATTAATTGTGGCGTTGGTTACGTTATTATCAATTGCGACGGCGTCTTCAGCATCAAGCGCGAGGTCGTGCAAATAAGGTAATACGCCAAGTACGGGTTTGTTTGTGTACTCTTCAAGCCAATCAAGCCCACCTTGCAGCAAACCTATATCGCCTCTAAAGCGGTTTATAACAAAGCCTTTTACGCGCGCTTGTTCTGACTCGCTTAGCAACGCAAGCGTACCTACCAAATGTGCAAACACACCGCCTTTATCTATATCGGCAATAATAATAACGGGGCAATCTACCTCTTCGGCGTAACCCATATTGGCAATATCGTTTTCACGCAGGTTTATTTCAGCGGGGCTGCCAGCCCCTTCAACAAGGAGTAAATCAAAGCGTTTAGCTAAGCGGTTATGTGAGGTAATTACTGCATCCATCGCCACTTTTTTATAGTCGTGATATTTGCCCGCTTCCATATTACTAATGGCTTTTCCGTGAATAATCACTTGTGCGCCGGTATCGCTATTAGGTTTAAGCAATATGGGATTAAAATCTATTTCGGGCTCTACTTTAGCCGCTATTGCTTGCAAAGCTTGCGCACGACCAATTTCGCCGCCATCTTTTGTTACTGCGCTATTAAGTGCCATATTTTGTGGTTTAAAAGGCGCTACCTTTACTCCGCGCTTTGTAAACACTCTGCAAAGGGCTGCAACTAGGGTGCTTTTACCAGCATCTGATGTAGTGCCTTGCACCATTAAGGTTTTCATGGAGTTACACCTTTCGCTTTCTAAAAAATAATAAACTTAAAAAGAACACACTACCAATAGCAGCGGTAATAACGCCTACAGGCAGCTCTTGATTTTTTAGTAAGGAGCGCGAAAGTACATCAACCCACACCATAAATGTACCGCCCACTAAGCTGGTTACTAGCAATCCCGCGATGGTGCCTTGGGAGATAAAAAAGCGCACAATGTGCGGTACCATTAATCCTACAAACCCAATACCACCACACATAGCCACCAGCACTGCGGTAATTAATGAGCTTAAAACCAGCATGAGTATTCTAAAGCGCTGTACCCTAACACCTAATGTAATTGCGCTTTCATCGCCAAGTAACATGGCATTGAGTTGTCTTCTAAAGCTCAGCATTACAAACGTACACAATGTAATTACCAATAAAGGCAACCAAAGCGTAGCCCACTGCGCACGAGCAAAGCTGCCCAGTGTCCAAAATAAAATAGCGGCTACCGCCTGAGGGTCACTCCAATAAAGCAACAAACTGGTAAACGCACTAAATAAAAACGACAGAGCAACGCCAGCTAATAGCATTGATTCTACCTGTGCACTTTGCTGCCTACCTGCAATAAGAATTAATAAACTCATAGCGAGTAAGCTACCTAATAACGCTGCTGCCGATAACATAAAACCTGCACTAATACCTGCTAGCGCCATAAGTAACACTACGCCAAATGAAGCACCCGACGATATACCAAATAAGTAAGGGTCGGCTAAAGGGTTACGCGTTACCGTTTGTAAAATAAGCCCCGCAATTGCTAAACCAGAGCCAGCTAAAAAGGCGAGTAATGTGCGTGGCATTCTTAGTTCGTAAATAATACGCGTATTAAAAGACGCATTATTTGAGAGCAAAAAACTATTAAGTACGTCTTGAAGTGAGGTCTCTGCCGCACCAAAACTAAGTGCTGCAAATAAGCTAAATAAAGCAGCTGCAGCACTTATAAATAGCGCAAGTGATTGGCGAGTATTAACTGCGCTCATATTATTTGTAACCATAAAAGTAAGTGATATGAGGAATGCTATTTCCCGACTTCGATATTTGTGGGTGGTTATTTACTTGAGCACATACACCAAAAACCTCACCTAGCATGTTTTCGGTTAATACCTCACTTGGCGCGCCTGAATGCGTAATTTCACCATTTTTAATAACAGCTAGTTCATCGCACATTGCAGAGGCTAAGTTTAAATCATGAAACGATGCAAACACCGTTACACCCAACGATTTAGCAAGCTCCATTACCTGTATTTGGTATTTAACATCTAAATGGCTAGTTGGCTCGTCCATTATTAACAGTTGAGGTTGCTGAACTATGGCGCGGGCTATCAAGGCACGTTGCTTTTCACCGCCCGAAAGTGACTCAAAGCTTTGCTCACTATGATCTGCCAACCCTACGGTATTGATAGCTTGAATAATTTTTTGTTTATCAATGTTAGTTATTGAGCTGAATAGCGATTTATGAGGCGTTAGCCCAAGCGCAATAACATCAAATACGCTTAAGTTAAATTGCGACGGGGTTTCTTGTAAAACAACCGCTACTTTTTTTGCGTACTCATCGCTTTTTAGCTGCCAAATGTCGGTGTTGTTAAACTCTACAACGCCATCACTGGGTTTATTAAAACGATATAAACAACGCAATAAGCTCGATTTACCTGCGCCATTAGGTCCAATTAAACCAACAAATTTACCTGTGGTTATTTTAAGGTTTATTTTTTTGAGAATCGTTTTATTGCCAATACCCCACGATACGTTTTTAACGTTTAGTAATGGTGTATTTAATGGCGTTTGAGTGTGCAATAGTCAGTCCTAGGCTAGGGTCGGTTGATCTTTCAAGGTTAAATTTGCAACAGTCTGTTTGGTATTTAGGTAAGGCAGAGCCTATGTAGTGTGGTTATTCCCCATAAATGGGCGATAACGTAGCATTAATGCCAAACAGGCGCTGCCCAAAGGGTTCTTCCTAGGGGCTATTTACTCTTTGTTGCTCGGTTTTTACTTAGCCCACTAGGTTACAAACCTCGCGCCGCGATTAAATAGCCCCTAGTTTGAACAAATTTTAATCCGCAAAGTTCAACAGACCCTAGGTTAAACTCACTAAAAATGCGATAAAAATACTAATGCACTACAAGAAAAAATGAGTAAACCCGCTCGTTAAAAAAAATCATACCAATTGCATTAAATTAGTGATTTATTATAGCGACAAAGAAATAGCTTAATAACAAGGCGGAAATTATGACATATAGTTGTTATATATGAATAATTTTTAACGAAGTTAGGAAGTTATTTAATTCGCTAGAAAGATCATGTTTTTAATAAAATTGGTATTATACCATTTGTATCTGACTTACAGCTCAGCTGCTTACAGTTGCGGGAACAGTCGAGGACTCGCACCTCATTCCAAATGAAGCTCTATTATGGGCGGCTAAGTAAATAATTTAAAGCAAAAAAAACCGCACTCAAAAGAGCGCGGTTAAAAAGGGAGTGTTTTAACTAATCGTTAAAACTTGTATTCCATACCTAAGCCTACGTAGTCTTGGTCAACGTTGTTGTCCATATCGAAGCTTGAGTAAAAACCAAATACTTTAATATTTTTATTTAATTTGTGATCAAGACCAACTGAAATTGCTGACTTATCGTCGCTGTCGTCAAAGTCCATATCTTGGTATTGCACTTTAAATGTGTTGTTACCCATGCTGTAAGCAGCATTTAGCAAGTAACCATCCGCTTCTGCGCTGCCATCTACTGCTTCTTGTGTTTGGTACATTGCGCCCAATTTAAAGTTTTCGATTTTACCTTGGATTGATGCACGTACTACATCGTAGCCATTTACTTCACTATCGGCTGCAATCGAGGCATATACAGCGCTCTTTTTAAGTGCCACGTCGCCGTAAGTAACCGCCATTGAGTAACCGTTATCAGCGTCTACATCATCTTCAGCTACAAAAGTAGCTAGTACTTTAAAACCTTCGTATGAGTTTGATGAATAACTAACTGTATTTCCTAAGCGGTTTTCACCTTTAAATACATTTTTAATGTCGCCTTCAAGATCGTTAAATAAATCTAACTTACCTTGAGATTGCTTAAGCGCAGTATCGTTACGACCAATTACAACCTGACCAAACGCACCTTTTAAACCAACATATTGGTTACGCGCAGAAATATTGTCGTCGTTATCGCCTTTTGAATCAGCATCAGACACATCAACTTGAAACTCAAACTTATATACCGCTTCTAAACTATCATTTATTTTTTCAGAACCTTTAACACCAAGACGAGATGCATTACTTTTTATCTCGGTAAAAGACCCTTCGCCATCATCAGATGATTGCACTGTTACATTCGCTTTACCGTAAATGTCTACGTCGGCAAGTGCATTAAAAGATAAACCACTTAATAGTGCTAAGCATAAGCTCGATTTTACAAATTTCATGTTATTTCCTTGGATAATCACAAAAGACTAATTTTTAAAACTGCTGCATTTTGTCACCGCTAAATGACAGTAATATTACAATGGAAATATTAATGTCTTTTTTTATTAATAAAAATGCATTAAATGTGAAATCAAAATAACATGAAAGCGTAATAAACGGCCGAACTTACTTACCTTGCTTTAATGACAAGCTTGGCGTCATTTGCGAAAGTAAATTAACTAAGGTTTCTATTAGCTCTTTTTGCTCGTTGTCTCTGTGATACGCAATAAATACGTCTCTTGAGGTGTTTTCTACCCCTTTAACATGAAACAACTCACCTTTTTCTAAATGCCCTTCTACCAATACTTGAGGTATAAACGCACTGCCGCCACATTGCAGTATTAAATCAAGTGCAATACGTCCTGTGCTAGTTCTAAAATAAGGAGGGGTTTTTCCAGTAAACTGGCGTGCATGCCAAAGTGAGAAAGTAGTTCCCCAATCAACATACACATACTGATTATCAAAAAAGTTTTCGTTCGTTGCAGTGTCGTATCCGCTTACTGGAATGATTGGCAACTCACAGATTCGCTCTACTACTAACTCGTCTACTTTTGGTGGATCAAACAATATTGCCAAATCAAGCGTGCGTTCTAATAACAGCCGAGTGCTTTCTTGTTGTGCTTTAACTTCTGCAACCAGCGACACGCCCGGCATCGCCGATACAATATTTGTTATACCAAACTGTAAAAAAGCATCCCAAATATTAGGCGTTCCTGCTAAGCTAATTTGCTTATGCATATTGTCGGCAAGTGCAACATCGACTTTGGCCCGCTGCATGCCCGTAATAATCATTTGTGCATGGGGTAATAAACGCTCGCCAGGTGCTGTAAGTTGAATGTTATTACGCTGGCGAATAAACAAATTAACACCAAGTCCTTGCTCTAATTGGCGAATTCTAAAGCTCACTGCAGACTGCGTAATATAAAGGTTTTCGGCCGCTTTACCAAAGTGACGCGTACGCACTACCTCAACGAATGTTTTTAATAAATCGATATCCAATTTTTTATCCTCACGATAAAAATAATTTGTTTAATAAATTGCCAAACTTGCATCATACTCCAGCTAATTACTAAGGTATGAGGATAAAGCTATGAGCAATAACATTTCATTACTACGCCAAGCATTTGTTAGCCAACGTCAATTTTATGATGATCAAAACTTTCCACGAGGCTTTAGCCGCAGCGGAAACTTCACCTTATTAGAAGCCAGCATACTTGAACAACACGGAGTTGTTTTAAAAGGCTTATACAGTAAAACAATTGAGCCGCAAAACGAACACCAAGAACAGTTTGTAGCAGTCGTAACTGGCTCACAAGAACCTACCAACCCAATCGAACGAGCTTGGGTAAAATACTTAAAACTAACGACTTGCAAAACTAAGTTTCATACTTTATTTGGCCGCTCAAAAATGTCAGGGCCGGCACCGATTAGCCAAGAGTATTATTCAGAAGCGGATAATCTGTAAGTACTTAAGTTATTTGCTTTTTTGCGTTTTAACAGTTACAACTTGTATAAGCAAATATTTTTGCAAAATATAAACAGGGTTGTTCCGTGACGCGAAAAATACTAATAGTTGAAGATACACCTGCAATGGCGCGAGTGCAAAAGCACATCGCGCTTAAGGCTGGTTATGAAGTTGATATAGCTGAGTCATTAGCGCAAACAAAAGAGCTTATAAGTAAAAATAGCTATTTTTGCGCTGTAGTTGACTTCATATTACCTGATGCCCCATCTGGTGAAGCTGTACCTTGTACTATTAATGCAGACATTCCAACTATTGTAATGACGGGCAATATTGATAAAAAAACTCGCGACACTGTAGAAAAATACCCAATCATCGATTACATCATTAAAGAAAACAAACAAGCATACCAATACCTCGAAAAACAATTGCATCGCTTACCCCGCAACGAAAATGTAAAAGTACTGGTTGTTGATGACTCTAAATCGACTCGCCGATACATTTGCAGCCTATTAGTTCGTCACAAATATCAAATTATTGAAGCACAAGACGGAAAAGAAGCATTAAAAATGCTCGAAAATTCACCCGACATTTCAGTCATCATTACTGATAACGAAATGCCAAACATGAATGGTGATGAGTTATGTAGCGAAATTCGCCGCTTATATAGCAACGACGAAAAAGCCATTATTGGTATTTCGGGCTCTGACTATGTAGGGCTTTCTAGTTTATTTTTAAAAAATGGCGCAAACGATTATTTACATAAACCTTTTAATAGTGAAGAGTTTTACTGCAGGCTTAGCCAAAACGTCGATATGTTAGAACTTATAGCCACCATAAGGCGACAAGCCAACACGGATTATTTAACCAATTTACCAAATCGTCGTTACTTTTTTGAAGAAGCTGAAAAATCATTAAAGCAAATAAAACATACTAAAGGTGATGGTGCTTTAGCTATGCTTGATATTGATCACTTTAAATCAATTAACGATACATACGGGCACGATGTTGGCGACGAAGTATTAAAAGGGCTCTCTATTTGCTTCAGTAAATACTTTAAAAAGCACTTAGTAGCGCGCTTGGGTGGTGAAGAGTTTGCGGTTTATTTTATAGATGTAGATAAACAAGAAGCCCTTAAACGCCTTGAAGGATTTAGATACTTTATAGAAGCTAATAGCCATGAGTTTAGTAGCGCTAAGATTAAGTTTACTATTTCAATTGGTTTTGTAAGTGGCTCTGTTTATCAAATTGATGAGCTATTAAAACAGGCCGATTTAAAGCTGTATGACGCTAAAGAAACCGGCCGTAATAAAGTAGTCAGCTAGGCTGTAACACCTACACCTCGGCGGCTGTTATTGCCGCCTTTTTACGTTTGCGTGATTGATGGTAAGAATCCCAACTAAAAATAGCTAGCGCACTCCAAATACATGCAAACGTAACTAATCTCTCAGCGTCAAACACTTCACCGTAAAACACCACTGCCAATATAAACATTAGGCTTGGCCCAATATACTGAAAAAAGCCTAATGTAGTGTATTGCAAACGCTTAGCGGCGCCAGTAAAACACAGCAGTGGTAATGTAGTTACAATACCTGCACTAATCAGTAATGCATTAGTATGCCAATCGTTAGCTGGCAGGCTTGATGTTGCTGTAGGCACCATTAACCACCAATAAATGAGTGCAACAGGCAGTAATATAAGTGCTTCAAGTAAAATGCCAGGTAAGGCTTCAACGGGTAGTTTTTTACGTAACAACCCATAAAGCGCAAACGATATAGCTAATGAAAATGCCACTACCGGAAACGAGCCAAAACTAATTAACTGCAGCACAACACCGGTAAAGGCCAGTGCCACTGCTACACCTTGAAACTTACGCAGGCGTTCACCTAAAAAGAGCATACCCAGTAATACATTTAAAAGAGGGTTTATGTAATAGCCCAAACTCGCATCAAGCATATGGTTATTATTTATAGCCCATATAAATAAACCCCAGTTAAACCCTAGTAATGTTGAGGTAATAACAAGCATAAGCAAAAGCTTAGGCTGAACAATAATGCGTTTAACTTTATCCCAATACTTTAAAACACTTACTACTAGTACTAAAAATACAACCGACCAAACAACCCGATGCATTAAAATTTCAAAGGCAGAAACATGCTGAATTAACTTAAAATATATTGGCGCAAGGCCCCACATAAAAAAAGCAAGACAAGCAAAAATAGCACCTTTACGCTGCTCAGTATCAATCGACATAATAAACACTTAGTGATTTAAAAGGCCGCTAGTTTACTTCCCATACACGTTTTATCCAACTAAATACGTGCCTGTCCCAAAAGCAATTTGAACAGACTGTTCGTTATGTAATTCCATTCGACAAACACACACTTTATTACCTGAGCGAATAAGTGTGGCACTCGCTGTAAAGCTCTCTCCTTTACCAGGGCGCAAATAATCAGTGCGCAAGTCGATAGTCCCAAGCGTGGCTAATTTTGTTTGCACACTTCCTATATCTAAATCGGTGAGCTTATCAATCACGCTTGCTGCAGCGAGCATACCGCCTACATTATCAAGTACGGCTGAAATAACACCACCGTGCAGTATTTTTTGCGCAGGGTTACCAATGAGTACATCCTGCCACGGAAACGTAATTTTGGCCTGTTCAGGGCTCAACGACTCAACCGATATTTGTAAAAACTGGTTAAATGGCATGCCATTTACAAATAATGCGCCCACTTGTTCAATTAACATTTCTTTATTCATTATTATTCTCTATGTTTAAACTGGTACGATGAGTAAAGCATAACTTAAGCAAAACTACGAGGTTCTAGTTAAATCATTTACTTAGCAACCTAACTTTAAGAAAGCAGATCTATCTTAATAAGCGGTTTCAACACTACCAGAGTTTAATTTACTTACAATAGAGTTGAGGTTAATACCAATTAGCTTAATTAAGTGATCTATCTGGAGGTAAGAAAATAGTGTCTATAACAAGGCAAAAACTCGTTATTTAGTTGTTCTATATCAGAAATTTTTAACGCAGCTAGCGTCAGATTTGATCCCTCAAATTGATTAAGTAGTATTGCGGATTGGTATAAGTAACTCAGCTAAAGACATCTCACTAAAAAACCACTAAAATACCCGCCAATGAATACATCAACACCACCTTCTAGCACCCTTGTGCGTAAACCCGAAACTGTCCTCAAACAAGTGTTTGGCTACAGTGAATTTCGCGACGGCCAAAAAACAGTTATTGATGCTGCTATTAACGGCCAAGACTCGCTTGTATTGCTCCCTACTGGCGGCGGAAAATCGGTTTGCTATCAAATACCCGCTTTAGTGCTCGAAGGCGTAACTATTGTCATATCTCCGCTCATATCGCTAATGCAAGATCAGGTAAGTCAACTTCAAGCACTTGGGGTAAAAGCCGCTTACGTAAATAACAGCTTAGCGCGAGAAGAGCAGCAATTGGTGTATCAACAGCTTCATCAGGGGCAAATTAAGCTTTTATATGTGGCACCTGAAAAAGTATTACAACGCGAATTTTTAGAGCGTTTATCGCATTTAAATGTAAGCTTATTTGCCATTGACGAAGCGCATTGTGTGTCGCATTGGGGCCACGATTTTAGGCCTCATTACTTTCGCTTAAACGAATTAAAGCAACGTTTTGCACATGTACCCATGATGGCGCTCACTGCAACTGCCGATAAAGCCACCCGTTTTGATATAGTTGAGCAACTAAAACTACAACAGCCTTATATTCATACTGGCAGCTTTGATCGCCCCAATATTCGCTACACCATAGAAGAAAAATTTAAACCTATGGTACAACTGCTTCGCTACTTAAAAGAGCAAAAAAGCCAAAGCGGTATTATTTATTGCACTAGCCGTAAACGCGTAGACGACATTGCTGAAAAAATTGCAGATGCAGGGCTAAACGCTGCCGCTTACCATGCAGGTATGAGTAACGAGCAACGACAATTTGTACAAACTGGTTTTGCACGTGACGATATACAAATAGTGGTCGCAACCGTTGCCTTTGGTATGGGGATTAATAAACCCAATGTACGCTTTGTATTGCATTACGATATTCCAAAAAGTATCGAGTCGTACTATCAAGAAACGGGGCGTGCTGGGCGAGATGGACTTGCCGCAGAAGCCATAATGTATTTTGACCCAGCTGATATTGGCCGTGTAAGACGCTTTTTTGAAGACATAGACGACGAGCAACGCCGCCGTGTAGAAGAACAACGCTTTAACGCAATGGCAAGCTTTGCAGAAGCACAAACGTGTCGCCGCCAAATATTGCTTAACTATTTTAGTGAGTATCAGCGCGAACCTTGTGGTAACTGCGATATTTGTCTAAATCCACCTAAAAGCTTTGACGGTACATTGGTTGCCCAACAAGCGCTTTCTTGTGTGTATAGAGCTGACCAGCGCTTTGGTCTTGGGTACATTGTTGAATTACTACGTGGTGCAAATACTAGCCGCATACGCGATAACAATCATCATGAGCTAAGCACTTACGGCATAGGTAAAGATAAAAGCAGTGAATTTTGGCTTAGTATTTTACGCCAACTTATTCATCAAGGCTTACTTAGCCAAGATATAACGCAAGGTGCGTCACTTAGGTTAACCGAAGCCGCGCGTGCAATTTTAAAAGGTGAGTACGCACTGCAATTAGCCGAGCCACGCCTGCAAGCCAAACACGTTTATCAAGATAAATTAGCACAATTTAATTACGACAAAAAACTGTTTGCTCGCCTGCGCGCACTACGTAAAGAACTTGCTGATGCCGATGATGTACCACCTTATGTGGTATTTAATGATAAAACGCTAGCCGAAATGGCGCAGCTTATGCCAACAAACGACAGTGAATTTTTAAAAGTGTCGGGTGTGGGTTTTACTAAGTTAAATAAGTACGGCGGCGAATTTTTAACTGCAATTCGCAATTACCTAGCTACAAATTAAGAATGTTATGACCCAAATAGAATATGACCACGCCCATAAATACATTTTAATTACGCCAGTCGAGCCTCCACACGATGAAGACTTTGAACTGTGGAGCACACTCTTTTTACACTCAGACGATGTAACACTCAATGAGTATTCTGCAGGCGCCGATCGCCATCAAGTCCGCTTTACCTATAATCAGCAGACCTTTAATTTAAACTATGAGCATTACAGCCAAAGTATTTGGATTAATGCCGAAGGCCATGAAGCTGAGCACTTATTAGCAGCTTTAGCATTTTATTTAAGTTAGCTTTTAATACCCCGCCCACAGGCGGTTCTAAACCAGGTTGGTTATTAACATAAGTGAATATGAGTAACAATTAATTAGTTTCAAAATCCATACCTTTTACTTACATTATAATAACAATGATGTAAGCTGATATTACGATAGTCATTTGCTACGTAGCAGTAAAGAGGTTTAATGGTGAACAAGAAATGGATAGCACAATGTTGTATTAGCTTAACGGTTTTAAGCTTTTATGTGCCTAATGCATTCGCACAACAATCTTCAACGAAAACTGATAACTGCCTTGTAGAACAGACAGATTTAAGCACAAATAAAAACTTACGCCGAGAAGTTCAAGACAAAACAACCCTCACGCACAGTAATAGTAACGCTAAAATAGCCTCAATAAAGCTCAAGCAACTTAATGTATTTAATACTGAGCTTGAAGAGGAAAATAATGCCCTATTCCGATTTGCTAACCGCGCTCATATTC
This sequence comes from Pseudoalteromonas sp. NZS37, assembly GCF_015864265.1. NCBI lineage: Bacteria > Pseudomonadati > Pseudomonadota > Gammaproteobacteria > Alteromonadales > Pseudoalteromonadaceae > Pseudoalteromonas > Pseudoalteromonas sp. NZS37. The sequence goes on along the minus strand of NZ_JADYXL010000004.1, from coordinate 264,129 downwards.
AAACAGAGCCCGATGTCATTAATAACCTTTTATTATTCTCCCCTGGTGACAAGTACGATGCTAAAAAGCTTGCAGAGTCTGAGCGCCTACTTCGTAAAGAAAGCTACTTATATGATGCACAAATTAGTGCAATCGAAAACTGCGACGGTGACGTTAATGTAGAAGTGGTTACCCGCGACTTATGGACACTTTTACCTGAAGTAAACTTTAGCCGTAGCGGCGGAGAAAATAAATCGAGTATAGGTTTTAGAGAATCAAACCTGCTTGGTTGGGGGAAGCGCCTTTCTTTGTCACGCACGACCGACAGCGATCGTAGCGGTTATTTATTTGTTTACGACGATCCTAATATTTTATCTACTCGCTACCGCGGCCGTTTAGAGTACGCTGATAACAGCGATGGCAAGCGCCATTTACTTGAGCTAACCTATCCATTTTACGCGATAGACACCCCTTTTAGTTACGGTATTTTAAGCTATTCTGAGCAGCGCGAAGAGTCACTATATAAACGCGGCGAAGAGTTTAGCGAATTTGATCAAACTACCGATTTAAACCGTGCATTTATAGGACACTCTAAAGCGCTTAATAATAATTGGACCCAACGCTTAACCTTAGGTTATACCGACGAGCAGCATACCTTTGAAGCTATAGACACTACATTTGCACCACTTGCCGATGACAGAAGTTTAAGTTATCCCTTTATAAGCGGCCATTGGTTTGAAGATAACTACATAAAAGTACGCAATTTTGACAGTATATCTCGCACTGAGGATTTAAACTTAGGTTGGAATATTAAAAGCTTAATTGGCTATTCAGACGAATCATTAAGTAATGACGACAGCCGCGCGGTGTATTCTTTTAACTTTAAAAAAGCCCACTTTACTAACGATAATACCTTATGGCGTTTTAGTGCTGATATTGATGGCTATTGGAATAAAGAACAGAAAAAACTCGAAAACTTTATGGCCACCAGCCAAGTACAATATTATTTAAATACCAGTGAAGACCAATCTTGGTATGTTAAAGCCCGCGTGCAATACGCAAAAAACCTTACTGCTGATCAACAGCTTACTTTAGGCGGCGAAACAGGCCTGCGTGGTTACCCTATGGATTATCAACATGGCGACCGCAGCTTTTTAGTTAATCTAGAAAAGCGCTATTACTGGGAGTACGATTTACTACAACTATTTAAAGTGGGTGGCGCAGCTTTTGTGGATGTGGGCAGAGCATGGTTTAACGATAAAGATAATGGTGAAAACGCACATGTATTAAAAAATATAGGCGTGGGTCTTCGTTTAGCACCGAGTCGTGCAAATTCAGGAACCATGATTCACATTGATATTGCAGCCCCAGTTGATAGCTACGATGACGTAGACTCAGTACAGTGGTTAGTGAGCGTTAAAAATACTTTTTAAATAATACAAACGCGTTAAACTAATACCAATTGCATTAAATTAAATTGGTATAAAAGTTCAGGGTCTAATGTGGAAATAATAGAAGTTTTAGAATTGTTTGCATCACAATATAAGTTGATTGTAACTATAATCGCTATTTTGGTTTTCCCTCTGCTATTAAAAATAACCAAAAAATTACTCGAAAAAGCAATTAAGGGGAAAGTTGATTTACACCGAAAATATCGTGCAGAGCTCTTACTAAAAATTATACTCGCCTTTGTCGTGCTGTGTTTAGTTTTAGTATTTTGGGGTATAGAGCTGCGTGGCTTATTGGTTTTAGGCTCCTCTTTATTCGCTATGTTGGGCGTAGCACTATTCGCTGCCTGGTCATTATTGAGTAACCTCACCGCATTTTTACTAATGTTTATTCAAAACGATTGCCGTGTTGGCTATTGGGTACGAATTATTGATGGTGCGAATCATATTGAAGGGCGCATTGTTGAAATGGGCTTAATGAATGTAGTACTTGAGCATATTGATGGGCACCGTGTAATTTACCCTAATAATTTATTTGTGACACGCCCTGTCATGGTTTTAAATAAAGAACCAAAGCCAACAAAAGCTCCCGTTATAAAGCGTATTATTGGCCCTAAAAAACATAGTTAAAAAAGTAATAGTCACAAAAAAGCCGCAGTAAGTAATTAACTTCTGCGGCTTTTTTAATGCTTAACTAACCACAATTAAGACTAGGGCGTGTTGATCTTTGATGGTGGAATTTGCAGCAGTATGTTTGGTTTTTAGGCAAGGCAGAGCCTATGAAGTGTGGTTACTCCCCATAAATAGGCGATAACGCAGCATAAATGCCAAACATGCGCTGCCCTTCGGGTTCTGCCTAGGGGCGATAAACTCTTTGTTACTCGGTTTTTACTTAGCCCACTAGGTTACAAACCTCGCGCCGCGATTTAATCGCCCCTAGATTGAACAAATTTCAATCCGCAAAGTTAAACACGCCCTAGCTATTAGTTATTTAGTTCAGCTGTTTTAAGCTCGTCATCTAAATCGTTTATCTCATCAATAAAGTTCTCTAGTTGCTGCTCTACTAAACTATTGTCATTTGCAAAGTAAGCAAGGTGGAATACCGCATCACCTTCATTTACCAATGGCATAGTTTGCTGACCAATAACAATACCGCCTTTAGGCGCTAAAAGCTCAAGCTCAGAGTCACCTAGTGGGCTACTAATATAAGCAAGTACTTGCCCTTTAGTTACATGCTCCCCTAGTGATACTTGTGCACGCACAATGCCATCAACTTCGGCACGTATCCAACTAGTTGAACCTGCAATAATAGGATCTGGTAACTTTTTAGGACGCTTGCCACGGATCATTTTTAAATGACGCATAACATAATCAACACCCTGTACACCGGCCGCAATTGCGATTGGATCAAAACGCAGTGCTTCACCAGCTTCATAGGTTATAACCGGTATACCTAGGTTTGCAGCTTCACTTCGTAATGAGCCATTACGCAATGATGCATCTATAACCGCTGGCGTGCCGAATGCTTTAGCCATTTCAGCGGTTGCTTCATCAGCTAAGTTAGCGCGAATTTGCGGTAAGTTAGTTCGATGAATAGCGCCAGTATGTAAATCAATAATGTGGGTACAATGTATTGCCACTTGATTAAAAAACATATAAGCCATACGCCCAGCAAGTGAGCCACGCTCAGAACCTGGAAAGCTACGGTTCATATCACGTCTGTCTGGTAAGTAACGCGATTTATGAATAAAGCCAAACACATTCACAATAGGCACAGCGATTATTGTGCCGCGCAGTTGGCTTGGGTCTATTTTAGCAATTAACTGACGCACAACTTCTACGCCATTTAGCTCATCACCATGAATAGCCGCACACACCATAAGCACAGGACCTTCCATTACACCGTTAACCACTTCAATAGGAATATTAAGTGGTGAATGGGTATAAAGTTTAGCTGCCTCTAAGGCAAGTGTTTTACGCTCGCCTACGCCTACACTCTCTCCTAATAAGGAAAAAGGACGGTTAATTTTAACCTTTGCCACGTGTTGCTGTTCCTTTACTTGAAGCATTTTTTTCGATGAAATCAATCACCATGCCTGCAATGTCTTTACCTGTTGCTATTTCAATGCCCTCTAAACCTGGTGATGAGTTTACTTCCATCACAAGTGGTCCACGAGATGAGCGAAGTAAATCAACTCCCGCTACGTTCAAGCCCATTGATTTAGCCGCCGCTACTGCCGTTTTACGTTCTTCTGGAGTAATACGAACTAATGTAGCACTACCGCCACGGTGAAGGTTAGAACGGAACTCACCTTCTTGTGCTTGGCGCTTCATAGCTGCTATTACTTTATCGCCTAATACGAAACAACGTATATCGGCACCACCCGCTTCCTTAATGTATTCCTGAACCATAATATTAGCTTTTAAGCCCATAAATGCTTCAATAACGCTTTCTGCCGCTTTGCGTGTTTCAGCAAGTACAACACCAATGCCTTGTGTGCCTTCAAGTAATTTAATTACAACAGGTGCACCGCCTACCATTTCTAGTAAGTCTTTTACATCATCTGGTTTGCTAGCAAAACCTGTTACTGGCATACCAACGCCTTTGCGCGAAAGTAACTGAAGTGAGCGTAATTTATCGCGCGAACGAGAAATAGCGACTGATTCGTTTACAGGGTAAACACCCATCATTTCAAACTGACGAAGTACCGAACAGCCATAAAATGTAACCGATGCACCAATACGCGGGACGATTGCGTCAAATTCTTTTAAGTTTTCACCGCGATAGTGAATTTCTGGTTGCTCAGAGTTGATATTCATATAACAGCGCAATGCATCAATCACTTTAACTTCGTGACCGCGTGCCTCTGCCGCCTCAATTAAGCGACGTGTTGAATATAATTTTCTGTTGCGAGATAAAATACCGATTTTCATAGTTAAACCTTACGACCTAATAGTTGAGATAAAGCCGGGTCAACGACTATACGATTTTCCATGGCTGTACGCCCTAATAACATTCTAAACTTCATTGTTGCACGGCTTGTTAAAGTAAGCTCGATAGGCCAGCTGTGCTCGCCTGCATGCAATGTAGTTTCTATAAAGTAACGTAACTCTTTTTGCCCACTTGAGCTGGTTACGTACTTCATTTTTTTAACTTTTGCATTGCAAGTGACTTGCGTTTGCTCATCATCTTGCAGTGGCTGGGCCGTAAATTTAACCCATTTTTCTGAGTCAACTTCGTATTCTTCAATGTTAATTGCATGAATACATGAAGTGCGAGCGCCAGTATCAATTTTTGCTTTTATCTCGTTAATACCAAGCTCAGGTAAACTTAACCACTCACGCCAACCAACTGTGATCTTTGCTGTCATAAATGTGCCCTTAATAAAAAAGTGACTTATACGCTACAGGTAAAAAAACACCAACGAAATAAATTTATCTAGTCGATTAGTAAATTAAATTGATCTTTTTAAACAACTGGTCACACAATGCACGCCTTGCTGAATAGTACTTTATGCCACTTTACTCAGCCCAAAGGCTCTGCATATATTTTGCTATTTAAGCTTAACTTATTAAAAATAAAGGTAAGTTTAAAATACTTAAGTAGATACACTATAGTTAACGGTATTAAAAATACACTATTATGAGAAATAATTATGATTAATGGTTTACTACATGCACTTGTACTTGATGGACAAGGCGGCGCTCGCCCTATTGAAAGCACTAATGAGCTAAATAGCTGGCAACCAAGCCACGGAAAACTTTGGGTGCACATGGACTATAGCCAAAGCGAGGCTGTTGAGTGGCTCAAGGCACAACCTCATTTAAACGACTACGAATTAGAGTCCTTAATTGCTGATGAAACACGCCCGCGTATCACATCAACGACTAACGGACATATGTTATTTTTACGTGGTGTAAATTTAAATCCAGCACAAAGCCCTGAAGACATGGTTTCAATTCGTTTATTTATTAGCGAAGACATTCTTATTACTACCCGCAAGCGTCGTTTATTATCGGTGCAAGATACGCTCACCTGTTTAAATGAAAATAAAGGCCCATGCAATATTTCTGAGCTAGTATGCTCTATTACACAAAAACTAACTTCTCGCATGCAAAGCGTTATTGACTCACTAGATGAAACACTCGACGAGTTTGAAGAAGAAATAGATGAACCAAGTAAAAAGTTTGATAACCAAGGTTTATCACAGTTGCGCCGTCAAACAATTGCCTTAAAGCGTTATTTAAAACCGCAAAAAGAAGCCCTTAGCTCAATGGTAAATAATCACTACCCGTGGCTGTTAGATGACGATAAAGCAAAATTAAACGAAACAACAAACTTACTTATTCGTTATTTAGAGGAGCTTGATAGCTCTATTGAACGTGCGCAAATCATTCAGCAAACAATCACTAACCAAGTGTCTGAGCAATTAAATCAGCGTATGTATGTAATGTCGGTTGTAGCTGCATTGTTTTTACCTTTAGGCTTTTTAACCGGCCTGTTAGGCGTAAACGTAGGAGGTATTCCGGGTACCGAGAGCCCCTATGCGTTTAGTGCGTTTGTTATATTTTTGATTGTACTTACTGGCGGTATTGGTGTGTATTTTAAAAATAAAAAATGGTTATAAATTAAGTTTATACATTTAAAAAGCATTAAAAAAGCATTAAAAAAGCCACTCAGCTTTAAACTGAGTGGCTTTCTAAACTACTAAATAATTAGTTAGTTTTACGCGTATAACTAACGTCAGTCATTGTTACTTTAGCTTTTGTAATTCCTAAATCTTTAAAGCACTCTTTAAATGAATCTGAGTTTCCTGACTCGCCACACTCATCTAGTGTATATGGGTCTTGTGATTGTAAATAATTACCAAACTTAAAGTAAGATTCTGAATCATCTTCTACCGGAATACCAAAGGTAGTACCTAATGCAGTCACATCTACATCACCGTAATTATTAACTACTTTTAGATTGAATGAACCACCACTTCTGATAGTACCTAGTGCATGCTTTTCTTCTTTACCACTGGTGTTACGCAGGCGAACATAAACGTCAAAAATCCCGTTATCGGCTACGCTATCATCAAAACCTGATTCATCAGTATCTGAAACATATACTTTTGAAATCGTACCCGTATCGCTAGCGTGGTGCTGAGAAATAATCGTTTTACCACCATCTGACATTTCAACTTTTACAGTTGCCTCAAAAACCTCATAGGTTTCAGTCATTGCAACACGTGCACTTTCTTTTACTTTATATTCATGACGCCAGCCATTCCCGTTTGGAGTGATATGACGCGCTTCTAGAGGAACAAACTCTAAAGTGTCGCTATTTACTAATGGATGAGGATCGTTACCTTCAAGGTCAAAAATACTACCGTTGGTGATGTTGCTTGCTATACCTGAGCCACCACCAGTATCACCACCACCTGTGTCTCCGCCGCCAGAAGAACTACCCTTAGTTAACGAAAAGTCATCAAAACGAACATCGCTTGAGCTCTTATCATGCTTAGCAAATACTTGTAGCGAACCTGTATTAGCTGTGGTGAAAGTTTTAGATACTTTTGTCCACGAAGAAACGTTAAATTTCTCACTTTTAAACAAACCATTAAGATCGTTAATGCCGATTTGTCCCTTGCCAAGTACGTACGCACTTAACGTGTACTGAGTATTTCGATCTACATCTACATTTTGGTAAACACGCCCTGGGCTACCTTGAATTTTTAATGATTTAGAGCCCTTGTAAGCACTACCTGAAATAGCCGCTGGTTCTGTTTCATTCCAGTTATTCCAACCATCTTCAAATCCAGCATTATTAACAGTTGCCGCTTGTACAAAACTTGAGCTAGCAGTCATTGCTGCAAGCATAAATAGGGATTTTTGGTTAATCATTATCTTTATTTCTCCAAACCTGTACATGAAAAAATCTTACTACATGGCTATAAATGAGTATTTCACTTGAGCCTAGATCACCGCCTGCAAACAGGTTTTAACTTGTGTTTTTATGTGTAATTGGTAATAAGTTAAATGTAAAAAAAACCATTCCTGGTTTACAAGTAAATATTACCAATGATTATTGCCAGCTGGGCTGAGACACAAGTTATATTGCTTGTAATAAATTTGCAACAATTTATTTAATAGGTAATAAGTATTGATTTCATTTAGATTCATTAAATCAACAATAAATAAAAATACATGAAAACAAACACTTAAAAACAATCACTATCAAAAAAATAACAAACCCCAGATAAGGAACAAAATATAAAATAATGAAAAAGCATTAAATATAACTTTAATTGGTAATTTATTAAAAATTCAAAATCGTATTTCTTGTGATAACAAAATTGGTTTTCATTTTATTTTATGCAGTAAAGCTTACGTTCAGTTTAATTAATTAGAATACCACTGGTTAACCAATTAATTTAGACTGTTTATATAAAATAAAACAAAATAATGGCAGAACGAAATGCATTTGAAATAAGAATTTAAAGATGAAAGTATTATTATATTAGTGAAGGGTAGCTTAAAAAACTTAAGAGGTGTTTGAGTTCAGTGAAGGTGAATATTTTATTTTTTATAGATAATTTATTAATAATATTTATACAAAACATACCAATAAGTTTTAAATAAATTATTGAAAACACCTAGAAGGTTGATTCAATTTAGTTCGAATTAAAAGCTTCAGCAGAACTCGGCATGTTACCCTTTGCGGATTGAAATTAGTTTAATCTAGGGGCGGTTAAATCGCGGCGCGGGGTTTGTAATCAAGCGGGCTCGGTAACTACTCCTGCGTTACGCTACTGGCTTACTTCCATGTGAAAATAAGTAAAAACCGAGCAAAGCTTCCGCGTCCTGTTCACGCCCCTTACCACATCCATTTAGGCAACAAAGAGTAATCGTCCCTAGAAAAAACCTGAGGGGAAGCGCATGTTTGGTAGCACGCTTTTACAGGCATTAAAAAAGACGAACACTTTGCAATGATCGCCTTTTTTATAACAGTCAGCTAATTACTCTTGAAAGTAAGTACCCCAACCATCGTACTCAACTTCGCACTCAACGGCTAGTTGCGCTAGCTTATCAACGTCTTCCATAATAACGTCTACGTCTAGCTCAGCTTCAACTACAATGTCAAAGCTCCAAATTTTGTTACCGTCTTCAAGCTCAAGCTCTGCTGGTTCTTCAACATCGTAACCCAATTTAAAAGCAGCAAGTGCAGCTTGCTCTAACTTAGGAAAGTCTTCACACACAAAGTGGTGCTCTACTTCATAAAGTATTTCAGGGTCTGACCCATCTTCAAGTAGTGAACTTACGATGTCTTCACTTATTTCACGCCAGTTTTCCATTATTTTTCTCTCACTTGAGCATCTAATTCAGTTATTTTAGCAGCCATAATGCTATGCACGCTTTTAGCATGCTCACGCGCGCTAATTTCTTTATCAAGCGGTATAGGCGCTAACATTTCGATGTGAATTGTACCATTATCCCAACGATTTAGCTTAATGGTTTTATGTGTTGTATTCATACATACCGGAATTATGGGTACATCTGCGCTCATTGCGGTGTGAAATGCACCCGTTTTGAATGGTAGTACCCCTCTTCCATAGCTTCGTGTGCCTTCTGGAAACATCCATACAGATAAGCCATTATTTTTAATTTTTTCGGCTGCTTTTGAGATAGTTCCTGCCGCTTTAGAGCGATTCGATCTGTCTATTAATATATTACCCGACAACCAATAAAGCTGACCAAAAAATGGGATCCACTTTAAGCTCTTTTTACCCAAACTTACGCAGTTTTTTGGCACCATTGCTGGCACTGTAAATAAGTCGTAGCTATTTTGATGATTAGCAACATAAACTGCAGGACCTGGATCAACGGCATCTTTATGACGTGTTAGAACTAGCTTAACGCCAACCATTTTAGCCATTGAGCCAAACCAACCCGCTATAATATGTACATTATTAGGGTGAAATGGTCTTACAATCGAAAGTAATAAACCAAAAATACAACTGAATAATATAAACAGCAGCATAATAAAAACGCGTATAACAGCTAGCAAATGGGCTTCTCCAAAAATGAATTATAATTATTATAGCGTTATTTTGTGACACAAACGAGTCAATAGCGCACAAGTGTACGCTGAAATATTTAAGCTGCTTGTTTTAATATTGCTTTAAAATGGTTTTAAAACAAAAACGGCCTGCAAATGCAGACCGTTTTTATTTGTACAAAAGAAGTCATTCGCTACTCTTCGCTAATAACTTCTTTTGGTTCATCATCTTGAGGTGTTAACTCAACAACCGCTTCGTCAACACGCTGTAAGCCACGTGGTAATTTATTACCCCTACGCCCTCGCTCACCATGATAATGCTCTAAATCACTTGGTTTAAGTGTTAGTTTACGCTTACCAGCATGAAGCGTAACACTGCTTCCTAGTGGTACAACAGCAAGCACTTTTACAAACTCTTCACGGGCTTGTACTTTAGCACCTGGTATAGAGATGATTTTATTACCTTTACCCTTACCTAATTTTGGTAAGTCTCGCAGCGGGAATAAAAGCATTCGACCTTCGTTAGAAATAGCCATACAGTAATCGCTAGCAACATCGTTCACTCTAATAGGAGAAAGTAATATTCCACCTTTAGGGACACTTACGAGCGCTTTACCGTTTTTATTTTTACTAACTAAGTCTTTAAAGTCGGTAATAAAGCCGTAACCTGCATCTGACGCCATAAGCAATACTTGCTCGTCTTCACTCATTACCACGTGCTCAAAATTAGCGCCTGGTGTTAAGTTAAAACGACCTGTCATTGGCTCGCCTTGGCTACGCGCCGAAGGTAGACTGTGCGCATCAGTTGCAAACGCCCGCCCTGCTGAATCTAAAAATACCGCAGGTTGATTACTCTTACCACGAGCAGAGGCTCTAAAGCCGTCACCTGAGCGATAATTTAAGCCTTGTACATCTAAGTCATGACCTTTACCAACGCGTGCCCAACCTTTGTCTGATAGCACAACAGTAACTGACTCTGACGGAATTAAATCTTTTTCGTTAAGTGCTTTCGCTTCTGAGCGCTCAATCACTGGTGAGCGACGATCGTCACCGTACATTTCAGCGGCTTCTTGAATTTCTTTTTTAAGCAGTGTCGACATACGACGTTCTGAGCCCAAAATTTGCGCTAATTTATCACGCTCTTTAGCCAGTTCGTCTTGCTCACCACGAATTTTAAACTCTTCAAGTTTTGCTAAATGACGAAGTTTTAATTCTAGAATTGCTTCTGCCTGCGTATCAGTTAAATCAAAGCGCTCCATTAATACAGGCTTTGGTTTATCTTCGCTGCGAATGATTTCAATCACTTCATCAATATTTAAAAAGGCGGCTAACAAACCCTCTAAAATATGTAGACGTGCTAATACTTTATCTAAACGATACTGCAAACGACGACGCACTGTTTCGCGTCTAAATATTAGCCACTCACTTAAAATACAGCGTAAGTCTTTAACTTGCGGGCGGCCATCTAGGCCTAGCATGTTTAAGTTTACTCGGTAATTTTTTTCAAGATCGGTGGTTGCAAATAAGTGCGCCATTAATGGCTCAGCTTTAATGCGGTTTGAGCGCGGAATAATTACAATGCGTGTTGGATTTTCGTGATCTGACTCGTCACGTAAATCGGCAATCATTGGTAATTTTTTAGCGTTCATTTGCGCTGCAATTTGCTCAAGTACTTTACCACCAGAACATTGATGCGGCAGCGCTGTAATAACAATATCGCCATGCTCTTCGGTATAAACCGCACGCATTTTGATAGACCCACGACCGGTTTTATATATTTTATGAATATCGGCTTTTGGGGTAATTATTTCAGCATCTGTTGGGTAATCTGGTGCATGTACAAGCTCAAGTAATTCTTCAAGCTCTGTTTTTGGTTTATCAAGTAATAAACAACATGCACTAGCCACTTCACGTACGTTATGTGGCGGAATATCGGTTGCCATACCTACGGCAATACCCGTTATACCGTTTAGTAAAATATGCGGTAAACGAGAAGGCAGTACAACAGGCTCATCCATTGTACCATCAAAGTTTGGTGTCCAATCGACGGTGCCTTGGCCAAGCTCTTTTAATAGTACTTCTGAAAACTTAGATAAACGCGCTTCGGTATAACGCATTGCTGCAAACGATTTAGGGTCATCTGCCGCGCCCCAGTTTCCTTGTCCATCTACCAAAGGGTAGCGGTAAGAAAACGGCTGCGCCATTAATACCATCGCTTCGTAACATGCACTGTCGCCGTGTGGATGGTACTTACCAAGCACGTCACCCACTGTACGGGCTGATTTTTTGTACTTAGCGTTAGCCGACAAACCCAGTTCGCTCATCGCATAAATAATACGACGCTGTACTGGTTTTAAACCATCACCTACATGCGGTAAGGCGCGGTCCATGATCACGTACATGGAATAATTTAAATAGGCGTCTTCGGTAAAACGCCCCATTGTTTGTTGCTCAATTCCTTGCATTAGCAAGGTATCTGTATCACTCATTAAAGCTTACCTAGTTTTTCTTATAGCTTACACGGTAGATTACATTGGCGTAATCATCGCTTACTAACAGACTGCCGTCACCTAATTCTGCAAATGCAACAGGGCGTCCAAATGTTGTTTCGTCTTTCATAAAGCCAGTAATAAATGGCGTATATTTAGTTACGCGACCTACTTCAATTGTTGCTAGCCCTACTTTATAACCTGACTTTTTAGAACGGTTCCATGAGCCATGTTCAGCAACAAATAATTGTTGCTTATAGCTTGCTGGAAATTGCTTACCGTTATAAAAATGAATACCCAGTGGCGCTACATGCGCAGCAAGTGCAAGAGCTGGCGACGTGTAATCGGCAATATTTTTACCTTCCCCAAACTCAGGGTCAATAATTGCGCCGGCATGAACATACGGAAAACCAAAATGCTCACCTTCTTGCGTTGCACGGTTTAACTCATCAGGCGGAATATCATCGCCCATCATGTCGCGACCGTTATCACTAAACCATAAAGCTTGAGTAGCTGGATGAAAATCAAAACCGACGGTGTTTCTAACGCCCTTGGCTATTGTTTTTATTTGTTTTGTTTCTACATTAAGCGCAAAAATACGACCAAAACGTTCATCCTCAGCACAAATATTACACGGTACACCCACCGGAATGATTAGCTCGCCCGTTGGTGCAAAACGTAAAAATTTCCAACCATGATGACGCTCGCTCGGTAATGCGTCATAAACCACATCAAATTTTGGATCTTTTAATTGGGTATCAATATTTTTAAAGCGAATAATACGATGTACTTCGCCTACGTATAAATCGCCATCTTTAATTGCTATGCCAGAGGGCATATTTAGGCCTTTAGCCACAACAATTTTTTTATCTGCTACGCCATCACTATTATGATCAATAAGCGCATATACGTTGCCCGCTTTACGAGAGCCAACATACACAATACCTTTTTTTGAAACAGCTATTTGACGTGCATTTTCTACATCATTTGCAAATAAGCTTATTTCAAATCCCGGTGCTACGGTGAGCTTATCGAGTATATTTTTCGCCATTACAGGAGCGGTAGTCAGCCCAAGTAACAGCAAACTTCCTAGTAGTTTTTTCATTCGCCTCTCCTAGTGTTAAGCACAGGTAATTAAACGAGTGCCTTGTTACCATGATCTTCTAACCATTGACGACGATCAGGCGATCGTTTCTTAGCAAGCAGCATATCCATCATTTCCATGGTTTCTACCTCTTCATCAAGCGTAAGCTGCACTAAACGTCGTGTATTTGGATCCATCGTGGTTTCACGCAGTTGTAACGGGTTCATTTCACCCAGACCTTTGAATCGTTGTACGTTTACTTTTCCGCGTTTTTTCTCGGCTTCTATGCGCGCCAAAATAGCGGTTTTTTCTTGCTCATCAAGTGCGTAATAAACTTCTTTACCAATATCGATTCTAAATAATGGCGGCATTGCTACATACACATGCCCTGTTTTTACTAACTCTGGGAAATGGCGAACAAACAGTGCACATAATAGTGTTGCGATGTGTAGTCCATCCGAGTCAGCATCGGCCAATATACAAATTTTATTGTAGCGTAATGCCGACATATTGGTTGATTCTGGATCAATACCCAGCGCCACTGAAATATCGTGTACTTCTTGTGATGCTAGTATTTGGCCTGACTCAACTTCCCAGGTATTCAAAATTTTACCACGTAGCGGCATGATAGCCTGAAATTCACGGTCTCTTGCTTGTTTAGCAGAGCCACCAGCAGAATCACCTTCCACTAAAAACAATTCGGTACGGTCGTTATCAGCCGCGCTACAATCGGTAAGTTTACCCGGTAAAGCAGGACCTGCAGTAACACGTTTACGCACTACTTTTTTAGCTGCACGCAAGCGAGTTTGCGCATTTGAAATACATAACTCAGCTAATAACTCTGCGGTATCTGTATGTTCATTTAACCATAAACTAAACGAGTCTTTTACAACCCCCGATACAAACGCAGAACACGAGCGTGATGATAGTTTTTCTTTTGTTTGACCGGCAAATTGAGGGTCTTGCATTTTAACCGATAACACGTAACTACAACGATCCCAAATGTCATCAGGAGTTAATTTCACACCACGAGGGAGTAAGTTTCTAAACTCACAAAATTCACGCATTGCTTCAAGTAAGCCTTGGCGTAAACCATTTACATGCGTACCACCTTGCGCGGTAGGAATAAGGTTTACGTAGCTTTCAGCTATTGATTCACCACCTTCTGGTAGCCATACAACAGCCCAGTCAGCGCCTTCAATTGAACTTTTAAATTCGCCAACAAACGGGTCTTGCGGTAATGTTTCAAAACCTTTAATTGCTTCAACTAAATAATCTTTTAAGCCTGTTTCGTAAAACCATTCTTGGGTTTCTTTTGTTTGCTTATTAACAAACTTAATTCGCAGCCCTGGACACAAAACGGCTTTGGCTTTTAATAAATGATTAAGTTTAGTAATTGAGTAGTTTGGTGAATCAAAGTAGCTAACATCAGCCCAAAAACGAACCGTAGTGCCGGTGTTACGCTTACCGACTGTACCAATTACGTTTAAGTCTTCTACTTTATCGCCGCTTTCAAATGCCATTCTAAATTGCTGAGCGTCGCGCCTTACTGTTACTTCTACACGCGTAGATAACGCATTTACTACCGAAATACCTACGCCGTGTAAACCACCCGAAAATTGATAGTTTTTATTAGAAAACTTACCACCGGCGTGTAATTTAGTGAAGATCAATTCAACCCCAGGGATACCTTCTTCTGGGTGAATATCAATAGGCATACCACGCCCGTCATCACTTACTTCAAGCGAGTTATCTTCGTGGAGTATTACGTCGATACGAGTAGCATGACCAGCCATAGCTTCATCGACACTGTTATCGATAACCTCTTGGCCTAAATGATTGGGACGTGTTGTATCTGTGTACATCCCTGGGCGTCGTTTTACCGGATCTAATCCATTAAGTACTTCAATGGCTTCGGCGTTATAATTTTGATCACTCATAGTTTTTGTCTTTATATCCGCTAAGGCTCTAATACGTTTTACTAGTTTTATTGTTATATGCGCTAAAGCGTTAATATAGTAACTAACCTCAGTTCAGGCTAACTAGTTTTACGTGATTTTAAGAAAATCTACAATACTTGCAAAGGTGCGTTCAAATTCAACGTAGCTATGATCGCCACCAAATTCTATCAATTGCTTGCATTGCGAATAATATTTTACTGCGTGTTGAAAGTTCAACACTTCATCGCCTGTTTGCTGTAATAAGTACAGTAACTCAGGGTATGCTAATTTATCTACAGCGAGTAATTTAAGTGCCTCAATATGACTGTTATTTAAATCGTAATGATAATCTTGATACGGATTATAATTAGGTCCAAGTAACGACTGTAATAAATTATAGGGTGCGACCGCGGGATTAATAACCACTGCAGGAATTTGATAACGCTGCGATAAATACGTGGCAAAAAAACCACCTAACGAGCTACCTAATAAAACGGTATTTGGCGTTAGTAATTGTTCAAGCTCAATTATAGCTTGTAGGGGCTCGTGGTTTAAGTTCGGTACACAATAATCAACGTCATAGTTTGCCATAAGCTCACCAAAGCGCACAGCTTTATATGATTTTTGTGAACTATTAAAGCCATGAATATAAATTACGCGTTTAGCCATACTACTTCCGTTTTTACTTCTACTTTATCTTTTTTACTCTTTATATTTAGCGTTCTGTAAGCTGGCCCCGCATTTTTTTGCTCCCACTGTGAAGTGTGCTTTACAAACTGTATTGAGCTGGCCGGGGTCGCATATATGGGCAGCCCTCTAAAACTTTGTTCGTAATCATTGTGCACATGCCCATGAAAAAGCGCAGATACATTATTACTATTAACTAAGATATTTAAAAGCTGTGGGCCATTTTCTAATAAGTGTTTATCAAGGTAGCCGTTTATTGGCAGCGGATTATGATGACAAAATATAACTTTACTATTATTCGAGTTGACTAAAGCGTCCGTTACTTCATCTAAATGCGTGCCAGTAACCCATCCTGCGGGCGTGGGCCCTTTAGAATTAATAAGAAGTAGCTCAATCCCATTAGCAATGATATGTTTAGCCGAATTTATTTGCCCACCACTTATGCGATTAAGCATTGCTAGTTCATCATGATTACCTGGCACCCAAAATACAGGACAAGTAATGTCACTGGCATTTATAAGTTCACTAAATAATAAGTACGATTCAAAACTATGATCTTGTGTTAAATCACCACCAAAAATAATGCAGTCTATTGATTGTTTTGCTATGTGTGCCAAGGCTTGTTCAAAATGATCTGCGGTATTTACAGTAAAGTACTCACCGCTTTTGTCTGCAAATAAATGGCTGTCAGTAATATGAGCAATTTTTAAAGATGATTTATCAAATGTATATGTATCATCAAACCAAGCCATTATTTACATCCCAATTTAACGTCGCTTGTCCGTGCTCTATACAGGCCACTAACCAATCGTATAAAAAAGCATTAAGTTGATACTTTTCATCTTTTTGATGCATTTTAGGGTTAGGGTATCCATAAGATGGTTTTATGCGTTGATGGTAATCGTGATGAACAATTTCAGCCACTTTGGCATCGTGATACATGCGTACCGTTAAATACAGTGGCGTAATCCCTTTAACCATTCCTGTTAGCTGCTTAATTGAAATATCCATGGTGTATTTTGCGCTGCCATCTATTTTTGTAGCAAACTCACTGTTGCCAAGTTTAACTTCACGAATGCTTCCTATATTGCGCTCGCTCGGTAACAACTTTAATAGTCGCACATAGTTATGCTCACAAAGTGTTAAATACTTTGGGAGGCTCTGAATATATCGCTTTGTTGCTAATTGTGCTGTCAAAGTACCACCATAATATTAGTAAGAGTTTATGCCCATTTACTTGCCATTTTTTCACGATTAAGCGCAAGCCACTGCATACAAATAACCGTTGCCGCATTATCCATTTCACCGTTATTGAGGCGCATTAGCGCATCATCAACTGATAGAATGTGAGTTTTTATATCCTCCCCTTCAGTTTCAAGACCATATACACCTGATTTCACTTGGCTTAAGTCAGTACGCGCTAAATATAAATGTAAGCGCTCAGTTGTGCCACCAGGGCTTGATAGGTATGAAAGCATAAATTCAAGTTCAGTTAATTCAAGCCCAGCTTCTTCATACGCTTCTTTTTTTACAACTGATTCGTAATCCGTACTGCCGTCTGTCATTCCGGCTATACACTCTAGCAGCCAAGGCGAATGCTTGCTTTTAATAGCGCCAATACGTATTTGCTCAATTAAAAGAACAGTATCTGATATTGGATCGTAAGGGAGTACTGCAATTGCATCGCCACGTTCTAATATTTCTCGGCTAATAACTTTAGATTTTCCACCCGCAAAAAGAGCATGTTCGAACTGGTATAAATCAACCTGAAAAAAACCTTTATAAAGGTTTTTTGTTGGCTTTAAATTCACATCTTTATGTGTAAATTGAACGAGCTTTTTATCAACCACGTACATACCTCCTACTTATCTAAAGCTTTAAAATGCGTTAATATATTCTGTTACACTTGAACATACTGTTTTACTAATTATTTTTTTTGTTATGCAGTAAAACAGGTTAACATGCTTTTAGTACAAAAATTGTCTAAGGACCGAACCCCACATGAAAAAGAACATTCTTGCGGCGCTAGTTAGTTTATCATGCGCATTAGGTGCAACAGCAGTGAAAGCTGAAGATTTACTACAAGTTTTTGAAATAGCGACAGCTAACGATCCTACTGTTTTAAAAGCAAAAGCCCAAGCCGATGCGCAGTCTTACCAAAGCGATTTGGCGATGAGTGCACTATTACCTCAAATTGGTTTAACTATGGGTTATACAAAAAGCGATGCAACGTCGTACCAAAGCGTTGGCGACTTATCTAACCAAGTAAAAGTTGAAAGTGATACAGACCAATTCTCTCGCGGTGTAAGCTTAAGCCAAACATTATTTGATTTAGGTGCCTGGAATACGTTAGATATTGCCGACAAGCAAGCGCTTCAAGCAAGCGGCCTATACGATGCAGCTAAACAAAACTTAATTGTACGCGTTGCTGAGGGTTATTTTAACGTATTAAGTGCAAGCGATAACCTTGAATTTGTTGAAGCTGAAAAACGTGCAATTGAACGTCAACTTGAGCAAACAAAACAACGTTATGCGGTAGGCTTAACAGCAATTACAGACGTACACGAAGCGCAAGCTCAGTTTGATAACTCTGTAGCTCAAGAAATTATTGCAGGTAATGCTGTAGAAACAGCACGTGAGCAACTTCGTGAGATTACAGGTAAATATCACGAAAAATTAGACTTTTTAAATACAGATACTTTCTCAACAACTAAACCAGCTAAGCGCTCAAGCGACTTTGTTAAAGTAGCTGAAGATAAAAATATAAACCTACAAGTGTCTAAAGTAACGGTTGATATTGCAAAAGATCAAATTGAATTAGCAAAAGCGGGTCATTATCCAAAGCTGACACTAAGTGCTAGTTATGGCGATTCTCTTACAGACAATCAAATAAATGGCGCTAACTTTGATGATCAGCCTCGTTCAGACTCAAGCTCTGTAGGGCTTAACTTTAGCGTGCCTTTATATTCAGGTGGTGCAACAGTTGCTGCAACAAATCAGGCCCGTGCGTTTTACGTAGGTGCGAGCCAAGATTATGAAACAAATTACCGCGCAGTAACTCGCACAGTGATTACATCTTATAACCAAGTTGTTTCAGACATTGCTACTTACAAAGCGCTAGAGCAAGCTGTAGTTTCAGCTCAAAGTGCGCTTAAAGCAACTGAAGCTGGTTTTGAAGTAGGTACTCGTACAATTGTTGACGTACTAGTAAGTACGCAAAATTTATACGATGCAAAGCGTAACCTTGCAGATGTACGTTATCGTTATGTGTTATCTACCCTTCGCCTAAAACAAGCTGCGGGTACATTAACAAGTGAAGATTTAGTTGCTATAAACCAAGGTTTAAAAGCCGCTTAAATCGCATAATTAATGTAGTTAAAAACATTAGAAGCCAGCTAAATGCTGGCTTTTTGTATTTTACAGCGCTTAGCGTTAAACTATCGTTTTTATTCTCAGAGATATTTTTGTGGTCACCTCATCTCCTTTTAAAGCATCTTTTTTGGGCCCTCGATACTGGTTAACGTGGATTGGCGTTCTATTTTTATATTTAATTTCTTGGTTACCGCAAAAACTACAATTGGCAATGGGTAAACAGCTTGGTCGCTTAGTTCATAAATTTATGAAGCGCCGTCGCCATATTGCAGAAGTAAATATTAAGCTGTGTTTTCCTGATATGAGCGAAGCAGATCAAAAAAAACTTGTGCTCAAAAATATGGAAAACACCGGTATTGCAATGGTTGAGACTGGTATGGCCTGGTGGTGGCCGCAGTGGCGAGCACAAAAAGCATTAGGGTCTTTTAAAGGGCTTGAGCACTTTGAACGCGTACAAGCGTCTGGTAAAGGTGTTTTATTGCTTGTACCTCATATTCTGCATCTTGAAATGGCTAGCCGTATTATGGGCTTAGAGTGTCAGGGTGTTGGCTTTTATCGCCCTCATAACAACCCACTAATGGAATACTTTACGACTAATGGGCGCCTTCGCTCTAACGAATATTTAATCGGTCGAAAAGATGTAAAAGGTTTACTAAAAGCATTAAAAAATAAAAAGGTATGTTATTACTTACCCGATCAAGATTACGGTCGTAACCGCTGTGAATTTGTCCCATTTTACGCAGTACCTGACGCTGCAACTACAACGGGTACTCTTATGTTTGCAGGCAGTAAAAACTGCGAAACAATGAGTTTAATAACTCGCCGTGATGAAAATGGTAAATATCACTTAGAAATACTGCCAGAGCTTGAAAACTTCCCCAGTGGTGATAATAAGGCTGATGTAACACGTGTAAATCAACGCATGGAACAATCTGTTAATGCCGCACCCGAACAATATATGTGGCTACACCGTCGTTTTAAAACTCGACCTAATAAAAATACCCCTTCTTTTTATAAAAAGTAATGGTATAACAATAATAGGAACAAATAAGGTGGGGAATAATCATGTGGTTTTGGATTAGACATTTATCATTTGCAGCTGTACTAATAGCACTCGCCGTATATTTTTTGTTGAGTGATGGTTCTTTATTTGATATTAAAAAATCTAAAAATGCAGCTGCCGAAGGATTATCACGTTTTTACTCCTCTATTCGTAACCAAGTAAAAAGTAATAAAGAACGAGATCAATTTGTTTTAAAACTTAAAACACCAGAACAAACCTTAGATAGAGTATTGGCTGAACGTGCGCGAACAGTAGATCCAATGCCTACAAATTGGACTGGAGAAGTTGAGCCTAGACGCTTTGAAAATGGCACAACCCTTAAAGATGTACTTAATCAATATGCTAAAAATGAGGGGATTGAGCTTTACTGGTACTTAAGTAAAGATTACGTAGTTAAAGATCATTTTAGAGTAGACAGCAACTTTACTTCAGCACTTTATCAAATTGGTCGTGCTATAAATGACGACTTTGAGCATGAGGTTTACACTTACTTTTGCCACAAACAAAGAGCAGCGGTTATTACCGAGTTACCATCAGAATTTGTGCGAACAAACTGTTTAAAGCTAAAGGTTTAAGGGTTTACACGTACAAAAAACCCAAGCAAGCGCTTGGGTTTTACAATTCAATTCAATTCAATTCAATTCAATTCAATTCAATTCAATTCAATTCAATTCAATTCAATTCAATTCAATTCAATTCAATTCAATTCAAAAATACTATTCCAAATATTCGTTACGTTAGTAATATCTTGTAAAAAAGCTTCTCGCGAGATCAATTTGCCTTTTTGATCCAAGCTCAACACGTGATAACACGAGCGATAATCAATATACGCTTTGATCAACTGCTGTTTTTGCTCTTTAGTAATACAGCCTATATTTGCTGCATCCGTTAATATTCTTACGTTATCTGAATAAACGGTAAGCTGCTCAAATTCATTAGCGTGTTTAAGTACTAAATATTGCGTAATAAACTCAATATCAGCCATACCACCAACATCTTGTTTTAAGTCAAATTGCTCAGTATTTCCCTTCGCTAGATGGTCGCGCATTTTTTCGCGCATTTTTATTACATCAGCTTTTAGCACGGTATCATCTCGCTGCTGGCAAAGTATATTTTTACGAATTTGTGAAAAACGATCTATCAGATCGTTTTGACCCAAAATTAACCGAGCCCGCACAAGTGCTTGATGTTCCCACGTCCATGCTTGAGTTTGCTGATAGTGATTAAAACTCTCTAGATTGATAGCAAGTAAACCTGATGCACCTTCAGGGCGTAATCGAGTATCAAGCTCATACAAAATACCTGATGCAGTACGAGTATTAAATAAATGCATTAAGCGCTGAGCGAGTTTTAAATAAAACTGGCGAGAATCTATCGGTTTTTCACCATTGGTTTGGCTTGAGCCATCATGATTATGCACAAACACCAAATCTAAATCTGAGTCGTACCCTACTTCTAAGCCGCCTGTTTTACCATATGCAATAACAGCAAAGCCTTTGTTTTCATCATCAGTGCCAGGGGGCATACCAAAACGCTTAACGGTGTTATGCCATGCAATATTAACAGCTTGATCAACAATCGCTTCGGCCAGTACGGTTAAGTGATCGCTTACTTTCATTACATCAAGAACACCGGTTGCATCAGCAGCAGCAATTCGTAATTGATGCGTTTGCTTAAATTGCCTAAGCGACTCCATTTGCAGTTCTAAATCGTCATGCTCTATTCGTAAAAAATACTGCCTTATTTCATCTTTATAAGCGGTTAACGGTGTCGGTTTATAAAGAACAGCCGGGTCTATTAGCTCATCCAGCAATATAGGGTAGCGAGAAATATGCTCGCCTATCCATTTGCTATGACAACACAGTAAAACAAGTTGCTTTAATGCACCTTGGTTTTCGTACAGCAATTCTAAATAAGCAGTACGTGAAATTATCTTATTAAAAATTTGGCAAACCATTGTAAAAGCAGCTGCGCTGGCATTAAAGTCATTTAACTGACTCAATAAAACAGGCATTAATTTATCAAGGGTTTCACGCCCTCGGTTACCTATGTTTACCTTAGACAGTCTTAATTTAAAATCGCTAAGGGGTGTTTGCCATTCATCTCTAGCCTCTTTTAAAAAGCTCACATCACCATGATCCCAAGCACTAATAAATGCGCCTTCACAGGTATCTAGTGGCGCGGTTTCTTCACCAATAACGAGAGCAAACTCACCGTTAACTTGCTTCATTACCTTTTCAATAGTCCTTAAAGTGGCAGAAAAATCAGCTTGTTCTAATAATAAATTTAAGCGCTGCTGATTCAATTCATCATCGGGGAGTGTTTGCGTTTGCTGATCGTCAAATATTTGTAAGTACTGCTCAACTTTTCGCAAATAAAGGTAATTGCGTTTAAGCTCGCTTGCTTCTTGCTCATCTATAACTTGGATGAGGGCCAACTCATTTAATGCTTTAAGTAATGATTGAGTTTGTAGGTTAGCCTCTCGCCCACCTCGTACCATTTGCAGGGCTTGCACTATAAATTCAACTTCACGAATGCCACCAGCACCTAGTTTTATATTATTAGTTAAGCGTTTACGGCGAACCTCTTGTGCAATCATTAACTTCATTTTACGCAAAGATTCAATTACCGAAAAATCAATATACCGGCGATAAACAAACGGCTTTAAAAGCTTAATAAATTCATCCCAATATTTATTAGGTGTGCCAATTAGGCGCCCTTTTAACATTGCGTAGCGTTCCCAGTCGCGACCTTGTTCTTGGTAGTAATCTTCAATGGCATTAAAGCTCATAACCAAAGGGCCACTTTCGCCAAACGGGCGTAGGCGCATATCAACCCTAAATACCTGCCCGTCACCGGTGGCTTGGTTAAGTGATGCAATGAGCTTTTGTGCAACTTTGGTATAAAATACTTGGGCCTCAAGGCTTCTGCGGCCACCTTGGGTTTTTGTACTGCGCGGATATGCAAAAATGAGATCAATATCAGAGGAGTAATTTAGCTCTTGTCCGCCGAGCTTCCCCATCCCTAAAACCATTAATGGCATTGCTTGGTTTTGCTCATCAAGCGGCTCACCATTTACTTTTGCCACCTGTGCATGCGCCCATTGGTTAGCACTATTTATTAGCATGTCAGCCAATTGGCTTATGTAATTAATACTATCGGCAATGGGGTTATTACAGCATAAATCTAAAAAGGCGACTTTAAGCCAGTACTTTTCACGATATTGGCGAAGTACTTTATGGCACTGCACTTCATTAATGTCAGCTAAGTTGAGGTTTTTAAAAGGAGAATCTATTACTCTATTTTGTATTTCGTCTTTGCATAATAGCCAAGTATTTAAATCAGGTTGTGATTCTAAACTGCGCCAAGCAAAGTCGCTTAATGCTAATAACCTTACAACTTCACTTTGTTTACTTTGCTGCGGGTATAACTTTTCAAAGCGCATCAAGCCAAGTTTTTGTAATTGAATAGGAAGTTGCTTTAAGTTACTCATCAATCCTCTCTTTTATATCATCAATAACCGTACTAGAATGATTAAAACCTAGAAAGGTTAACTTAATTAGGATCACCATGTCATATTTGTCTTTATCTAACACTAGTTTTATTGCGATTGCCATTAGTTTTGCGGTTATTTGCATAACTATTTTTTGTTTACGAGTTGTCACTCAAATTAAAGCAAAACAAGCGCTTAAAGATGAGCTAGCACAACACGACAACTTTGCCATGGGTATTAGTTTTGCATCTGAAATATCAGTTGTTATAGCCACTATGGCTTTCTTATTTGACGAAATAAGCATAAGTACCGCACAGTCAAACCCGTTAAAAGTGTTAATTATTATTATTCTTTTATTCACTTTTATAAAAGTGGGTCATTTAATTCACAGAAAATGGATACTTCACAGGTTTAACGAAGAAGCTGCCATACTAAAACAAAATGTATGTGCTGCATTGGTAGATTCAGGCATGTTAATCGCTAACTGTATTATCGCACTTGGCTTGTACACGTGGACGCACACCCAAGGATTCAGCAACTTACTTATTGCTTGTGTTAGCTTTTTTACGCTTCAGGGAATGTTTGCACTGGATAGTAAAATACGAGAACACCGTTTTGCAAAAGCAAATCAAGGAGCTTCGCTACAAAGTAACTTTAACCTAGAGAATACATCTATTGGTATAAGGTATGCTGGTAAATCAATCGGCTTAGCATTGGCTGTGTATGCTGGTTTATCTAGCGCAGCATTTCAAAACGGTAAAATGGTAGAAAACATATTTACACTCGTTATGCATTGCGGTGTAATGTGGATACTGCTTTACAGCTTAACGTATGTGATAAAAGTTATCTCTTTACCAAATATTGATACGGCTCTTGAAATAGACCATCAAGATAATATTGGGGTAGCATGTATAGAGTTTGCTGTTTTTTGTGCTATAGGCTATTTACTTATTAGCATGTTTTCTCTTTAGACCTTTTTACTAAAATACAGCCATTAAAAGTCTGCATTTAAGTAATAATGGTAATTACTTAAATGCAACAAGGTCCTAGCTCTATGCCACTTGAAATAACGAATTACTTGTTAATTGACATAGACAACGAATTTAGCCGAGCATTTGCCGAATACTATGTAAATAATAATGGTAAAACAAAAGCGAGTACGCTTATTGCTGCAGGCAGCAATACCCGCCAGTTAGTAAAAATGATGTTTGACGAACTTATTAAAGACTATAGTTATTGCGACCTTGAAAACGAAATAAGCGTTTCTGAATTAATTAACTATCTAAAAGAGCATCACGATTTACACGGAGTCCTTTTTAATAGTACCGATTACTTACTAGCAAGCGATAAACAACGCTTTATTTATAACTCGTTACATGAAGAGCGCTTTTTAATAAGCTTTGATGATACAGGCTATACACTAAGCCTAGTTACTGACGAGACGTTAACGGAACCTTCGCAAAATCACCACGATATAGCGCACACACCACAAGATTTAATAGACCTTGCAGAGCAACTTAATAAAAATAAATAATTGCGCACAGCTCCCAGCTTACTTACCATAGCAGTATATATTTTTACGCTAAGTAATAAGTGACGCCCTATGCGAGTTCCTCATATTTATCAAACATCGAGTATTGCCCTAAACACCCCTGTAACTTTAGATGACGATGCTGCAGGGCATATTGGCAGAGTGCTGCGCATGAAAGTAGGCGAGCATGTATCTATTTTTAATGGCGAAGGCGGCGAATACCTTAGTGAAATAATTGAGGTAACAAAAAAAACAGTCGTCGTAATGCCGTTAGAGCTTAATCCTCATGATGTAGAATCTCCGCTTAAAATTCATTTAGGCCAGTGTGTATCCCGTGGTGATAAAATGGATTTTACAATTCAAAAGTCAGTTGAACTGGGTATTACCGAAATCACCCCTATTTTTAGTCAGCGCTGTGGCGTGAAACTAATGGGCGATCGTCTTGAGAAAAAACACCAACAATGGCAAAAAATTGCAATAGCAGCGGCAGAGCAATCTGGGCGTAATTTTGTGCCAATTATTCATCCCCCTGTAGATTTAAAACAATGGCTTGCACAACAAACCAATGCAATTAAGCTCACTCTTCACCCTCGTGCTGAGCACAGCATTAAAACCATTACGGTACCTAAAGATGGCGTACGCTTTTTAGTCGGCCCAGAAGGCGGCTTTACCGACGATGAAATGGCACTAACTAAACAACTAGAATTTGTGGATATTCGCTTAGGCCCGCGCGTTTTACGAACGGAAACAGCCGCTTTAACGGTCTTAAGTGCATTACAACTTCAATTTGGCGATTTAGCTAATTGAAATAACTAAAAGCACCCTCATATAAACAGTAACATTTATAGTAAGGCACAGCGCATGGCAATTAAGTTAGGTATTATTTCAGATCCTATTAGTGGATTTAACATCAAAAAAGACACCGGTTTTGCAATGATGATGCAAGCGCAAGAACGCGGCTACGAAATTTATTATATGGAGATGGATGATTTATCTCTTCGTAAAGGTAAGTCGTACGCTACAGCGTCTAAAGCGCAAGTGTTTAATAATGCAGAAAAATGGTACGAGCTTGAAGAAAAAGCCACTATAGCCCTTGCCGACCTTGATGTTATTTTAATGCGAAAAGATCCTCCTTTTGATACTGAATACATTTACGCGACGTATATTTTAGAGCGTGCAGAACAAGAAGGTACGTTAATAATTAACAAGCCACAAAGCCTTCGCGATGCTAACGAAAAGCTATTTACAGCATGGTTTAGCGAACATACGCCAGACACACTTGTTACACGTAGCCAAAAACAAATTCGTGAGTTTTTAGCCGAGCATAAAGACATTATTTTAAAACCCCTTGATGGCATGGGTGGCGCATCTATTTTCCGCCTTAGAGAAGACGATGCCAACATTGGTGTAATTTGTGAAACGCTAACCGAGCACGGCAGCCGCTTTGCTATGGTGCAAAATTACATCCCAGAGATCAAACAAGGCGACAAGCGCGTATTGGTTATTGATGGTGAGGTTATTCCGTATTGTTTAGCGCGAATTCCACAAAATGGTGAAACACGCGGTAATTTAGCTGTTGGCGGTCGAGGCGAAGCCCGTCCACTTAGCGAGTCAGATTTAAAAATAGCGCAAGCGGTTGCACCAACGCTTAAAGAAAAAGGCTTAATATTTGTAGGTTTAGATATTATTGGCGATAAATTAACTGAAATTAACGTAACTGCACCAACGTGCGTGCGCGAAATTGAAGCTGCTTATGATATTTCTATTACAGGTATTTTGTTTGATGCCATTGAAAGAAAGCTAGATAAATAAATAAATAAATAAATAAGTATCTACCTATCGTTATTAAAAGCACTTTCGTGTCATAAATTTTAATATAGTTGTTAACTATTAATTTTTAAACTGTATGAAAGTGCTTTTTTAGTTTTAAAAACAAAGGTATGTGCCATACTCAAAGTTCATTAACTAAAAAGGGTGAAATCTATGCAGTCATTAGAAAATCATTTTTTAATCGCGATGCCGTCGATGCAAGACCCTTTTTTTAAACGTGCTGTTACCTATATTTGTGAGCACAATGAAGATGGGGCTATGGGCTTGGTAATAAACCAACCTATTGATGTTACCGTTGGCGAACTTTTAGATAAAATAGAAATTGATAACGACAAAACTCAAAACGCAGCAAAAGTAAGTGTGTTTGCAGGCGGACCCGTTAAAACTGACCGTGGTTTTGTTTTGCACTCTCCTCAATCAGGTTATTCAGCAAGCCAAAAACTCAGTAGCGATATTATGATCACTACCTCAAAAGATGTTTTAGCAAGCTTAACTACCGCACAAGCACCTGAACAATTTATTATTACATTGGGTTATTCAGGATGGGAGCAAGGACAACTCGAACAAGAGTTACTTGATAACAGTTGGTTGATAATAGAAGCCGATCCGAAGATCATTTTTGATACCCCCGTTGAAAAACGATGGGAAAAAGCAGTTTCAATGTTGGGCTTTGATATTAGCCAACTCAGCCCTGAAGCTGGTCACGCATAATAGTAACTTAACCCTTAGCAAATTTAAACAAGATACACATGACAAAAAAATCGCTTAAGCCGCAAGGCGAACGCACTGTAATGGGCTTTGACTTTGGCACCAAAAGTATTGGTATTGCTATTGGGCAAGAGCTAACAGGCAGCGCCTCTAGCCTTAAGGCTGTAAAAGCACAAGATGGCATTCCTAACTGGGACCATATTGCTGTACAAGTAACCGAATGGCAGCCTGACTTAATGGTTGTTGGCTTACCACTAAATATGGATGGAACGTCACAAGAGGTTACCTTTAAAGCAAAAAAGTTTGCCAACAGATTACATAATCATTATGGCATTCCAGTGCAAACACAAGACGAGCGTTTAACGACTGCGGATGCTAAAGCGCGACTTTTTGAAAGTGGTGGCTATAAAAACTTAGGCAAAGGTAACGTAGATAATATGTCTGCGGTTATTATTTTAGAAAGTTTTTTTGAGTCTAGTTACGGTGAATAAACAGGCTATATAAATAATCTGTTATATAAATAAAAAGCGCCAATTGGCGCTTTTTTTTATATTAAGTATTTATATTTATTACTTTTTAAATTATTGATCGCTATTTTTATCGTCAAGGCCATCAATAGTAACGCCTTGTAAAAAGCCCGCACCTTGCTGCTCGTTATTGCGCAGTTTAATCATTAAACGTAAATCATTTGGCGAATCAGCATGATGCAGTGCATCAGCGTAATTAATTCGCTGCTGTCTATACAGCTCAAATAATGCTTGGTCAAAGGTTTGCATGCCCATTTCTTTCGATTTAGCCATTGCCTCTTTAATACCACCAATATCACCGTTTTTAATCAGTTCAGCAACCATTGGTGAGTTAAGCAATATTTCAATAGCTGCAACACGGCTTTCACCATCAGCAGTCGGTACTAATTGCTGGGCCACAATTGCACGTAAGTTAAGTGCTAAATCGTACTTAAGCTTATCGTGTTTTTCTTTTGGAACTAAATGCATAATACGGTCAATCGCTTGGTTAGCATTATTAGCATGCAGTGTTGCAACACATAAATGACCTGTTTCGGCAAAGCTTAGTGCGTATTCCATAGTTTCTTGAGAGCGAATTTCACCAATCAAAATTACATCGGGAGCTTGGCGTAATGAGCTTTTAAGTGCTGACTCAAAGCTTTCGGTATCAAGCCCTACTTCGCGTTGAGTAATAATACTTTTGCGATGCTCATGAACAAATTCAATCGGATCTTCAATAGTCAGTATATGACCACGTTGATGTCGGTTTCTGTAGCCAATAAGTGCGGCTAGCGAGGTTGATTTACCCGTGCCAGTACCACCAACGAACAAAACAAGGCCACGCTTAGACATAATTACATCGGTAAGAATAGAAGGAAGACCTAGCTCACTCACATCAGGTATTTGCGTCACAATACGGCGAATAACCATACCTGCTTTATCGCGTTGCCAAAAGGCAGAAATACGAAAGCGCCCTTCGTCGGTGGCAATCGCAAAGTTACATTCTTTCGTTGTATGAAACTCTGCTTTTTGCTTTTCGCTCATTGCAGATTCAACTAACTCAAGCGATTGCTCATCTGTAAGCCTATCGTCACTGAGGGCTGTTAGCTCGCCGTTTATTTTTGCACTTACAGGTAGCTGACTCGATACAAATAAGTCAGAACCTTTTTTCTCAATCATGATGAGTAAAAAGTCGTTTAAAGATAAAGCCATAATAGTTTCTTACCCACCAAATTGTGTTTTGTCTTGTGCTTTTTCTTTCGCTGCCGCATTTGTAACAATGCCGTGATTAACTAAATTAGTTAAACATTGATCCATTGTTTGCATGCCCACAGACGCACCGGTTTGAATAGACGAGTACATTTGTGCAATTTTATCTTCACGAATTAAGTTACGAATAGCAGGTACTGCAATCATAATTTCGTGTGCTGCAACTCGCCCGCCACCAATCTTTTTAAGCAGTGTTTGCGAGATAACAGCACGCAAAGATTCAGATAACATTGAACGTACCATTGATTTTTCTTCACCTGGGAATACATCGATAATACGGTCAATGGTTTTTGGTGCAGATGTTGTATGCAACGTGCCAAACACTAAGTGACCCGTTTCAGCAGCGGTCATTGCAAGACGAATTGTTTCTAAATCACGTAACTCACCGACCAATATTACATCTGGATCTTCACGCAATGCACTACGTAGCGCGTTTGAAAAGCTATGAGTATCGCGATGTACCTCACGTTGATTAATAAGGCTTAATTTATTATCGTGAACAAACTCGATTGGATCTTCTATTGTTAGAATATGGTGATGTTTATTTTGATTTATATAATCGACCATAGCGGCAAGTGTTGTTGATTTACCAGAGCCCGTTGGACCTGTCACTAACACGAGTCCACGTGGGGTATCGGAGATTGTTTTAAAAATATCTGGCGCACCTAAATCATCAAGCGTTAACACTTCACTTGGTATGGTACGAAATACCGCAGCAGGCCCGCGATTAGAGTTAAACGCATTCACACGAAAACGTGCTAAATTAGGCACTTCAAACGAAAAATCCACTTCGAGATTTTGTTCATAGTCCTTGCGTTGATTATCGTTCATAATATCGTAAACCAGACTGTTTACGTCTTTGTCTGCAAGGGCTGGTATATTAATGCGGCGAACATCACCGTCTACGCGTATCATAGGTGAAACACCCGACGATAAATGTAAATCGGATGCTTTGTGTTGCACACTAAACGCTAATAATTCGGTAATATCCATTTATGACTCCACAACTAACTGATAAATATATGGTTACAATAGCAGAACGACTCACATCCGCCTACGCTAGAATTGCAGACGCGGCAAAAATTGCACAACGAAACACTAACGAAGTCACTCTACTGGCAGTGTCTAAAACTAAACCAAGCGAAGATGTTATTGCAGCTTATGAGCATGGTCAGCGCGAATTTGGTGAATCTTATGTTCAAGAGGCTATAGATAAAATAGCTCAACTACAGTCATATAGCGACATCATTTGGCATTTCATTGGCCCTATTCAATCTAATAAAAGTGCTTTAGTGGCTGCCAACTTTGATTGGGTGCAAAGTGTTGATCGCATAAAAATAGCGAAACGATTAGATTCCCAGCGCCCAGACGATAAACAGCCTCTTAATATACTTATTCAAGTAAATATAAGTAATGAGGAAGCGAAGTCGGGTTGCCACCGCGATGAAATAGATGAACTTGCCGATTTTATTAACCAATGTGAGCACTTAACACTTCGAGGTTTAATGGCAATTCCCGCTAAAAGCAACGATCTGGATACGCAAATTCAATCTTTTGAGCAATTACAAACTTGCTTTGATAAACTAAAGACCCAATATCCTCAAGTAGATACTTTGTCGATGGGTATGAGTAACGATGTTGAAGCTGCCATTAGTGCAGGTTCAACCATGGTAAGGATCGGCACAGACATTTTTGGAACACGAACTTAAAAGGTGATAATAGATTTATGTCAGATAAAAAAATCGCATTTATAGGCACAGGTAATATGAGCTACGCCATTATTGGTGGCATGGTAAAAAACGGTTTTAACGCAAGTAACATTATTGCGACTAACCGCAACCAAGAAAAGCTTGAAAAGGTAGCCTTTGATTTCAAGGTGCAAACCACCAGTGACAATAACGAAGCCCTGCGCGATGCTGATGTAATTGTTTTGTCTGTTAAACCACAAATGATGGGCGATTTATGTAAATCGTTTCAAGAGTCGGGCGTAGATTTTAGCGATAAACTGTTTATTTCTGTTGCTGCTGGCTTAACTGTAAAACGTTTACGTGAAATGCTAGGTCAAGACGTTAAAATGGTACGTTGCATGCCAAATACACCGTCTTTATTAGGCCGTGGTGTATCAGGTTTATATGGCGCGGGCGAAACACAAAGCGAACACGAGTTTGTACAACAAGTTTTTGAATGCACTGGCATTGTTGTATGGGTCGAAAAAGAATCACAAATTAACGATATTATTGCTGTGACCGGCTCATCACCAGCTTACTTTTTCTTATTTATGGAAGCCATAGAAGAAAAAGCCAAAGCGCTGGGTTTTAATGATGAAGACGCTCGTCGTTTAGTACAACAAACAGCCCTTGGCGCCGCAGAAATGGCACTTAGCCAGCCTGATATTACTATTTCGCAACTACGTTCAAACGTAACATCTAAAGGCGGTACTACTCACGCAGCTGTTGAGCACTTAAAAGATGAAGGCTTAACTAAAACCGTTGGCGATGCAATGGATGCGTGTATTGCGCGTGCGATGCAAATGGAAAAAGAACTTTAAAACCACTTTTTTATTGAAGGTTACACTATGAATGCCATGCAATTTTTAATCAGTACCCTGTTTGATTTGTTTTTAATGGTGGTATTACTGCGCTTTTGGCTGCAGTGGGCAAAAGCCGACTTTTATAATCCAATGAGCCAGTTTGTGGTTAAAGCCACTTCGTTTGCGGTAAAACCACTGCGTAAAATCATTCCGGGATTTGGCGGACTTGATTTAGCATCTCTGTTGTTGGCATTTATAGTGGCTGTAGCCAAAATTAGTACTTTAATGCTTGTTATATATAATGCGTGGGCAATACAGCCAGTAATTATACAAGCACTTATAACGGTACTAAAAGAAGGCCTTAACTTAGTTTTTTGGGTACTTATTATTCGCGCTATTTTAAGTTGGGTTAGCCAAGGTTATAACCCTATAGAAGCGGTTTTCCATCAGCTTACTGAACCAATGCTAAAACCAATTCGTAAAATATTGCCATCAATGGGTGGCTTAGATTTATCAGTTTTAGTGCTTATTATTGGTATTCAGTTTTTGCAAATGCTGCTTATGGATTTTTTAGTCTAATATGGATTTTTTAATTAGAGGCCCAAAGGCCTCTTTTTTATATGTTTTGAGGAATACATAATGAACCGTTTAATTAAGTTTTGTTTTATTGCTTGTTTAGCATTTGCATTTAACGCGCAAAGCGAAGAAATGCAAGGCGCACAATATAAAGAGCTTGGCCCTTGGCAAGTGCATTACATCGCCTTTCCTTCTACTTTTATTCAGCCAAAAATAGCAAAAGCGTATGGCCTTGAGCGAAGCGGATACAAAGGCATTGTGAATATTTCTGTTTTAAAAAATGATGCCGAAAATACAGCCCAAACAGCAAAGCTTACTGGCACAGCTAGAAACCTACTTGGCAATAAACAAACGCTTACTTTTAAAGAAGTAAAAGAAGGTGATTCAATTTATTACCTTGCCCAAGTTGATTATACCAACGAAGAGATTTTACGCTTTGAGATTGAAATACAACAAAGTAATCAATTTCAAAAATTACAGTTTCAGCAAAAATTTTACGTAGATTAATAACATGACCAAAACTTTAGTACTTGCTACAGGTAACCCTGGCAAAGTAAATGAGCTAGCTAACATGCTAAGCCCTCTGAATATTAATGTAGTTCCACAGAGCGATTTTAACGTAGGTGAAGTTGCCGAAACCGGCACTACCTTTGTTGAAAATGCCATTATTAAAGCGCGTCATGCCGCTAAAATCACTGGCATGCCTGCTATTGCCGATGACTCAGGTTTAGAAGTTGATGGCCTAAATGGCGCACCCGGTGTTTACTCTGCCCGTTTTGCAGGCCCAGGTGCCAGCGATCAAGATAACATTGATAAGTTACTCGTAGACTTGGGTAATAACCCTATCCGTAGTGCTCGTTTTTGGTGTGTACTGGTATTAATGCGCCACGCAGATGACCCTACCCCCCTTATTTGCAGTGCAAGCTGGGAAGGCAAAATTACGCTCACTCAAAATGGCAACGGTGGCTTTGGTTACGACCCTGTATTTTTTGTACCAGAGAAAAATTGTACCAGTGCTGAGCTTACAAAAGAGCAAAAAAATGCAGTGAGTCATCGCGGCCAAGCACTACAAAAACTATTGCTAGAGCTACAGCAAAAAGGCGGCCTGTGAACCTTCCACCACTGAGCTTATATGTGCACGTACCTTGGTGCGTGCAAAAATGCCCGTACTGCGATTTTAATAGCCACGGACAAAAAGGTGAAATACCTGAAGCTGAATATGTTCAACACTTAATTGATGACTTAAAAGCTGATTTGCACCTAGTGCAAGGGCGTAAAATTCATAGTATTTTTATTGGCGGCGGCACTCCGAGCCTATTAACTGGTGCAGCTTATACCCGTTTATTAAATGAAGTCGACAACCTAATTGGTCTTGAAGAACACTGCGAAGTTACCCTTGAAGCCAACCCAGGTACAGTAGAAACAGGTCGTTTTAAAGATTACGTAAAAGCAGGCATTAACCGTATTTCTATCGGTGTGCAAAGCATGCAAAACGACAAGTTAAAAGCACTTGGTCGGATTCATGGCAGCGACGAGGCAAACTATGCCGCGCAACAAGCTAAAGAAGCCGGTTTAAATAGCTTTAACCTTGATTTAATGCATGGCTTACCTGGGCAAACACTTGATGATGCACTGAGTGATTTAAAACAAATAATAGCGCTCGATCCACCGCATATATCTTGGTATCAATTAACTATTGAACCCAATACTCAGTTTGCTTCAAAACCACCTACCTTGCCACAAGACGAAATACTGTGGGACATTCAAGAGCAAGGGGTCGAGTTACTAGCTCAAGCAGGTTACATACAATACGAAATATCGGGCTATGCAAAACCAGGTTATCAGTGCCAACATAACTTGAATTATTGGCGTTTTGGCGATTATCTCGGTATTGGCTGCGGCGCGCATGGTAAGGTTACTGATGCAAATACAGGGCTTATTACGCGTACTGAAAAGGTTAAACACCCACGCGGCTATATGGATTTAATTAAACCGTATATGTATAAAAGCTGGCATGTAGAGCAAGACGATTTAGCGTTTGAATTTTTTATGAATCGCTTTCGCCTTGTTGAGCCTTGCCCAATTAATGATTTTAATAAACTTACAACACTGCCACTGCAAAGTCAGCAAAGTGCATTAAACCAAGCAATTAATAAAGGTTTATTGACTCAAACAGACAGCCATTGGCAGGTAAGCTTAAAAGGTCATCGCTTTTTAAATGACCTGCTAGAATTATTTGTGTAGCCCCCAGCGCTACACAAAAAATAAATATAAAATACCCTAATGGGTTTCTAACAACAAAAGGGAAAACAATGCGTAAACTTACTTTTATTGCGGCCGCAGTAAGCGTTGCACTACTTGCTGGTTGCCAGCAAACAACACAACAAGCGACTTCAGCTCCTATTGCACAAGCAGTTCAATCACAACAAAGTGAAATAGACAAAGCCAATGCATTTTTTGAAGATACATTTAACCGCGACGTAATGAGCAGTCCTGTATATCAAACATACATGGGTATTAAGCAAGATTACGATAAGTGGGATGATGGCAGCGAAGAAAGACAGCTTAAAGATTTAGCGCAAACAAAAGCTGACCTAGTTGCACTAAAAGCAATCAGCCGTGATTTATTAGATGATGCAACAAAAGTTAGCTACGACTTAAAAAAACAAGATCTTGAAAGCTCAATTGCTGACTTTAAATGGCGCTACCATAATTACCCTGTGAACCAAATGTTTGGTACGCATTCTATGATCCCTGCATTTTTAATTAATCAGCACTCAATTAGTAATGTAAAAGAAGCTAAAGACTACATTTCACGTTTAAATGGTGTAACTGGTGTTATTGATCAGCTTATCGTTGATTTAACTGTACGTGCAGAAAAAGGCATCATAGCCCCTAAATTTGTATTCCCGCATGTTATTGATTCAAGCAAAAACATTATTCACGGTGCACCGTTTGAAAAAGGCGATGATTCTACATTGCTTGCTGACTTTAAACGTAAAGTAACAGCGCTTGAAATTAGCCAAGACGAAAAAGACTCGTTAATCAGCGATGCATCAGATGCATTAAAATCAGCTGTTAAACCATCTTACTCTAAGTTAATTAATTACCTTGCACAGCTTGAAAAACGCGCAGATGATCGCGATGGCGCATGGAAATTACCTGATGGCGAAGCGTTTTATAACAACGCACTTAAGCGCACAACTACAACAGATTTAACTGCTAAAGAAATCCATGCAATTGGCCTATCTGAAGTGGCACGTATTCATGATGAAATGCGTGAAATTAAAGACAAAGTTGGCTTTAAAGGCGACTTAAAAGCGTTTATGCAGTTTATGAAAACTGACAAGCAATTTTACTACCCTAATGATGCACAAGGTAAACAACGCTACCTTGATGAAGCCACTGGGCTTATTGATACAATGAAAACGCGTTTAGATGAGTTATTCATTGTTAAACCAAAAGCAGGTTTAAAAGTAAAAGCGGTTGAAGCATTCCGTGAAAAAGCAGCAGGTAAAGCATTTTACCAACAGCCAGCTCCTGATGGTTCACGCCCAGGTGTTTACTACGCTAACCTTTACGATATGGAAGCAATGCCAACGTATCAAATGGAAGCGCTGGCATACCACGAAGGTATTCCGGGACACCACATGCAAATAGCTATTTCGCAAGAACTAGAAGGTATTCCTAAGTTCCGTAAGTTTGGTGGCTACACAGCGTATATTGAAGGCTGGGGTTTATACTCAGAGTTCATTCCTAAAGAAATGGGCATGTACTCAGACCCTTACTCAGATTTTGGTCGTCTTTCAATGGAATTATGGCGCGCATGTCGCTTAGTTGTTGATACGGGGATTCACGCAATGAAGTGGACTCGCCAAGAAGGTATTGATTACTACGTAAATAACACGCCTAATGCAACATCTGACGGTGTTAAAATGGTTGAGCGTCACATTGTAATGCCTTCACAAGCAACAGCTTATAAAGTGGGTATGCTTAAGATTTTAGAGCTTCGTGAAGAAGCTAAAAAGCAACTTGGTGATAAATTTGATATTCGCCAGTTCCACGACGTAGTGCTTAAAAATGGTCCTGTACCACTTAATGTACTAGAAAACTTTGTTAATGAATGGGTAGCAAGCAAAAAGGCTTAAAACCAATTTAAACAATTGCTTTAAATATGAAAAGGTCGCATTTGCGACCTTTTTTGTTTTATAGTAGTAAAAAAGATTTTGGAAATAATAATGGATTTAAGCATACAACTACTTAATGCGCGTATTTCAAAGCAGCAGTTAAATGAGCTCGATAACGACTTTAGGCAGTTAAGCCCTGCTCAGCAAACTTTGCAGCTTAACCATTTATATGACAGCGCCCAACGGTTGAGTGTTAAGTATGACTTTATGCAAAACATAGCAATCCGTATATTAAGTACTAATACAGCACCTTCTCTATTTATTAATCAACTCACTAATATTGACGCATTGAGCTTTTTCACCCCAGCGCTGAGAGTAAATAAAGGCTTTTTAGTACAAGATACTCAAGGAAATAACGTACTGCACAATGTGTTTAAGCAT
The DNA here is from genome assembly GCF_015864265.1 of Pseudoalteromonas sp. NZS37. Lineage (NCBI taxonomy): Bacteria > Pseudomonadati > Pseudomonadota > Gammaproteobacteria > Alteromonadales > Pseudoalteromonadaceae > Pseudoalteromonas > Pseudoalteromonas sp. NZS37. Next base: position 227,012 of record NZ_JADYXL010000004.1, on the reverse strand, counting down.
GCCGATGCTACAAAGCTGCCATTTAACTATGTACGCTCTTTAATGTTGTTTGAATCAAATGATGACTTAGTTAAAGCACTCGCGCAGCCCAACTCTCACGGATTAACACCAGCTGCCTGCTACATTGCCTATGCAAATAAACCGAGCACACCGGTAAAGCATGAATTTTCAGCTTTGTTAGCATTAATGGAAATAGAGCAAAAACAAAACCCTAACGTAAAACAGCAGCTTGCCAACGTACTAAAAGGGCAAAAAGTTAACGAGACCACAATTTTACTTAGCGCCGCTTACTTGCAACGCTCAACGGCGCAAGTTACTCACTTAATCAAGGCGCTTTAATTCACTCACAACTTCTGTACGCACACTGTCTATGGCATGTGTAATAGATTGCGCAGCACTTTGCTGATCAATCATATTTGGCCAATTTGTTTGCCAGACCTTTTGTAAGTCTTTTGTTTTTAAATGTACTTTATCAACGGCTAAGTAGCTTAAGTCATGAATTAAGTTAACTTTAACCCAGCCTTTTCTAGGGCTGCCATCTATTTTGTTATTATCGTAATGTGCCGCAAATACAATAAGCTCAAGCTCGGCTAGTTCTTGTAATATTTGAAAGCTAGCAATGCGTGTATTATTGTTCTCTTCACTTGCCTCCATTCGCCATGCATTATAACTAAAGCCAATAAACGCAAACACCACGCTCGCTATAGCAGTAAAAAAATACGAACGGGGCGCCAGTACAAACTGACCATATTTAGACTCTGACATATTATTTCCTAGTCATTTAAATAATATTCAACACTGGTTACCACTCTTATATTTTTTATTTGCGGTGTGTTTGAATCTCGATTACTGATACTAAATTGCCCTTGGCAAGCTGTTTTTATTTTGCCTAATTTTGAATTAGAGTCTTTAGCAAATTTATTAGCGACTTCACGCGCTTTTTCAGTTGCTTCTTGCACCATCGCAGGTTTTACATCATTGAGGCCAGTAAAAATATATTCAACTTTTGTTTCGTAGCTGTCCTGCACTATTGCGATATCTTGTTTAGCAAGTTGGCTCACTTTGCTCAGCGCGTTTTGCACTTTATCTGGCGCATCAGAATAAACAATAATATTTGAGCGCACTATGTATCTAAATTGCTGATTTTCATTACTGTATTCACGTGCTTGCTTATCAATAACTGACTGGCTGCCTATTGTTATTTCATCGTCGTCAAAACCATGCAGTTTTAAAAAAGCAGTTACAGCATCATTTTTTTTCTCAACTCGGCTGACTAATTTTTCAAGATTATTGTCGGCATCACTAAATTGCAGAGGCCAAATTACCGTATCGGCTATAACTTCTCGCTCGGCCAATCCCTTAACCTGCACAGTACGTTCCATCTCTTTTACACTGAGAGCTGTGCTCTTTAAAATAAACCCTAAGCTAATTAAGCCTATACTTAAACAAATAGCCGCTATAACAATGTAAAAACCGGGGGTTTTATTCACAATAATCTCCTTGATTGATATCAATAATAAGCATCTAGACGCTCGAAATAACACAGTAAACAGGGTACATTGAGACTATAAATAACGCAAAATTTAATCAGCCTAGGAAAAACCATGAGCCTTAAGCGCATTACCCAGTTTTTTAACCCAAGCTCAGTGGCCGTTATTGGTGCCTCTAATATATCAACTCGTGCTGGTTTTGTGGTTATGCGCAACTTACTTCAAGGCGGTTTTAAAGGGCCGATAATGCCCGTTACTCCAAGCCATAGCGCAGTACATGGCGTACTTGCTTACCCCTCTATTGCTGACTTACCAAAAGTACCCGACCTTGCTGTTATTTGTACTAACAAAAATACCTTAATTGATATTATTGAGCAGCTTGGAGAGCTTGGCTGTAAAACGGCTATTGTTATTGCAGATGGGCTTTCTGGAGAGCAAAAAAGCGCACTTAAAGCATGCGCTCAAGCCAAACAGGTTACTTTGCTTGGACCCAATTGTTTGGGCTTGCTGATCCCTCATATTGGTTTAAATGCGAGCTTTTCACATACCGTGGCGAGCCCAGGTAAAATTGCATTTGTATCGCAATCAGCAGCTGTATGCTCAACCATTTTAGATTGGGCTAAAAACAAAGAAATTGGCTTTTCATATTTTGTATCGGTAGGTGATTGCCTTGATATAAACTTTAATGAACTACTCGACTTTTTAGGTCGTGATGCTAAAACCAAAGCTATTTTACTCTACATTGATAACATTGAAGATATTCGTGGCTTTATATCAGCAGCAAGAGCCGCGGCCTTTAGTAAACCTGTAATTGCAATTAAAACAGGTAAAACAAGTGCAGGCGCACTTGCAGCCGAAATTCACACCGGTGGAAAGCAAAGCTCTGATGCTGTTTACGATGCGTTATTTCAACGAGCGGGTATGCTGCGCGTAAATGATTTACGAGAGCTATTTGCAGCGACACAAACACTCGCCATGCATCCAAAATTATTAAAAGTAGAGCAACTGACAATTTTAACTAATGGTGGCGGCCCGGGTGTTATGGCCGTTGATGAGCTAATTCAAAGCTCCGGTAAATTAGCAGAACTAAGCATTGAAACCCGAAATGCGCTAAATAAAGTTATTCCGCAATCAGAAACCACCTCAAACCCTGTGGATATTTTTGGCGACTCAGCACCTGCGCGTTATAAGCAAGCATTAGAAATTTTACTGCACGCAAAAGAAGTTAAAAACTTACTGATTATCCATACTCCCTCAGCGCTTGCGCCCAGCGAAGACTACGCCAACATTATTGTAGAAACCTTACAAACATTACCCAAAATGGCACGCCCTTACGTTATAACTAATTTTATGGGTGAAGACGCATCTTACGCCGCCAGAAAAGTGTGCTCAAACAACGCAATACCAACTTATAGAACACCAGAGGGTGCTGTTGGCGCGTTTATGCACTTGGTAACGTATCGCCGTAACCAAAAGCATTTAACGCAAACACCTGAGTCGAATACTGATGACGCAAAAATAAATAAAGTAGCAGCTAAAGCGCTTATTAATGAGTTTTTAGATGACGGACAAAGCTACTTACCTACCCATCAGGCAAGCCAAGTATTAAATCACTATGGTATTACATGCATTCAAACTGAGGTGGCTTACACCCCAACAGAAGCCAGAGAGCAAGCCATAGAACTTGGTTTTCCGGTCGCGTTAAAACTTATTAGCCCAAGTATTGCTTCAAAGTCTGAAGTAGGTGGTGTGGTGCTTAACTTAAACGACGCCAACGAGGTTGAACAAACCGCTTTTGCAATGCTTATCCGTATTAAAAACACTTATCCGGATGCTGTTATTGAAGGGTTTTCATTACAAAAAATGGCGCCGCGAGCAGGCGCAAATGAGCTGCGAATTGCAATTAAAACCGAGCCTAATTTTGGTCCTGTTATATTATTAGGTGAAGCAGGAACCGGCCTTGAATATGCGCAAGCCGCCGTTGCTCTGCCTCCACTAAATATGAACTTAGCAAAGTATTTAATTGCGGCAGCGCACGATAAAGGCGTACTAAAGGAGCGCATATTACCCGAAAAAGTTGATAAGTATCGTTTGTGTGCACTGCTAACGCGTATTTCTCAGTTAGTTATTGATCAACCTGACATAAGCTCAATGGAACTTAATCCTATTCTTGCCAGTAATGGACAGTTTTTAGTGCTCGATGCCACCATGACACTTAGCCGCTATCAAACTCAGAGCAATCGTAAGCGCTTATCTATTCGTCCCTACCCTATTGAACTTGTTGAAGTGGTAACACTTAAAAACAACACCCAGGCTACGCTCAGGCCAATAAAGCCAGAAGATGAACAAGCTCATAAAGCATTTGACGAGTCACTTAATAAAGAAGACAGATATAAACGCTTTTTTGGCGAACTACCACAATTTAACCACGATCAACTCGCTAAAATGACGCAAATTGATTACGACCGTGAAATGGCGTTTATTGTTTGCCAGCGCTTTGAAGGTAAAACACGTACATTAGGTGTATCTCGCGTCATTATGGACCCCGATAACCTGCATGCTGAGTTTGCCATTGTAGTACGCTCAGATTGCCAAGGCTTAGGGCTTGGTCGCATACTAATGAGTGCTGCAATTAACCACTGTAAACGCCAAGGTGTTGAGTCGATTGAAGGCATAACTTTACCAGAGAATACGGGGATGATTGAGCTTGCCCGTAAGTTAGGCTTTAAAATTAGTCGCGACTTTGAAGAAGGCAGTATTAATATGGTACTTAAACTTAAATAATGAATGAACCACACACTTTAAGACAAAAAATGGCTTGCCTGTTTGAAGGCACAGGCCAGTACCATCGAGCAGGACATATTCTTGATATTGCACTCATTAGCTTAATAATGATTAACGTTGTAGCCATTGTTATTGAATCAATTCCAAGTGTGGCAGAGCAGTATTACAACGAATTCTTAGTTTTAGAAATTGTCTCGGTCGCTATTTTTGCTATTGAGTACTTAGCCAGACTTTGGGCTTGCGTAGATAAAACACAATATGCAGCAATGGAAGGGTCTCATACCAAACGTCGGCTTAGCTATTTTTTCTCCCCTTTGGCAATTGTTGATTTAATTGCGATTTTACCAAGCTTAATGATGTTTTTATTTCCTCTCGATTTACGTTTTTTACGCGTGCTCCGACTATTAAGGGTATTTAAACTCACTCGCTACTCACGCGCCATGCAGCTACTTTTAAAAGCCTTTAACGATGAAGGTAGTTCATTAATGGCTGCTTTTTTTATTATGGCCGTCGTGCTTATTTTAGCTTCATGCGGAATTTACTTAATTGAGCACGACATACAACCCGATAAATTTGGCTCTATTCCTGCGGCTATGTGGTGGGCAATGGCAACATTAACAACCGTTGGTTATGGCGATGTAGTACCTATAACGCCATTGGGTAAGTTTTTCGGCGGTGTTATAACACTACTGAGCATGGGAATGGTTGCGATACCTACCGGTTTACTGGCGTCTAGTTTTTCAGAACAAATACGTAAACGCCGCCAATTTTTTGAAGATGCCGTACATGAACAAATTCAAGATGGCACTCTTAATGATACTCAACAAGAACACCTAGAAGAACTACGCTATAAATTAGGCTTGAGTAAACTAGAAGCTAATAAGGCCATTAAAACGCAGTTGAATGAGCATAATAGCCATTTGTTTTGCAGGCACTGCGGTAAAAGGCCTTAAATAAGTACTGCTATTATTAATTAAATATGTCACTCCAATTGCGATTAATAAGCGGGAGTACTTCGGTATTAGGTACCGGTTTACTAAATAAGTACCCTTGGAAATGCATGCATCCTCGCGCCTTTAAAAAGGCGAGTTGGTGCGAGCTTTCTACGCCTTCAGCTACACATTCTTTACCTAAACTATCAGCAAGCGCGAGTATTGATTGAATAATAGCTTCATCGTCAGAATCTATGCCTATGTCTTGTACAAAGCTTCTATCTATTTTTAATACATCAATAGGAAAACGCTTTAAATAAGTAAGCGATGCGTAACCCGTACCAAAATCATCCATATACAATCTACAGCCCAACTTTTTAAGTTGTTCCATGCTGTGTAGCGCTTCTTTTAAATCACGCATTAATATTGATTCGGTTATTTCAAAAACAATTGCCTCAGACGACACTCCTGAATTACTTAACGCTTTTTTAATTTCAGGAACAAGGTCTTTAAACTCAAAATCAAGAGCCGATAAATTAATAGATAAATACAGGCTAGGTGAGGCTTTTCGCCACTCTTTTAGCTCTAATAAAGCGCGCGCAAAAGTCTGCAGCATAATTTTTGTAATTAGGCCTATACCTTCTGCTGCCACCGAAAACTCTTGAGTTTGCACAAGCTTATTTTCAGGCCAACGCAGCAGTACTTCAAAGCCTTCTGTTTTTTGACTTTCAGCGTTAATAATAGGCTGGTAGTAATTACAAAATTCTTCTTCTTGATACGCTTTAGTTAGCTGAGACTCAAGATGCAGCGCTCTTTGAACATGCTGATTCATCTCTTGCTTATAAAACTGATAACGCCCCTCTAAAGAGTCTTTTGCATGATATAACGCTATGCTCGCAGCTTTTAAAAGCGCAGAGCCTTGCTGTGCATCATCTGGTGATATAGACACACCAATACTTAAATTAACGTTTACAACTTGGCCATTAATCGTAATATTTTGATTCACACAATCCATCAACTTAGTGCATATAATGAGTACTTGTTCGATTTGCTGAATATCTTCCACCAGTACTACAAATTCATCGCCACCAAATCGAGCAACACTATCCGATGGACGCAAGGAGCATTTTAAACGCTCAGCAACCTCTTTAATTAGCTCATCAGCAACTGCATGCCCCAAAGAGTCATTAAAGTATTTAAAACGCTTAATATTTATATGTAATAAAGCAACTTTACATTCGTGCAATTTTGCTTGCTCAAGGGCGTGTTCAACGCGGTCATTAAATAATGTACGATTTGGCAACCCTGTTAAGGCATCGTAGTTGGCCAATAAGTGCAGCTCATTTTCGGCTGATTTTTGTGCATTTATATCGGTTAAAATAATGACATAGCTATTAAGGCGCTGTTCGTTATCGGCCACTGCACTTATTTTCACAAGTACATGGCGTGGCTCACCACTTGCTAAAACTACACTGTCTTCACACGAAAAGTGCTCTCCAATGGATAGCTTTTGCATTATGCGTAAATAATCAAAACGATTGCTGCGCGATATACCTAAATTTAATGCTCGACTAGATAACGACTCAGCAGAGAAATTAAAGGCGGTTTGCAGTGATTTATTAGAAGCCCGAATATTTAAATTTTTATCGAGGATAAACACCCAATCACGTGTTTGCTCAAATGCTGCCGTAAATAGTAAAGCGTGTTCTTCAAACACCATCTCACGGGTCATATTTGTGTAGGTACCCGCTACTTTTTGTGGCGTTTTATCATCCCACTCAACGACTTTTCCAAAATCCTTATACCAGCGCCAATAGCCTTTTGCATGGCGCAGGCGGTAGGTGCAATTAAAGTAACCTTTATCGGTAGATAAAAACTCAAGCCACTCTAAGCGAAATAGCTGTTTGTCTTGCGGATGAATTTTAGATAAATATTCATCAAGGCTCACGGTTTCATTTTCGTAACCTAACTCACTCGCTAAGCGAGGTTGGTAAATACTTGGATTGCTTGATTCCCAATCCCAAACACCCGATTCGCTGCCTTCAAGCGCTAGCTTTAAACGCGCTTCGCTTTCTTTACTTTCTTTATTTGCTGCCAATAAAATACGCTGAATTTTATTACGGCGCATAACCCACATAGCAACAAAGCCAATAAACAGCATGCCATAAAGCACCATAAAATAAGGTGCACGCCAAAGTGGATACTTTACTTTTATTTTTAAAATAGCAGGCGAGGTATATTCGCCAGTCAGGGGGTCTTTAGCCCAAACTTTTAATTGATAATTACCTGGATTCAATTTTGGAAACAATACACGGTTGTTATTTCGGGTATAACTTTTTTGTCCGTTATCGAGTTGATACTCATAAATGATGCGTTCTTGATTACTAAATGCCATGGCCGAAAATGCAACTTCAAGCCCTATATCATCATGGTTTAACACAACCTCGTTGAGCGGTTGTTTTAAATCAAGCGATAAATCTCGTGACATTAAATCAACTCGCGTAATATTTACGTGATCAATAAGCGACTGATAGTTTTGGTTTTCCATTGGATGAAAATAAGTAAAACCTTTTAAGCTACCATACGCAATATGGCCATCTTTAAGCTGTGCCATGGCGTTGCTATTGAACTCAGCAGAGAGTAGCCCTTCTGATGTAGAAAATTGCTGAAAATGAAGTGTTTCTGGGTTTAATCGCCAAATGCCTTTATGGCTACTCATCCAGATCATGCCATCATCATCTAGCACCATATCGTATAGCAGAGTGCCTAATTTATTCCTCTCTAAATCGATTGTATGGACTAATTGATAAGTAGATGCGTCAAGGCCTATTAAGCCGAAATTAGAAAGTGATATCCACAATATATTGTTGTTATCAATTAAGTAAGAAAGCACACTAATGGCTACGTTTTCATGCTGTTTTGGCACTTTATAAATCATTTTAAGTGCTAAATCACTTGGGTTTACTTGGTATAAAATACCGGCATTAAAAAATAATGGTGAATCTGGTTTATTGCTCAGCGCAGGTAAAAAGCCATGGGCTAAAAAGGGTTCAAATTGATCAAACTGACCACCCAAACGCGTTATTACTTGAGAATCTATATTGTATATAAATACCCCATGATCTGAGTGCACAAAGTATAGATCGCCATTTGGCATTAATGTAACGCCATGTACCCTACCGGTAATTAACTCCTGATTAGCAGGGTTATGTACTTTAGGTTCGCTAACTTGATGCGTTACAGGGTCAAAAATAAACAAACCACGATTTGTATAAAGCCATAAATTATTTTTATAAGGCGTTATTTCATATACGGTAAACTCAGTGGTGAGTAAGTCGACTTTGTAATCTTTTAAATAAGCTTTACCAATATTTGTTTTTAAATCAACCTCGGTAATACCGTTATGCGTTGCAAGCCAAAGCTTGTCTTTATATTCGGTAATCCCCCAGATAGAGTGATGCGATAAACCATCCCCCCCGAGCAAAGTGCCATCGACATTATTAAAATGATAGCTGTCATGAGATAAATAAAACGCACCATCAGTCTTAGTCGCAACCCATGTACCACCCGATTTATCTTTAGCCATATCAATAATACTGGTATCGGCAAGTGTGTACTTACTTTGGGCTATTCGAGTATTTTTAATCATCTCCCCGGTGTTTAAATCAAATTTAAACAAGCCTTTATCGGTAGCTAAATCTATTTTTCCGTGTTCGTTTACTATGCTCCAAACATTTAGGTCACTTAGTAATACCTTACTTTCAAAAGGTAAATCGGGGCGTTCAAACATTTTTGATAAGTTACTAATATCAACTTCGTATAAACCTTGGACCGCCCCTACTAACAACTGTTTATTTTCACCTAATGCGAACGACTTAACATTATTTTGGTAAATATGCTCAGCTTCACCTTTTAAGTGCTGTAGGGGCCTAACTTGCTCTGTTGCAATATCAAATACATATGCGCCATGGCTTGTACCTATAAATATATAACCATTGTAGGCAAAGAGCTTTCTCACAAGGGTGTTTTTATATTTAGCCGGAAGCTCAAAAATAGTTGTGATTTTTCCGGTTGCTATATCAAGCTTTGCAAAGTCGCGGCCTCGGCCAATCCAAAGTGTTTTTTTATCAACGGCCACCATACTAAAAACAGACTGATTGATAATTTCTTCTTCACTGGTAGGTTTTTCTAGAAATTGCTGATATGAATCTGTTACGGGGTCGTATCTAAATAGGCCTGCAAGTAAAGAGGCTATCCAAATGTGCCCTTGAGGGTCTTGGTAAATACGATCAATGATCGCTTCTTCTAATTCACCATTAGGGCCGTTTATTGGAATAACTTGATAGCCATCATAACGATTAAGCCCAGCCTCAGTAGAAAGCCAAAGGTAACCATTAGTGTCGATAAGCATTGTATTAACGTAGCTTTGCGATAAGCCTTCGCTTGGAGATAAACGTTTTACTTGTGCGCCTACTTGGCAACTTAGGATAGTTATTAAAACTACAAAGCAACTAATGATCCCATTAACGCATTTACTCATGCTTATTCCATATTATTATTTATTATTATGGGTACTCTAGAGCGACTATATTTCGATGTTTGTAAGTATCAAAAAGTACTTGTAAAGCAAGAGTATATGTTAACACCTGGTTAAAACCAATAGCACAATATAAATCAACTACGTTTTTATATGCGAAGGTATTAATCATCTTATCTTGCGACTTTAAGAGTGTTGATAATAGCTGTTTAGCAACACCTTTACCGCGATGTTCCAGCACAACAAACATGGTAGATAAAAATAAGAACTCTGTTTTATCTTGCAGCCTACATGCTGCAACTATTTCATTATTATAGTAAGTAACCCATACCTTATCTTGTTTATTAGCCCGCCCTCTTACATTATGTTTTTTATAAAATTTATTAACGAGTGGAACTTTTAGCCCATCCAGCAACTTAACTATATACATTTTTATATCAACACTTAGCTAAGCATTAGCGCTAAATATTGCTCAAACTTTTGCTTCAAAACCATTTGTTCAGCCATTGGACGGCTATGGATTGTATTATAAACTTGCTCTCTCGTTTTTTTATTTCGCTTAATTTGATACGCCCAAAAAGACGCTTCATAATCTAACTGAATTTGGTATTTTTCTTCACGTGGCAATAGGCATAAATTAAAACTCACAATACTTCCTCATCCGCTTTTAAAATTATTTGATTAACCCCGAAACTGGGCAAGAGGTAATCTCCTTGTTATTATACGCGTCTTATTTTATTTATTTCTGTAGTAATTGGAACTGATAATGAATAGACATTTTAGTATCTTGTTATTATTGGTAAATTTATTTTTTAGTGCCTCTTGTTTTAGTCATCAATACAACCTCACTTTTAATCGTCCGCAAAGTACACCACAAGCTGATTATGCCTTAGAGTTATTAAAGTTAGCATACGCAGATATCGGTTTTAAAATACATATAATCGATTTTAGCCACCAAAATGCTTTGCTAGCTGCAAATAATGGCGTACTTGATGGGCAGTTAGGAAGAGATGCAAGCGTTGAAGAAAATTACGAAAACTTAATTAGGGTCGATTATGAGCTCTTTAAGTTTGACTTAGTATTATATAAAAACTGTTTACCTAGCAGTTTAGAACAGCTCGATAGCGTCGCAATTGTTGATGGCTACCCTGTCCAAGAGCATTATTTAGCAAGCACACAGTTTGCAGGGAATATTATTAAAGTTAAAAGCATGAATACCCAACTTAATTTGCTTGCTCAGAAAAAAGTACAGGGAGCTTTAATGATTAATTTTATAATGCAAAACAATGAGCTACCTTCACCTCAAGGTTGCTTTGTAAAAGAAGTGCTGAATACTTATCCGCTTTATCATTATTTAAATAAGCGTAATGTAAACTTGGTAGAAAAGCTTAAAATGTCATTAATTAACTTAACTAACAATGGCACTGTGTACGCACTAAGAGCCAAGTATGGATTAAGCTTTTAAAAGTCGAACCCTTGCTGCTGCGCCTGTGTGCTTGGCACTGCATTTTGCTGCTTTTTTTGAAGATAACGTTTGTAGCGCTGCTGGCACAAACTAAGCACCTTCTTTTTTTGGTCGTTAGTTAAGGTATTCCACGAAAAGCGTTCATCCCGACTACGATAACACCCTTTGCAATACCCTCTGTTATTAACTAAGCAAATACTCTTGCAAGGACTTGGAATATCAAATATTTCAATTTGTTGCATGCATAAGTACCGCCCAGTTGAAGAGGAGGTATTAGTATAGCGTTATTTTTGAGCAAAAAAAAAGCAGCAATTTAATTGCTGCTTAATTTCATTGAGCTGTGAGTATTAATGTTCACAGCTATTAGTATTTATCTCTGTTTTACGGTGAAATGGCTTAGCGTACATAGCTAGCACTAATGGTTTTAACTCTTCAGGTACACAAGCTAAACGTTGTTCAAATGTCGCTGTATCAGGAGAGTCTATTACCGCATCTTTACAACCACCAGCGATGTAATTGCCTGGGTGTAAATAAAACGAATCAACAATTTGCCTATCAATTGTTTTAGCAAGCTCTTCAGCACTATCACATTTAGATTCAATTGGTTGCCCAAATGCTAAATGCACGTGCCCTTTAGCAGTACTAAAGCCTTCAACAATGCTCGCAATATCTTCACCAGCCGATTTAACGTACTCACCATGATGTTGCTTGTGGTAAAGCTCTTTGGCTTTAGCAATTGCACACGGCTCATATTGATAAGAAATAGAAACAGGCACTATTTTTAACTCTTTAATATAATCGCCAAACTCTTTCTTTTGTTTACGCCCATTTAATTGCAGCATCTTTAAAAGCGCAGGATCAGTTTGATCAAAACCGTCTTTTGCACGCCCTTCTTTTTGCGCAATCCAAATAGAATTTCCACCGACCACAGAATCGTAAATGTATGACGATAATTGAGTCAGTGCTTTTAACATCTCTTTTGGTGCTTTAGCAGAGCGCTTAACTATAAAGCTTTTATTTAGACGCATAAGCTCAGTAATGTAAGGTATTTGCAATAAATTATCGCCAATAGCAATACGCACTGTTTTCATTTTATGTTGGTATAAACCCCAGTTAACTAATGCAGGATCAAGCACTATGTCTCTGTGGTTTGAAATAAATAAATAGGCCTGGTTAGCATCTAACTGTTCTAACCCAGAAAAGGTAACCTTTGATGTGGTGCGTTTCACTAGTTTATCTAAGTATTGTGCCACTTCATTTTGCACATCTTCAACGGTGCTTACTTTGCCCCATTTTTTACGTAACTGACTTCTTACCATTGGACGCGCAATAAAAGGCACTGCCGATAAAAAGCGCGGTAAATTATACTTTGCTATTACATCAATAAACGCATCATCGTTAATTAAACGTGTAAGCGACGCCGCAACTTCGTCGTCGTTGTATGGGCGTATATCTGCGTATTTATCTTCTAATTCACTCATTACTACATCTACAATGTTAAAAAACGGTACGCCAAAGCGCACCGTTTATGTCTATATCCGATTATAACTCAGCCAATCTAAAATGCGAAATAACCAAAAAACGATTTTTATTTTTAGCAACTTGCTTTAAAGCCGAGTTTAATTACCTTCTATGACCATGAGCTTGCTTAAAAGTGCAAAAATCTGATCAGTCTAGCAAAATACCATGTTCTCAATCTGCTAGTGGGCAGACCACTAATACAAAGCCCTCTAATCATTTGGTAGTAATACCATTAACAAAGCCTTTCTTTCGTAGTACCTTAAGCTCGTATTTTAGATTTTTGATGGATCGTAGGCATCTTTTTACGATTTTAACTCTTTCAGATCCACTTATTTTAGGGCTCATAATGAACATTACTATTCTTGATAACGCAACGTTAGCTAAAACGTCTCTTACTGGTATTGAACAACTTGGTAAATTAACGACTTATGAACTTACTAGCCCAGAGCAAGTTATTGAACATTGCCAAGGTGCTGATGTATTAATCACTAATAAAGCCGTTTTAAATCGCGACACTATTAGCAAACTTACACAGCTTAAATTAATTTGTGTAAGTGCAACTGGTACTAATAATGTTGATCTAGAAGCCGCTAAAGAATTTGGTATTGCCGTAACTAATGTAGCTGGCTATTCAACACCTTCTGTTGTTCAACATACGTTTTCTTTAATTACTAACTTACTGGGTAACACCCACCGCTATCAGGCGGATTGCCAGCAAGGCGCGTGGCAAAAAAGTGAAATGTTTTGCATACTCGATTACAGCTTTAACGACTTACAAGGTAAAACATTTGCCATTATAGGCGGTGGTACGCTAGGTAAAGGCGTTGCTAAAGTGGCTGAGGCATTTGGCGCAAATGTTATTGTTGCAGAGCGCAAAGGTGTTAAATGTCGCGACGGTCGTACGCCTTTTGAAGACGTCATTAAAACAGCCGATATAATCAGCGTACACTGTCCGCTAACAGATGAAACACGTGATTTAATTGCACTTAATGAGCTTAAAATGATGAAGCCAAGCGCTATAATTATTAATACAGCACGTGGTGGAATTATTAACGAATCCGACTTAGCTACAGCGCTTGAGCAAAACCTAATTGCTGGAGCCGGTGTTGATGTACTAACTAAAGAACCTGCTGAGCTTTCAAACCCACTTGCTAATTACAAAGGTAATAACCTTTTACTTACTCCACATATAGCATGGGCAAGCACCGAATCTATTGTGCGTTTAATTAATGAAGTAAGTTTAAATATTGCTGCATTTAATAAAGGCGAATCACGCAACCGCTTGGTGTAGTGATTTTATTGTAGTAATCAAATAAGCTAAAAAATGGCTGTTTTTACTAATACATTTAATATTTTATTAGATAAAAACAGCTTAACCCACTTAACAAACTGATTAATAACAACTTATAAATATGGTCTACTCTTTGCTTTAATACAGCTAATAACCAATTAAAAATCTTATTAAGGTAAATAAAAATGAAAAAATCACTTTTAGCAGCCGCTTTAATCGCTCCATTTTTAACAGGCTGTGTTATTGCCGTATCAGATGGTGAAGCTGAGACTCATTGGGCAGGGAAAAACTCATCAAGCTGGCAAGCACAACATAAAAATAATCGTGAAGCTATATCAGAGCTAAAAATGGATAGCAGTTATCAATCTGTTTTAACGCAATTAAAAACGCCTAATTTCACAGAGCTATTAAAAAAAGATGACGATGTATATCAAGTACTTTTTTATGTAACTCATAGCAAGCATTCAGATTCTAAAACCACGAAAGATGAATGTACGCCACTTGTATTCAAAAATGATAAGTTAGTGGGCATTGGTGAAACCGCTTTAGGTATGATCACGCAGTAACCAATAAAAAATGTTTGATACAAAAACGCCAATATATGAATATTGGCGTTTTTGTATATTAAGCTTTTAGAGTGCAACTATTCTATCTCGTCCTGCATCTTTAGCGGCATATAGGCCTAAATCGGCCTCTTCTAATAACGCTTGCTCAGCGTACACTTTTCCACTTTGAGTAGTGGCAATACCTATACTAATAGTGATGTGGTCTGCATTTAATGAGCCTTTATGTTCTATATTCAAAGCATTTACAGCATTGCGTAATTTATTAGCAAACTCCATAGCTTCATGCCTATTCATTCCAGGTAATACAGCTGCAAATTCTTCACCACCATAACGAGCTATAAAGTCACTACCACGTTCACATTGAGCTGCGAGTGCTTGTGCAACATCCTTTAAACACTCATCGCCAGCACGATGTCCGTAGCAATCGTTGTAACGCTTAAAGTGATCTATATCCATAAGTAACACCGATAGCGGGGTTCCACTGCGTTTACTTCGGCGCCATTCACGAGCTAAGTTTTCGTCTAGGTAGCGTCTATTTGGGATTTCAGTTAAGCCGTCGATTGAGGCTAGCATCTCTAGCAGATCATTTTTTTGCTTTATAAGTAATTGGTTACGAACCCTAACACGCACAATAGAAGGGCTAAATGGCTTGGTGATATAATCCATAGCACCGAGCTCTAGGCCCTTAGCTTCGTCGTCATGGCTACGATTAGCTGATATAAATATAACGGGGATCGATTGAGTTATCGGATTTTCTTTAAGTTGCACAAGCACTTCATAGCCGTCAATTCCTGGCATAATCACATCAAGGATAATTAAATCAACTTGCGCAGTTTTTACAAAGGTCAGTGCTTTTTCACCACTTTCAACTAAGAATACGTCGTGTTCTACTTTAAGTGTTTTTTCAAGTACTAATCTGTTGATTGGATCATCATCTACAATAAGTACTTTAGCTCTTTTCGACATCCCTAGCCCCTACCCCTTTTATAAAAACAATTACCTGTTCTAACTGCATAATAAGCTCTTTCAGTGTTATTTCAACAGGCTTGTTAGTTGTTTTAAGTGTTCTTTCACACAATAAAGCGCAGTGAGACAATCGTCTAAAACCTAAATTACCTGCTACACCTTTTATACTATGCACTAAGCGTACCAAATCATCCTTATTGGTTGTTTCTTCTATTTGCAATAGCTGGGTTTCGCATAAATTAGCAAATTTATCAATCATTGTATTGAGGAGCTTTTCATCCATACTAAACTGCGTTAATGCGAATGATTTTTCAAAAAAGCTTGGTTTAACTAAGTTTAAATCGGCAATTGCATCAATAAGTACCTTAGCAACAACCGGTTTAGTTAAATGCTTATTCATACCGCACTTTAAAGAACGTTCAATATCAGCGGGCTCACAATGAGCCGTTAAAGCAAAAATAGGCAGTTGCTTTGCGTCAAACTGTTGACGAATTAATGCCGTAGCTTGGCAGCCATCTATTTGCGGCATTTGCACATCCATCAATATTAAGTCAGGCTTTAAAACTTGCAATAATTCCATGCCGATAGATGCGCTTAAAGCGGTAACAACACTTACGTTTGCTTGACGTAATACACTGCTAATTATTTCTAAATTAAGTTGATTATCATCAATGGCTAATACAAGTAGACCCGATATATCAACTTTAGTTTCAGCAGTATTATATATTACGGCATTGGTACTAGCTGTAGGCTGTTGCTGAGAGTTCAAGCTAAATAGCCTTTGTCCCAATGCCGATGCTTTAACGTGATGCGCAGCTAAATGCTCACTTGTTGGTAAATTAAGTGTGTGCTGATGATTAATAATAATTACCGATGTTTCTTTAGCTGATAACGAATCATTAATTGCTTCAACATTTAAAAGTGCAGGTAAATCGGCCGCATCGATTATTATTTGCTGAGTATTGGAGAGCTTAATTGGGTATTTGAGTACTTCATCTAAATTAATATTAGCAAGCTCTGTATAAGCATTTGTTACTTGCTTAAGCTCTTTGCTTTGATCCGATAAAATAGCCAATGTATTAGTCGGTAACATCGTATTTTTAGTGGTATCAACCAAAAAACTAACGCTGAAGTAAAACTCACAGCCATGACCTTTTTTACTCTTTAAAGCAATCTCCCCTCCCATTAATGACACCGCATGTTTAACAATCGCTAAACCTAACCCAACACCATGATGTATACGTGTTGAAGACTCATCACCTTGCGTAAAGGCGTCAAATAAACGCCTCTGATCGGCTTCATCTATGCCCATACCGGTATCAATTACTTTAAAGCAAATATGTTGCTGCTCTAGGCTATCGCTTTCAATAAGTTCCATTTTTAAAGTGATAGAACCTGTTTTCGTAAACTTAACAGCATTTGTTAATAAGTTACCTAATATTTGCTGTAAACGTATACTGTCGCATATCAAATCAGTCGCTATTAACGGGTCAATATCAATAACAAATTCAATACCTTTTCCTTCGCACAATGGAGCCGTTAAACTTTCGCAGATATCCACCAGCTCAACCATGCTAAAAGATGCTTGTTTTAAATCGGTTTGCGAACTTTCTATGCGTGCAAAATCAAGCATTCTATTGAGCATTAGCAACAAGCTTTGTGCTGCATGCTTAGCTTGATCCGTTTGTTGTAATTGTTTTTGCGTTAATCCTTGCTCAATAAGCATATCAAGCAGCCCTAAAACAGCATTAAGAGGAGTGCGTATTTCATGACTTAAATTGGCTATAAAGCGACTTTTAGCAAGGGTTGCTCGTTCGGCATCTAGTTTTGATTTAGTTAATGCGCTCACATCCTGAATGTGAATAACATAATAAGCTGGGTCGCGGTTTTCATCCCATACAAGCGATACACTCAGTTGCAACCAACTTGTTAAACGCCCTTGAGCAAGCGTTAAGTGGTATACGCGTTTTTTGTCATCTAGCAATTGCGCTAAAGTGCTTTTTATTTGCTGCCATTGAGTATCGTCAAACAATGCTTTTAACTGCTCACCAACCAGTACTGGCTGTTCAGAAAACTGCTTTCTTGCCGCTTTATTTACTTGTAATATTGTGTGCTCAAGCGAGAGTAAAACCACACAGTTAGCCGCAAATTCAATCGCACTTCTAAATTTAGATTCTGATGCTTTTAAGGCTAATAATGCTTGTTGCTGTTCGGTAATATCGCGACCAATACCCATAGTCCCCAACAGATGTTGGTGCTCGTTATAAAAAGGTGCAATAGTAAGTTGGTACGTTTTTTTATCGGTTTCTATTCGCTGTTCAACACTGTTTCTATTTTGTAATACTTGTTTTTCAAGCGCATTTATTTGTTGATCGTTATCACCTAAATCATCTACATATTTACCGACTAATGCAGTTTGATCTTTACCGATGTACGCCTCAAATGCTTTATTGCATCCTAAGAATGATCCATCAATATTTTTAAAATAAATAAGATCTGGCACACTGTTTAGCATAGTGTTGAGCAAAGCCAAGTGGCGCTCTTTTGCTTCGTAACTGCGGCTTAGTTTTTCTGATTGCAACTGAACCTGGTCGTCCAGAGCTTTATTTGCACTTTGTAATGAATCAACTAACTGTTTGTTTTTAGTAAATACACGCTTCACTTTAGAAAACCAAGGCTGCCAGCTCAGCGGTACTTTATAATCGAGCTGCACTTCTTGCTGTGTACCGTTACTCTCTAGGTACGACATTAAGTGAGTCATTGGCTTAATAAAAATGCGCTGACTTAACCAAAAAAACACGCCAAACATAATACTTAAAAATAGCGTTAAAAATGCAAACTCTAATAGTATTTCATACTTAATTGGGCTTATTAGTTGGGGTTTGTGCTCGTAAAATACTGCGTGAATAGGTAACTCATCCATTGGCTGCATAAAGTAATTACTATCACTAGTTAAGACTGTTTTTTTACTATGGTGCTGGGCCAAATCAGGCCAATAATTTTTTAATGCTGTTGCTTGCTCTATTAACTGTTTAGAGCTGGCGATAACTTGATGTGATTGGTTCATAAAAACGTATTCACCACTGTTCGGTGAAACCTTTTTTAACCACCCAGAAATTGCCTGAACATCATAAATCAAAATAATGTAATCGGCTGAGCCAGTGCTTCGTTGTCGGCCAATAGCAAAATACGATTTATCATTCACTTTAACAATGGGACTTGAAGTAAGTTTGTTTGGTGCAAATTTTGGCTTAAATTTTCCATTTAGGATTTCAGTAAGCATTAAACTTTGGCTTTTGTTACGCCTGCTTACATAAGC
This sequence comes from Pseudoalteromonas sp. NZS37, assembly GCF_015864265.1. NCBI lineage: Bacteria > Pseudomonadati > Pseudomonadota > Gammaproteobacteria > Alteromonadales > Pseudoalteromonadaceae > Pseudoalteromonas > Pseudoalteromonas sp. NZS37. The sequence continues at coordinate 208,141 of NZ_JADYXL010000004.1, read as the reverse complement.
AAAGCCATTATTATCAACATATGCTACACCAGACAACGACTGCATTAATGCAAGCGTTGTATTAAACGAAGGCCCTAATGCAATCGCCTGTTGCCACTGTACTAATGCCTTAGTAGATAACGCAAACTCCCCCTTACCTACAATTTCAGTGCCTTGCTCACTAAAGTGACGGTAATAGTAACCATCATATTGATTTATGCCCTCAAGTAAGCTTTGGTTTACTTTTGGATAGGTCGTTTGTTCGTATAAGCTAAACATGGTGGTGAGTAGATTGCTCACCGACTCCATCCCGTGAGTAACCTGTGCTGAAACATTCGTAAAATCGGCTTCGCGTTTTTCAACCGCCCGCTCAAGCTTTATATTATATAAGTGCAAGCACAGTAAAAAAGCGACAATCAATGGCACTAAAAGCGCAATAAATAATGAACGATAATAATGCTTCAGAGGTAAAAAATTCAATGTACTGCCTGCCATTTGGCTCGAAAATCAATCGATAGACTATCGAGCCAATTTGTTAAGCGCAAGTTATAAATTTTCTTCTGCAAATGACGCTAAGCGACTACGTACAACACCGTTGAGGTTTATAGTTGCGCTGCCTTCAAAGTTTTTAAAGCGCTCTACTATGTACGTTAAGCCCGATGTTACTGGCGTTAAATAGTTACTATCTATTTGCGCCAAGTTACCCGTACAAATTAATTTAGTACCTTCGCCGCAGCGGGTAATAATCGTTTTAAGTTGAGATGCCGTTAAATTTTGGCTCTCATCTAAAATGACCACCGCATTTTGAATGCTACGCCCACGCATAAAGTTAACCGATTTAAACTGAACATTAGCCTTCTCCATAATGTAGTTTCGGCTTGATATCGGATTTTCGTCGCCTTTGTGCAATACCTCCAGCGTATCGGTAATGGCTGCGAGCCATGGCGCCATTTTTTCCTCTTCGGTGCCTGGTAAAAAGCCAATGGACTCTGCTATTTCTGGCGTATTACGGGTAACTATTACTTTATCGTAAATACCTTTTTCGATGACCATTTCAAGGGCGCTGGCAAGCGCTAACAAGGTTTTACCACACCCCGCAGGGCCGGTTAAAATAACAAGTTCAATACTTGTATCTAGCAGCGCATCAAGCGCCATTCCCTGATAAATATTTTTGGGCTTAACGCCCCATGCTTGTTGATGCATTAAACGCTCAACACCAATATCTTTTAGCGTTATGTGCTCGTCATCGTACGATTTAACACGCGCCGCAAACTGATCCCCTCCATCAAGTAAATATTCATTACAAAATACATCAGGTATTAAGTTTTTAGGCACATGATGAAACGTATCTCGTCCGTGTTGCTGCGTATTACATTCCCCTACATGGTCCCAAAAATCACCTTCAATTTTTTTGTAGCCGCTGGTGAGTAAGCTTATATCGTCAATAAGTTGATCGGTACGGTAATCCTCAACATATTTAAGCCCTGCGCCTTTGGCCTTTAAACGCATGTTTATGTCTTTTGTTACTAATATAACTTTTGAATCACTGTGCTGCTTTTGTAAATACACGGCGCAATTAATAATACGATGGTCGTTTTCGTTACCAGGCAAACCAGAAATGGAGTCGGCAAATAAATGGTCGTTTACAATAATGAGGGTACCTGCAGAGCTCGCTTTTGCCTTTTTGTTACTCGGCAGCGCCACGCCTTGTAGCATTTGCTCGGGCGTTGCATTTTTAAGTACTTCATCTAATCCACGAATAGCGACGCGCGCATCGCGGCTTACGTCGTGTTTTCTGTCTTTTATGTGGTCAAGCTCTTCAAGCACTGTCATCGGAATTACAACGTCATGTTCTTGAAAAGACAAATAAGCGAGGGGTTCGTGAAGTAGTACGTTGGTATCTAGCACATACATTTTACTTTCAAGGTTCGAAGCTTTTTCCATAGCACTTTCCTTACGTTTTATGATTTTTATGCTATACCAAAATAACTAAGTAAAACGGGCAAAACTTAAACCAGCAATACTTAATTGCCAAGGCATAATGTAAGTTTAGTCTATTTGTCATAAAAGTCCGTTTTATTACAAACTGTAATTAGTTTTGATTTACCTAAAAAAGAGTCATAAACAAGTTGTTTTAATAGTAATAATTAACACTTACAAAATTAATTAAAAGTGAGCCAAATAGCGCCTTGCAGTGGTGTTAGCTTACAGGTAACATAGCCGCCTTTTTCATCATAGACGAGACATACATGAATTTTTCCTTAGGTCAGCGTTGGATCAGTGATACAGAGTCAGATTTAGGATTAGGCACCGTTGTTGCCATTGAAGGCCGTCAGGTCAGCATATTATTTCCTGCCAGTGGTGAGAGCCGTGTTTATTCTTCGGCAGAAGCACCTGTTACCCGTGTGGCATTTAATCCTGGCGATGTGATCAAAAGCGTTGAAGAATGGGAATTAGAAGTAGAGTCTATTGAAGTACAAGGTGAGTTACTGTGTTATCACGGCACCCGTGTTGATAACGGCGAAACTGCCAAACTTAAAGAAACCTTTTTAGATCATTTTATTAAGTTTAATAAACCACAAGATCGTTTGTTTGCGGGCCAAGTCGATCGTTTTGATCGCTATACACTTCGCTACCAAACGTGGTTACATAAATTTGAACGTGAACAATCGCCTATTAAGGGCTTAATTGGTCAGCGTGCTAATCTTATTCCGCACCAGCTTTATATTGCCCAAGAAGTGGGTAAACGTTTTGCACCACGCGTACTTTTATCAGATGAAGTAGGCCTTGGTAAAACAATTGAAGCGGGCATGATTTTACACCAACAAATTATTAGTGGTCGTGCGAGCCGCGTACTTATTGTTGTACCAGAAAATCTACAGCACCAATGGTTAGTAGAAATGCTACGCCGCTTTAACTTACATTTTTCTATTTTTGATGAAGAACGCTGCGACGAAGCGTTTGCAGATTCACCAAACGTGTTTGATACAGAGCAATTGGTACTTACCAGTCTTGAGTTTTTAACCAAGAAAAAACGCTGGTTTGAACAAGCAACACTTGCTGATTGGGACTTACTAGTTATAGATGAAGCCCATCACCTAAGTATAAATAACGGCAAGCCAAGCTCAGAGTACCAACGTATGGCAGAGCTTAGCCAAGATATTCCTGGCCTTATTTTACTTACCGCAACGCCTGATCAACTTGGTCACAGCAGCCACTTTGCACGTTTACAGTTACTCGATCCTGACCGTTTTTACGACTACGACGTGTTTAAAGAAGAAGAAGCAAATTATAAAGACGTTGCTGAAGCTGCAAATCAATTACTGCAAGAGCAAGGGCTAGACGACACAGCCAAAGCCACACTAATTGAGCTATTAAAAGAAACCGATATTACTGATATTCTTGAAAAAGCACAGCAAGGTGATTTACCAGCACGTAAAGAAATACTTAACATGCTGCTCGATCGCCACGGCACAGGTCGTATATTATTTAGAAACAGCCGCAGCGGCATTGATGGCTACCCAAGTCGTAAATTACACGCCTACCCTATGGCACTGCCAAAACAGTATAAAACGGCTATGTCGGTACTAGGCAATATGGGCGGCATTCAAAACCCTGAACTAAGTGCACACCGTGCTCTTTTCCCTGAAAAAATATTTCAAGAGTTTGAAGGCGAAAGCGCAAGCTGGGGTTTATTTGACCCACGTGTAGATTGGTTAATCGAAACACTTAAAACGCTTAAGCGCGAAAAAGTACTACTTATATGTGCTAAAGCTGAAACAGCTATCAGTCTTGAGCAAATACTGCGTGAACGCGAAGCAATTAAAGCATCGGTATTCCACGAAGGTATGTCTATTATTGAACGTGACCGCGCTGCTGCATTTTTTGCAGACGAGTACGATAATGCACAAATATTATTGTGTTCAGAAATTGGCTCAGAAGGTCGTAACTTCCAGTTCTCGCATCACTTAGTGTTGTTTGATTTACCATTGAACCCAGATTTACTAGAGCAGCGTATTGGTCGATTAGACCGTATAGGTCAAACGCAAGATGTGAACATTCATGTGCCATATTTTGAAAACACCGCTCAAGAAGTATTGCTACGTTGGTACAACGAAGGTCTAGATGCATTCGAATCTACCTCGTCAACAGGCCAAATGCTTTATAAAGAGTTCCGTGATGATCTACTTGAATATATTTCTGCGCATAACTGCGATGAAGACGAACTCGATCCATTACTTGAGCAAGTAGCACAGCAAAATGCAGTACTGCGTAAAAAAATGGAAAGCGGACGAGATCGTTTACTAGAGCTACATTCATCGGGTCAAGGTGCTGCAGATTCACTTGTAGCTGAAATCGAAAAACTCGACAATCAGTTTGAATTACCAAGCTACATGATCAACGTGTTCGACACATTTGGCGTAAGCCAAGAAGATAAAGGCGAAAATACCATTATCTTAAAGCCAACTGAGCATATGTTAAACCCTTCATTCCCATCGCTTAAAGAAGATGGCATGACCGTTACCTTTGATCGCGACACGGCGCTTTCGCAAGAAGACGTGCACTTTGTTAGTTGGGATCACCCAATGGTGCAAGGCACCATGGATATGATTTGTGACGACGACTTTGGTAGCGCATCGGTTGCATTGCTTAAAAACAAAAAGTTACCGCCTGGCACCTTTTTTGTTGAGCTTATTTTTGTTGCAGAAGCAATGGCACCAAAAGTATTACAAGTTGGTCGCTTTTTACCGCCTACACCAATTCGTATATTGCTAGATAAAGCAGGTAATAATTTAGGTGAGAATGTGGCATTTGAAGGCTTTAATCAGCAGTTATCAGCCGTTGGCCGCCAAACAGCAAGTAAACTTGCAGGTGCATTGCAAAGTGCTGTTCACCCTATGATTACTACCGCTAAAGATATGGCACAAGAAAAACTTGAAGTTATTCGTGCAGCGTCGCTTGTTAAAATGCAAACGTCACTCAGTGAAGAGCAAGAGCGACTGGTAGCCCTTAAGCAGATTAACCCGAATATTCGCCAAGAAGAAATTACCTTCTACGATAAGCAACGCAGCGACCTAGCTACATATATTGAAAAAACGCAGCTACAACTTGATGCAATTCGATTAATAGTGGTTTCACACTAGAGATTTTGGCTTTTAACCGCTAGCCTTTTAAGCTGACTCCAGAGTAAATTTGGAGTCATCTTTTTAAACTTCATTTTTAAAACCACGTGTTCTTATTTAGATATGAGCTAACACTACCTATTTAGCTTTATACCAAGTCCTTTATTGTGCTATCTATTTTTCTTAACATCACCGTAGCTAAAAACTCAAGCTACGCCCTATACAGCTATTGTTTGAGATAGTTGATAGGTTTATTTTCCCTTGCATAAAGTTGTTTTTTTGTTAACCTACTCGCCTTCCATTTTAGTCTTTTTGAGGTGTTTATGGCGTTTCTATCTCGTTCGATATTGGCGTTGTCCATAGCGCTCTCAAGCAGCAGTGTCTTTGCTCAAGCCCAATGCGATGTTGAATTACGTCATGGTTTAATTATTACTGACGATGCGATTCGCATATTAGATAAAGGCCAGACTCGTGTACAAATTAATAACAATAACCAACTATTTATTCGCGGTTATTGGGTTGATTTAAGCGATGACGAAAGCAAAGTACTCGAACAGTTTAGTAATGGTATTCGCCACACAGTCCCCGAATTAGTAAACCTTGCTACCGATGGTGTTAACTTAGGTTTAAGCGCTATTGAACACGTAGTTGAAGGTATGTCAGATAAAGAGCCTGAAGTACTAAAAACACAACTAAAGTATGTAGAGCGCGCGCTAATGGATAAGTTTAAGCGCGGCGATGACTTCTTTTTTATAGCCCCTCAATCACTTTCGCAAATAGATGATTTTTTTACTAAAGAGATCAGCCAGCAAATTCACTCTGCAGTGCATGGATCGTTAGGTGCTATTTTGGTATCACTCGGAGATGCGTTTAAATCGCGCGAAGGTAATATAGAAGATCGTATTAACGACATGGGGCAACGCATGGATATTATCTCAAGAGAAATTGATAAGTCGCTACAAAAAAAGGCGCATCAATTAGAGCTTAAAGCTTCTGAGTATTGCGAATGTTTAAATGCACTCGATGTAACCGAGTCTCGCTTACAAGCAATAGTACCGGGTATGGCCGATTACGATTTAGTGCAAATAAAGTCTTAGTGTACGTATTCGTTTTTAGAATAAAATAACACCGAGTATAAATATACTCGGTGTTTTGCTTTATGATTGATTAAATGATTGATTAAAAATAAGCGCTTCTACTTTTTATTCTAAATTGGTGAGCCCGGTGGGATTGGTAGCACTTTAAAGTTGTTTGGCCATTGCCCTTTAATTAAAAACTGATTTACTTGCTCAGCTAAATATTGCTTAAACGCACTCTCGCCAGTACTTGTATGGCTCAGCATTGAGTTTTGGTTAAAGTCTTCACTCAACTTAACTAAGTAGTAACGTAACTGCGCTTGCACTTCAGGGCTTGCACTATCGCTTGCTACTATATCAGCCATAGCTTTCGCTGTTAAAAATTGCACGCGCTGAGTGATTTTACCTGTCATTGTATTAGGTGATGACACGTTAAACACTTGGCTATATAGCTCCTCAAGTAACTCATCTAAACTATAAAAGTCATTACTACGCGCTTGTTGTTGCGCTAAGCGATTTAAACGCTGTGCATTTAATAAAAGCGACAAGCTGTGCTGCACTGCAACCTCGGGTAATGCCATTGCATCGAGCGTTAACCCTGTGCGCCCAACTATGCTTTCGCGCGATTTAGACTCGCCATATGCTTTTGGCGGAATTAGCGATAACACAGATTCAGGAAGTAATAAGTTACTTGGCTTAAGTGTTGCAAAAATAGCGTTTACCGCTTCTTGCTGTGTTTTTTTATTAACGACTTGTGCGCCTTTTACGGGTGAGTCACCGCGTGTTTCGTATTCATAATCAACACCAGCTATAAGTTTCACTGCAGCCTCAACCTGAAAACGGTGAAACAGATAAAGCGGAACTAGTTTTTCCTCTAATTGCGATAATGAATCACCCGTTTTAATATTATTAATACCAAACTGCGAAAGCGCTTTTTTACGTACGTCGAGTACTCTTAAAAGTTCCTGCGAAGGATTAGTGCCGTTATCCCATAAATGAGCTGTTGGATGCGCGCCACCTTTAGCACGAGCATCACTATCTGATATAAACTCAAGGCCTTTGGCTTTGTTCTCTTTTAAAATAGCAGCAAGTTCTGCGCTTTCATCTTGGTTAGTAAAATCGCTATAGCCATATTTAATTACTTGGGTATCCCACACGCCCATGCCTGTTGCATAGCCGCGCGTTACATCAAGCTTACCTTGTTCATTAAAACTAAGTAGCGGATGTGGGTAATCCATTACTGAGGCTCTATCCCCTACCGATGCTGCAAAGTTATGAGAAATACCTAACGTGTGGCCAATTTCATGTGCGCTTAATTGGCGAATACGATCAAGCGCCATTGCTTGCAAGTTTTTAGCAACTTCATTGCCTTTTAAATAAGGAGCAGCGAGTGCTTCGGCTATTAAAATATCTTGGCGAACACGCAATGAGCCAAGTGTTACGTGCCCTTTAAGTATTTCACCTGTACGTGGGTCGATTACCGAACTACCGTATGACCAACCACGCGTTGCACGGTGTACCCATTGAATGACGTTGTAACGAATATCCATAGGGTCGGCGCTACTTGGCAGCACTTTTACTATAAATGCATTTTTATATCCTGCCGCCGTAAATGCGTCGTTCCACCACTTTCCACCTTCAAGCAAAGCGCTTTTAACGGGCTCTGGAACGCCAGGATCAAGGTAATAAACAATTGGTTTAACAGGCTCACTAATAGGTAAACTTGAGTCCTTTTTAGTTAAACGATGGCGCGGTATATAACGCACGTACAGTGACTCACCAAGCGGCGCTGCGTAATCTTTATGTTCTATACTCCAAAAACCTGATTGCGGATTAAACTTGCGCGGCGTGTAGTTATCATCTGGTAATTGAATAAGTGAATGATGCATATGAACAGTAAGCGCATAAGGGTCAGCACTTACTTGGCGAACAAATTCACCTGGTTTTGTGCCTTTAAATGTAAGTACAGCTTCAAGCTCGGTGTTTTTTACAAATGCTTTTGAGCGATTCATATAAACGGCGCTACGTGATTCATCAAGGCTAAAGTTGCCTTGCTTTCGTGCAGCAAGCGTCCGGCTTACGCCGTGTACATCACTTAATAAGTAAGGCGTGTAATCAATAAGTGCTGTGACTTTATCTTCTGCGACTACTTTAAAACCAGCAAGTATACTTGATGCAAACGCTTCTTTAATACTTTGCTGTTCGGCCTTGTTACTTGTGTTGGCACGATAGTAAGTATTTACAGCGCGTAACATTACTTTGTCGCCAAAACGCTCAAACTGCACAAGGTGAGTATTACCAAGCTGACCTCTATCAAGACCTATGTCGTTAGAGCCAATACCGTAAGGCAAGCTTTGCTGCAGTAAAAATTGCTGTTCAAACTTATCAACTTTTAAATATACTTTCCCGTTTTGGGTATCGTAAAAAAACGAATAATAGCCCGGAAAATGATTCATTTGCGTAGTAAATTCATCAATTGACTTAATTGCTGCGTGCGCTTGAGTTATGATAGAGCACAGCACAGTAAAGAATATGTAACTTAGTAGTGGTATTTTTTTCATAATCTTATCTTTGTTATTTGTGTTTTAAGTACGATTAGGTGGTCCCATTATAGGGTGCTATTTAAACAATACAGTTATTTAAGACGAATTTCAGCGCTCTAAGCTAATCTCTCTCACATTATGATTGGTTTTAACACGTTATCAGGAAAATAGAATGCGTAGACTCCCTCCAGTATTACTTGAAGATGGTTGTTCAAGAGAACTTTTATCATTAATTCGAACAATTTTAGCAGCATGTAAAGAAATTTCGTTTCGCGTTGGTCAAGGCGCGCTTTCTGGCGTATTAGGCTCAACCCTTGATGAAAACATTCAAGGCGAAACTCAAAAAAAGCTCGATGTATTATCTAATCAGCTGTTAAAAGATATTTTACTGGAATCAGGTACTGTTAAAGCAATTGCGTCTGAAGAAGAAGACTACACAGTAGCAGGTAACCCAGACGCTAAATTTATAGTGGCATTTGACCCACTCGATGGCTCGTCAAATACGGATATTAACTCACTTGTGGGTACTATATTTTCTATTATGGAAGCGCCTGAAGGTTCTGACGCCGCTGACGAAAGCATATTTATGCAGCCCGGCCATAAGCAAGTTGCTGCAGGTTACGTACTTTACGGCCCGTCAACAATGCTTGCGCTGACTACAGGTAAAGGCACGCGCATGTTTACCCTTGATAAAACACAAGGCAGCTTTTTACTTACACAAGATTTTGCCGAAATCCCTGCTGATACAAACGAATTTGCCATTAATACGTCTAACCAACGCCATTGGCAACCAGCTATGCAAAACTACATCGATGATTTGCTAGCAGGCGATACAGGCCCTCGCGCTAAAAACTTTAATATGCGCTGGATTGCAGCAATGGTGGGCGATGTACATCGCGTGCTTAGCCGTGGCGGTTTATTTACTTACCCTACCGACACCAAAGATCCTAAAAAGCCAAATAAATTACGCCTACTTTACGAAGCAAATCCAATGGCTATGTTAGTAGAGCAAGCTGGCGGTATCGCATCAACCGGTACCGAGCGTATTATGGATATTCAGCCTGATGCAATCCACCAGCGTGTAGCCGTTATTTTAGGTTCTAAAAACGAAGTCGAAACGTGCTTGGGATATCATAAATAATCGCTTAAAACGATTGTCTTCAATTTAAAAAACCGCATTCAATTGAAGTGCGGTTTTTTTGTAGGTGAGGTTTTACACCTCACTTTTTAACCACTAAAACCACGTTACATGAGCGCGAAGTAAATTCGCACCTACAGGGTTGCATATATTGTAGGTGAGGTTTTATACCTCGCTTTTTAAACACCAAAGCCACGTTACATGAGCGCGAAGTAAATTCGCACCTACAGGGTTGCATATATTGTAGGTGAGGTTTTACACCTCACTTTTTAAACACCAAAGCCATGTTACATGAGCGCGAAGTAAATTCGCACCTACAGGGTTGCACATATTGTAGGTGAGCTTTTACACCTCGCTTTTTAAACAAATCAAATTTTTACTAACGCAACTATTTGAGCAAGCTTTTGATGATTAAGCTCTCCCATTTGCTCGCTATTACTGAGCGCATAAATAAAACCTTCATGCTCTGCACAATCAATGTCATCTCGCGATTCAATTACGTTTGCCCAAAGCTCTAAATCATCTAAGTCTATTTCGTTACTTAAACAGCGCTTAAGCACATCAATTAAAACCTCGGTTGAGAGAGTATAATGAGTTTTATTGCTATCAGCAGGGCTTGAAACGATAACCGATATAGCTTCGTCCCTTTGCTCACCAAATGTAATAAATTCAGCTAATGCTTTTTGTGTATTCATAATATTTGTTATTCTTGGCTCACTGTTACTAAAAAGAATTATAATGACTCAACTTAACTGCGCTAAATGCCACCGTACTCTAACGTGTAATGTAGACGATATATCAGCGTGTTGGTGCAATGAGCTGCCGGCTATTTTACCGCTAGATATCACAGCAACAAGTTGTTTATGCCGCAAGTGCACGCTTAATAAAATAAATACTTTTTTAAAGGGTGTTTATACACAGCCTATTAAAACTCAAATAGACTTTGCAAAACAATTTAGAGGTAACGACAATTTAATTGAAGGGCTCGACTACACCATGCAAAGTGGTTACATGATATTTAGTAAGTGGTTTTTTTTAAAGCGTGGTTCGTGCTGCAAAAATGGTTGTAAAAACTGCCCTTATGGATACAAACTGTAAAAAGTTTTAATGCGCTTTCGTATTATTTCACCACAGATAAGGTAAGTAAAAATTCAGCAGAAGCGACTTACAAATATTATTATTTCCCTCTGTGTAGCGCAAAGCGCCTCGGTGTTCTCAGTGGTAATCAATGTTTAAAATTACCTCCACGTAGGCGTGAAGCTTGCTCACGCAAAAGATTGTTAATATAACCATGTGTAAATTAAGCGCGCTAGCAAGCAAAGCGCCTACAATAAATTTGCTGCTGTACTATTTCAACTTATTCACGTTTGGTAATAGGCAGCGAGTTACTTGCGCCCCACTCACTCCACGAGCCATCATAAACGCTTAAATTACTGTAACCACATTCGGTAGCAAATAACGCTAAAATACAGGCTGTAATACCTGAGCCACAGCTAAATTGTAACTGCTGCGCATCACCGACCACGTCATTAAATATCGCTTTAATTTCAGTAAGTGGTTTTGCTTCACCTTTATTAAGTAAATTCATAAAAGGCAACGAGCGACTATTTGGGATATGCCCACTACGCATACCTTTTCGGGGTTCACTTTCTTCGCCTGTAAAACGTTTATAAGCACGTGCATCTAGCAATACAGTGTTAGGCTCATCGATTGCGTCAACCACTTGTTGGCTATTAATAAAATACTCAGAATTATAGTTTGCTGTAAAATCACCTTTACCTGACGCTTTGCTATAACCTTGTTGTGTGGCGTAATCGCTCTCTAACCACTTTTTAAGGCCACCACTGAGTACTTTAACATTGTGATGCCCCATAGCTTTAAACATCCACCACGCTCTTGCTGCGCTAAATAAACCGCCATCTTCGTATACAACTATAAACGAGTCGTTATTTACACCTGCATTTTGCATCATGTGGGTAAACTGCTGCTCGCTGCATACCATACTTGGTAAGGGATTTGATCTATCGGCCAATTCGTTTTTTATGTCAAAACGTTTAGCGTTAGGCAGCATTGCTTGCGGCGAATAAGTACCCAAAACACCTGGGCGCAGCATACCTGCATCAAATATCACTAATGCAGGATTATTAAGTTGCTCGTGTAATTGCTGACAGCTAATTAGGTTTTTCACTACGATTCCTTATCACCATGATACTTAGCAAACTCGTCATTACCCGTAAAACGCGCTTCAATCGCTTTAATGTGTTTATCTTCAGTGTGTTTCCAAACGCCAGGAATACAATATACATGTTCAATAAAGCTAAAAAACTTATCCTTTAATAATGTATTTGGTTGCCAGCCCTGCACTACTTCGTTCATATTCTCTGCTAGCTGCTCTGCAGTGCTTGCATGCTTTACCAAACCCTCAATGTTGTAACAGGCTTGTCCAAGAGTTAAAACTCGTTTATTGAGCAGCAATGCTTCTAAGCCGACCGTTGAATTAATCGTTAATACGGCTTCAGCGCACTTAATCAAATCACTTGTTTGATTTCCATTAGCAAAAATTGCAATCGGATCTTTTTCATAAAGATGAGCGTAATGTTTATGCCACGACGGATGCTCTTTAAAAACCACTTTTAAACTTGGATCGTTTAAGCTTTTGACCGCTTTAATCACCTCGTCGTAAAACATGTCCATAGAGTTTATCCACGGAGAAAAGCTAGCTAATTGAGTATCATGAGGTACTTGAAAAGGCGCAAATATATAGCGTTCTGGCACATCGGCGCATTCAAATTCACAGCGCTTTTTATGATCAGCTCTTGGAATTAAATCCGGCGCACAAAAATTTAGCTTATTTTGTGGGTCAAAATTTAGGTAAAAAGAAGGGTCACGGCTTAACGACGCATTATAGTTAATACCATTAGGGTCTAAACTGCTTGTACCGGGTAGTAAACCATTTTCATAATAAAACTGCTTAACACCTAATGCTTTTGCAGCCATAGCAACGGTCGTATTTGGAAGTTTATTGCCGTTCCAAATAACAATGCAGTCAGGATTAGTCTCGGTTAATAAGGCTAAATACTTAGCGTATCGTAATCGTTCAAATAAAACTAACCCAGCACTGTAAACAGCAGTAATAATAGGACTATTCCAGATAGCATTACGTGCTCTTTTGCGTTTTAGCTGAGAGTTAACTACATCAGTAAAATTAACTTGAAACGCATCTTTTAAATACTTAACAGCAGAAAGCTTAGGGGCTCCCATGATATGTAATTGGCAATCCATCGACAATTTTTTGATTATTTTTCTATAGTATTTTGCGTGTACATTTTTGCGAGAGATAAATAGGTAAGCCATACAAGCTATATTTGCCAATTATTGTTTTTATGAAATAATTCTAAGTGGACAATGACATCAAAGCAAGGTTCCCTTTACTTAATAATTACTTTAAAGCCTTTATGGCTACATTTTTATAATTTCACCACGAAGTGGTGCCATTCTAGAGAGAATATCGTTTTGCAAACTATGGCTAATGTTCTGCTCATTCATTGCATTTATAAGTAAATCAACCACATGATTAAAGTCTTTCTCTGTAATATGCATACCTGTATGGATTGCTACCATAGAGTCGCCATCGTATGTACATGGGCCTTCTACTAACATACACATATGAGTAATAAACCCTTGGCGAAAGTACGCTATATTGCTGTGTTCAAAGTAATGAATTATCTGCTCGTCATTACCTATTTGATAGATAAAGCTATCAACAATTCTGCCTATCCCCGCTTTACCATCGAGCTTTTGATAAAGCGATAATTGTGTTGAGCTAGCACAACTACAAAGCAATCCTACGCATACTATAAAAATACCAACGCTTTTCATTACCAATACCCTGTTACCGATAAATACCAACCTGTTTGATCGTCAGCCCCTGCAATGCTTCCTAAATCAAGGTAAGCCGCTGTCACACTTACGTGCTTATTAGGCATCCATGCTACAAATAAGTCTTTCCAATCTTGTTCGCCTAAGTTTAAGTTATTTGATTTTTGACGATACTCAACACCTACGGCTACTTCACGACTAAAAAATAGTGCTGTGCTGCCTTCAAATAGCACTTTACCACTACCATTTTCTCCACCGTAGCCAAGCAAACCAAGTTGATTAGCTTCGCTGTATCGTGTGGTTACGTTCCAAAACCAGTTATAACCAGCAATAGCCCCCAAATGTAACTTACTAGCAGCGAGGTAGTAGTCAGTGCCGCTGGTATCTCCTGCGCCTACAAGTGTTGCAATACTGCCATCATCCAGTGATTTATGCTGAATACCTAAGCTAAGCTGTGGCCAATCACTGTAAACAATATCGCCATATAAACGTATTTTAGCACCTGTAATTGATTGCTCTATTTCAGCATCAAGTGCTGGTACATCAAAGCGCTGTTGGGCATAACTGAGCTCAACGCGATTAAATAAATTAAGTTGTGCACCACATACGTCAAGTGTGTAGTCGGTTACATCTGCGCGGCTACAAAAGCCATTTATCGAAAATTCATCATCACTTGCGTACCCAGCAAGTTGTGCCCACGGTACAATACCACCGCCGCCACTGCCTTCAATTTGAGAAACTCCCGGCGTAGCTAGCAGTTTTCCATTGCTTGCAATGCTCGGTACACTAATTATTAAAAACAAACTTGCTAATAAGTATTTAATTTTTTTCATAGTATTCCTCCAGCCATTCTTCTAATAGTTCTGCTTTTAAAGGCCTACTTAAGTAATAGCCTTGTGCATGGTCGCACTGCATGCCTCTAAGTAAATTTAATGAGCCAAGTGTTTCAACCCCCTCAGCTACAACCGAGAAACCTAGCTGATGCCCCAACGTAATTGATGATTGCACTATAAATTGATCTTTTTGCGATTCATCAAGTTTTAGGATAAAGCACTTATCTAGCTTAAGCTCATCAATCGGTAACATTTTTAATCGACCAAGTGATGTTTGCCCTACACCATAATCATCTAATGATATTTTAACGCCAATTGCCTTTAGGTTTTCGAGCGCTTTAATACCTTTTTCTTCGTTTTCGATCATATCGCGCTCAGTAAGCTCAATAGTGATCAGCTTAGGATCTACTTTGTACTTTTTAAGCGTACGAACTAATGCAGCATGAAAGCCCGGAAATGCTATGTCTTGCGCAGATACATTTATTGCAGCCTGTAAGTTTATATTTTTAAACTGCCAATCAGCTACTTGTGCTACAACCGTATTAACAACCCACCCAGTAAGCTCAACAATAAGGCCCGACTGCTCAGCTAAGTCAATAAACAGTTCAGGATTGACCCAGCTACCATCTTTTCGCTGCCAGCGAATAAGCGACTCAACTTTATCTATTTTTTGCGATTTCAAATGTAATTTTGGCTGATAAGTCATAAACAATTGACCATCGTCATCACTAATAGCCTGCTTTAATTCATCAAGCATTATTAAGCGCTCTAAGTGCGCCTCGTCTTCACCATTTTGATAATAATGTATGCTCTCTTGTGTGTTTGCAGCACTTTCAACAGCAATTAGCACGCGGCGCATTAAGTCATCACTTGCAATTCCTTGCGTAGGATACTGCACAATGCCCGCACTAAAGCGTAAGTTAATTTTTAGTTTTTGAATGGTGTAGCACGCTTGTAATTGTGCCATTAAGCCAACAATACCGCTTTTGTGTTCGCGCGCTGCCGCAGTCGGAAACACAGTTAAAAACTCATCGCCGCCAATACGAGCATGAAAGCCCCCTAACTCATCCGAAAACTCACTTATTCTGCAAGCAACCGCCTTTAGGCAGTCATCACCAATGCGCGGACCGAGCTTATCGTTTATATGGCGAAGACCTTTTATGTCTATTGCAACGAGCGTATACTCGGCTGATGAATCTAACTCATCATCAAGCACCTCAAGCATGGCTGAGCGGTTATAAAAGCCTGTTAGGGAGTCGTGTCTGGCTTGAAAGCTAATTTGTTGCTCGCGCTGATTAATATCATTACCCATGCTATCAAACGCTGCGACTAGCGTGTCTATTTCGGTACTTTGCCTTCGCCCTTTAAATTCAAAAGCATAATTACCTTGTGCAAATTGCCTTGCTATTACAGCTAGTTGAGTAAGTGGCGTAGTTAAGTTATTTGCAAATATGCTGCTCGTAATAACACCTACAAACATAGTTAAAATAGCTAAAATAATAAGTGTAAAAAGAAGTTTTTCGAAGTCACTATAACTTTGTGTTAAATCGGCGCTCAGTAAAATAATTATAGGATGGGTCAACAACGATGGTAAATCTATATCTCGGTTACGATACACCAAATACTCACCAAAAAAACGCGATGTGGTTACGGTACTAAAATAGCTAACAGGTTCAAATTGCTCAGGGCGATTAGTTAATGAACTAATAACAATATCGTCAGCGCTACCTATAAAGCTCACATCCATGCCTGTTAAGCTTTTTAGTTCATGGGCTACATTGTCATCAATTTTAAAACCCACCAAACTATAGGCCACTGTACGTGGCGCTCTTACGGGTAATAAAATAATTTGGTAAAGCTCGTTATTTAGCACCACAAAACTAGACTCTTCTGGCGCACTTAAAAGCTCTTCCATTAACGGCTTTAAGTTATGTGCAAAAGCGTCTTCGTCAGTATTGGCGGAAATTAGCCTACCCGATAAATCAAGTAGCAGCATTAATTCGGCATCAATACGTTGGCTATGATTAAACAACACACTGCTTATTGTCCCGGCATCCCGCGTTGCTACAGCTTGCTTAAAACCAAAGTCGGAGGTGAGTACTTTTGCTGCGGTTAGTAGTAAGCTTTCTTTTGATTTTAAATATTGCTTATAAACATTTTGCGCTACGGTAATGTCTTGATTTACTTTTTCTTCTTGAAACTTACTCGTAGACCACCAAAAACTAAACAAGCTGACCATAGTGGTTAATAACACTAAGCCAACACATAAAATGGTTATGCGATTTCGTAAACTATTAGTCATTACCAGCCTTAAACTTACTACCAAAGGTATTTCTAGGTGCTGGGGTCGATGTGTTTACTGTTATCTGTAACTGTTTTTGAGAATTAATTGTTATCATTTTTTTATTCTCCAATGGCGCTGTTTGTAAAGGGTGCCACACACTCACTTGTGCAGGCAGCGTATTAATAGGCAAACTAACATAGCCTTTTTTATCTGTTTTATATACGGATTCACTACTCGCTACATAGATATAGCCAACCATAGAGTCATGAATATTACACCCTAAAACAACAACCCCTTGTTGCTCAAACGTAATGGGCTCTTTTGGTTGCCCTGAATATAATCTTAGTTGAAAAGGCTTAGCTTGTGAAAAAGAATAAACATGATGGCGAATATTATCGCTGTTAGGAAAGTTAACTTTTTGACCCTGTTGTACAACTAATAATTCGGGTAAAAACTGCTTATGGACTTGATCCATTATAGCAATGGGCAAATTTGATGGTGTGGCTTGTTTGTCAGCAATATTAAGCTCAACCACTGCACCTGATAACTTTTGGCCGTGTTGATCTTCTATTACTAATTCAATATTCGCACTTAAAGCAAACTGACTAAAAAACAAACCTATAGCTAAAAAGTAATGACTTTTAGCAAACTTTTGCAATGCCCGCTCAAACATAACAACACCTAAATATTAATGTTAGGTTAAGTTAATTAGAGACGAGCACTAATTGCAAGAATTATAGCCCAGTAACTAAAAATAAAGACTTAGTTACTGGCTTTGTTAGCACTTAAGTACTGCTATTTAACAATTAATCCGTAATCGTTATCTAAAATAGTAATGACTTCTTGACGAGGATCTTCAGGGATCACAATATCTTTACCTACAATTTTGCTCGCTATGCCAACATAGGTATTTGACACTTCAAGCATTACTGATTCTGGTAAAATATAATCTTTTGCTAATTGCTCACGCTCACTCATGCGATCTTTATTTAATAATACGTCGCTCTCTGGCACATTATTAATAAGTAATTGGCGAAAACCTTCTTTAGAATTTTCAACAATTTTACCATTTTTGTATGCAGCTTCATCCCAAATACGTGACGAATCAGGCGTGCCTACTTCATCAATATATATAAGCTGTTGCGCGCCATTTAAATCCTCTACATAACCAAACTCAAACTTTGTATCTACAAAAATTTGGTTAAGCTTCGCTAGCTCATCACTAATTAATTTAAAACCTTCAACTAACAGTTTTTCGTATTTGGTTACGTCATCTGCCGATTTAAAGTTAAATACATCTAAGTTATTAGTAATGTTAGCGCGAGTAATATTTACATCATCAACTGGCGGAATATCAGCAACGCCTTCAATAATACCTTTTGTTGATGGCGTAATTAAAACGTTATCAAGCTTTTGGTTCGCTTTTAAACCTTCTGGCAAGTCAATACCACAAAAGTTACGTATGCCTTTAGCGTAGTCACGCCACATGCTACCCGTAATATATTGGCGAGCAATTGCCTCTACTTTTACTGTACTGGCTTTGCGTACAATCCACACATACGGATGCGGAATATCAACAATATGATTACCCGCTAGGCCTGCTTTATCAAATAACTTAAACCAATGGGCTGCCACTGAGTTTAAAGCTATACCTTTACCCGGTACGCCATTTAAACCATTTTCGCCTTGCCAAATGCAATCAAATGCAGAAATTCGATCTGAAATAACCATAATAGCAAGCTCAGTACCTGTCGGTACTTGGTAGCCTTTGTCTTTAATTAATCGCGCGCTGTCTTCATCAGTTAACCAATAAACTGAACGAACTTTACCGCTGTGTACTTCACCTTTGGTACGAATGGGTAAATCATCGTTTACGTCTAAAACTTTATAGCTAGTCATGCTATCTCCGGGGTTAGGGATGCTCTTTGAGCAAAGTATGGTATGGGGTTATATGGATTGTATAATAATCTAGCCAACCTCAAAGCTCAATCGGATGCTTAAAACAAATAAAGGCATATATTTATAAGCGAGTCGCAATGGGGTAAACTTAATGTGCTAACCAGCCTGAGGAGATAGCTTGAACTACTTAACTGCCACTAAAAATAAAAAATACTTAATGTATATTTCTCAGAATTATTCATACGCTATCTTGAGACCTTTGCAGGCGCAAATATTGGCACATGGTGGTGAAGTACGCTGGTTTTTAGCGGGTAGCGAAGTAAACCCCGATTTTTTAACCACAAACGAGCAGCGTTTACATACCATAAAAGATGTTAAAAGCTGGATTCCAAACATTACATTTATACCGGGTAATATAGTACCTAGCTTTATTCCAGGTAAAAAAGTAGCTGTATTTCATGGTTTTAATTCTGAAAAGCGTAGCTCTGAAGGTAATCGTGGTCATTTTACTATTCGTGGTTGTTACGATTTATATTGTACGCAAGGCCCAAATACAACAACCCGATTTAAAGAGCTAGCTAAGCAGCATGGTTTCTTTAAAGTAACTGAAACTGGCTGGCCAACACTCGATCCACTTTTTAGCAATACTTCAAATAATCCTTATGTAAGTGACGACCCTCGCCCTACTTTACTTATATGCTCTACTTTCTCACGAAAGCTATCACTTGCTCCTAAATTATATGAGCAAATAAAACATTTTAGTGAACAAGGTAAGTGGCGTATTTTGATGCAGTTTCATCCTAAAATGCCTGCCGAATGGGTTAATAAATACAAAGCGCTGAGTAACGAAAGTCTAACATTTATTGAAACCGATAACGTTTTGCCGTTATTGCAAGCTGCCGATGTTATGCTGTGCGATACATCGTCAGTTCTTTTAATGTTTTTACTACTACGTAAACCGGTAGTCACGTTTTGTAATCAAAAACCACTTCCTCATTTACTTGATATTACCGACGCAGATGAAGTAGAAGCAGCTATTGAACACGCGCTTACTAAACCTAGTGATTTAATGCAAAATATTAAAAGCTATTGCCAGGAACTTCATCCGTATACCGATGGTCAATCTAGCCAACGCGTATTAAATGCAGCTAATGAATTTTTACAAAGTAACGAAAAACTAAAACCCAAGCCATTAAATATAATAAGACAGCTAAAAATGCGCAAAGATCTAAACTACTGGGGTTGGTAACGAGATAATGATCAACCTAAAAAACGTAACTTTTAAGTGGCATAAAAGCGATAGCTCACCCACGCTCAACATAAAAGAGCTAGTTATCGAAAAAGGTGAGCATATTTTTTTACACGGTCCTAGTGGCTCAGGTAAATCGACCTTATTAGCGATTCTTGCTGGCATTAATACAGCCACTAGCGGTGAGGTATCAATTTTAGACAAAAACCTAACTACATTAAGCAATACTACCCGTGATGTTTTTAGAGCGGATCACATTGGCTACATTTTTCAAAACTTTAACCTGCTTCCTTATTTAACTCCCATTGAAAATATAACGCTTGGGTGTGAGTTTTCAAAAAGCCGAAAACAAAAAATATTAAAGCAATCATCAAATAAAAGCTCTGCCTTACAAAAAGAAGCGATGCGGTTATTAAATGCTTTAGGCCTTACTGCGCAGTATCACCATAAAGATGTAGCGACATTGAGTATTGGACAGCAACAGCGCGTTGCTGCAGCTCGCGCATTTATAGGCAGCCCTGAATTAATAATTGCTGATGAGCCCACATCTGCACTCGATACAAATAACCGTGAGAGCTTTATAAAGCTACTGTTTGAACAAGCAAAGTTATCTAATAGTACGCTGGTATTTGTGAGCCACGATGAAACACTAAAGCCTTTATTTGACCGCTCCATTGACCTTATAAGCTTGCAGG
The DNA here is from genome assembly GCF_015864265.1 of Pseudoalteromonas sp. NZS37. Taxonomy (NCBI): domain Bacteria; kingdom Pseudomonadati; phylum Pseudomonadota; class Gammaproteobacteria; order Alteromonadales; family Pseudoalteromonadaceae; genus Pseudoalteromonas; species Pseudoalteromonas sp. NZS37. The sequence continues at coordinate 187,443 of NZ_JADYXL010000004.1, read as the reverse complement.
AACAAGTATGATTCTCGCTAAACTTGCTTACAAAAGCTTATTAAACCGCCGCGCAAGTGTACTGCTTACATTATTTACTATCGCAATTAGTGTAATGCTACTTTTAAGTATTGAACGTGTACGAATTGATGCTAAAAGTAGTTTTAGTAATACTATTTCGGGCACTGATTTAATTGTTGGTGCGCGTACCGGCGACATACAGTTGCTGCTTTCGTCAGTATTTAGAATCGGCCATACTAATAACGGCGTAAGCTGGAAAAGTTATGAATACATAACAAGTCAGCGAGGCGTAAAATGGAGCATACCTATAAGCCTAGGCGACAGCCATAAAGGCCAAGCGGTACTAGGCACAACACTTGATTACTTTAGCCATTATCGCTTTGCAAAAAAACAAAACTTAACCTTTAACAAAGGCCACCCTTTTGCTGCAATTAACGAAGTGGTGCTAGGTAGTGAAGTTGCAAATAAATTAGGTTATAAACTTAACGACTCTATTGTTATATCGCACGGTATGGGGAACACCAGTTTTCATCATCATGACGATAACCCATTTAAAGTCGTCGGTATTTTAAACCCAACAGGCACGCCAGTTGATAAAACGCTGCATATTCCTTTGGCTGCAATCGATTTAATTCACGGCGGTAAAGCGAGCCTTGAGCATGAGCATGAGCATGAGCATGACGAACATAACAACCTAGTCGGTCACCCAAAGCAAATTACAGCATTTTTAATGGGATTTAACTCGCCTTTGTACACATTACAAATTAGGCGCAATATAAATCAATATAAGCCAGAAGCCCTGCTTGGTATTATGCCAACCGTAACACTTAAAGAGTTATGGGAAATGCTCGCCATAGTAGAAAAAATACTGTTGCTATTCTCAGCTGTTGTCGTGTTAGTAAGCCTACTTGGCATGTTAACGACATTGCTCGCAAACCTGAGTCAGCGACGTCGCGAACTTGCTATATTGCGCTCGGTAGGCGCTCGCCCTTGGCATTTATTTACACTTATAAGTATTGAGTCACTACTGACCACTTTACTTGGTTGCCTAGCAGGTAGTGTGCTTTACTATTTAGCTATTTTTTCAGCCGGCGGTTACTTACAAAGCCATGCCGGTATAAGCGTAAATATCACAATGCTCTCTTACTATGAACTGGGCTTAATCGGGGTTATTATGGCCGCAGGTTTTATTATTGGCTTAATACCCGCTACTCGCGCTTATTTTTATTCACTCAGCGATGGCATGAGTATAAAAGCATAATTTTTAGGTATTTTATGACATTTTTTAAAACAGCTTTTCAATACATTGCTGCTATTAGCTTATTATTTATAAGCGTAGCGAGTTATGCTAATCCACCAAAAGAAATTTTTTGGGAAGACTTAATCCCTAAAAACCACGTGCAAATAGACACTCAAGCACAAGCTAATCACGAAGGTAGTGATCAAAACTGGGTGCAACCCGATTTAGATGCTCCAGTGGTAAAGGCACTTGATGGCCAATCGGTGAGTTTGCCTGGTTTTGTTGTGCCACTTGAGGGCGATAGCGAAGTAATTACCGAGTTTTTACTCGTTCCTTATTTTGGCGCCTGTATACACGTACCACCACCACCGCCAAATCAAATAGTCCATGTAACAATTAAAGGTGGAGTACCAATAGATAGCCTATACGACGCAATTGTTGTAACTGGAATAATAAGTACACAAACGTGGTCGGGCGAAATCGCGCAGGTAGGATATAAAATGAAAGCGGTCGGTGTAGCACCGTTTGAGCTTTAAAATTAAGGGCCCGCTTTTAAAGCTGGCCCTTAAATCTCATTAAATTTAGAATCGATAAAATTTACATAACTAAATATTCAAATAACTAGATAACTAGATAACTACTTTTGGCAATTTGAGCAAAAAATAGTACTGCGCTGCCCCAATCTAATTTCTTCTAATTCGTTTTCACACGTCATACATGGCTTGCCTTTGCGCCCATATACTAATAACTCTTGAGCAAAATACCCTGGCTTACCATCACTTTGTGCAAAGTCTTTAAGCGTTGTACCACCTTGTATTATAGCCGCAGCAAGCGTGTCCTTTATAATAGGGATAAGTGCTTGATAACGTTTGAGCGATACTTTTCCCGCTTCTCGCTTTGGATGTATACCCGCTTTAAATAACGATTCATTCGCGTAAATATTACCAACTCCAACAACCACTGCGTTATCCATAATAAACTGCTTTACGGGTACTTTTTTATTGCGCGATTGTTCGTACACGCGTTTAGCAAAAAAGTCATCGGTAAGCGGCTCAGGGCCAAGCTTAGAGAGTAGCTTATGCACTTCACCTGGCTCTTGCCATAAGCAGCAACCAAAGCGACGAGGATCGTTTAAGCGCAGTGCTTTACCGTTGCCAAAAATAAACTCTACATGGTCATGCTTTTTAAGCGGCTCACTTTTATCTACAACACGTAAATTACCTGACATACCCAAATGTAAAATAGTGCTCCCAAGCTCACAGTGTAAAAGTAAGTATTTAGCTCGTCGTTCAATACTAGTAACAATTAGCCCTTCAAGCTGATACACGTCATCAGGCACTGGCCAGCGCATACTGGCATTGTAAATATTTACCTTAGTAACTACTTGGTTTTGTACGTGGGGAGTGATGCCCATTCGGCTCACTTCTACCTCTGGTAATTCAGGCATTAATTAGACTCACTTTATGAAAAATCAAAACTAGGAAATAACTGCTGTGCAGTTTTTAAATCGAGTGCGAGTATTCGTTGGCTACTCTTTTCGAGTAAGTAATATTGCCCATCGCCTTTATAAAGCAAATAAACCCAAGGTAAACTCTCGCCAGCCAACTCAAATGCAGCAACATATAAAGGCTCATTAGGATTAAAAACAACAGATTCGTTAACGCCCATTAACTGCGCGCTTTGCCACTGATTAATTAAATCACTAAGTTGCTGCTCAGAGGCTTGCCACACAAGCGGTATGTCTTTTTGTAGTGGGGTTGTACGCCAGCTTGTTCCTATTCGCTCAATTTTTTGATCAACAAATTGCAGTGTCAGTACAAAACTTTGCTGGGGGAGTACGGCTTGTAATGTTGGTTTATCCTCCCCTCCCAAAAGTTGCTTATGCCAGCCATTTAAGAAGAAGATCATAATCAACATCGAAAATATTATAACGTTGTTCCAACCTTTACGGCCCAGTCGCATATTAATACACCTAGTAAATTCAAGATTTTAAAGTGTAACTAAAACTTAATTGCGCTGTCTATATGTTAAAGGCCGCAGACTTTGTTAGAATATCGGCAAATTTAAAGGAGTTCCGTCAATGTCTATGTATGTAGTGGGCCATAAAATCCCAGATTCAGATTCTATTTGTGGTGCAATTGCACTGGCTTATTTAAAAAACCAAATCGATGAGCCAGCAATTCCAACTCGTCTTGGTGAAATATCACCTGAAACTCAATTTATCCTTGATAAATTTGGCTTCGAAGCACCAGAGCTTAAATTAAGCTACGCGGGTGAAGATGTGTATATTGTAGATCACACAGAAAAAACACAAGCACCCGATGATATCGACCAAGCTCGCGTTGTTGGCGTGGTAGATCACCACAAATTAGGTGACTTAACATCATCTACTCCGCTTGAATGTTGGATTCGTCCTGTTGGTTGTTCAAACACCATTATTAAAATGATGTACGACTTCTACAGCGTAGAAATCCCTAAAGACATCGCGGGTATTATGATGTGTGCAATTTTAAGCGACACAGTCATATTTAAATCACCAACATGTACCACTGCCGATATTAAATGTGTTGAAGCGCTAGCTGAAATTGCAGGCGTAGAAGACTTTAAAGAATTGGGTATGGATATGTTTCGCGTTAAATCTGCGGTAGAAGACACACCAGCACGTGATTTAGTAATGCGCGACTTTAAAGATTTCAACATGAACGGTAACCTAGTAGGCATTGGCCAACTAGAAGTAATCGACCTTGCTGTTTTTGACGATATTAAAGCAGACCTTGCAGCCGATATTGCTAAGCTAAAAGTTGAGGGTAATCGCCACTCTGTATTTTTACTACTTACCGATATAATGAAAGAAGGCTCAGAAATGCTAATTGTATCTGACGATGCAAACTTAGTTGAGCAGGCTTACGGTGTAAAACCAGAGAATGATAAAGTATGGTTAGATGGTGTACTGAGCCGTAAAAAGCAAGTAGTACCACCACTACAAGATGCATTCACAAAAATCTAATGATACCAATTTTATTAAAAACATGATTATTTTATCGCATTAAATAGCTCACTAATTTAATGCTATTGGTATAACGTTTTTTGATTTAAAAGCCTTGTTGGTTATGCCAACGAGGTTTTTTATATCAATTCACTAATCATATTTTTAAAAACAAAAAACCCAGCCTAGGCTGGGTTTTTAAATTCTAAAAGAACTAAAATTACTTAATTTTAGCTTCTTTAAAAAGAACATGTTTACGAATCTTTGGATCAAACTTTTTGATTTCCATCTTCTCAGGCATGTTACGTTTGTTTTTGTCAGTAGTGTAGAAAAAACCAGTACCGGCAGTTGAAACTAAACGGATTTTATCGCGCATGATTCAGATCCTTAAACTTTAACGCCGCGAGCACGGATTTCTGTAAGAACCGTGTCGATGCCTTTTTTATCGATAATACGCATACCTTTAGTAGTAGTGCGTAATGTTACAAAACGTTTTTCACTTTCAACCCAAAAACGGTGTGTTTGTAGGTTAGGTAGGAAACGACGTCTAGTCGCGTTTCTCGCGTGTGAACGGTGATTACCAACCGCAGGACGCTTACCTGTAACTTGACATACTTTAGACATGTCTATATATCTCCAATAACTTCGCTCGAGCTTAATTTAATCTAAGGCCGTGTATTTCCGCCCTAGAGATAAATCGAAGGGCGCTCTTTATACAGCTTTTACAGGCAAAGATCAAACACTGATCTATCCAATCAGCTCATATATGTAAATTTGATAGCGGCTAATTATAAAGATCGAATGCCCTTAGGGAAAGTAAAAACTGCATTTAAATTAAACTAATTTGCCAAAACACGTTAAACAGCTCATTTTTAACACACTTCTGTATCTAACAAAGCTAAATCAGGCCTCGCTCGGCAAACGAAACACACGTTTCTCCACCAACAATGATGTGATCGAGCACACTTATGTCGACCAATTGCAGTGCTTGCTGCAATTTATTAGTAATAAGTTTGTCTGCTTGGCTCGGTTCTGCAATACCACTTGGATGATTATGCGCAAAAATAACAGCGGCTGCATTATTTTTAAGCGCAGCCTTTACCACTTCACGCGGATAAACACTGGCAGAATTAATTGTGCCATAAAAAAGTATTTCATCTTTTACTAATCTATTTTGGCTATCTAGGTATAACACCATAAATACTTCTTGTTGTAAGCCCCGCATTTGAATGGTCAGGTAATCGTAAACTGAGTTTGGCGAATTAAACACGGCGTCTCGTTGGCAACGCTCCTGCATATAACGTTGGCTTAGCTCTAACACAGCTTGTAGCTGAACATACTTAGCGGTCCCTAACCCCTTTTGAGAGCAAAACTCCTCAATGCTAGCATTAAACAAATTATGAAGTGTTTTATTCTCGTTTAATAAATGCTGAGCCAACTCAATTACATTCATTCCCGGTAACCCTGTTCGTAAAAATATGGCAAGAAGCTCTGCGTCAGTCAGCGCCTTAGCCCCCTTTGCTATGAGCTTTTCACGAGGTCGAAGTGAGTTTGGTAGTGAAGTAAGTTGCATTATTCATCCTTGAGAGGCGAAAGTGTCTTATAAATGTAATGCAAATTTGAAATTTAGCCTGTTATTTCGAATTAAAAAACTTCGCTGTATGGGTAAAGATTTGTTATTTTAAGCCCAATATTTAATAAAAACTGATGAACATCCATGACTAACTTAACAAACAAAAAAATTGTACTAGGTATTACCGGCGGTATTGCAGCTTATAAATGTGCAGAACTCGTTAGGCGATTAAAAGACTCTGGTTGTGAAGTAAAAGTAGTTATGACTGAATCAGCTAAACACTTTATTACACCACTGACCATGCAAGCCGTTAGTGGAGAAACAGTCTCTGACTCATTACTAGACCCTTCTGCTGAAGCTTCAATGGGGCATATTGAATTTGCAAAATGGGCTGACTTAATTTTAGTTGCTCCAGCGACGTGTAATATTATTGCTAAAATGGCAGCCGGCATTGCTGACGACCTACTAACAACGTTACTACTAGCAACGCCTGCAAAAGTCGCAGTTGCGCCAGCCATGAACCAGCAAATGTATGCACACGCAGCAACACAAGCTAATTTAGCCACATTAAAAGCACGTAACGTACTTATTTGGGGCCCAGGTAAAGGTGAGCAAGCCTGTGGCGATATAGGCGCTGGACGCATGTTAGAGCCACATGAGCTAGTTGCGCTATGTATAGCAAAAGAGCAACCGCAATTACTTGCAGGAAAAACAATTACAATAACAGCAGGCCCAACGCGTGAGCCTCTCGATCCGGTACGTTTTATATCAAATCACAGTTCAGGAAAAATGGGTTATGCACTGGCAGAGGCCGCTTTGCAACTCGGTGCTACGGTTAATTTAATTTCGGGTCCAGTCACTATAAAAGCCCCTACTGGCGTAAACCTTATCAATATAGAAAGCGCTGAGGAGCTATTAACTGAGTCACTTACCTATGCACCACAATCAGATGCTTTTATAGGTTGCGCTGCTGTTGCGGATTATCGAGCTGCAAACATTGCGACTCAAAAAATGAAAAAACAAGGCGACGAACTCACCCTTACTTTAACTAAAAACCCTGACGTAATTGCAGCTATTGCAAACCTTACACAAAACCGCCCCTATACGGTTGGATTTGCCGCCGAAACTCAAAATGTAGAAAGCTATGCTAAAGGTAAACTAAAGAATAAAAATCTAGATATGATTTGCGCTAATGACGTATCAAAAAGTGGCTTAGGGTTTAATTCCGATCATAATGCTTTAACACTGTACTGGCATAATGAACAACTAGAATTACCAACTACAAGTAAAATAGAAATAGCTCGCAAGGTGATCGAACAGCTGGCTAAACATCTATAAAAAGGCTGGAAACAAACTGAATAAAACATTAACATACGCCAATCATTTGAACAAAAAAATGACTAGGGTTCTTAACTGCGCCACTAAGAATAACTAATAAAAAGGAATGTTCATGCCTGCGACAAAAAGAAGTAATCGCAAAGAGCAAATACTGCAAGCACTCGCACAAATGTTAGAAACTAATTTAGGACAACGCATCACCACAGCAAAACTAGCTGCTGAGGTGGGTGTGTCTGAAGCCGCGCTGTATCGTCATTTTCCGAGCAAAGCGCGTATGTTTGAGGGCTTAATTGAGTTTATTGAAGATACCCTTTTATCTCGTATAAATATTATTATTGAAAACGAAAAAGAAAGCCAAACGCGCATTTATAACATTCTATTATTACTTCTAACCTTTGCTGAAAAAAACCCAGGTATCACGCGTATTTTAACTGGCGACGCATTACAAGGTGAGCAGGAACGTTTACGCGAGCGGGTACAAAGTCTGTTTGAAAAATTAGAAACTCAGTTTAAACAAGTACTTCGTGAGCGTAAATTACGTGAAGGTAAAAACTTTCAAAGTGATGAGCTTACACTTGCAAACTTTTTACTTGCCTACGTTGAAGGCAAAATGAATCAGTTTGTACGTAGCGACTTTAAAGCAAAGCCAAGTGTTCAATTTGAAAAACAATGGCTTGAGCTACAAAAAATTTGGCTGTAATGTTTGCTAAATTAATAAATTAAATACCAAAAAACGACCTACGGGTCGTTTTGTCGTATGTAGCTGCCATTTAACTGATCCGCTCGAATTATGAACCAAACTCGTTACAATGAAACAATGTCATAATACGAGAATCAATAATGAAAACAAAACTCACCTTATTAAGCACGGCACTCGTTGCCAGCTTAACTAGCACCGGCATACACGCCAAAGAATCGCTACAATTTAAAGACGTTTTTAGTTTTAAATCAGCTAAAAGCACGCAACTATCTGACAATGGTCAAGTACTCACTTTTAGTGCAACGCCGTATCGTGGAAATGCAACTGGCCAAGTTTACTCACTACAAAGCAATACTCTCATCGCAGAAGTAGAGCGCGGCACTAAACCTCATATTAATAAAGCCGCTAACTGGGTCGCTTTTACACAAGTACCTACCTTACTTGAAAAAGAAACAACCAAGAAAAAAGATACCCTTAAAAACAATCTGGTACTCGTAAACACACAATCAGGTGCCCAACAAAGCTTTGCTGATGTAAAAGATTACACGTTATCTGATGACGGTATGTGGCTTGTTTATCGTTTGAATAAAAAAGACGATGACGCAAAAGTAGAAGATAAAACCGATAGCACTAAAAACGAAGAAGACAACGCTATCACGCCCGATAAAAAAGATAAGAGCTATGCGCTTGTTATCGTAAATTTATCTGATAAACGCACCCATACAATAGAAAACGTATTTAGCTATGCTATTAACTCAGCCAACAGCCAGCTATTAGTGAGTCAAAGTTACAGCGATGGTAATAACAACCAAATAGCGTTAATTGAGCTAAGTGACTTTAATAGCAGCGTATTAATTGATGAACCAGGCGTAATCGCAAATAAAATAGCGTGGCACCCAACTGACAATATTGCAGCGTTTACATTGGGTAACTATGTAAATGATGACACGCGCCGTCGTAGCTACACTTTACAGCTATATAAAAACGAGAAGCTTGCAACTATAGATTCACCGAATAAAGCATGGACGTTAGGGAAAACAGCCACCCTTGAATGGTCAGAAAATGGCGAGCGTTTATATTTTGAAAACCATCCAAAGCTTGCTGCTAAAGTTAAGGCTAAAGAATATACTGATGAAGCCTCATTGTACGACTTTGATACCATACGTGAACATAAAGGTTTAGATGTATGGCACAACAACGATGCGCAAATAAAACCGCGTGAAGAGCAGCAATGGAACGAAGTTAATAAAAATCGCCATTACAGTGCGGTGTATCACGTTAACTCGCAAAAAGTGGTACAGCTAAGTACCACTAATATGCCTGAGGTTGCACTAAACCCTCAGCGAGATGTGTCTTTACTTGGTTCATCTAACATCCCCTACCTAGAAAAAATAATGTACGGCGGTTTTTTTGCTGATTACTTTGCAGTAAATATAAACACCGGTAAACAAACTCCAATTATTAGTAACTATCCGTTTAGACCGAGCCTTGCCCCTAATGGTGAGTTTGCGACTTATTTTAGCGATAGCCAAATACAGCTAAAAGATTTAAAAAACAATAAAGTAACACCGCTTACAAAAGCGATTCAGGCAACCTTTGCTGATGATAAACACGACTACCCATCTATTCAACCTGGTTATGGTTTTGCTGGTTGGATGACCGATAGCAGCCAAGTGCTTGCTTATAGTAAATACGATATTTGGGCGTTTGATGTAAAAACTAAGCAAGCTAAACGCCTAACTAATGGTAAGCAAAGCAATACGCAGTACCGTGTTATTAAGCTTGATAAAACCCAAGTGGGCTTTAAAAAAGGCGATACATTACTTGTCTCTGCTATTAACTTACAAACTAAACAAAGCGAAGTGGCAAAGCTCAACTTAACCACTAACACAATAACTAACGTGCTTAGCGGTAATAAACGCTTTGATGTAGTTAAAAAAGCCAAAAAGGCTGACAAGTACTTGTTCACCTCGCAAACTTATAGCCAATTTCCTGATTACTACCAAACAGATTTTAGCTTTAGCGCACCAAAACAAGTGACCACCCTAAACCCACAAATTAGTAATTTTGCATGGGGAGAAAAGCCAGAACTAATAAGCTATAAAGGCTTTGATGGCGAAGATTTACAAGGCGTACTAATAAAACCAGCGGGCTATAAAAAAGGCGATAAAGTACCTGTGGTTGTGTATTTTTATCGTTATATGAGTCAACGCATGTTTGATTTTCCAAAAATGGAATTAAACCATCGCCCTAATTTCCCTATGTTTACCTCAAACGGCTATGCGGTATTTTTACCTGATATTCGTTTTGAAATAGGTCACCCTGGTAAATCGTCAACGCAAACCATGATAAACGCCACCCAAAAATTAATAGATTTAGGCATAGCCGACCCAGATAAAATAGGCTTACAAGGTCACTCTTGGGCAGGTTATCAAAGTGCGTTTATGATAACCCAAACAGATATGTTTAAAGCGGTTGTATCTGGCGCGCCAGTATCAAACATGACAAGTGCTTACAGTGGCATACGTTTAAAATCGGGTCTTGCTCGTCAGTTTCAATACGAAACAGGACAAAGCCGTATTGGCAAAAACTTATTTGAAGCACCAGAACTTTATATAGAAAACTCACCAGTATTTTTTGCAGACAAAGTTAATACGCCTATCTTAATAATGTCTGGCGACAAAGACGATGCAGTACCTTGGCATGAGAGCGTGCAGTACTACTTAGCTCTGCGCCGTGCAGGAAAAGATGCTACATTTTTACAATACGAAGGTGAACCACACCACTTGAAAAAGTTTCCTAATCAGGTCGATTTTTCAGTACGTATGATGCAGTACTTTGATCATTACTTAAAAGGCAAACCAGCTGCAAAGTGGATGACACAAGGCGAGGCATTTCTAGAGGAATAGATATAACATTTATTCAGAGCTCTACGTAAGCGATAACGTTGAGCTCTGCGTCAATTAAATCAAGGCGAGGCATATTACATTTAAGTAATCAGTCACTACCTAGTCCTTCATACCTTTGAAAAATGCTGTAATGATCTTTAAACTTTTATAAACACCACCGTATATAAGCGTTTTAATCAAAGTAAAAAACTATAATAAAAGCCTAATATAAGTAATAATCACTAAATTCAGAGGTTAAAGAGTCGTTCATTATGCTAGGTTTTTGGTACAAAGAGTTTCCACAATACCCAAAAGACCATAAGGATTTTTGGCGTACTCGCTTAATAGCTCACTCTTTACTAATAACTACATGTTACTTTTTAGCTTTAACACTCCTCAATCTTTTTTATTTTGAAAGCTATGACATTGCTTTAATTGATGCCTTAGGACTTACGATATCGTTAGGTATTTATACTTGGTTTAATAAAACAGCCAACGTAAATGCAGCAGCGTGGGCTGTTACCCTTATGGTCGTTAGCTTAATAATGATGTTTGTGGTTTCTGTAGGTGGGCATGCGCATTCTTTATTTTGGGCAACGTTAATCCCGCCTTTTAGCTTTTTTTTAGTTGGAAGAAACTGGGGAAGCCTATTTAGTGCAGTCGCCTTTACTATTTGTGCGTATCTTGTGTATTTACAACAACAGCAAACTGTAACAATTGGCTTAGGCTCTTTATTTAATCTCATAGAGGTAAGTCTTGCTCATATTTTAATTTTTAGATTTTACGAAAAAACACGGTTTTCGGCATACACTCGATTATCTATCCGTAACTTAGAAATTCAACACTTAGCAGAAACCGATAAGTTAACGGGGCTTTATAACAGGCAAAAATTTGATTTTGAATTATCACAGTTAATTGCTAAAAACGACGTTTTTAAAACCCCGCATTGCTTACTTATTTGCGATATAGACCACTTCAAAAATATAAACGATACCTACGGGCATTTAGTTGGCGATAACGTACTCACTGAATTTTCTAAAATATTAAAAATGCGTATGGGAAATGATGCACTTATTGCGCGATGGGGTGGAGAAGAATTCACTATTATTTTATCGAACACCTCTTTAAATGATAGCGCTAAAAAAGCTGATGACCTGAGAAAATATATTGCCGAAAACACCATTACAAATATAGCATTTACTATAAGTGTTGGGTTAGCAACGATACAAAAAGACGATACAGTGCTAAAACTATTGGAGCGGGCTGATACAGCGCTATATAAGGCTAAAAATAATGGACGCAATAAAGTATGTGTTAGCGATAACGATTCAACCGTTATCGCTCAATCAACTTACTTAAATGGGTCTATAGCCTAAACTTAAGCGTACTGCCCACAAGCAAATCCACAGCTCCAAGCATACTGGAAATTGTAGCCCCCTAACCAACCCGTTACGTCAGTTACTTCGCCTATAAAGTATAGGCCTTTAGCTTTTTTAGCTTCAAAGGTTTTTGAGCTCAACTCGTCGGTATCTACACCGCCCAATGTTACCTCAGCAGTACGATAGCCCTCGGTCCCATTAGGCTTTATTTGCCACGCATGAATATAATTTACTAACTCATCTATTTGGGCATGTGTAAGCTGATTAATATTACAATCTGGTATCGCTTTGCTTTCGTGCAGTATTTCTATAAAGCGTTTAGGTAAAATAGTCGCAAGGCTATTTTTTAACGACTTTTGGGCTTGTGTTTCACGCCAATCAGCAAGTTGCTGCCTTAAATCAATTTCAGGTAATAGGTTTATAGTTACAGCCTGCCCTGCTCGCCAAAATGAGCTTATTTGCAATATTGCAGGGCCCGATAACCCTCGGTGAGTAAAGAGGATATTTTCTTTAAATACGGTGCCGTCTTCGCTTGAAACTTCACATGGAATACTAATTCCCGAAAGCCCTTCAAAACGCTCTTTATCGTGCTGGTGCAAAGTAAATGGTACAAGTGCTGCCATGGTTGGTAACACGCTTAAGCCAAACTGCTCTGCAATTTTATAGCCTATTGGTGTAGCCCCTAGTTTTGGCATAGTTAAGCCACCTGATGCTATAACTAACGACTCACAGGTTAAGGTTTCTTGCTCTGTGGTAACGCTATAGCCGGTTTCGGTTTTTGATACGCTGATCACTTCACTGCGTAGCTTTATATTTACTCCGGCCCACTCACATTCGGTTAGTAAAATATCAACAATGTCTTGTGCATTGTTATCGCAAAAAAGCTGGCCTAGTGTTTTATGGTGATACGCCAAGCCATGTCTGTCCACCAGCTCAATAAAGTCATGCTGTGTATAACGACTTAAGCATGATTTAACAAAATGAGAGTTTGTGCATAAGTAGTTATCCGGGGTTGCATTTTCATTTGTAAAATTGCAACGCCCACCACCACTTATTAAAATTTTACGACCTGGTTTTTTTCCCATATCAAGTACTGTAACGCTTCGGCCACGGTATCCAGCTTGCGCTGCACACATTAATCCTGCTGCTCCCGCACCTATTACAATTACATCTACTTGGGTCATTTATTTATCTCATTAAAAAATTTGCTCGATTATAGCAAAGTTTAATAGCTAACAACGCAGCATTTGAATTATTAGTAATAACACAACAAAAACGCATCAGTAATAAGTGGGGAATAATTACCCTCACAATAAAACAATCCTTTATGCTTATTTTTAATTTATATTACAAATACTAAACAACGAGTAAACCGCTAAAAACCTGGGTTATAACTAAATGAAAGAGGTACATAATAAATTGATATTTTAACCTAGTTAACAGATCGTTTACTTTTGTTCCCGCATCGTGATCTTATATCACGAAATAATAAATAAAAATCTAGGGATAATTATGACAACTAGTAAAATTTTTAAAAGATGCGCAATTGCAATTACAGTTAGTACGCTTTTTGCAGCAACATCTGGCATGGCTCAATCAGTTTCAAGTTCAATGGCTGAAACATCTGCTAAACTACAAAGCCAAGGCAGTTTCGAAACTCAGTTCATTATTAAATATAAAAATAATAACGAAATGGCGAGCCTCTCAACTGCAGACGCAAGCCCGTCTAGCATGAAAAAGCGCGCACAAAGCTTTGTTAAAAACTTCGCTTCTAAAAAAGGCAAAGTAAAAGCAAAATACATTCGTGCAATGGCACTTAATAACCATCACGTAATGCGTGCTGATAAAAAATTAAGTACAGCAGAAGCGCAAGAATTTATGCAAGAAATGGTTGATTCAGGCAATGTGGAATACATTGAAGTGGATCAAATGTTAAAGCCGTTTTCAACTCCTAACGACCCTCGCTTTGATGACCAATGGCATTACTACGAGCAAGCCGGTGGTTTAAACTTACCGACGGCATGGGATACCGCAACGGGTAGCGGTGTAGTTGTAGCCGTACTAGATACAGGTTACCGCCCACATGCCGATTTAAATGCTAACATTTTACCGGGTTACGATATGATCTCTAACCTATCGGTAGCTAACGATGGCGGTGGTCGCGATAGCGATGCACGTGATCCTGGTGATGCAGTTGCTGCGAATGAATGTGGTACTAACGGTGCACAAAACTCTAGCTGGCACGGCACGCACGTAGCCGGCACAGTTGCTGCGGTAACCAATAACGGCGAAGGCGTTGCAGGCGTAGCTTATAACGCAAAAGTAGTGCCTGTTCGTGTACTTGGTAAGTGTGGTGGTTTAACCTCAGATATTGCAGATGGTATTATTTGGGCATCTGGTGGAAGTGTTTCAGGCATTCCTGCCAACTCAAACCCTGCAGATGTAATAAACATGAGTTTAGGCGGCAGCGGTTCATGTAGCTCTACAACTCAAAATGCAATTAACACAGCACGCAGTAACGGCACTGTGGTAGTTATTGCTGCAGGTAACGATAACGATAACTCGGCAAACTACAACCCAGGTAACTGTAATGGTGTAGTAAACGTAGCATCAGTAGGTCGTAATGGCGGTCGAGCTTATTACTCAAACTACGGTAGTAATATTGATGTTGCAGCACCGGGTGGCGCGCAAAGTTTTGCAAACGACTCTGAAGGTGTTCTATCAACTTACAATTCAGGTTCGTCTACACCTTCAAGCGACAGCTACGGTTATTCGCAAGGTACATCAATGGCTGCGCCTCACGTAGCAGGTGTTGCGGCACTTATTAAGCAAGCAAAACCAGATGCAACGCCTGACGAAATAGAAAGTATTTTAAAATCAACAACCCGTTCGTTCCCTGCTACATGTACTAGCTGTGGTACGGGTATTGTTGATGCAGCCGCAGCTGTTGCAGCAGCAAGTGGCGGCACTACTCCGCCTACAGGCGGTGATAGCAAGCTTATTAATGGTGAAGCTAAAACAGGTTTAAGTGGGGCTGCAAATGCACAAGCGTTTTACACTATGACCATACCAAGCGGTGCAACTAACGTAACATTCACTATGAGTGGTGGTACTGGTGATGCTGATTTATACGTACGTGCGGGCAGTAAACCTACAACTACTACCTATGACTGTCGCCCTTATAAAGGCGGTAATAGCGAAGAGTGTTCTATTGATAACCCTACTGCGGGAACTTACCACGTAATGCTTAACGGCTACTCTGCGTATTCAGCTGTGAGCTTGGTAGGTAATATTACTGGTGGTTCATCGTCTGGTGGCGGTACAGGCACTCCACAAGCTGGCGGAGGCACTATAAGCGATGTGACAGCCAATACTGGTCAGTGGAAACATTACACGTTAGATGTACCTGCAGGAATGAGTACGTTTACAGTAACAACGTCGGGTGGAAGTGGCGATGCAGACTTATTTGTAAAATATGGCAGCCAACCAACAACCACTACGTACGATTGTCGCCCTTATAAAAATGGCAACGCAGAAACATGTACATTTACCAATCCACAAGCAGGTACTTGGCACTTAAGTGTTAACGCCTATAGCACTTTCTCTGGTTTAACACTTAGCGGACAATACCAACCGTAATTTGAAATTTGAGCCGTAAATAAAAAACCGATGTTGTTTCCAACATCGGTTTTTAAATAGTAAGTAGCTGATTAATTAAAGCTAAAACCTACACTTTATTACTGTTATAGCTTCTCTAGTACTGATTCTGCGCGGCTTACAACAAACTCTTTGTCTTGCTCTACAAATAAACCAGTTACTACTGCATTTTCAACAATCATAGCGTAACGCGTTGAACGTAAACCACCAAAACTAGCGGTATCTTTATCAAGCCCTAACGATTTAGTGAAACTTCCATCGCCATCGGCAAGCATGGTAATTTCTTGCGCGTTTTGCGAGTCGCCCCATGCTTTCATAACAAATGCGTCATTAACAGATACACAGTAAATAGCATCAACACCTTTTGCTTTAATTTTATCAGCAAGAGTAATAAATTCAGGTAGATGTGCATTTGAACACGTTGGTGTAAATGCACCTGGCACTGCAAATAACACGACTTTTTTACCTTCAAACAACTCTTTATTTGTAAGAGATTGCATACCGTCGTCAGTTAATTGCGTTAACGTAACCGATGGTAATTCTTGGCCTTGCTCAATCATGGTGGTTCCTTTAAAAGATCAATACAGAATAAGTAACAATCATACTACGTAACCTATTACAGTGTAGGTAAAGTGTAACTAACTTAGTAACTCAGAGTAGTCTAGCAAAGGTTTATAGACCGAGTTCACTACATTTTATGAAAACTATTTTAGCTTCTATAGTTTTCATAAAATTTATTGCTCTGTAGTTAAGGTAAATTCAAATCATTTATAAAGCGAGAAAAGTCATTACCTAACTTTTTATCCCGCATGCTGTACTCTACAATTGCTTTTAAATAGCCTAACTTATCTCCGCAATCGTGAGAGCGACCACTCATATGGAATGCTTCAACGGTTTCTTGTGCCATTAATGCGTCAATAGAATCTGTAAGTTGTATTTCACCGCCAGCACCTACAGACGTTTTTGCGAGTAGAGGCCAAATATTCTTACTCAGTACATATCGCCCTACAACAGCAAGATTTGAAGGTGCTAAATCTGCATCAGGTTTTTCAACCATTGCTTTAATTGCAGCACTTTTACCTGGCATTAACTCAACACCGTTTATATCAGCAATACCATATTTACTAACGTCTTCTTTAGCTACTGGCTCAAGCATTATTTGACTTGCTTGAGTTTCTTTAAAGCGTTTAATCATGGCCGCTAAGTTTTCAGTTTTTTGGTCCGCTGTATAAGCATCAAGTATCACGTCTGGCAGGAGTACGACAAAGTTATCGTCACCAACTATTGGCTTAGCACACAAAATAGCATGCCCTAGCCCTTTAGCTTCACCTTGGCGTACACTCATAATAGTTACATCAGGCGGACAAATAGAGCGAATCTCATCTAATAAAGCACGTTTAACACGTTTTTCAAGAGTAGCTTCTAGCTCGTAACTTGTATCAAAATGGTTTTCGATTGCATTTTTAGAGCTGTGTGTAACTAATACAATATCTTTAATACCGGCAGATACACATTCGCTGACAATATATTGAATTAGAGGTTTATCAACTATAGGGAGCATTTCTTTTGGAATAGCTTTTGTCATAGGGAGCATTCTCGTCCCTAAGCCTGCTACTGGAATTACAGCTTTCATATCTATCCTTAGTGATTAAGTTTGTAAATAAACTAGCAGATACAAAATAGATACCAGCTGAATAAAGTTACCTCTTTTGAAGAAGTAAATTTGAAGCTGCTTTTAAAATGAAGACTCTACACTTTAGGAATATAAAATAGATAGGTAAATAGTGAACTTATTAATGATTTTGTTAGGGGTGAGATTACATTAGCTAAATAAAAAAGCCTGAGATTGTTATTAGTAACAACTTCAGACTAATCAATATTTAACAATACCTTACTGAAGGTAGAGTTATAAAACCTTTTTATAATTAAAGACCAGCGCGATCTTTAATTACTGCAATAAGTGGTGAGCTAGCAAAGTTGCCTTCAGCCCAAGCAATATCAGCACCATCTGTTAGAGCACTTTTTGATAAGTTTTTAACTATATACTCACCAGTATCCACTGCATTACTAGCAACAGCATGGCGTAATAAGTTATTACCATTACATTGTACTGCATCATAAATATTACGAATTTTTACACGAGAGCTTTTAAGCTTGCTGCGTAATCGGTTTTTATCGTCTGCCGCAATATATTCACAAATAGATACTGCTAATTGATCTTCAGCATTTGCAGGTGCTGTATACGAAAAAGAACTTACAGCGACAACAGCAGTAAGTGCAACTAGCTTTGGTAATTTAAACATGACAAACCCTTTATAATACTTTGTTCTTATATAGACTATCAAATATTATATCAATCTATCAAAAATTACGCAATAATGTTAATGTTCTTTATACAAAGTTACGAATTTATAACTAGATTTGTTTTTTTCATCAGGGAGGTTTTCTTGCTCTTCTTTCACGTCCCAATTAGCAACTTTATTGTAATCAGGAAACTGTGTATCGCCTTTAATATCTAAATCAATAAAGGTTAAATACAAGCGTTCTGCTTTTGGTAAAAATTGCTCATAAATATTACCGCCACCAATAATCATTACTTCTTCAACAGCACAAACCAGTTCTAGTGCGGCCTCTGGTGTGGTTACCACTTCAATACCCTGTGCAGTATATTCGCTGTTTCGAGTAATAATAATATTACGACGCCCAGGTAAAGGACGGCCTATTGACTCAAAAGTTTTACGACCCATGATCACAGGTTTACCCGTAGTTATTTTTTTAAAATGCTGAAGATCCGCAGGTAAATGCCATGGCATTTTATTATCTAGGCCAATTACACGGTTATTTGCCATTGCTGCAATCATTGAAATTATCATAATAAACACCTAGTACTTTATTCTTAAACAAAGAAAAAGGAGCATAAGCTCCTTTTTAATAAATTCTATTTAATTAACGCTCGTAGACAACTTCTACGTCGTAATCGTCTTCATCCCAGTCGTCCCAATCATCATCATTGCCTTTACCTTTAGTGGCTTTTTCATGATAGGTATCCCACTTGAATTCAACTTCTTCATCTTCAACTTGTACAAACTTCTCTTTAGGCATGCTATCAAGTAATGTCATTATGTTGTGGATTAAAGGTTGAGTATTAAGTTTATTAATTGCTGAAATGTGATAAATATTTTCAGTTTCGCCCAGCTCTTCTGCAATCGCTTCGCATAGCGCTTTTGCTTCATCTTCTGGTAATAAATCTATTTTATTAAACACTAACCAGCGCGGCTTTTCTGCTAATTTAGGACTGTATTGGTGTAGCTCGTTAATAATCGAGAATGCATTATCAACAGGGTTTGAACCATCTACCGGCATTACATCAATAATGTGCAATAACACACGACAACGCTCTAAATGCTTCAAGAAGCGAATACCTAGGCCTGCACCATCAGATGCACCTTCAATTAGACCCGGAATATCGGCTATAACAAATGATTTATTTGCTTCTGGACGTACCACACCTAAATTAGGAATAAGCGTCGTGAATGGGTAATCAGCTACTTTTGGTCTTGCTGCAGATACACTGCGGATAAACGTAGATTTACCTGCATTTGGTAATCCTAGTAAGCCTACATCAGCTAATAATAGTAACTCTAACTTTAAGTTACGTACTTCACCGGGTGTGCCCAATGTTTTTTGACGAGGTGCTCGGTTAGTACTTGATTTAAAACGTGCATTCCCCAAGCCGTGGAAACCACCTTTTGCAACCAAAATTCGTTGACCATCTTGAGTTAAGTCGCCAAGTCCCTCTTGGGTATCAACATCCATGATGCGCGTGCCTACAGGCACCATAACAAATAAGTCATCGGCTTTTCGGCCTGTACAGTTACGGCTACGACCGTTAGTACCACGTTCAGCTCTATGAAAGCGCTCAAACTGATAATCAATTAGGGTATTTAAGTTTTCATCAGCTTGTAGATAAACACTACCACCGTCTCCACCGTCACCGCCGTCTGGTCCACCATCTGGAACATATTTTTCACGACGGAAAGACACGATGCCGCTGCCACCGTCTCCAGCTTCTGCGCGAATTTCTACTTCATCTACAAACTTCATGATTACTCACTTTAGGGATTGGCTTGTTTAATAACTCTATTATATACCCAAGCCAACACAAATGCAGGCTTGGGTATATATTTTGACTGACTACAAAACAAAAAACCCCGCAAAGGCGGGGTTTTTAACTACCTTACTGATTACTCAGTTACGATAGTTACGTATTTACGGTTTAAAGGACCTTTTTGTTCAAACTGAACTTTACCATCTGCTTTTGCGAAGATAGTGTGGTCTTTACCGATACCTACGTTAGTACCAGGGTGGAAACGAGTTCCACGCTGACGAACAATGATGCTACCCGCTAGAACTGATTCGCCACCAAAACGCTTAACACCTAGGCGTTTGCTTTCTGAATCGCGACCGTTACGAGTACTACCAGCTGCTTTTTTATGTGCCATTTCTAAGTACCTCTAATTAAGCGCTAATGCTAGTGATTTTAACTTCAGTGAACCATTGACGATGGCCCATTTGCTTACGAGAATGCTTACGGCGTCTAAATTTAACAACCTTAATCTTCTCACCGCGACCATGTGAAACAACCTCAGCTGTTATCTTGCCACCGTTTACGAACGGTACACCGATCTCGATTTTCTCACCATCAGCAACTAAAAGTACTGAATCAAATTCTACTGCCGCACCAGTTTCAACGTCTAATTTTTCAAGACGAATCGTTTGACCTTCAGTCACACGATGCTGTTTACCACCACTTTGGAAAACCGCGTACATAATTAACTCCGTCTGTGCACCCTCAAATCGGCGCAACTAAAATATTCTTCGATAGGGCGCGAAGTTTACGCTAACGCGAAATAACTAGCAAGCCTATTTTGTAATTAAAATGAATAAAAAGTAGCTGCTTTGAGAGCAATTCAATATTTACCCCATTTTATATTAATTAGCCCTTTTGCCAAGCGCTTTTTAACTCTTAGTCGAAATAAATTAATGTACTCAAATATGACCCTCACAGCTTAATATCTAAGCACACCATAAACTGTATATTGATTATCAATTAATCAGTTATCTTGGCTAATTCAGTCTAAATTAAGTACTTTAATAGTGTTTTTTCAATCAATCGTCACAAAATATCGAGCTAGTGCATTTTTTGTTGTACAATCTGCGCCGTTCACACATAAAAATTGGCTCGGAGATCAATGGATATAAAAGCTATCCAGGCGTTAATCGAAAGCGATATGAATGACGTCAATCAACTTATACATGCGCAAATGCGCTCAGATGTGGCGTTAGTTAATCAGCTTGGTTTATATATAGTTAGCAGTGGCGGCAAACGCGTTCGTCCAATGCTCGCGATTTTAGCAGCCAAAGCGCTCGGTTATCAGGGTAAAGATCACATAACACTTGCAACAATTGTTGAGTTTATTCATACAGCAACGCTATTGCATGACGATGTTGTAGATGAATCAAACTTACGACGTGGCACACCTACAGCAAATGCTGAATTTGGTAATGCTGCTAGCGTATTGGTTGGTGACTTTATTTACACTCGTTCATTTCAGCTTATGGTTGGCCTTGGAAAAATGCAGGTTATGCAAGTACTTGCCGATGCAACAAACATTATTGCTGAAGGTGAAGTATTGCAGTTAATGAACTGCAACGACCCAGATACGACCGAAGCCAGTTATATGCAGGTTATTTACTCTAAAACAGCTAAGTTGTTTGAAGCAGCGACAGGCCTTGCTGCCATTATTACTGAGCAAGACCAAACTACTCTCGATGCACTAAACCTATATGGTATGCATTTAGGTACTGCGTTTCAGCTAGTAGATGATGTACTCGATTACAATGCAGATGCTGAGCAGTTGGGTAAAAACATTGGTGATGATTTAGCTGAAGGCAAACCAACGCTTCCACTTATTTATGCTATGCAACATGGTAGCGAGCAGCAAACGCAGCTTATTCGTGATGCGATAGAGCACAGTAATGGTATGGAGCATTTAGAAGACATTCTATCGGCACTAAAGCAAACTAATGCGCTTGAATTTACAATGCAAAAAGCAGAGCTTGAAGCTGACAAAGCTATTGCGTGTTTAGACTTTTTAGCTGAGTCTGACTATAAGCAAGCACTCATAAGCCTTGCTCGTATTGCGGTTGACCGCGACCACTAGTTTTAACTAGTTACACAGTGTGAAATTAATTCTGAGCAATAAAAAAGCCTGCAAATGCAGGCTTTTTTGTTATTCTACTTTGGCTATTACGCCATGAAATCAACACCTTCTTTGATGTCTTTTTTCAGTGTTTCAAGCATGTCATTTTTTGCTTTTGTTTCAAATGCGCTTAGTTCGCCGTAAGAAAGAATTTCTTCTACGCCGTTTTTACCTAAACGTACTGGATGTGCAAAGTACTCTGCATCGCCATTTTCAACAGCAACGTAAGCGTAATCTACAACTTCTTCACCCTGTAGGCCTTTAACTAAAGACATACAAAAACGAGCTGCAGCAGCACCCATAGATAGCGTAGCTGAACCACCGCCTGCTTTAGCATTTACAACTTCAGTACCCGCATTTTGGATACGTGGAGTAAGTGCAGCAACTTCTTCATCAGTGAAAGAAACACCTTCAACTTGAGAAAGTAGAGGAAGAATAGTTGTGCCTGAGTGACCACCAATTACTGGTACTTTCACAGTTGCTACGTCTACGCCTTTAAGTTCAGCAACAAATGCTTCTGAACGAATAACGTCAAGCGTAGTAATACCGAATACGCGTTTAGCGTCGTAAGTACCTGCTTTTTTGAATACTTCAGCAACGATTGGAACTGTGCCATTTACTGGGTTAGTAATAATACCTACTAACGCTTTAGGACAGCTAGCAACAATGCCTTCTGCTAAAGTTTTGATGATACCAGCATTTACATTAAATAAATCAGCACGATCCATACCTGGTTTACGTGGCATACCCGCTGGGATAAGAACGATGTCAGAGCCTTCAAGCGCTTTGTTTAATTCGTCTGCGCCAAAGCCTGCTACTTTAACATCTGTTGGGATGTGAGAAAGGTCAACCGCAACACCTGGCACTACTGGTGCAACATCATAAAGTGATAATTCAGAGCCAGCTGGTAAGCCTGTTTTTAATAATAAAGACAACGCTTGGCCGATACCGCCTGCAGCACCTAATACAGCAACTTTCATTGGAATTCTCCGTAATTTGAGGTAGGAAACATTTGTGGCTCTTAAGATAATGAAATTAGCGACTAAAAACAAATTTATCCTGTCTATTTCAAGTATATTTTCGACCATAGTCGTAAACTTTTGTGATTTAACGCATCAAACTGGCAAGTTAACTAAACAACTGCTGCATAATTATTCATTTTTGTGTAGAATTTGCGGCATAAATAACAAAAACGAATAAAGACTATGCAACCACAAGATAAACAAGAAGCACTGATAAAAGCATTTAAATCACTATTAAAAGAAGAAAATTTTGGCTCTCAAGGCGAAATAGTTGATGCATTAAAAGATCAAGGCTTTGACAATATAAGCCAAAGTAAAGTATCGCGCATGCTAAGTAAATTTGGTGCTGTACGCACACGTAACGCCAAACAAGAAATGGTTTACTGCTTACCTGCTGAAATGGGTGTACCTACGGCTAAAAGCCCATTACGCCAATTAGTAATCGACATTATGCACAACGAAATGATGATCATTATTCGTACCAGTCCAGGCGCCGCTCAGCTTATTGCTCGTTTATTAGATTCATTAGGTAAAGCAGATGGCGTACTAGGAACAATTGCAGGCGACGATACTATTTTTATCGCTCCTGCTAAAATATCTGAAATAGATGTAACACTTGAACGTGTTCGCATTTTATTTGATACGGTTTAATAGCAAACTAAATTTGTTTTAAAAACCCGACTGAAGGCGCAAAGAAAGCAGAACCCATATCGGCTTGAGTAAAATCAAGCCAGTGGTCGTAACAATCCCCTTCCCCTAAACGACTATTAAGTACTTTTTCAAATGCGGTGCCCGTACAAGCGCATGTAATTGATAACATTCCCTGCTCATACACATCGCCATAAGGCATGCTCTGATTTAATAATAGCGGTTGGCCTTCTTCGTCTTTTAGTTCGCTACGTGAAGCATGGCTGGTTTCAATCGCAGGGGTAATTAACGTGTTATCAAGGCGCGTACGTCCCATTATTTGTTCTTGCTCGCTCAATGATAAGTGCTGCCACATAGTTAAATCATGCTTATAACGCTGTACATGAATATAACTCCCCTGATCTTCAAAATTGCCAGGGTTACTAATTAAAGCCGTAGCGCGCTTTTTTCTTCCATGTGCGGTGTCGCCACCATAAATAAAACCATTAAAATCACGACCATCTAAAAAGCGAAAATTACGAATTTGCTCCACCAGCTCAACATCGGGGGCAAATAGTTTTAAAATTTGCAGCGCAAACAAATGATTAACGTCTTCACGGTCAGAGCGAATTTGCACAAATAAATCGCACGGTTGTACGCTCATTTGATGATCGCTATGGTTTATATTAGGAAAGCTCTGTAATTCGCTTGGGATGTATTCAGGGAGGATATGCGGCCAATATTGCGCACCAATAGCAACCATACAAGAGAGCATTGATTCTGAGAACTGATCGCTAAATTCTTCTTCAATAGCGCTTACTTGTTTTAACTTTGCGCGAAGTGATTCATCTTGACCATCAAACACATTAAAAAATAAGTGCAAACCGTGTAAGTTTGCTTCAGCACAAATCCCTGATTGCGCTTGCGCCATTGTTATTCCTTAGTTTTACAGATAAAAACACAGCGAATAACAAATTAATTACGATTCGAAAAAATTCACCGTGTGAGGTTTTATTTTTATTATAACCTGTTCATTATTTTCAAATGACTGGCCATATTGTGCAGCAACTTCAATTTCTTGTTTATCAATAACAACCGAATAAACATACGCCGAACCAATAAATCGACGACTTATGATTGTAGCTCGCTTGCTGAGTTTGTCACTTTGGTTATCTGCCACTAATTCTATTTGATGAGGGCGCACATATATAAGCCCTACGCTTACGTCATGCTTACTCTCAATATAAGATTCGACTAAACCAAATGGTGTTTTATATTCAGTTGCTGTTAATACTTCTGCGCTCAAGTATATGCCTTGACCCAGAAACTCTGCAACCTCCTTTGAACATGGAGCTGCAAAAAGCTGCTCAGGCGTGCCTTGTTGCTCAATTTTACCGCGATGCATAATGGCAAGTGTATCTGAAAAGGCAAACGCCTCTTCTTTTGAATGTGTAACAAACACAGCAGATACTTGGGTTGCCTTAATAATTCGACGTATATCGGCAATTAATTCAAAGCGTACTTGTGTGTCGATATTTGAAAAGGGCTCATCAAGTAGCAATAAACTAGGCTTATAAGCTAATGCACGAGCAATAGCTACACGCTGCTGTTGGCCACCCGATAACTGATGCGGGAACCTGTTGGCACAGCCAATTAAATGTACCAGCTTAAGCATTTCATCAACGCGTTGCTGCTTTTGAGCTTTACTCATTTTACTAAGCCCAAATGCGATATTATTTGCTACCGTTAAATGCGGAAACAACGCATAGTCTTGAAACATCATGCCGATGTTACGGTGCTCAGGCGAGACAAACGATTGCTCATCACTCACTAATTTACCGTCTATAAAAATAGACCCTTGCTTAGCTTCAATTAAACCTGCAATCGCTTTTAACGTGGTCGTTTTACCGCACCCACTCGCTCCGAGTAGACAAACAATTTCATCTTTACCCACCGTTAAATCTAAATCGTGAATAACCTTTGTGCCGTTATAGTGATAGCTCACGCCTTGTAAAATTAAACTACTCATTTAACTACGCTGCTCCATAGAACGATTAATAAAATACAAAGGAATAAACCCAACAATAACAATAAATAATGCCGATATTGAAGCAAGTTCTAATTGCTCGTCACTCACATACTGAAATACATGAGTAGCTAAGCTTTCAAAATTAAACGGCCTGAGCAATAGCGCAGCCGGCAGTTCTTTCATGCACTCAATAAATACCAATAACGCAGCAGTAAGCAATCCTCTTCGCAGTAAAGGTAGGTGCACTAAACGCAGTGTTTGTCCTTGGCTTTTACCCATTGATTGGCTTGCCATATCAAGTGATGGGCTAATACGTAAAAAACTCGACTCAATTGCTCCGTGTGCAATGGCGTAAAACCTAACAATATAAGCAATAATAATAGTAAGAATGCTACCTGTAAGCAGTAAGCCAATATCTAAATTATACGGCTCGAGCGCTTTGTTGATGGTGTTCTCTAACAATGTAAGCGGTAACAAGACCGCAATAGCGAGTACTGTGCCAGGCAACGCATAGCCTGTGCTTGCTAAACGCCCGGGAATAAGCGGATACGTTTGCTTTGCCACACGCTGATAAAAAACGACAAAAATACTCAACGTAATCGTTATTAGGCTCACAACCCCAGCCACTTTTAAACTTTGCCAAGCGTAACTAAAAAACTCTACATTCCATGCTTTATCAAAGTAGGTAATGGCGTAATTTATAAGTACTGCAATAGGGATCACAAACGCGATAAGTAAAATAAAGCTGCAAAATGCCGTTGCGAGCCAAGCTGACTTTCCTTTTAATACATAGAGAGATTCGCTATTTACACTTGATTGGCGCTCAAATACCGCTTGGTTACGACGACTAAAGCGCTCTGCCATTAATGCTAAAAATAACAGTAATAACATCACACCCGATATTTTAGCTGCCGCTGTAAGTGAGTAATAACCAAACCACGTATCGTATACGGCAGTTGTTAATGTACTTACGGCAAAATAACTCACTGTTGCAAAGTCAGCCATGGTTTCCATACTTATAAGCGCAAGAGCCGCGACAATAGCCCCACGAGAGAGCACTAAGCTTACTTTAAAGAAACTTTGCCAAGGAGATAACCCCATTAACTGGCTAGCTTGTACTAATTTGAATGACTGCTCGCGAAGAGCTGTTTTAAAAATCAAAAATAAATACGGATAAAGCACCAAGGCAATCATAACTATGGCGCCGGGTAATGTACGTATATCAAAAAACCAATAGTCATTAGGCGTTTGCCAGCCAAACCATTCTCTCAGCGCTATTTGCACCGGGCCCGCATAATCTAATAAATCAGTGTATACATAGGCAATAATATAGGTGGGCATAGCAAGGGGCAGCATAAGTGCCCATTCAAACTGTTTTTTACCCGGGAAACTACAGTAAGCCGTTAGCCATCCAAGTGGCAAAGCTATGGCGCAGCTAAGGACGCAAACACCTAAAACAAGCAATACGGTATTGGTTATGTAATCCCAAAGCACGGTATCCCACAGGTGGGAAAACACCTCAGAGCTACCTTGTAGAGATTCAAAAAGAAGAAAAAACAACGGGGCCGATAGAATTAAGCCAGTCGACCACGCAAAGAGCTGCCATTTAGACAGCTTAAATTTATTAGTCATTAAAGATCGAACTTCACCTCATCAATTAGCTTAAGCGCTAACGGACGATATTTACTAATCTCATCAAGTGGCAAGCTGTCTTCTTTAAAACTCCCCCAAGAGGCAACCAAACTTGATAGTTCAACACCCGACTTAACTGGATACTCCATATTTAATGAGGCATACATGTTTTGTGCTTTGCTGTCGGTCATATACTCTATGAGCTTTAAT
Organism: Pseudoalteromonas sp. NZS37; assembly: GCF_015864265.1. Taxonomy (NCBI): domain Bacteria; kingdom Pseudomonadati; phylum Pseudomonadota; class Gammaproteobacteria; order Alteromonadales; family Pseudoalteromonadaceae; genus Pseudoalteromonas; species Pseudoalteromonas sp. NZS37. Next base: position 159,899 of record NZ_JADYXL010000004.1, on the reverse strand, counting down.
GCATTTTCAGGGTTTTTAGCATATTTGGTAATAACCGCACCCGAAACATTTATGTGTGAGCCACGATTAGTTTGATTCGGAAAGTTAATATTTACGGCCTCTGCCCAACCTTTTTGCTCTTTATCTTCTAGCATTTTACCAAGGTAGTAACTATTACCTAATGCCAAGTTACATAAACCTTCTTTAACGGCTTTAACTTGAGCACGATCGTTACCTTGAGGTTTACGTGCTAAATTAACCTTAACACCTTCAAGCCACTCTTTGGTTTGCGCTTCACCATGGTGTGCAATCATAGAAGCCACTAAACCTAAGTTATATGGATGTTTGCCAGAGCGCGTACAAATTTGTCCTTTGTATTTAGGATCTGCTAAATCTTCATAAGTGAGCTTAGGTAACTCACCAACTCGCTCTTTTGATGAATAGACATTACGCACTCGCTTAGTAAGCGCGACCCATTGGCCATCACCGTCACGAAAAGCTGCAGGCACGTTATTATTTACACTGTCACTTTTTATAGTTTGTGTTAATTTTAAATCTTCTAATTGAATAAGCGCACTAAAATTAGAGGTTAATACTAAATCGGCTTTACTATGTTTACCTTCACGTTTAACACGCTCAATTAACCCTTTTTTAGCAAAAACAACATTGGTTTTTATTCCCGTTTGTTTTGTAAAATCGTCTAAAATTGGCTGAATCAAAAACGGCTGACGAAAAGAATATATATTAACAACGTCACTTGCAAAGGCTGGTGCCGATGCTGCTAATCCTAAAACAAGTGTAAATACTGTCTTCATTATTTCACCTAAATAATTGTTATTATCATCGAATTCTACCGCGCTCATTCAAAAAGTGCACACTTTAAATAAATGTAAATATGTAAATAACGCCCAAAAAGGAAATGCAGTGTAAGAGATGTCTCACGGATGTGACAGCTAATGAGTAAAAATCAAGATAAAAAACACACAAAAACAACCTAAGCACTTGTATTAATTGATTTTTCACATTATTACTATTGCGTAAATACTAATTGAATGTAGTTTTATCCCTATTTTAGTTGCTCTATTGCACTATAATTTACGCATCAACCAAGCAATGACGCTTATTGAGTAAAAGGAAATGGACTGCTTACTCAACCAACCAATGATTAGGTTACCAGGACAACACGGATTTTAGGACAGGCTCAGGATGAGTATCACAACGCAATGTTGTAAAAAGGACAGCGTCAGGAAGATGCGAAAAGGATAACAACACGGCTAAGTTGTTTAACAGGATGTTGAGGGAATAAATGGACAGGCCTTTAAGGCAACACAATGGATTGGTTAAAATAGGGATACACTAGGAAGTGTAATTAGGGATTTGGTAATAGTATTTACCCTACAGGATGTTTAGGAATTTAAGGATACAGGCCCGGATGGTCTACATTACATAGAACTAAAAAGTAATATAGTAATAAACATGGATTAGTAAAAATTGGAGTTGATTAAGTTCAATTGCAGGATGCAGAAAATTAGAAGATTCCGCAAGCGCGCCTAGAGATAGAGCGCGCTTTTCTTTGCCTAAAATTTGGGTTTAGTAAAGCTCTAAGCAACTACCACTAACTTTTGCAGGGTAATACTGCATCCCAGCTAATCAATATTAATACCTTCAAATACTTTATTAATATTTTAAATTTCGCTAAGTTTTTCATTAATTGCGCCGATAACTAAGTAACGCAAGGATCATAAATACTCAATGGATATGAATTTTAAAATGCCGCAAAGCAATACCTTTTTATGTAAAGTATCAGACGCAAGTACAGCAAAACCAATTGGTGTTTTTAGTGCCCAAACTCCCAACAAAAATCCGTATAAAGCTTTATTTAGCCCCAAAGGTTATAACTTTTTAAATATGCCAATGAGTGAGTTTAAAAACATACTTAACGTAATTATCCAGTTAGAAAGCGATATTTCTATTAGTAAATGGGGTGAGGGTTCTCGACCTGATGAATTTAGTTATCAGCTTAATAGAATAGCAAACGCTATTGCGACTACTCACTTTAAGGGAAAAACCGATATTAGCTGTTACTTTTTAAAGCGAGTCGAAGAGGCTAAGGATATGATTGGTGAGGACTGCACCTCGTTTATTCAGGCTCACAATAGCGTAAGCCAATTATATAATACGGTTTTACAATTAACATCTGAAGAAGGCTTCAGAGCAATTCAAAATAAAGCACTTGCTCACTTAAAAGAGCAGCAAGCTTTCGCTTAACTGCGTAAAACTACTCTTCTAGCGGTCGGCCTTTATTGCGCTTACCAAGCAAATACGCATCACGAAACTTAATAAAATGCTGTTCTAATTTAGAAGATGCATCCATTTCTCCCGCAAGCGCTAGCACCATAATAGCCACTTCAGCAGTGCCTAGTTGATGCGCATGAGGGGCAACACGTAATCGGTAATCAGATAGTTTATCAGCAGTAACAGAAAGTACAGGCAAGTTATCTAAGTATGGGCTTTTGCGAATCATTTTTTTAGCTTCACGCCAGGTACCATCTAAAAATATAAATAGCGGTTTTTTACCCTCTTCAATACTTATTTCGGTAATGGCCCTGCCCTCTTCTACATCTTCAGCAGGGAATACTACCATTGGCTGATATTGTGAATCATTTATTAAAGCCAAAAGCGCTGGATTAGGGTCTGTTCTGTCCCACCTAAAGGCGTGGTTATCTGGCACTATTTCAGCAATTAAGCGCCCAGTATTAGAAGGTTTAAAACTTTCATTGTGATACATTAATAAGCACACAGCTGCTTTACAATCTGCATGCTCAACACCTTTACAAATACAGTAGTGCTTAGCTATTAAGCATTGCTCACAGCGATCTAATTTACCGCCTCGAGCATTAAACTCTCGACGGGATTCACTTATTTGTTGAGCGCGTAATGCTAAAACTGAGTTTTTCACTGTATTTACCTTCAATTAATTAAGCGCGCATTGTAACGACTTATCGCTATTTAATCTTATATTTATAGCCATACCAACCTGCATAAATCTTTGATCAATTTAACGAATTAAATTGCACTATAACTTCGTTAAAAATTTTTTATTTAGAACAACTAGATACAAAAACTTTTGCCTAGTTCTAGCGTAATTTTCTTAACGTTAAATAGACCCCATATATAAGCAGATTGGTATCATTGAATTAATTCAACATCTCTTAAATTAAAAACCAGGCATAAAAAAACCCAACCGAAGTTGGGTTTTTCAAACAAATGCTAAAAAGTTAAATTACTTCTTTTTAACTGCTTTTTTGTTTGGTAAGTCAGTGATCGAACCTTCAAAAATTTCAGCTGCAAGGCCGATTGATTCATTCAATGTAGGGTGAGCATGAATAGTAAGCGCTAAGTCTTCACCATCAGCACCCATTTCAATACCTAAACCGATTTCGCCAAGCATTTCGCCCGCGTTAATACCGATCATAGCACCACCGATTATACGGCCACTTTCTTTATCAAAAATAAGTTTAGTAGAACCTTCAGTACGAGATGATGCAATAGCACGACCAGAAGCTGCCCACGGGAATACCGCAGTTTCAATTTTTAGGCCTTGCTCTTTTGCTTCTTTCTCAGTAACACCTACCCAAGCGATTTCTGGGTCAGTATACGCAATCGAAGGAATACATTTAGGGTCGAAGAAATGCTTCTGACCAGAAATAACTTCTGCAGCAACATGACCTTCATGAACCGCTTTATGCGCAAGCATAGGCTGGCCAACTAAGTCACCAATTGCAAAAATATGACTTACGTTAGTACGTAATTGCTTATCAACATTAATAAAGCCACGCTCATCAACGTTTACGCCCGCTTTTTCAGCATCAAGTAAGTTACCGTTTGGAGTACGGCCAACTGCAACAAGCACTTTGTCGTAACGTACAGGTTCTGCTGGTGCGTTTTTACCTTCAAACGTTACGTATAAGCCATCTTTTTTAGCTTCAACACCAACAACTTTAGTTGAAAGCATTACGTTGAATTTTTTGCTTACGTATTTTTGGTAAATTTTGATAATGTCTTTATCAGCTGCTGGAACTAATTGGTCAGCAAATTCTACAACATCAATTGCAGAACCTAGTGCACGGTAAACCGTACCCATTTCAAGACCGATAATACCACCACCAAGTACAAGTAGTTTTTCTGGTACATCTTTAAGCTCTAGCGCGCCAGTTGAATCAATTACACGGTCATCTTGTGGGATGAAAGGTAAATTAACTGGTTTAGAACCTGCTGCAATAATCGCGTTATCAAACGTGATAGTTGTAGAGTCTTTCTCGCCTTCAACTACTAAAGTATTGCTGCCAGTGAATTTGCCGTAACCAGATACAACTTTCACTTTACGCATTTTAGCCATGCCCTCTAGTCCACCAGTTAACTGGCCAACTACAGAATCTTTCCAAGTACGAACTTGGTCAAGATCGATCTTTGGTGCGCCAAAAGTAACACCATGAGATGACATTTCAGCTGCATCATCAATCACTTTAGCTACGTGTAAAAGTGCTTTTGAAGGAATACAACCAACATTAAGACATACGCCGCCTAATGTTTCACGAGATTCTACCAATGTAACTTCTAAGCCCAAGTCAGCAGCGCGGAATGCCGCAGAGTAACCACCAGGACCACCGCCTAGTACAACAACTTGAGTTTTTAATTCGTTGCTCATGCTATTACCTTAATTGTTTGAACGGGACACTGCCCTAAAGTTTAACTGCCATGTTTCTGCAAGGCAGAAAGTGAGAGCAGATCACAAATTTGTGCAAAGATTGTATCATTGCAAATGGTAAAAATCCCAGCTAAAAACAACTGGCTGGGATTTGATTCTATTCATTGTCCAGCGATTACATCACCAATTGGCGAATATCGCTCATGTAACTTGCAAGAGTCACAGTAAAGCGTGCAGCTAAGGCTCCGTCAATAACCCTATGGTCGTATGACATAGACAGCGGAACCATTAGTTTTGGTTCAAACTCTTTGCCATTCCATTTAGGTTTCATTTCAGATTTAGACACACCTAAAATAGCCACTTCTGGTGCATTAACAATCGGCGTAAATGCCGTACCGCCAATACCGCCAAGGCTAGAAATAGTAAAACAACCACCTTGCATATCAGACGATGTAAGCTTCCCGTCACGTGCTTTAACAGATACTTCCATTAATTCGCGTGATAGTTCAATAATGCCTTTTTTATCAACATCTTTAAACACTGGTACAACTAAACCGTTTGGCGTATCAACTGCAACACCAATGTTAATGTACTTTTTAAGGATTAAGCTTTCGCCGTCCTCAGAAAGCGATGAGTTGAATTTTGGAAATTCAGCAAGTGCTTTTGCAGCTGCTTTCATTACAAACACAAGCGGCGTAATTTTAACACCCAGCTTTTTCTTCTCGCTAAGCACATTTTGCTCTTTACGGAATACTTCAAGGCTTGTGATATCTGCTTCGTCAAACTGTGTAACATGTGGGATTTGCACCCAGTTACGGTGTAAGTTTTTGCCTGATAGCTTTTGAATACGAGACAGCTTTTGCTCTTCAATTTCGCCAAACTTAGCAAAATCAACTTTAGGCCATGGAATAAGACCAAGCTCGCTACCACCAGCGCTACTACCTGCTGACAATTGACCAGACTCAACTTGCTTAACTAAGTTTTTAACGTAGTTTTGCACGTCTTCTTTAACTATACGGGCTTTGCGACCAGTGCCTTTAACATTAGCTAGGTTAATACCAAACTCACGCGCTAAACGGCGAACAACAGGTGATGCATGAGCATACGCGCTGTTTTCTGTGAAGCTTTCATTACTTGCTTTTGCAGGTGCTGCTTGAGCCGGTGCCGACTCAGTTTTAGCCGCAGCTGCAGGTGCTGATTTTTCAGCTGGTGCAGGTGCTGCTACTGGCGCGCTGCCTGCAACTTCAAATACAAAAATTAATGAGCCAGTCGATACTTTATCGCCAGCGGCTACTTTAATTTCTTTAACTGTACCTGCAAATGGAGCTGGTACTTCCATTGCAGCTTTGTCGCCTTCAACGTTTAAGATTGATTGATCTTCTTCAACCGTATCGCCAACTGCAACCATAATTTCAGTTACTTCAACTTCATCGCCACCAATATCAGGTACATTAACTTCTTTAGTACTTGGTGCTGCGTTTGCTGTTGAGCTAGCTGCTGGCGCTTCTACAGGAGCCGACTCTTTAGCCGGTGCTGCAGATTCACTTCCTGCTACTTCAAAGACAAACACTAATGAGCCTGTTTTAACTGTATCGCCAGCGGCGACTTTAATTTCTTTAACTATACCGGCAAATGGAGCTGGAACTTCCATTGCTGCCTTGTCGCCTTCCACGTTTAAGATAGATTGCTCTTCTGAAACGGTGTCGCCAACAGCAACCATGATTTCAGTTACTTCAACTTCATCATCGCCAATATCTGGTACGGTTACTTCTTTAGTTGAAGAACCTGTAGAAGCAGCAGGTGCTGCCTCTTCAGATTTAGCTGGAGCAGCGGCTGATGCTTTTTCTTCACCAGTGCTTTCACTCTCGCCTTCAAACAAAAATACTAAAGAGCCAGTTGTAACGGTGTCGCCAACGTTTACTTTAATTTCTTTAACTGTACCCGCTTGCGAAGCAGGTATTTCCATTGATGCTTTGTCGCCTTCAACATTTAATAATGATTGGTCAACATCTACTTTGTCGCCAACGCTTACTAATATTTCGGTTACTTCTACTTCATCGTCACCAATATCTGGTACTTTAATTTCAATACTCATTGCAAACCTCTTATGCGTACAGTGGGTTAAGTTTGTTAGTGTCGATGTTGAACTTTTTAAGTGCTTCAACAACTACTGACTTCTCAACTTCACCGCGTTTAGCAAGTTCAGATAACGTAGCAACAACAACGTAGCCCGCGTTAACTTCAAAGTGACGACGTAGGTTTTCACGGCTATCAGAACGACCGTAACCATCTGTACCTAACACTTTGTAGTTGCTGCTTGGAATGAATGAACGCGCTTGTTCTGCGTAGTTTTTCATGTAATCCGTTGCTGCAACAGTCACAGAGTCGTTTAATACGCTTGTGATGAATGCTGTTTTTTGCTCGCCTTCAGGATTAAGCATGTTGAAACGTTCAACATCTTGACCTTCACGCGTTAATTCGTTGAAAGACGTAACAGAGAACACGTCAGACGCAATGCCATACTCTTCGCTTAGAATCGTAGCGGCTTTACGCACTTCAGTCATAATAGTACCTGAGCTTAATAGCTGTACGTTGGCTTTTTTACCTTCGTAACTTTCAAGCTTGTAAATACCTTTACGGATACCTTCTTCAGCGCCTTCTGGCATAGCTGGCTGATGGTAGTTTTCGTTCATAAGCGTTAGGTAGTAGTAAATATTTTCTTGGTCATCACCGTACATACGACGAATACCGTCTTGTACAATAACAGCTACTTCAAACGCGTAAGTTGGGTCATAAGAAATACAGTTAGGAACCGTATTAGCAAGAATATGACTGTGACCATCTTCGTGTTGCAAGCCTTCACCATTTAACGTTGTACGACCCGCAGTAGCACCTAATAAGAAACCACGTGCTTGTTGATCGCCCGCCATCCATGCCATGTCGCCAACGCGTTGGAAACCAAACATAGAGTAGTAAATGTAGAACGGGATCATTGGTAAATCGTTAGTGCTGTATGAAGTTGCAGCAGCAACCCATGACGACATTGCACCTAACTCATTAATACCTTCTTGAAGCACTTGTCCTGATACAGTTTCTTTATAGTAAGAAACAATATCACGATCCTGTGGCGTATAGTTTTGGCCATGCGGATTGTAAATACCAATTTGACGGAATAAACCTTCCATACCAAATGTACGCGCTTCATCGGCAATAATTGGTACGATGTTTTTACCAATGCCTTTATCTTTTAATAAGATATTAAGTGCACGAACAAAACCCATAGTGGTTGAAATATCACGTTTTTGCTCTTCAAGTAGCGGCTTAAACGCGTCTACCTCTGGCAACGTAAGTTTTTCACTAAAACGTGGAATACGCTTAGGTGTATAACCTTTAAGTTCATCACGACGAGCATGTAGGTATTTATACTCAGGTGAACCTTCTTCAAGCTCTAAATAAGGTAGTTCTGCAAGTTGCTCTTCAGATACTAAATCGTCAAGACCAAGGCGTGAACGTAAATGTGCAACATGCGACATGTCCATTTTTTTCACTTGGTGCGCAATGTTTTTACCTTCAGCTGCTTCACCCATGCCGTAACCTTTTACAGTTTTAGCAAGAATTACAGTTGGACGGCCTTTAGTGTCTTCTGCTTTTTTAAATGCAGCAAATAATTTTGATGACTCATGACCACCACGCTTAAGCGCGAAAATTTCGTCATCTGTCATATCAGCAACAAGTGCTGCTGTTTCAGGGTAACGACCAAAGAAGTTTTCACGTACGTACGCGCCATCTTTGGCTTTATATGTTTGGTAATCGCCATCCACAGTTTCGTTCATTAACTGTAGTAATTTACCTGTTGTGTCTTTAGCTAGAAGAATATCCCAGCCGCTGCCCCAAACTAGTTTAATTACATTCCAGCCAGCGCCTTTAAACAAGCCTTCTAGTTCTTGAATAATTTTACCGTTACCCATAACTGGGCCGTCTAAACGCTGTAAGTTACAGTTAACTAAGTAACAAAGGTTATCTAGTTTTTCACGTGCAGCAAAAGAAATAGCGCCACGTGATTCTGGCTCATCCATTTCACCGTCACCTAAAAACGCGTATACACGTTGGTTTTTAGTATCTTTTAAGCCACGACCATCTAAGTATTTTAAGAAGCGCGCTTGGTAAATAGACGAAATAGGACCTAAGCCCATTGATACCGTAGGGAACTGCCAAAATTCAGGCATTAACTTAGGGTGTGGGTACGATGGTAAGCCTTCGCCATCAACTTCTTGGCGGAAGTTATCTAGTTGTGCAGCAGATAAACGACCTTCAACAAATGCACGTGCATAAATACCAGGAGAAATATGACCTTGGTAATAAACTAAGTCACCACCGTCTACATCATTTGGTGCTTTAAAAAAGTGGTTAAAACACACTTCATAAAATGCAGCAGATGATTGGTAAGACGCCATATGGCCGCCTAAGTCGAGATCTTTTTTAGATGCACGTAGAACGATCATAATCGCGTTCCAACGTATAATTGAACGAATACGACGCTCAAGATTTACATCACCCGGGTAAGCAGGTTCTTGATCTACAGGAATAGTATTAACGTAGTTCGTGGTAATACCCGTTGGCATATCAACGCCGTCTAAACGGGCTTGCTCTAATACTTGCTCAAGTAAAAACTGAGCTCGTTCAACACCTTCTTCGCGCACAACTGATTCAAGAGCTTGTAACCACTCTTGTGTTTCTAGCGCGTCTACGTCAATTTTATTGACTTCAGACATATGGAGGTTTCCTTATGTTTAAAATACGAATATTGTTAATTTAATATCACAGCTACTTAATTTGTGTGTTCAAAGTAGTTATGTACTAACTTAATTTTGTTTAGTGCGTCTTAAACTACGTTCAATTCGCGAATGTTCTTTGCCTGCTTCAAGTAGTGCTTCTTCTATAAATGCTAAGTGCGCATTACTTGCTAAACGGGCTTGTTCTGGATTACCGTCAATAACGGCATCCATTAATAAACGCCTGTGTTGGGCTAATTGACTGCTAATATCTGACTTTTTTAATAAAACAGTTAAATTTTGCAATACATTTTGCTCAAGCAGCGCTTTCATGCCTCTTACTAAATGCAGTAACACCACATTATGCGAAGCTTCTGCCACGCTAAAGTGAAATGCATTAATTGCTTTTGCTTTTTGCTGTAAATCATCATTAACTAGGGCAATTTTATCAAAGCTTTCTTTCACTTTGCTAAAATCGTTGCTGGTCCCGCGCAGTGCCGCGTAGTAAGCAGCAATCCCTTCTAATGCATGACGAAATTCAAGTAAATCAAACTGCGATTCGGGGTGTTTACTTATCAAATCAAAAAGTGGATCAGTAAGCCCTTCTTCGAGCTGATTTTTTACAAACGTGCCGCCACCCTGGCGACGCGTAACTAAACCTTTCGCTTCTAATTTTTGAATTGCCTCACGCAGTGACGGGCGAGACACTTCAAATTGCTTTGCTAGTTCACGCTCTGGTGGCAACTTTTCACCTGGTGCTAACGAGCCCTCAAGAATCATGTTCTCGAGTTGCTGTAAAATAACATCAGATAACTTTGCTGCTTTGATCTTTAAAGACATGAATCAACGTCCGCGTTGTATAAATACCAAGAGCCCATAAAGCGGGGCTTTGAGTAGTATGATTTACCCAAAAGGTAAATTGGTCATACCAAAAATTTTCAATACGGTATCAAAAACCTTATTAGCTGTCAATTTACAGGTAGCTTGAGCAATTAAAGTAGCGTAACGCATTTTGAACGAAGATTAAACAATGCGCAATTTACAAAAATTGTTATAACGTTAATAGGATGAAAACAATTGGTCTGACCAGAAAAATAGAGTGTTAACTCTAGTTGAATTTATTAAAGAAATTAATAACAGGATAAAAGTACCAAAGAAATAGCTGCAATTTACACACGATCAGTCAACTAAACATAAAACACAATGCGCGATATAAAATTTCGATCACGCAATATCGTAGCAGCGGGTTTACCCCGCCATTATTGTGCAAACAATTACCCAACCGAAAAACACATGCGCGATATAAAATCGCGACTACGCAATATCGTAGCAGCGGGTTTACCCCGCGACTATTGCGCAAGTAATTACCTAAACGTAAAACACAATGCGCGATGTAAAATCGCGACTACGCAATATCGTAGCAGCGGGTTTACCCCGCGATTATTGTGCAAGTAATTACCTAAACGTAAAACACAATGCGCGATGTAAAATCGCGACTACGCAAATTTATAAAAATTGCATATGCTTTAAATTCGTGGGTCTGTGATTGCTAAAATACGGGTATGTTATGCATCGTTCATATTTATTACGAAAGGGAAGAGTATCAAAAGCAAACCACTATTATGCTATTACACTGGTTTGTCATGAGCGAAACAACCTATTCACAAGCTTAATAATTAATAGAGCTATTATCAATGAAATGAGGGGATTAGAGAGAGAGCAACTGATTAAATCAAATACTTTCGTGATAATGCCAAACCATATTCATTGGTTATTACAATTATCCGATAGCGCAACATTAAGTGAGGTAATTAGAAGCTTCAAAGGACGCTCAGCCACGGTGTATAGACAATTTGGCAGACAAAAGCTTTGGCAAAAAGGGTTTTATGATCACTTAATAAGAAATACCGAAGACTTAAATAGCTGTGCTAGATACATAGTCGCAAACCCTTTGCGTGCAAATTTAATAGAAAATATTGCAGACTACCCATATTGGGATAGTATTTATCTAAACTCGTAGCAGCGGGTTTACCCCGCGACATTTGGCAACTAATCTCCCAACCGAAAAACACAATGCGCGATATAAAATCGCGACTACGCAATATCGTAGCAGCGGGTTTACCCCGCGACATTTGGCAACTAACCTCCCAACCGAAAAACACAATGCGCGATGTAAAATCGCGACTACGATAGTCCACCAAATAATGTAAGTAGTGCTATAAGTACTAAGTAAAATAATACATTGCGCTTAACAAGCTTAATCATACAAGTGGCTTCGTAGGTACAGCCGTAATAACGCTTTTCAACTTGCTCTGCAGCAAGTGCAGTACATGTTACTACTTCTCGGTTTGGAGATTTAAAGTTAAGTACGTAACGTAGCCAACAGCTTGTGCCTTTATTAAAGTTACCTATTACTAAATAACCAAAGCTTGTAATGCGTGCAGGTAACCAGTCGAGCCAAAACAATAGTTTATGTATAAGTTTAAAACGCTTAGCGAATATTACTTTATGATCTTCTCGTACTAAATCAGCTAAAGTACGTACCAGTGCATATAAAACCGCGCCTGGCGCGCCTAAAGCAACGAACCAAAAAATAACCGCACAGTAAAATCTAAAGTTTACCCACGCCAATGTTTGCCCAAAGGTTTCGCCACCATCTTGATCATCAGTACGCTTTTGACCTATTTGCAACGCATATAAAGATGCAGCAGTACCGTCATCTCGCGTTAACGCATTTAAATACGACTTATATAAAGCACGCTGCTTAGCACAACCAAAGCAAACCAAAAGCACCGCGATATTAATGCCCAACTGCCACAAAACAAAATCAGATAAACAATAAATTAGTGCCATCGCAATCACTGGAAGTAAAAGCCAAATTAAAAAGCCCGGTGCTGAGCTAAATAAGCCCTTATCACCAAGTAATTTATTAGAGCGATTTAAATAACCATTTGCGTAATAACTTATCTGCCAGTAATTAGACCGAGCGCCTAAGCGCTCTAGTATTAATGCAATTATTATAGAAACTAAAATCATGGGAATAACTCTCTTAACTTAGTTGTTCAAGCATATTAAAAAACAATGGCCAATTAAAGCTACTGCCAGGATCTGTTTTACGCCCAGGGGCAATATCGCAATGCCCAACAATACGCGAAGGGGTAATTTTTGGATAGCGTTGCATTATAGATTTACTAATAATAGTTAATGTTTTGTACTGTGCTAAAGAATATGGAGCGGTGTCGGTACCTTCAAGCTCAATGCCAATGCTAAAGTTATTACAAGCAGGTACCCCCTCAAACTCAGATTGCCCTGCATGCCAAGCGCGCTTTTCAAAAGGCACGTATTGTATAACCTCACCGGTGCGCTTTATAAAGCAATGGGCCGATACACGTAAATTCTTTAAGTCACTAAAACTCGGATGAGCATTGCAATCAATGCTACCCATAAATAACTCATCAACGAAAGGTGTACCAAACTGCCCTGCTGGCAATGATATATTGTGAATCACCAATAAAGAAATATCAGCCTCATCAGGGCGCTCATCAAAATGCGAACAAGGCCGCTGCGCTACCGTACTTAAAACACCGTCTAAATCTATTTTCATGATACGTTTATTATATAAATATCAAGATATACATAGCACTGATGCTAATGGATTTATTAAAAAAATGATAGTAACAAGCGAGGTATAAAACCTCACCTACAAATAATTCAAACCCACACGTAGGTGCGAATTTACTTCAAGCGCTTATCTTTATATTGGCGAAAAGGCAATCGCTTCTCTTTCTTTTATAAACATAGTAAAATTTGCTTAATTTATTAACGCTTATGAGCTTTTATTATGTCTATCCCGCACTCTTTAGTTAGCCAACTTGTCACTCTTGCACTCGACGAAGATCTAAATTATCAAACAGCTCAAGAAGGCGATATTACCGCGCAGCTTATCCCTCAGAGCGAGCAAGCCAACGCAAAAGTAATCACCCGCGAAGACTGCATTTTTTGCGGAAAAGACATCATCCTTGAAGTATTCAAACAAGTAGACCCAAGCGTTAAGGTTAATGTACTCATAAATGATGGCGACGCAGTTAAAGCAAACAGCACATTATTTACCGCTATTGGCTCGGCTCGTTCAATATTAACTGCCGAGCGTACTGCACTTAACTTTGTACAAACCTTATCAGGCACTGCAACTACTACAGCGCATTACGTAAAAGAGTTAAGTGGTACAACTACGCAATTACTCGACACACGTAAAACAATTCCAGGTCTGCGCGCTCTTCAAAAATACGCAGTAAAATGTGGCGGGGGTGCAAACCATCGTATTGGATTATTTGACGCTTTTTTAATTAAAGAAAATCATATAGCAGCTTGTGGCACAATAAACAAAGCCGTAGCTCAAGCTAAACAAAACCACCCAAACAAACCTGTCGAAGTAGAAGTAGAATCACTCCCTGAACTTAAGCAAGCAATTGAAGCTGGCGCCGACATAATCATGCTCGACAACTTTAGTGTAGAGCAAATTAAACAAGCCGTAATTTTGACCAACAAGCGTGCAAAATTAGAGGTTTCAGGCAATATGACCCTAGAAACGCTCAAAATTTATTCACAAGCCGGTGTTGATTTTATATCAAGCGGGGCATTAACAAAAAACTTACAATCAATCGATTTATCGATGCGTTTTGAACGATTTTAAAGCAATAACTGCCAATTAATACCGCTAATCGATTGACAAGTTAAGTAAAAAAGCATTAAATAACCCGAAAGGCTTACTTTGTAACATTTTGTTAAATAAAATCGCTTTTTTATAAGAAGATACGTGCTAAACACTAAAATAAAATGGTAGACTAATTCTGTTGTACTATTTTATTTAAAAAGGTAGTCATAAATAACTAGTGCCTTTAGTTTTTAAAGACATAATTAAAAACTAAAGCAACTAAACTATTTACTTTATGCCTATACTATTTGTTGCTACAACATGTAGTGCTCTTAGTAAACTTTTATAGTTAGTACTAAACATAATGAATTCACATACGGCTTTTGTGTTTCATACTCTAAAGCTAAAGTGTAATAAAATTAATTTTAAGTAAAACTGTAAAGTAAATCAGTTAAATTAAGTGAGGCATTTGCCGCTTAAGTGATTTAAGTTACAAAAATCTATCCTTTAGGAGAGGAAACATGAAAACAATGACTCAAAAACAACAGGGTTTCACCCTAATTGAATTAATGATTGTAGTAGCAATCATCGGTATTCTTGCAGCAATTGCATTACCTGCATATTCTGATTACCAGGCTACGTCTAAACTGACAGCTGGCTTGTCTGAAATTACAGGAGCTAAAACTGATATGGAAATTAGAGCTAATAACGGTGAAGCTGTAGCTGATGTTGCCGCATTAACTTCTATTAAAGATGCTACTACTCAAAACTGCAATATTACTGCAGATATCACAGCAGGAGTCGGTACTATAGAATGTGAAATTGTTAATGCACCAACTCAAGTTGCAGCCGCAACATTAACTTGGACAAGAAGTGTAGCCGGCGAGTGGACATGTGCTACAGCAGGAGCAACAGATGCTTCACTTGCTCCAAAAAGCTGCCCTCAAGCTGCTCCGTAAGTTAATATATAAATAGAATTAAAACGCTCATTTGAGCGTTTTTTTTTGAAGTAATTATAACCACTCTAAATTTGTTTGCTTATAATCAATGTATTGAAACTCTTAGGTGTTCAAATTCATGGCAAAAAAACAACTAGATAAAGGCCTCGATACATTTCAATGGGTCGGTGTAAGCGCTCGTGGAAAAAAGCTTGAAGGTGAGCTTACTGGTAATAGTATTGCATTAGTGAAAGCTCAACTTCGTAAACAAGGTATCACCCCCTCAAAAGTAAAACGCAAAGCAAAACCATTGTTTGGTATTCAAAGTGTTCAACAAATAACCCCTAAGGATATAGCTTTAGTTACTCGCCAAATAGCAACTATGTTGATGGCGGGCGTTCCGCTAATACAATCAATCGAAATGATTGGCACCGGTTCGACCAATAAAAGTGTCGCCAAATTAATGGAGACTATTGCCGATGAAGTAAAAGCAGGCCAGCCTTTATCTACAGCGCTTCGAAAGCATCCCCGCTATTTTGATGATTTATATTGTGACCTTGTAGCCTCTGGCGAACAATCAGGTGCGCTTGATAGAATATTTGATCGTGTCGCTATTTATAAAGAAAAGTCTGAAGCATTGAAGTCAAAAATTAAAAAAGCAATGTTTTACCCTATTTCGGTATTAGTAATTGCCGGCATTGTAACCTCAATACTATTAATATTTGTAGTGCCGCAGTTTCAAGAAATATTCGCAGGCTTTGGTGCTGAGCTTCCTCCATTCACTTTATTTGTTATTGGCATATCAGACTTTATGCAAGCATATTGGTGGATGATACTAATAGCCATAGTCGCTTTTGGATACGCGTTTAAAGAAGCTAAATTAAGAAGTTTAAAACTAAGAGATGCAACTGACAGAGCAATACTAAAACTGCCTGTTATTGGCATGATTTTAAATAAAGC
Organism: Pseudoalteromonas sp. NZS37; assembly: GCF_015864265.1. Lineage (NCBI taxonomy): Bacteria > Pseudomonadati > Pseudomonadota > Gammaproteobacteria > Alteromonadales > Pseudoalteromonadaceae > Pseudoalteromonas > Pseudoalteromonas sp. NZS37. The sequence goes on along the minus strand of NZ_JADYXL010000004.1, from coordinate 143,888 downwards.
AGCTGTTGCTCGCTATGCACGAACTCTTTCGACCACGTTTGCTGCAGGTGTGCCGCTGGTTGATGCACTTGACTCTGCTGCAGGCGCTTCAGGTAATGCCGTTTATCGTTACGCTATTTTAGATATAAAAGTTGAGGTAAGCTCTGGTAATCAGATGAATTGGGCAATGCGTAACTCAAAAATATTCCCTGATATGGTAATACAAATGGTCGCTATTGGTGAGGAGTCTGGCTCACTAGATGGCATGCTCGCGAAAGTGGCTACTATTTACGAACAAGAAGTTGATGATGCAGTAGATGGCCTTTCAAGCTTACTTGAGCCACTTATTATGGCTGTACTAGGTGTACTTGTTGGTGGTTTAATTATCGCGATGTATTTACCTATTTTCCAATTAGGTTCTGTAATTTAATTCCTTTGGAAAAATATAAGAAACCTTGCGATTTTAAAGGGACGCAAATGTAGCAACGATTTTATATCGCGTTCTCCTAATTTTATATCGCGTCGTCCTAAGTGTGTTATTAAAGAATTTTAGTTTTAGGTAAACAAATGCAAAGTATTATTGAAGTAATGCAAAGCCAATTATGGTTTTACTTAACCACAATTGGCTTAATTAGTTTATGTATTGGTAGTTTTTTAAATGTAGTTATTTATCGCTTACCGTTGATGATGCAACGTGAGTGGCAAAGCGAATGCAGGCTACTGTTAGAGGAAGAACTTACAGCTAATGAATCTAAACAAGCCAATATCAATGAGCCTTTTAACTTAGTAAAACCCAATTCTACCTGCCCTAAATGTAAAACTGCCATTAAGCCTTGGCAGAATATTCCTATTATTAGTTGGTTAGCACTTAAAGGTAAATGCGCAAGTTGCAGTAATCCTATTTCGGCCCGATACCCTACTGTAGAGCTAATTACTGCCCTATTAAGTTTAATTGTTGCTTATAGCTTTGGTACGACCGAGCAAGCCCTTTTATATATTTTTGTAACGTGGATTTTAGTAGCACTGACCTTTATTGATATTGACCATATGTTACTGCCAGATCAACTTACACTTCCGCTTGTATGGCTTGCACTTATTGCCTCGGTAATGGGTTACACAATTACACCAACCGATGCCATTATTGGTGCGGCTTGTGGCTATTTAAGCTTGTGGAGCGTGTTTTGGTTATTTAAGTTACTAACCGGAAAAGAAGGCATGGGTTATGGCGATTTTAAATTGCTTGCTGTATTTGGTGCTTTGCTTGGCTGGCAGTCATTACTTACTATTATTCTGCTTTCGAGCGTAGTAGGTGCCATTATCGGTATTGCACTGTTAAGCATACAAGGTAAAGACAAAGCAACGCCCATTCCATTTGGCCCTTATTTAGCGATAGCTGGCTGGATTGCAATGCTTTGGGGCAACCAAATTCAAGGCGCTTATTTTAATTTAATAGGTTATTAAAGTGAGTGAGCAAATTACTAAAGTAAACAGCTGGGTATTAGGTTTAACAGGCGGTATTGGCTGTGGTAAAACGGCCGTCAGTAACATGTTTGAAAAGCTTGGTATTACTATAGTTGATGCCGATATAATTGCGCGTGAAGTAGTACTCCCTAATAGCAAAGGGCTAAAAGCGATTACAGCCCACTTTGGTGAACATATTTTATTGCCTGATGGCACATTAAATAGAGCAGAGCTTCGCGAAAAAATATTCACTAACAACAATGATAAAGAATGGCTTAATGCGTTGATACACCCTCTTATACGGATAAAAATACTAAACGATTTAAATAATGCAACTAGCCCTTATGTTGTTTTAGTAGCTCCTTTATTGTTTGAAAATAACCTTGATAAATATTGCGACCATACCTTACTTATTGACGTACCAACCTCTGTACAAATAGTCCGTACGGCAAAACGTGACAACACAAGTAGTGAGCAAGTTAAAAATATTATTGCCTCGCAAATGTCACGTGCCGATAAGCAACAAAAAGCGGATGATATTTTAAATAACGACCGTAGTTTAAACCTAGTGCGTATAGAACTTGTTGATCTTCATAAAAAGTACCTACAATATGCATTACACAACAAAACTAACTCACATTAACACTGTCCTAACTCACACAAACTCGTATTTTAGTTAGTAAAATCACAACAAAGAATGAAAGGTGATGTAATCCCCTTCTTTTTTCTGATAAATTGCTTACTATTGAAGGAATAAAACAGGTGCGCAATGAATATTAACTCACCGTTATTGAGAAAATTTATAACCCTTGGCCGCATTGATGCCGACACGGTTAAAAACAAACAAAATGAATTTGCCTCAACAGCTGAGCTTATTTCTAAATGTGGAAAAATCGATAGTAAAGATTTAGCTGAACAATGTATTGATCTGTTTCGCGTACCTTATTTTGATTTAAAAGACTTTGATCCTACAAGAATCCCGGCCGAACTCGTAAAAGAAAAACTTATACGTAAACATCATATTTTGCCGCTTGTTCAAAAAGATCGAAAAGTTTATATCGCAGCATCAGACCCAACAGATTACGGCGCATTCGAAAACTTTGAGTTTAGTACCGGTCTTTCATGCGAAATTGTTGTTGTTGATTATATTCAACTCGATGCCAAAATCGAGCAATTACTAGATGCCACTGGCAGCCTAAATTTAACCGATGACGAGTTTCAGGAATTTGCTGATTTAGACTCAGAAAGCCAAAGAGATACAGCACCACAAGATGACGATAAAGATGATGCACCTATCATCGTATACATCAACAAAATTTTAATGGATGCCATTAAAAAAGGCGCCTCTGATTTACACTTTGAACCGTATGAACACAAGTACCGTATTCGCTTTCGTATTGATGGCATTTTGCATGAAGTGGCAAGCCCACCTAATACATTAGCAACCAAGCTTTCTGCACGTATTAAAGTAATGTCGCGACTCGATATTGCCGAAAAACGCAAACCACAAGATGGTCGTATAAAACTAAAAATCACTGAACGCAAAAGTATCGACTTTCGTGTAAGTACCATGCCTACCTTGTGGGGCGAAAAAATAGTAATGCGTATCCTTGATTCATCAAGCGCTATGTTAGGCATTGATGTATTAGGCTATGAGCCTGAGCAGAAAAAGCTCTATATGGATGCACTTGCCCAGCCTCAAGGGATGATACTAGTAACAGGGCCAACGGGTTCTGGTAAAACAGTATCGCTATACACAGGTTTAAATATATTAAATCAGCCAGAGCGAAATATTAGTACTGCGGAAGATCCGGTTGAGATTAACCTTGAAGGTGTAAACCAAGTACAAATTAACATTAAAGCCGATATGACTTTTGCCAATGCACTGCGTGCTTTTTTACGTCAAGATCCTGATGTAGTTATGGTAGGTGAAATACGTGACCTAGAAACCGCAGAAATATCAATAAAAGCGGCGCAAACAGGTCACTTGGTTTTATCAACATTGCATACAAACTCAGCACCGGAAACAATCACCCGTTTATTAAATATGGGTGTGCCGGCTTATAACGTAGCAAGTTCGATCAGCTTAATAATAGCCCAACGTCTAGCTCGTCGTTTATGCCCTAAATGTAAAACGCCAGAACAACTTCCGAGTGAAGAACTGGCTCGCCAAGGATTTAGCGCCAAGCAAATTGAAGAAATGACGTTATATACGCCTAAAGGGTGTGATAGCTGTACCGATGGTTATAAAGGCCGAGTGGGTATTTACGAAGTAATGCAAATTACCCCTGAAATTGCCCAAATTATTATGCGCGGTGGTAACTCGCTTGAAATAGCTGACGTTTCACTTAAAGCCGGATTTAATAATTTACGTTTATCAGGTTTACGCAAAGCAGCCGATGGTCTTACATCCCTTGGTGAAATTAACCGCGTGACTAATTTTTAAAAGTCCATAGTAAAAGTTACAAGGTTCTGAACACTAAATTCAGAGCCTTACTTATACCTAGAGACTCATATCTAAGTAATGTAAAATGCAGAAAAAGATTGTAAAGAGTAAATTATGCCTACTATTGTAAACTGCCCAACCTGTAAAACTAAAGTTGAATGGTCAGAGCAAAGCCCATTTCGTCCTTTTTGCTCAAAACGCTGTCAGCTAATTGATTTAGGTGAATGGTCGTTTGAAAATAACAGAATTTCTGCACCAATCACCTCGGCTGAAGAGTTTAGCCAAGACATGATTGAAGATATTGAAGCTATGCTGGCTAAAAATGAAGATGACTTTTTTAAGTAATTTATCTTCATTATGCCCTAAATACGAAAACCAGCATTAAGCTGGTTTTTTAGTATTTACAAAAAGTATAATTAACTTTTTTGTTTACTGTGCTTTTTATTCATACGCTTTTGCATTTTAGCAAATTTCTCTTTTTGCTCAGCGTTAAGAACTTGCATTACTTGGTGCTGCGTTTTTAGTTTAATTAAACCAAATTGATCACCTTTTTCATGACGTTCATTTAATAGCTCTTTTGCTGCATTTTCGTCAAATGTTGCCGCCGAAAGTAACGCATCCATTTTAGCTTTATGCGCTTCACGCATCGCTTTACGGGCTTCTTTATCGTCGCCACGCAACGCTTTCATCTGTGTTTTTTGCGCTTCAAAAATAGCTTTTAGCTTAGTTTGCTGCTCATCTGTTAAGCTTAATTTTTCAACGCCGCGCTCAGAAAGTAAAAAGCGAGCTTGAGAATGGCCTTGTTTATGTCCGTCGCCTTTAGCTAATACGCTACCAGCACCAAGCGTTGCTGTTGCTAAGCCACAGATAAGTACTAATTTTGAAAGTGTATTTAATTTAGTCATAATCATTACCTTAATATTGGGTTGGTTGTGGCTGCTAAGCCAGTGAGTTAACTATACCTAACTCAATGCAAAGTAACGCAAAGCAGTGTAAAGGTTGTGTAAAGATTCACCTTTGCACTATTTAGCGGGTAAAATAACGCTATAAACAACTCTAAGGGTTTGTAAATGAAACTATTAATGATTGATGACGACACTGGCCTTTGCGAGCTATTAAGTGAGTATTTAACTGCCCAAGGGTTTGAAATACAAAGCGTACACGACGGTGAGCAGGGCCTTAAACTAGCACAAGCAAATGACTACGCCCTTATATTGCTAGATGTAATGTTACCAACGCTTGATGGTTTTGAAGTACTTAAACAACTTAGGCAAACAAAACTCACACCGGTCATAATGCTTACTGCAAAAGGTGAAGACTTTGACCGTATTTTTGGCCTAGAGCTAGGCGCTGATGATTATATTCCAAAGCCTTTTAATCATCGTGAATTACTAGCCCGCGTAAAAGCGATAACACGCCGTATAGAGCACATTAATAGCTTAAATGCAGCCACAACGAGTAAGTTACTCGTTAATGGTATTACTGTTAACCTTGCAGCGCGAGAGGCCTCAATCGACGGCTCTACACTAACCCTTACCGGTACAGAGTACGAAATACTCACGCTATTGTGTAAAAATGCAGGCGAAGTTGTTAGTAAAGAGCAAATTAGCGAAGAAGTGCTAGGCAGGCGCTTAGCTTCTTTTGATCGCTCTATCGATATGCATGTAAGTAATATCCGTAAAAAAATAGCTGAGCATATTCCAGGTGAGCGAATTAAAACAATGCGAGGTACGGGTTATGTCTTTATCCAAGGCGAATAAAAGCACTTACTTTGCTTGGTTAAAACACCCTGGGCACTACCTGTTTTTTAAAGTATTTATTTGGTTTTGGTTAACTATAATCGGCACCGTAGCAGCGCTTATATTTTTAAGTAATATAACCGCTATTAATGCGGTATCTAACGAGCCACTTTATGGCCCAATGAAAAAAAACCTAATATACACCGCCAAAAGTATTGAGCGTACTGCCATTAAGCATAAGCGCAGTCTAAGCGAAGTATTAGTACACCCTCGCCTATCAAAGCGTAAACTTTTATACTTAAGCGCAGCTCAAAGCGAGGACTCTCTTAGTAGTAAAGAGGTGCCAGAGAGCATCGATTTAAGTTTATTAAACTTCACTCAAAATATGTCACCGCAAATTATTTTCACTGAAAAATATCAAGCCTTCGGCCCTGTTAATATAAACGTGCCTGAAGGGAGTTTTTATCTTTACGAAATAGATATTAACCATCAACCACCGCTAATAATGCGCTTTAAGCTTATGCCTAATTGGATGAAAATAGTCATCGCAATTGTTGCATCTCTCATTTTAAGCTTTGTATTTAGCCGTAACTTAATAGCCCCTATAAATAGCCTTAAAAAAGCGGCAATTAAACTATCAGCGGGTAACCTAAGCGCAAGAGCCGAGATTTCTGTAAACCGAAAAGATGAGCTAGGAATACTAGGGCGAGATTTTAACAGCATGGCTAATCAGTTAGAGCTTTTAATCAGCTCACAAAAACGCTTATTAGCCGACATATCACATGAATTACGATCGCCTCTTACACGTTTAAAAATGGCTACCGGACTTGCACAAATGCAAGCTAACGACGCTAGCCAATCGTATTTATTACGCATAGAAAAAGAAGCAAACCAACTCGATAAGATGATTGCCGACGTGCTGCAAGTTTCTCGCTTAGAAGCAAAAAGCCAAGCGCTTTCACTGCAAAAACAATCATTACAAATAATTGTAGATCACGTTATTAATGATGCGCAGTTTGAAGCAAAACAAAATAATAAGCAGCTAAATATAGTGGGCGCTGTAGACGTAAATATTAATTGCGACGAAGGCCTTATTGCCAGTGCGCTTGAAAACCTATTGCGCAACGCTATTAAATACGCAAATAATACAATTAGCATTACTCTAAAGCATGCTGATGCCATTTATATAGAAATATGTGACGATGGCTCTGGTGTGCCAGATGATCAACTGAGCAAGCTTTGCGAGCCCTTTTTTAGACAGTCAGATGCGCGGGATCGCGTAAGTGGTGGCACGGGGTTAGGTCTGGCGATTGCTAAAAATGCTATTACTGCGCATGGCGGCAGTTTAGTATTATCAAATAAAGAACAAGGTGGCTTGTGTGCTAATATAACCTTGCCATTAATAAAAGAGTAAAGCATGTTTTATAGTAGTGAGCGTGAGCTTAAGAGTAATCAAATAACAATTAATAACTTTTATAAAAACACGCTAATTAAAGCTTATTTAGATACACCTAACGGGCAATTATTTTATGCTTATGCCATACCAGATAAAGCCAAAAATGCCATTGTAATAAGCTCTGGGCGCCTTGAAGGGTTAGATAAATATAAAGAGTTGTTATGGGAGCTGTATAACAATAATTTTGCCATATTCATAGCCGATCACCAAGGACAAGGCCGCTCTTATCGCCACCTACTAAATAAGCACAAAGGCCATGTTAATCAATTTAAAGATTACAGCGCAGACCTAAACTTATTTAATACACAAATAGTGGATACTCATTGGCAAGGTAAAAAGGTGTTAGTGAGTCATTCAATGGGCGGCGCCATAGCATTTGACTATCTTGCGCATTTCGAACACAATTTTAGTGGCGCGTTTTTATCAGCGCCTATGCTTGATATTTATACAAAAAATACACCAAAGCCTTTAGCTAAATTAATAGCAAGTACTGCAACCCTTTTGGGTCAAAAAGACAATTACGCACTAGGGCAAACCGATTACATACCCGATGAGTTTGCTACAAATGTATTAACCAGCAGCCCAGTGCGTTACGAGCTATTTAGGCAAACATATCAAGAAGAGCCATTACTACAGCTCGGCGGTGTTACTTACGGCTGGCTAAATGCGACGTTTGCATTTATAACTTCGGTGGATAACTTAAGTGTGACTATTCCACTTTATATTGCCAGTGCACAAAACGACGAAGTGGTTGATAACAATGCCCAATATAAATTAGCAAACAGGCACGTAAACACTGTACTTAAAAGCTTTGAAGGCGCTAAACACGAGCTGTTTTTTGAACGTGATGAAATACGCCAGCCATTGCTTAAAAGCTTGTATCAGTTTTGTGAGTCGGTGACGGCTTAATAAGTACCGACAAAGGGTCGAGGTGGATCAGTATATCTACCTCAGACTCAAAGCGTTCTTTAAGCATTGCCTCTACTTCATCAGCTACGTTATGTGCGCGAATCAAACTTAAATGATCATCAAGCTCTAAGTGCATTTGGATAAACTTAACTTTTCCGCCTTGGCGCGTACGAATATCATGCACACCATGTACATCAGCATGGGCTCTGGCTATATCAAATATGCTTTGCTTTTCATCATCTGGCAGTTCTTTATCCATTAAGTGATCGGCACTATCGCGAGCAATATCCCAGCTGTTATAAAGTAAGTAACCCGCTACACCTATCGCAAAAACAGGATCTGCATACAACACACCATAATAAGCTAACAAAATAGCTAATAGCACAGCGGCATTTAATATTAAATCACCTTTGTAATGTACTGAGTCGGCTTTTATAGCAATTGAATCGGTGTATTTAACCACCTTGTTTTGTACAAATACAATGACCAACGTACACGCAATAGCAAAAATACTTACCCACACACCTAATAAAGAATGGCTTAACTGTATAGGGTTAAATAATCGCTCAATACCATGAAAAGCAAGTAGGCAACCTGAGCCTGCAATAAACGCGGCTTGGCCAAGTCCTGCAAGTGCTTCGGCTTTTCCGTGCCCAAAACGATGGTCATCATCCGCTGGGCGCAGTGCGTAACCTAACACTAAAAAACTCATGGCGGTGGCAGTAATATCCATTAACGAATCAGTTAACGAGCCAAGCATTGAAGCCGAGCCCGAAGCAAGCCATGCCCATGTTTTTGCGCCAATCATTAAACTAACCATTACCATGGTAACAATGCTTGAAGTTTTAACCCAAAATTCGTAGCTACGGTTATGCACGTTTTAATCCGATAATTAGGAGTATTCAATAGTGTGAGTATATCATTTTTTTAAAAGGTTTCGTGTATACTGCCCTTCGTCAAACTACAGATTATTTTATAAGGCTCATTATGCTGGATATTGTTTTATACCAACCTGAAATACCGCCTAACACTGGTAATATTATTCGCCTATGTGCCAATACCGGCTATGCATTACATTTAATTGAGCCGCTAGGTTTTGAGTGGGACGATAAGCGCGTGAAACGTGCAGGACTTGATTATCATGAATTTAGTCATGTTCAACGCCATGCCTCATTTGAAGATTACCTTGAAAAATGTAAACCAAAAAAAATATATGCATGTACAACCAAAGGTAGTCAGTTTCACCATGAAGCAAGTTACGAAGCGGGTGACTGCTTGGTATTTGGCCCAGAGACTCGCGGCTTGCCTGACGATATGATCCAAGCACTGCCAAAAGAGCAGCGTGTGCGTATTCCTATGCAAGCCAATAGCCGCAGCATGAACTTATCAAACGCAGTAGCTGTGTTTGTCTACGAGTCGTGGCGCCAGTTGGGTTTTCCTAACGCGCAGTAAATAGCTTTGAGCTAAACAACAAAAAACCGACATAACGTCGGTTTTTTAGTTTTATAAACGCTTATAAAATTATTCAGAACGTTGCTCTCGGCCTAATAGCGCCATTGCAGCTTCTTTCATATCTTTATTTTCATAAAGCACTTTATAAATTTGCTCGGTAATCGGCATTTCTACACCGCTACGCTGCGCTAATAAATACACTTCTTTGGTATTTCTAAAGCCTTCAACTACTTGACCAATTGATTCAATAGCAGCATCAACGCTTTCGCCTTTACCTAACGCTAAACCAAATCGACGATTACGTGATTGGTTATCTGTACACGTTAGTATTAAATCGCCAAGGCCTGCCATCCCCATGAAGGTTTCTGGCTTAGCACCAAGAGCGCAACCTAAACGAGTAAGCTCTGCAAGGCCTCGGGTGATAAGTGCGGTACGCGCATTAGCGCCAAAACCAACACCGTCCGAAATACCGGCACCAATGGCAATTACATTCTTAACCGCACCACCGAGCTGTATACCAATAAAATCATCATTGTTATACACACGGAATGAGCGACCACAATGAAGTAAATCAGCGAGCTGCTGAGCAAATTCAGGCGACGTAGAAGACACTGAAATAGCTGTAGGTGAGCCCATCGCCATTTCTTTTGCAAACGTAGGACCCGACAGTACCGCAAGTGGAATATCATCACCTAATTCTTGCAAAGCCACTTCTTGTAACAAACGTCCAGTATTAGGCTCAAGCCCTTTAGTTGCCCACGCTACTTTAGCACCGTCTTGCAATGCAGGTTTGATCTGCGCAAGTGTATCGCCAAAAGCATGGCTTGGCACAACAACAAGTACAATAGCGCTGCTAGCAACGGCATGTTGTAAGTTAGCTTCAAGAGTAAGGGTATCTGGAAAAGGAGCATCAGGTAAGTAACGTTGATTTTTCCGCTCAGCTGCAAGCGTGGCAACGTCGTCGCTATTTCTTCCCCAAAGTGTCACGTGGTGACCATTTCGGGCTAAACAAATAGCAAGGGCGGTGCCGTAAGACCCCGCCCCTAATACAGTAACAGCTGTAGTTGCTGTACTCATAAGTTATGCGTCTGCTGAAGCCTGGTCAGCTTGCGCAGTACGTTGTTGCATGTATTGTGCAAATAACGCATCAAAATTAACTGGCGCAAGGTTAAGCTGTGGGAAAGTACCACGGTTAACAAGGTTTGAAACAGCTTCACGTGCATATGGGAATAACACGTTAGGACAAAATGCACCTAGCATGTGCGCAAGTTGCACTTCTTCAACTTCAGCAATAGTAAAAATACCTGCTTGTTGAATTTCACATAAGAACGCAGTTTCTTCACCAAGAGAAGCGGTTACAGTTAGGGCTAAAACAACTTCAAATACACCTTCGTCTAGTTTATTAGAGCGTGTATCTAGGTCTAGCTTAACTTCTGGCGTCCATTCTTTTTGAAAAATGGCCGGAGAGTTTGGCGTTTCAAACGATACATCTTTAGTGTAAATACGTTGAATAGTAAATTGTGCGCCGTCTTGTGCAGCTGCTACGTTTTGATTTTCTTCGTTCATTGTTATTCCTAACTTGTTCGTTATTATAATTAAATTAAGCGTTTAGCTTAGCGTCAAGTTTACCTTGCGCTTCAATAGCCATCATGTCGTCGCAGCCACCGATATGTTCATCATTAATAAAAATTTGCGGTACTGTGCTTGCACCACCTGCTTTGGCAATCATTTCATCGCGTAGCTCAGGCTGTACACCAATATCATAATTTGTGTATTCAACGCCTTTGCTGTTTAAAAGCGAAAGAGCACGCTGACAAAATGGACAATACGCCTTGGTGTATAAAACAACATTACTCATAATAAATCCTCTATCGGCCTAGCTAAACTGATTAGCGACCTGTTGTAGTTGGTAAGCTGGCAGATTGCCACGCACCCATGCCACCTGCTAATAAGTAAACTCGTTCAAAACCAGCTTTACTCATAGCGGCTGCAGTACCTTGGGCAGTCATACCTGTAGTACATACAACTATAATGGGTTTAGTCTTGTACTTTTCAAGGCTTGAAAAGTCAGATTTTTTCGCATTCTCTGGGCTTAAGTGCTCAGCACCAGAAATACGCCCTGCATTAAACTCTTTTTGCGCACGTATATCGATTACTTGACCGTCATCACGGTTAATAAGTAACGTAAGCTGCTGAGGATTTATTTGACGAACAGCTGAAAGCTTACTCTTTATCCAGCCACTAACAATAAGGAAAACAATACCAACCCAAGCAAGGCTTAAAATGGGATGATTTGTAATAAATTCAATATATTGATCCATTCTACTTCCACTATGAAATTATGTTTTAAACCTAGGGCATGTTGGCCTTTGTGGATTGAAATTTGTTCAATCTAGGGGCGATTAAATCGCGGCGCGAGATTTGTAACCTAGTGGGCTAAGTAAAAACCGAGCAACAAAGAGGTAATAGTCCCTAGAAAGAACCCAACGGGCAGCGTATGTTTGGTATTTATGCTACGTTATCGCCTATTTATGGGGAGTAACCACACTTCATAGGCTCTGCCTTGCCTAAAAACCAAACATACTGCTGCAAATTCAACCACCAAAGTGCAACACGCCCTAATATTTTAAGGATTTTGTACTTTAGCCACGCAAGTATACCCAAACCAACCTAAAATGCGAGTTTAGGAGCACTTAGAGGCGTTTAAAAAACGATAAAGCCCCCCATATATAGTAGTAAGTGAAAAAATTTAATATCTTGTTTTCAATGCTGATCCTAGCTTAAAAACACGGTATGCTAAAACCACGCTAATAAACCTTTTTAGGTGCACAGTATCCATCAACAGATACTAATTTTCAGGAGCTATTATGACAGAGCATAAAAAACCACTGGTATTAATGATTTTAGACGGTTGGGGACACCGCGAAGATACGCAAAGTAACGCCATTCTTGCAGCTAACACGCCTGTATTAGACAATTTATGGGCCACACGCCCACACACATTAATATCAGCTTCGGGTTTAGATGTTGGTCTTCCTGATGGTCAAATGGGTAACTCAGAAGTTGGCCATGTGAACTTAGGTGCTGGTCGCATTGTTTATCAAGATTTTACCCGTATCACTAAAGCAATTAACGATGGCGAATTTGATTCAACCCCAGCCTTAGTTGAAAACATAGATAAAGCAGTAAGTGCAGGAAAAGCAGTTCACATAATGGGTCTTTTAAGCCCAGGTGGTGTGCATAGCCATGAAGACCATATAGTTGCTAGCATAAAACTTGCTGCAAAACGTGGCGCTAAAGAAGTTTACTTTCATGGCTTTTTAGATGGCCGCGATACACCTCCACGTAGTGCTAAAGCGTCAATCGAACGTATTGAAGCGTTATTTAGCGAACTTAAATGCGGTCGTTTGGCGTCACTTATTGGCCGTTACTACGCAATGGACAGAGACAACCGTTGGAACCGCGTAGAAAAAGCTTACAACGTAATTGCCTTAGCTGAAGGTGACTTTAATTTTGATAACGGCGCAGAGGCACTTAATGCAGCGTACGAGCGCGACGAAAACGACGAATTTGTAGCCGCTACAACCATTACACCAACAGGCGCCGCTCCTGCTTCAATAAACGATGGCGACACTCTAATTTTTGCCAACTTTAGAGCAGATAGAGCCCGCGAAATTACTCGCGCTTTTGTTGAGCCTGATTTTGATGGATTCGCAAGAAAAAGAACGCCAGAGCTTAGTGCATTTGTAATGATGACAGAGTACGCAGCTGATATAAATGCACCTATTGCCTTTGGTTCAACACCGTTAGTAAACGTACTTGGTGAGTGGTTTGAAAAAAATAACAAAACACAGCTTCGCATTTCAGAAACCGAAAAGTACGCACACGTTACGTTTTTCTTTAGTGGCGGGCGCGAAAGTGAATTTAAAGGCGAAACACGCGAGCTAATTCCTTCGCCACAAGTTGCAACCTACGACTTACAACCTGAAATGAACTCAGAAATGCTAACCGACAAGCTAGTAGCAGCAATTAAAAGCGGTAAATACGATGCTATTATTTGTAACTACCCTAACGGCGATATGGTTGGTCACTCTGGTGTATTTGAAGCTGCTGTTAAAGCTTGTGAAGCTGTAGATAGCTGTATAGGTCGTGTTGTTGATGCACTTGAAGAGTTTGGTGGTGAAGCACTAATAACAGCCGATCATGGTAATGCTGAGCAAATGGCTGATCTTAAAACAGGCCAAGCGCATACTGCCCACACTAGTGAACCGGTACATTTTATTTATGTTGGTCGCGATGCAGAGCCTATGCAAGGTAAAGCATTAAGCGATGTAGCCCCTACAATGCTTCACTTAATGGGCATGGAGCAACCAAGCGAAATGACTGGTACGCCTATCATGATGTTGAAATAACACATGAATAGACGTATTAACCGGTTAATTAAGTGCGGTTTAATACTAACTTCATTAGTGACTGCATCTGCAGTTGCTAATGAGGATCGTACTAAAAAAGACTTATCAGAAGTTCAAAATGCACTTGAGCAAAGCCAAGCTGAGTATAACGCCCAAAGAAAAAAAATAGCGTCGCTACAAAAAAACCTAAAAAGCCATGAACTCGATATAGCTAAAAATGCTAAAGCACTTAACATGGCAGAACAATCAGTAAAAGAGACTAAAACACAGCAAAAAGAGTTACAAAATAAAGCCGATGAACTCGATAAAAAGCACACTCAATTTCAGAAAATTTTAGCCGCGCAGCTTAAAAGCGCCTATATGGCCGGTGGCGACGACTACTCTAAAATGTTGTTAAATCAAGAAGACACTGCAAAATTTGAGCGCACACTTAGTTATTACAACTACTTAAATAAAGCCCGTATTGAACAAATTGAAGATCTAAAAGACCTTCAAAAGCAAATAGTACAAAACCAAGAAGAGCTTGTTAAAATACAAGAAAAACTAGCGCTTTTATTTGATGAGCAAAAAAGACGTCAAACTGCATTGCTTAATGCACAAAGTGAACGCCAAGCTAATCTTAAAAACTTACAAGCTCAGCTCAACAGCACCAAAAGTTCAATAAATTATTTAAAAGAAAACCAACAAACTTTGGTAGCAACAATTGAAGAACTCGAAAAAGAAAAAACACAAAAAATTGAATTACTGGGCCTAAATAAAAACAAAGGCAAATTAAACTGGCCGAGCAAAGGCAAGTTAGAGCACACATTCGGCCAACGTAAACATGGTGGTATTGATTGGAAAGGCGTATTAATTGGTGCAAAAGAAGGCACTAATATTAATAGCGTACATAACGGCCAAGTTGTATTTGCCGATTGGCTAAAGGGCTATGGTTGGGTAATTGTTGTAGACCATGGTGAAGGTTTTATGAGCCTATATGGTCATGCCCAAACACTGCTAAGAGATGTAGGCGACATGGTACGCGAAGGCGAAACCCTTGCTTTAGTTGGCCAAAGCGGCGGACAAGCTAGTTCTGGTCTATACTTTGAAATACGCCACAAAGGACGCGCAGTAAATCCTGTAAAATGGTGCAAACGCATTTAATTAAATAAATCGCTGCACCGCTCTGGAGCAGCTGATGACAACTAAAAAAACTGCAGTAATTACCATTGATCAAAAAAATACAGGCTTTTATATAAGTCTGTATTTACTTGTATTACTAACCTTAATCGCTTTTTCTAGTAACGCACTAGCAAGCTCGATTAAGGATCTTAAAAGACAACAAATAGACGAAATACTCTTTAACATCCATACCTACTATGTTGAAGATCTCACCTTACAAAATAGCCACCACATTAAATATAATAGCCAACAGTTTGAGCGTTTATATTCAAAGCTCGACTCTTACTCTAAGTACTTAAATGAGCACGAACTAACCTCATTATTTGATAATACAAACGGGCGCTATACAGGTATTGGTATTGAGGTTAAAAATATCGACGAGAATATGACGATTGTTAATGTGGTTAATAACTCCCCCGCAAAAGCAGCGGGTATTTTGCAAGGTGATATTATTGTCAGTGTAAACAACCAAGCAGCCCAAAACCGTACAATCGATGAAGTAGCAACGCTAATAAGAGACAGTAAATTTTCAAATATAGACCTAATTATAAGTCGTGATAACAATAAAAACCCACTCACGTTTCATGTAGCACGCCGCCAAATAAACCTCGAAAGCGTAACAAGCGAACTTCTAGATTTTGGTACTGGTTATATAGCTATCAATAATTTTTCTAACCACACATTACATGAGGTTGCTCTGCAAGTTGCTGCCCTGCAAAGCCACTTTGGTTACCCACTTAAAGGCTTAGTAATTGATTTACGTGATAACCCAGGGGGTACATTACAAAGCGCAGTAGCGGTATCAGACCTATTTTTACAAAGTGGCACTATAGTGACGACTAAAGGGCGTTTTTACGATGCCAACCAAGTATTTTATGCAAAGCGTGGAGACATTCTAAAAAATGCCCCCATTGTTGTGCTTATAAACGAAAACTCAGCCTCTGCAGCCGAAATACTTGCAGCAGCGCTAAAAGATAATAAACGAGCAACCGTTGTTGGCAGTCAATCTTTTGGGAAGGGTTCTGTACAATCGCTCATTCCTCTAGGTGACGGCAACACTGCATTAAAGCTCACCACAGCTAAATACTTCACACCGTTAGGTAAATCGATTGATGGTATAGGAATAACCCCAGATGTGGCGGTTAATCAAACAAACCTTTCACAAAGTAATAAAGCCGTTATAATAAAAAATGAACACACTAACAATAATGCGCAATTACTTACTGGTAACTTAGCAGATTTACAATTAGTTAAAGCCAAACAATTACTCAGCATGCAATAGCTTGTATAAGCTGTATAAATAAAGCTAAAAAGATAATAAAAACTATAAACGTGAAAATAATAAAATGGCTAATATTAGCTATTTGTTTTAGCTCAGCAACAATTAGCGCTAAACAAATAGCAATAGTGATAGACGATATAGGCTATCATCAACGGGACTTAGAGTTCCTTTCCTTACCAGGGCAATTGTCGTATTCAATTTTGCCCCATACTCCTTATTCGCAAATTTTTGCAACGCTTGCTAGTCAATCAAACAAAGAGTTATTACTTCATGTACCTATGCAGGCACTTAACGGTAAAGAACTCGGACCTGGCGCGCTTACTTTAAATATGAATAAAGAGCAGCTTCAGCAAACTCTAGGAACCGCTCTCGCTAGTTTACCGCAAGTTAAAGGCGTTAATAACCACATGGGCTCAGCGCTTACGCAAAAAAGCCAAGCTATGAAGTGGACAATGGAAGTGCTTAAAAAGCGCCATTTATATTTTTTAGATAGCCGCACAACCGATTTAAGCCAAGCACAAAATGCTGCTAACTTTTTAGGTGTTGCCAATATTAGTCGCCAAGTGTTCTTAGACAATATAACTACACCAGAACAACTGCAGCTAAGGCTGGAAGAATTAAAACAACTAGCCATCACTCATAATTCCGCTATTGCAATTGCTCATCCCTACCCAGAAACAATCGAATTTTTACGTCATGCCTTACCCGAGCTAACTAAGCAAGGTTTTGAGCTTGTGCCGGTTTCGCAGCTGGTTGAGCGTAAATACATTCAGTTAGCGCAAGCTGAGGGAAAAGAGATTAGTGCTCGGTGATATAAGCTTTAAATAAAGCTATATCCGAATGATAAACTAACCATTCAATAATGCAGAGTATCGGTATTACTTGATAGGATATTTTATCGTTGGGTTTCGCTTCGCTCAAACCAACCTACGCAAAAGCAAAAAGCCCCGCATTTTCATGCAGGGCTTTTTAAATTTTACTGCTAGAGCTGTGTTTAGCTCATAGCGCTTTGTAACTTTTTCATCGCTGTTTTTTCAAGCTGGCGAACACGTTCAGCAGATACACTGTACTTTTGTGCAAGCTCTTGAAGAGTCGCTTTATCATCCGACAACCAACGTGCGCTAACAATATCTTGTGAACGTTCGTCTAGTGTTTTAAGTGCGCTAAATAAACGAGTATGCGCTTGCTCTTTCCACTGCTCTTGTTCAACGTCGTCAGCTAAATCAGCTGCGCCATCTGTTAAATATTGTACTGGAGAGTACGTGCTTGTTGGTGCGTCGTCGTTATCGTCGCCCGTTAGGTCAAAGCCCATGTCTTGGCCGCTCATGCGCGATTCCATTTCACGTACTTCTTTTTCACTCACACCTAGCTCGCTAGCAACGGTACTAACCTCAGCTTGATTAAACCAACCTAAACGCTTTTTGTTTTTACGAAGATTAAAAAACAATTTACGTTGCGCTTTAGTGGTTGCAACTTTAACTATGCGCCAATTTTTAAGCACAAACTCGTGAATTTCGGCTTTAATCCAATGCACTGCAAACGATACTAAACGTACACCCACTGTAGGGTCGAAACGCTTAACCGCTTTCATCAGGCCTATATTACCTTCTTGAATAAGGTCAGCTTGTGGTAAGCCGTATCCCGAGTAGCCTTTAGCAATATGTGCTACAAAGCGTAAATGCGACATAATGAGTTGCTTGGCAGCACTAAGATCGCCTTCTTCCTGAAGCTTTTTAGCAAGTTCTTGCTCTTGTTCAACTTTAAGCATAGGAATAGTGCTTACCGCTTGAAGGTAACCGTCCATGCTTGCGCTTTGTTGTCCGACTGTAAGTGCCATTGCGTATAAATCTTTACTCATTTTTCACCTCGGTGATAAACATTTGAAACTATCTTAGCACTCTTTCTTTAAGAGTGCTAACCCCAATTTAAAACTTTTTTAAAGTATAAATCAAGCAGTTTTTAGTATGTGTTTAGTCTACTACAAGCGACTGAATAAGTGATGAATTGAGGGGCTGCAGCAGGTTAACCTCGCTGCATCACCTTATTTACAACTCATTACTTCATGGGAGGATAGTACATAAATATGACAGTTTTAGTAACAGGAGGTACAACCCAGTTCGGTACGGTACGCATATCAAGCTGGGTTGGTTCACTTATAGTTTGCAGGATTTTTTATACTTTATCGGGTTCTATTTCTTTAATATATCGATTTACAGAAAGGTACGAGCCTACAAATCCTAAGCTTGTTGCAAGTAACACTAAAAAGCCGAGCTCATTAAGCGATAATCCAATTAACGAAAAGCTTGTTTGATACACCCCCGCTACACTGCTCACAGCGCTTGAAAGCCACCACATCATTAGTCCTACACATATAAAGGCAAATAAACCACCTATTACACCATACCAAATACCGGTCCACAAAAATGGGGCATGTATAAAGGTGTTAGTTGCGCCGACTAGCTTCATTACTTGTATTTCTTCTTTTTTATCCATGATCGACAAACGGATGGTGTTACCAATAATAAGCGTCACTGAGGTAAGCAGTAATAATGCGATGGTTATTACACTTTCTTTCAGTAAATCTAGTAATGCATTTAAACGCTCTAGCCACGCTATATCGAGCTTACCAAAATCAACTTCACGTTCACTTTCTAATTTAGTTAGCAGTACTTTAGCGGCATTTGGGTGTCTGTGACGTTTTGTAGGAGTAACAAGTACCACATCAGGTAATGGGTTTTTATCTAAGTACTCTAAAGCTTGCCCAAAGCCAGATACGTCTTTAAATTCTGTTAGTGCTTTTTGCTTTGATATAAATTCAACGCTTTCCACTTCTGGATAAAGTGCTAAACGCTTTACTAATGTTTGCGTTTCTTGCTCGTTCATACTTTCTTTTACAAACAACGATATTTCACTCGCTTCTTCAAAACCACTACTTACTTGCTGTACGTTTTTAACAACGAGATAAAGTGTTGCAGGTAACGTTAGGCTCAAACCAAGTACAGCAATAGTCATCATAGATGCAAGCGGCGTACGCCACATTTCACCTAAGCTATGAACACCTTGGCGAAAAATATTAATAATGAAAAAATAACCGCCAGCTAATACTGATTTTTTTTGCTTGTCGTTACTATTTTGACGACTTTTAAAAAGTAAACTCATAGTGCTCCCTCAGCGAGCGGATCTTGAAGCATGCGGCCATCTTTTAAGGTTAGACTGCGGTACTTCATACGTGCAACCAAACCTAAGTCATGCGTCGCTATAAGAACAGTGGTGCCGTGTTTATTAAAGTCCTCAAACAGCTTTAGGATTTCCATTGAAAGCTCAGGGTCTAGGTTACCTGTAGGCTCATCGGCTAACAGAATTGGCGGGGAGTTTACAATTGCTCTGGCAATACCAACACGTTGCTGCTCGCCTCCAGAGAGCATAGACGGATGACATTTTATTTTGTCTATCAGGCCTACTTTATCAAGCGCACCATGAACACGTTTAGCTATTTGCTTATGGTGAGTACCCTCAATAATAAGAGGCAGTGCCACGTTATCAAAAATAGTATAGCGCTCTAGTAAACGGTGGTTTTGAAAAATAATACCTATATCACGGCGAGCATAAGGAATTTGACGCGAGTTTACTTTATTTAAATCAACACCGTTGATAAATACACTGCCTGCCGATGGACGTTCCATTAAGCTAATTAACTTAAGCAACGTACTTTTACCCGCACCACTGTGGCCGGTTAAAAAGGCAAGTTCACCCGGTTTAACATGAAAATTAACTTTTTCGAGGGCGCGGTGCCCTCCAGGATAAGTCTTACTTACTTGCTGAAAATTTATCATTTTTTTATTATGCCAATTCAATTAGTTTACTAATAAAATTGGTATTCCTCGCAATTAAAAAGGGAGCAAGCTCCCTCTTTTGGTAAATTAAACGTCGTCCTCATCTTGGCTAAATAACGCATCAATAAAGTCATCGCTTTTAAAAGCGCGTAAATCATCAATACCTTCACCAACACCAATGTAACGAATTGGAATATTAAACTTATCTGCAACCGCAAAAATAACACCACCCTTTGCAGTTCCATCAAGTTTTGAAAGCGTAATACCAGTTAAGCCAACGCATTGATTAAATAAGTTCACTTGGCTAATTGCATTTTGACCTGTGCCAGCATCAATGGTTAACATCACTTCGTGCGGCGCATCAGGATCAATTTTTTTCATAACACGAGCTATTTTTTCAAGCTCTTGCATTAAGTTATCTTTATTTTGCAAGCGACCCGCTGTATCTGCAATTAACACATCTATATTACGTGCTTTTGCAGCTTGGAATGCATCAAAAACAACCGATGCACTATCTGCACCCGTATGCTGTGCAATAACAGGAATGCTGTTACGTTCACCCCAAACCTGAAGTTGCTCAACAGCAGCCGCTCTAAACGTATCGCCAGCAGCCAGCATAACCGACTTACCTTCGCTTTGAAATTGCTTAGCCATCTTACCAATAGTCGTTGTTTTACCAACGCCATTTACGCCCACCATTAAAATAACAAATGGCTTTTTATCTTTGGTAATTACTAAAGGCTGTTCAGCCGTTTTTAGCATCGCCGCCATTTCTTGTTTCATTAACTCATAAAGCGCATCACCATCTTTTAACTGCTTACGGTTTGCAGCATCAGTTAAGCTATCAATCAACTTCATGGTGGTATCAACGCCTAAATCGGCGGTGAGCAGCTGTGTTTCAAGATCTTCAAATAATTCGTCATCTATTTTTTTACCACTAAAAATAGATGCAAAGCCAGAACCTATATTAACGCGAGTTTTTAACAAGCCCTTTTTAAGGCGAGAGAAAAACCCTTCTTTTTTCGGCTTTTCTGCTTTTTTAGATTCTTCAATTGCAAGTTCTGCTGTGATACGTTCTTGTTCTAAACGCTCATTTTCTGCTTTTTCAGCAGCAATGCGCTCTTGCTCTAAACGTTCGTTTTCTGCTTTTTCTAAAGCAATGCGTTCTTGCTCTAAACGTTCATTTTCTGCTTTTTCAGCTGCAATGCGCTCTTGCTCTAAACGTTCGCTTTCTGCTTTTTCAGCCGCAATACGTTCTTGCTCTAAACGCTCGTTTTCTGCTTTTTCAGCCGCAATGCGCTCTTGCTCTAAACGCTCGCTTTCTGCTTTTTCAGCAGCAATGCGCTCTTGCTCTAAACGCTCGTTTTCTGCTTTTTCAGCCGCAATACGTTCTTGCTCTAAACGCTCACTCTGAGTTTTTTCAGCCGCAATACGTTCTTGTTCTAAACGCTCGTTCTGAGCTTTTTCAGCCGCAATACGTTCTTGCTCTAAACGTTCACCCTGAGCTTTTTCAGCCGCAATGCGTTCTTGCTCTAAACGCATTTGCGCTTCTTGTTCTGCTAAACGTTTTGCTTGATCTTGTCTTTGTGCTTCAGCATCTGCTTGTTCTTTTGCTAATAACTCAGCATTCGCTTGCTCTATTGCAAGCTTTTCAGCCTTTACAGCTTCATCCTTTTTTTCAAGGCGTATTTGATCTAGTCGCTCAGCTTCTACTTTTTCTGCAGCCAATCGCTCTTGCTCTAACAGCATCTGCGTTTCTTGGTCGGCTAAACGTTGTGCATATTCTTGTCTTTGCGCTTCTGCATCAGCTTGTTGTTTTGCAAGTAATTCAGCATTGGCCTGCTCAATTGCAATCTTTTCTGCGTTTTCAGCACGCTCTTGCTCTAAACGTTTTGCTTCAATTTGTTCAGAAGCAATACGCTCCTGCTCTAAGCGCTCTGTTTCGGCCTCTGCTTTTAAACGTTCAGCTTCAGCTTGCTCCTGTGCTAGCTTTTCTTGCTCTAAACGTTTTGCTTCAATTTGTTCAGCAGCAATACGCTCCTGCTCTAAGCGCTCTGTTTCGGCCTCTGCTTTTAAGCGCTCAGCTTCAGCTTGCTCCTGTGCTAGCTTTTCTTGCTCTAAACGTTTTGCTTCAATTTGTTCAGCAGCAATACGCTCCTGCTCTAAGCGCTCTGTTTCGGCCTCTGCTTTTAAGCGCTCAGCTTCAGCTTGCTCCTGTGCTAGCGTTTCTTGCTCTAAACGTTTAGCTTCAATTTGTTCAGCAGCAATACGCTCCTGCTCTAAGCGATCTGTTTCGGCTTCTGCTTCTGCTTGTAAACGTTCAGTTTCAGCCTGCTGTGCAAGCTTTTCTTGCTCTAGCTTCTGCGCTTCTTCTTGCGCTAATGCTTGTTGTTTATCAGCGGCTGCTTTTTGCTCTGCTTCTTTTTTATCTGACTTGCCAAAACCGAGCCACGACATGAATTTACTTTTTTTTGTCATACTTGCTAATAACCACTTATAAAAATCTGATAAACTAAAATTTGAAATAGCTTGGCAATGCCCAGCAATAGTTGCTAATAAATACAACCATTCAAAACGTAAGTGTTCAATAGTAACACTTTTAATACGGTTGAAAAATGAAGCTACACGTAATCACCCATAATATTATCTGAGCTAGATACCATATACCATTTTTTAGTGAGCTAAATGAGAAAAAAAACAACGCAAAATAAAGCTACTAACAAGCCCAGCGATGGCTTTATTAGAGTGATTAGTGGCCAATTTCGAGGCCGAAAACTCCCAGTTAAAAATGTAGAAGGCTTAAGACCTACTACCGATCGAATTAAAGAAACTGTATTTAATTGGCTAATGCAAGATACGCGTCACACAAATGTACTTGATTGTTTTGCAGGTTCTGGTGGGTTAGGATTTGAAGCGCTATCTCGATTTGCCAAAAACGCCACATTTATCGAGCTCGACTCGTCAGCTGCCAAGCAATTAGAACAAAACATTAGCACTTTAAAGCTCGACAACGCATACGTTAAACATACTAATTCACTCTCCTTTTTAGAGCAAAAAAACACAAACGAAGCGTTTAATCTTGTATTTGTTGACCCACCATTTCGTAAAGATTTAGCGCAAACAACCTGCGATTTATTAGAAAAAAACCAATGGTTAAGCGATGATGCATTAATTTATGTTGAAGTAGAAACAGAGTTAACCACCTTCAAGAACCCGAGCAACTGGTTGTTAATTAAAGAAAAAAAGGCAGGCCAAGTGTTTTGCAAACTCTACCAGCGCCAAGCAAATTAATACTGTTTTACATGATGCGTTTCTGTTAATATTGTCCTTTACATGTGGTGTTGCTTCGGATTACAATACCGCACCATTTTTGAACCACTTGATCAATGTTTGATCAACTTGAGCAACGCTCATAATTTAGGTAGGTGAATTTTTAATGCCAGTAATTAAAGTAAGAGAGAACGAACCGTTTGACGTAGCACTTCGTCGCTTCAAGCGTTCATGTGAAAAAGCAGGAATCCTTTCAGAAGTTCGTCGTCGCGAGCACTATGAAAAACCAACAGCTGAGCGTAAGCGTAAAAAAGCTGCTGCAGTAAAACGTCACATGAAAAAACTTTCTCGTGATAACGCACGTCGCGTTAAATTATACTAATATATTAGGTCTTGTATAAATGAGCCTTTTAATAACGCTAAAAGATGCGCAAAAAGATGCGATGAGAGCTAAAGACAAATTACGTCTTAACCCTATTCGTATGGTACTTGCTGCAATCAAGCAACGTGAAATTGACGAGCGTATAGAACTAGACGACGCAGGTATTACCTCCGTTATAGTGAAGCTTGTTAAACAACGTCGTGACTCTTACACTCAGTACAAAGATGCTGGGCGTGATGATTTAGCTGATATTGAAGCCAATGAAATAGTAGCACTTGAAACTTTCTTACCTCAAAAATTGAGTGAAGAAGAAATCATTGCTCTCATTGATGCGGCTATTGCTGATACTAACGCAGCAGGTATGCAAGACATGGGTAAAGTAATGGGTATAATCAAAAGCAAAGCCGAAGGTCGTGCCGATATGGGCAAAATCTCTGGTTTAATTAAGCAACGATTAACTGCCTAATACTCCCACATACATTAAAGTATGATTGAAGTGAACCGAGCCTTGCGCTCGGTTTCTTTGTTTTTAACTTTAATAAAAAGTACACCTACTAGGTTACTTTAAAATGAAATTTTTTATAGCTTCCCTATTTATTTTGTTATCATTTTGGTAAGTTAAAGCACGCTATACTTTGCATCAAGCTAGTATAAAAAAGTAAATTTCATATTCGTTATTCTTCTTATTATTTCAGGACTGTATTTTACTAATGGCTGGAAAGATCCCACGTAACTTTATAGACGATTTACTTGCCAGAACCGATATTGTCGACCTGATAGACTCAAAAGTAGGTCTAAAAAAAGCAGGTAAGGATTATCAAGCTTGTTGCCCATTTCATAACGAAAAATCGCCCTCATTTACCGTATCGCAAGACAAACAGTTCTATCATTGCTTTGGTTGTGGCGCTAATGGTAATGCTATTTCGTTTGTAATGGAGTATGAAAAGCTTGAGTTTGTAGATGCTATTGAAGAAATAGCAAGCATGCTTAACTTAGAAGTACCTCGAGAACAAGGCACAAACTCAGCACCAGAACGTACTGCTGCGCAAAAGCGCTCTGATTACGATTTAATGCTTCATACTGCGCGCTTTTATCAGCACCAATTAAAACACCACAGTAATTCTGCCGCCGTTATTGAATATGTAAAAGGCCGTGGTTTAAGTGGTGAAACAGTTAAAAAGTTTATGATTGGCTACGCCCCCAGCGAATGGGATGGATTATGTCTTCAGCTTGGCCGTAATAAAGAACAAAAAGAGCAATTAGTTGAATTAAAGCTAGCTTCAGAAAAAACACCAGGCAGACAATTTGATTTTTTCCGCGACCGATTAATGTTCCCTATTCGCGATAAACGCGGACGCGTTATTGCATTTGGTGGGCGTGTAATGCAAGCCGACCAAGGGCCAAAATATTTAAACTCGCCAGAGACCCGAATTTTTCATAAAGGCTTTGAGCTTTACGGACTTTATGAAGCAAAGCAAGCCCATAAAAAACTTGAGCATGTAATGGTTGTGGAAGGTTACATGGATGTTGTTGCCCTAGCCGAGCAAGGGATTGAATATGCCGTTGCATCACTAGGTACCGCAACAACAAGCGAGCACATGCATACGCTGTTTAGAACAACAGATAAAGTAATCTGTTGTTACGATGGCGACAGAGCTGGCCGTGATGCAGCTTGGAGAGCGCTTGAAAACGCACTTCCTTATTTAAATGACGGTAAAGCACTGCAATTTACTTTTTTACCCGATGGCGAAGACCCTGACTCTCTTGTACAAAAAGAAGGTAAGGAGCAATTCGAATTGCGCCTAAGCCAAGCAGATGACTTTACCAAAGTATTGTTTAATAAATTAAGCCAAGAAGTTGATTTAACACTCGACTCAGGAAAAGCTAAATTACTCAGTGCAGCACTTCCACTCATTGAAAAAATCCCAAGTGAATTTTATCAAGAAAACATTCTTGAACAATTAGGACGTTTAATCGGAAGAACACGTGAGCAATTAAATAACCGTTTAAAAACCCCAAAGCAACAGCATTCGATTGAACGTAAGTTTAAAATAACACCAATGCGTCAAGCGATTGGTATTTTAATTCAACATCCTAACTTAGCTAAAAATGTGCCATATTTACCTGAACTCGCACAAATGAATATTGCTGGTATAGGGCTATTATTACGCTTACAAGAGCAAGCTTTAGAAAAAGAAAGCATTACCACAGCGCAACTACTCGAATTTTTTAGAGGAACTGAAGATTACGAGCCCTTAATCAAGCTTGCAACGTGGCAACACGACATAAATGAAGAGCGTTTAGAGACGGTTTTTAAAAATACTTTCAAGTTTATTGAAGATCAGTGTTTAAATTATCGACTCGAGACCCTATTAATAAAGGACAAGACTCAAGGCCTTAGTAGCGACGAAAGACTTGAGTGTCATTTGTTAATGACAGCGTTAAAAGCCACTAACAGCTAGTCAAAATTGATTTAAACTGTTATACTGTGCTATTCACTGCGTCACATTATTCTAGTTGGCTTTAATGCAAACTACATGATGGCGCCTGTTGTATCAACTTATCAGAGTGGAAGAAACAATCTCTATGGATCCAACTCCTCAGTCACAATTAAAACTTCTGATTCAAAAAGGTAAAGAGCAAGGCTACTTAACTTTTGCAGAAGTAAATGATCACCTTCCACAAGACATTATAGACTCAGATCAAGTAGAAGATATCATAAGCATGATTAATGATATGGGTATCAAGGTTAGCGAAAACGCGCCTGATGCTGATGAATTAATGATGCAAGAAACAACGACAGACGAAGACGCAGCTGAAGCTGCCGCTGCAGCCCTTGCGACTGTAGAAAAAGAAATCGGCCGTACAACGGATCCGGTTCGCATGTACATGCGTGAAATGGGTACTGTTGAACTTCTTACACGTGAAGGCGAAATTGTAATCGCTAAACGTATAGAAGAAGGCATTAACCAAGTACAGATTTCTGTTGCAGAGTACCCTGAAGCAATCACTTACCTGCTAGAGCAGTGGGATAAGTTTGAAGCTGAAGAAATGCGTTTAAGCGATATCATCGTTGGATTTATCGATCCTAATGAAGATACAGCGCCGATTTCAGCAACTAATATCGGTTCAGAATTAAGTGCTAAGCAACTTGATGACGATAAAGATGACAAAGATGATGCTGATAGCGATGACGAAGATGAAGAAGAAGTAGACACAGGGCCAGATCCTGAAGAAGCGCGCATTCATTTTGAAAATTTACGTGATTTATACAATAAAGCACGTGATACGTTTGAAGCTAAAGGTCGTTCGCATCCTGAATCACAAGCCGCCATTTTTGAAATTGGTGAGCTTTTCAGAACCTTTAAATTAATACCTAAACAGTTTGACCGCATGGTAAATAACATGCGTGAAATGATGGATCGTGTTCGCGTTCAAGAACGTCTAATCATGAAACAAGCTGTACAAATTGCTAAATTACCGAAGAAAACATTCGTTAAGCATTTTGCTAATAACGAAACTGACGCTTCGTGGGTTGATTTAGAAATTTCAGGTAACGAAAAATACTCAGCTAAACTTGAAGAAGTTAAGCCAGAAATCATTCGTAGCATTAATAAACTATCTGTTATTGAACAAACAACAGGTTTAAGCATTGAGCGTATTAAAGACATTAACCGTCGAATGAGCATTGGTGAAGCGAAAGCACGCCGTGCGAAAAAAGAAATGGTTGAAGCTAACTTACGTCTTGTAATCTCAATTGCTAAAAAATATACAAACCGTGGCTTACAATTCTTGGATTTAATTCAAGAAGGTAACATTGGTCTGATGAAAGCAGTTGATAAGTTTGAATATCGCCGTGGTTATAAGTTCTCTACTTATGCTACGTGGTGGATACGTCAAGCAATCACTCGCTCTATTGCTGACCAAGCAAGAACAATCCGTATTCCAGTACATATGATTGAAACGATTAATAAACTTAACCGTATTTCTCGTCAAATGTTACAAGAAATGGGTCGTGAGCCAAATCCAGAAGAATTAGCAGAACGCATGATGATGCCTGAGGATAAAATCCGTAAGGTACTTAAGATTGCTAAAGAGCCAATTTCAATGGAAACACCAATCGGTGATGATGAAGATTCTCACTTAGGTGACTTTATCGAAGATACAACTATTGATTCGCCAATCGATTCGGCAACAATGGAGTCTCTTCGTGGCGCAACTAACGATGTACTTGCAGGCCTAACAGCCCGTGAAGCTAAAGTACTACGTATGCGTTTTGGTATTGATATGAATACCGACCACACCTTAGAAGAAGTAGGTAAACAGTTTGACGTAACACGTGAACGTATTCGTCAAATAGAAGCGAAAGCGCTGCGTAAATTACGCCACCCTTCTCGCTCAGATTTACTGAAAAGCTTTTTAGACGCTAAATAATTTAGCGCTACTATATAAACTAAAAAGGCCGCTATAGCGGCCTTTTTTCTATTTGAAGGAAATAATCATGGCTTGGATCCAAATTCGTATTAACACCAATGCTGCAACAGCAGATGCAGTAAGTGACCTATTAATGGAAGCGGGTAGTGCTTCAGTAACCTTTATTGACGCAAAAGACACCCCTATTTACGAACCCAAAATTGGCACCGTTGTATTTTGGGCTGATACAACAGTAATTGGCTTGTTTGAAGCTAATCACGATATGAATGAAGTCGTTGCGTTATTGAAACGCCATGATGAACTAAAAGACAATTTAGTATACAAAATAGAGCAGCTTGAGGATAAAGACTGGGAACGTGAATGGATGGATAACTTCCACCCTATTCAATTTGGTGAAAGACTATGGATTTGTCCAAGCTGGCGCGACATTCCAGATCCTGATGCAGTAAATGTACTGCTGGACCCTGGCCTTGCTTTTGGTACGGGCACACATGCAACAACGGCCTTATGTCTTAAGTGGTTAGAAAGCCAAGATCTAACAGGTAAAACGGTTGTTGATTTTGGTTGTGGCTCAGGCATTTTAGGTATTGCAGCTATAAAACTAGGCGCAGAGCGCATGATTGGGATTGATATTGATCCTCAAGCGCTTGAGGCAAGCTTAGATAATGCTAACCGTAATGGCGTTGCAGACAAACTTGAAGTATACCTTCCAGAAAACCAACCTGAGTTTACCGCCGACATAGTAGTGGCAAATATATTAGCCCAGCCACTTCGCGAATTGCACAGTGTAATTTTAGGTTTATTAAAGCCTGGCGGCAAGATTGCAATGTCGGGTATTTTAGAAGAACAAGCACAATCAGTTGCTGATATTTATGCACCGTTTATTGAACTAGATGACATTGCCGTTGAAGGTGATTGGACTCGAGTAAGTGGCACTAAAAAAGCGTAATAAACTGCATAACCAAATTTAGAGCATTAA
Organism: Pseudoalteromonas sp. NZS37; assembly: GCF_015864265.1. Taxonomy (NCBI): domain Bacteria; kingdom Pseudomonadati; phylum Pseudomonadota; class Gammaproteobacteria; order Alteromonadales; family Pseudoalteromonadaceae; genus Pseudoalteromonas; species Pseudoalteromonas sp. NZS37. The sequence goes on along the minus strand of NZ_JADYXL010000004.1, from coordinate 114,693 downwards.
CTCAAAACCTGCATGTAAAGCCTGTATTTAACAGGCTTTACTATTTTTTTACATATTAAAAGTTTTCTGATTATTGTGTAAAAAATAAAACTTGTATAAATTTCAAACAAATCAACCTACTTGTCATGTGGTTATCAAATGTCAATACGAAAAGGGCAAAAAAAAGTTACTTTTGTTCAATTTATAGCCTTTGATTTTTGTGAAAAAAACCGTAAACTTAGCGCCCCTTGAAAAGAGGCCTATTGAATATAGTGCGTATCGGTAAATACCAACTTGAGAATAATGTAATTGTCGCGCCAATGGCTGGCATTACAGACAGACCATTTAGACAACTTTGCCGTCGTTTAGGCGCAGGGCTAGCTGTTTCTGAAATGCTATCGTCTAATCCTAAGGTTTGGAAAACGGAAAAGTCGATGAACCGTATGGATCACAGCGGTGAGTCGGGTATACGCGCTGTGCAAATTGCAGGAGCAGATCCTGAGCTTATGGCGCAGGCCGCACAATTCAATGTTGCTAACGGTGCACAGATCATAGATATCAATATGGGGTGCCCAGCAAAAAAAGTGAACAAGAAACTCGCAGGCTCTGCCTTATTACAGTTTCCTGAACTTGTGGAAGAGATTATTGATGCAGTCGTTAATGCTGTTGATATACCTGTGACACTTAAAATCCGTACAGGATGGGATCCGGATAACCGTAATGGTGTAGAGATTGCGAGAATAGCTGAACGTTATGGCATTGCATCACTTGCTGTACATGGGCGTACGCGCGCATGTATGTACAAAGGTGATGCTGAGTACGCCACGATTAGGGATATAAAACGTTCAGTGTCGATTCCTGTTGTTGCCAATGGTGATATTACATCACCAGAAAAAGCAAAACAGGTTTTAGACTATACGGGTGCAGATGCCATTATGATTGGCCGAGCCGCCCAAGGTCGCCCTTGGATATTTAGGGAGATAGACCACTATTTGCGAACTGGGGAACACTTACAGCCGCCTGCTATTGCAGAGGTGCGCAGTATTTTAATGGAGCATTTAACAAACCTCCATCTGTTTTACGGTGAGCCAATGGGAGCGCGAATTGCTCGCAAACATGTATCTTGGTATTTGCAAACCCATGACAGTGATGGTCAGTTTAGGCGAGTATTTAATGCGCTCGACAACCCACAAGCACAGGTCGTCGCATTAGAGCAATACTTTAAAACACTAGCAGCTAACTAAGAAAGAAAGAGACTTAATAATGTTCGAACAAAACGTGACTTCTCCATTTATCACTAACCCTCATGTTCAGTCACACGAGAAACCGCAGCCATTGCGTGATGCAGTAAAAAAAGCTGTTCACCACTATTTAAAGCAGCTTAACGGTCAAGATGTGCAAGACGTTTACGACCTTGTTCTTTCAGAGCTAGAAGCGCCATTACTTGAAGAAGTAATGACATATACACGTGGTAACCAAACTCGTGCAGCAATTTTACTAGGTATCAACCGTGGTACTTTACGTAAAAAGCTTAAAAAATACGGCATGAACTAATATGCTGGCTGTGATTTATCACAGCTAATTATTAAAAAAGCACCCTAGGGTGCTTTTTTTATGCCCGTAGTTTAATAGCCGAGTTGCAAAATGCTCACCCTCATCGGCGCTTTATAAGTCGTTTTTTGAGTTGTAATCAGTTAAAATGCCCGCTTCTAAGCTAGCTCATTAACTGAGGAAATCAAACTACAATGGATACTCATCGTCCCATTCGTCGCGCACTATTAAGTGTGTCTGATAAAACCGGTATTGTTGAATTTGCCCGCGCACTAGAAGCGCAAGGCGTTGATATATTATCAACTGGCGGCACATGTAAACTACTTGCTGATAACGGCATAAAAGTGACTGAAGTATCAGATCACACAGGCCACCCTGAAATCATGGATGGTCGCGTAAAAACTCTTCACCCAAAAATTCACGGCGGCATATTAGCCCGTCGCGGACAAGATGAAAGCGTAATGGCAGATAACAACATTTCTGCTATCGACATAGTTGTAGTTAACTTATACCCCTTTGCGAATACAGTCGCTCAAGAAAACTGCAGCCTTGAAGATGCTATTGAAAATATTGATATTGGCGGCCCTACAATGGTTCGTGCAGCCGCTAAAAACCACAAAGACGTAACAATCGTGGTAAACGCGAGCGACTACGACCGTGTTATTAGTGAAATGCAAAACAACAATGGCTCTACTACGTATAAAACACGTTTTGACTTAGCGATTGCTGCTTACGAGCACACTGCCGCATACGATGGCATGATTGCTAACTACTTCGGTAAAATGGTTCCTGATTACACCGAGGAAGCTGCTGTAGAGACTAAATTCCCACGTACTATCAATATGCAGTTCACTAAAAAGCAAGATATGCGTTACGGTGAAAACTCACATCAAGATGCTGCTTTTTATGTTGAAAGTGACATTGCTGAAGCATCAGTTGCAACAGCAACTCAATTGCAAGGTAAGGCCCTTTCGTTTAACAACATTGCAGATACCGATGCAGCACTTGAATGTGTTAAAGAATTTGACGTACCTGCGTGCGTAATTGTAAAACATGCTAACCCGTGTGGTGTTTCAATTGGGGACAATATTCTACAAGCATACGAGCGCGCTTTTAAAACAGACCCTACATCAGCATTTGGTGGCATTATTGCCTTTAACCGAGAGCTAGATGCAGCAACTGCACAAGCAATTGTTGATCGTCAGTTTGTTGAAGTAATTATCGCACCTAGTATTTCGAGCGACGCTGCAAAAATTGTTGAAGCTAAAAAGAACGTTCGTTTATTAGAATGTGGACAGTGGACAGGTAAAGCAGCTGGCCAAGATATTAAACGCGTTAACGGCGGTATTTTAGTTCAAGACCGCGATTTAGGCATGGTAACGCAAGGCGACTTAAAAGTTGTTTCTAAGCGCCAACCTACAGAGCAAGAACTTAAAGATTTACTATTTTGTTGGAAAGTAGCTAAGTTTGTTAAATCAAACGCAATTGTTTATGCCCGTGACGGTATGACCATTGGTGTAGGCGCAGGCCAAATGAGCCGCGTATACTCAGCTAAAATTGCAGGCATAAAAGCCGCAGACGAAAATCTTGAAGTTAAAGGTTCAGTGATGGCGTCTGACGCGTTCTTTCCATTTCGTGATGGAATTGACGCAGCCGCAGCTGCTGGTATTACTGCGGTAATTCAGCCTGGTGGCTCAATGCGTGATGAAGAAGTGATTGCAGCTGCTGATGAAGCTGGCATGGCAATGGTACTTACTGGTATGCGCCATTTCCGCCACTAATCACACAAAGGGTTAAACGTTGGTTTAACCCTTTTTGTTTGCTATAAATTCACGTATTCTGATTATTCAATAACCTATTTAAAATTATAATGTGAAGGAACAAACAATGAAATTTGCGCTAAAATCGCTACTTGTAGCCACACTAACGATGACATCGACTATGGCGCTTAGCCATAACCACGAATCGAGCCTTGAGCATGCACTTCAATCAAGCGAACGTAGCGCTAAAAACAGCGTTCGTGACGAATATCGTCACCCGGCTCAAACACTGGCATTTTTTGGCTTTAAACCCACTATGACAGTTGTTGAAATTGCGCCAGGCGGTGGTTGGTATAGTGAAATTTTAGCGCCAGCACTAAAAGAGCAAGGCACTTATTATGCCGCGCACTTTCCTGCTGATTCATCAGTTGGCTACTACCAACGCTCTCTTGCGGGCTTTAAACAAAAAGTAGCTGAAGATGAGCGCTTTAGTAGCGTTAAAATTACTGAGTTTGCACCTGTAACACATTTAGATATTGCGCCAGCTGGCAGTGCCGATATGGTTTTAACTTTCCGTAATGTGCATAACTGGTATATGGGCAAAGATAAAAGCGGTGCATTAAGTGCATTCCAAGCTTTTTATAAAGCCCTTAAACCAGGTGGTACATTAGGTTTAGTTGAACACCGTTTAGCTGAAGAGCGTGCTGACGAAGATCAAAAAACATCAGGTTATATGAAGCAGAGCTACGTAGTAGACCTTGCTAAACAAGCTGGGTTTGAATTAGTAGCAAGCAGTGAAATAAATGCAAATCCAAAAGATACAGCCGATCACCCTAAAGGTGTATGGACGCTACCACCAAGCTTAAGACTCGGCGAACAAGATGCTGACAAATATAAAGCCATTGGTGAAAGCGACCGCATGACGCTGAAATTTAAGAAACCGCTTTAAATAGGAATTTTCGCCATGAATGTTTTAGTCATTGGCAGCGGCGGCCGCGAACACGCACTTGCGTTTAAAGCCGCTCAAAACACCAAAGTAAATACTGTATTTGTAGCCCCAGGTAATGCAGGTACTGCACTTGAACCAAAACTTGAAAACGTAGCAATAAACGTTGACGACTTAGAGGGTTTACTTAGTTTTGCACAGCAAAACAAGGTAGAGCTTACTATTGTAGGTCCAGAAATACCGTTAGTACTGGGTGTTGTTGATAAGTTTCGTGAACATAACATGGCTATTTTTGGCCCAACGGCAGGCGCAGCCCAGCTTGAAGGCTCTAAATCGTTTACTAAAGATTTTTTAGCGCGCCACAATATTCCATCAGGCGATTATCAAACGTTTGAACAAATTGACCCTGCCCTTGCTTATTTAAAAGAAAAAGGCGCGCCAATTGTTGTAAAAGCAGATGGTTTGGCTGCGGGTAAAGGCGTAATTGTAGCAATGACGGAAGCCGATGCCGAAGATGCTATTCGCGATATGCTTGCGGGTAATGCTTTTGGTGATGCGGGAAGTCGTGTTGTTATCGAAGAGTTTTTAGACGGTGAAGAAGCGTCTTTCATTGTAATGGTTGATGGCAAAAACGTATTACCATTTGCTACCAGTCAGGACCATAAACGCGCTTACAATGGCGATGCCGGTCCTAACACGGGTGGCATGGGTGCATACTCACCTGCGCCAGTTGTTACGGATGAAATCCACCAGCGTATTATGAATGAAGTGATCTACCCTACGGTAGAAGGCATGGCAAGCGAAGGCCATCCGTACACCGGCTTTTTATACGCAGGTTTGATGATTGACGAAACAGGTACCCCTAAAGTAATTGAGTACAACTGTCGCTTTGGCGACCCTGAAACTCAACCAATGATGCTACGTTTACAATCAGACTTAGTTGAATTGATTGAAGCTGCTAACCGTGTAGAACTTGATAAAACAACGATTAAGTTTGACCCACGCGCAGCCGTTGGTGTTGTACTTGCAGCTAAAGGTTACCCTGGTGATTACCCTAAAGGTGATGCAATTTCGGGGCTAAAAGTTGATTACCCTGCGGGTGAAAAAGTGTTTCATGCGGGTACTAAGCAAAGTGGCAATGACGTTGTAACCGCAGGCGGTCGCGTATTATGCGCAACAGCACTTGGTAACACCGTTACGCAAGCGCAGCAGCGCGCCTATGAGCTTGTTAAACAAATTAGCTGGGATGGTATGGAATATCGTACTGATATAGCTTACCGTGCTATTGCACGCGAGCAATAGCCTGTAATACCTATTCATTGGTATAACCAGTTAATTTAACTACAAAAGCGCAGTTTATCTGCGCTTTTTTAGTGCTACACTAATTAAAAGGTTTTTTAAAAGTAAATTAACGTTGGAACTAAGAACTTTACGTTACCATGCAATTGCTGTTGCCATACTGATATTTATATTTTTTATAATCAGTACATTGGCATCAAACCTTGTCGTGCCTACACGATATACAATTGATAAAACGGCTCCAATGTACCTCGATTACGCCTACTATATTGACGAAACCAAAACTAAAACATTCGATACCATCATTAACCAACCTGAATTACTTACTCATCAACCATTTTCAGATGTTCCATGGAGTTTTAGCCAGCAAAACTATTGGTTGTTTCTTGATTTAGAAAATAAAAGCCTTAACAAGCAAAATGTTGTGGCACATTTTGACAACCCTATGGTCGATCACCTTACGGTTTATCGCCTCGATAAAAACAACAAACTAATTGAAACATACAAACTCGGCGATAAAGAAGAAGCCCTCTCTTTGTTTGAATACAGCGTACCGCATATTCGTTTTTTAGTAGAAAGAAAATCGTCACAGCGCCTAGTAATGAAAATAGACACAGTCGGCATAAGTAAAACACCTGTAAACTTATATCGTGATAAAGAGTTTATTGACTTAGTGCGCTCTCAAACTGGGATCTGGGGTATTTTTGTAGGCGTGCTATTGATGGCTGCGCTTTATAACTTGGTGCTTTATTTTGGCATAAAAGACCGTGTTTATTTAATTTATATTGGCTATATCATTAGTGCGTTAACCTTATTGGGTGCAGTGCTTGGTTTTGGATTTTATTTATGGCCAGTGCAATGGCAGTTATATATTCACGAAAAAGTCATATTTTTTAACTACGCAATATCATTTTTCACTCTCGCCTTTTGTACTATGTTTTTACGCTATCACAAGGACAATTGCTGGCGATACAAAATGAGCGTAAAACTGCTTTTGTTTATGTCAGTAATGGCTATAGCTAGTCTATTTATTCCTGAGTACATTGCAGCCCCGTTGTTTTTTTGTGTAATGGCACTTTTATACGTTGTTTGTATTATTTTAATTTATAACAAGCTACGTAGCGGCCTTAGGTGGGCTAAGTTTTATGTACTTTCGTGGATACCGCTGATATTTGGTGCGGTAATACAGCCTATGGAGCTCACCGGCTTTTTGGCTTATAGCTTTACCTCCCGCCATGCCTTTTTAATGGCTATTTTGTGCGAAGTTATTTTAATGGCAATGGCGTTAGCTGACCGAGTAAGGTATCAGCGCGAACGTGCGCTTTACCATGCCACGCACACACAACAAACAAAGTTACTTAATAGCTCCAAGCTAAAACAAGCATTTATGGCGCTACAAAGCCAAAACCGCTCAACAACTTTATGTTTAATAAAAATACGTCACTTTAATTCGCTCAATACAATTATTACCTCTTCTCAGGGCTACACACTTATAAAGCATGTAGCCAAAGAGCTTGAATTAGAACTCAGCCATGAACGCGAATTTACAAACCTCGAAACAGATTTAAACACCAGCCCACGCTTAGCCGATTTAAGCAGTGGCGTATTTGCCTGTATTTCTACTAAAACACAAAACCAAGAAATGCTAGAAGCACTACTGACTAAAATAATTAGCAGCCTACCAAAACAATATGAAATTAAAGGGCTAAACCTGCAGCTTAGTTACAGTATAGGTATTAGTAGTGCAGGTAAGAGTAACGACTTTGAATATTGGTTAAAGCGTGGATATTTAGCGCTTAAAAAAGCAAAAGGTAGCGTTAATCAAGTTGGGTCATCGTCAAACGGTAATAATCTAATGATGGACGTTGCTCTAGCCGCTAAGCTGCAACAAGCCATCAAAACAAATCAACTGGCACTTTATTACCAACCTCAAATAAACTTATTAAGTAACCACGTAAGTGGTGCTGAAGCTTTATTACGTTGGCCCGACCCAACTTACAGCAACTTATCAATTGAAGAACTAATAATACTTGCTGAGCACACAGGCATTATTAACGAGCTAACACTGTGGGTAATAGAGCAAGCCTGTAAAGACATAGTCAAGCTTACAAAAAATGGCTATAACGAGCACACAATTAGCGTAAATTTAAGCGCTAAAAACTTAACTATAAATAACTTAGCCGAAAAAGTAGAAAATATTTTAATTAAATACCAAGTGCCGGCACAGTTACTTAAATTTGAACTAACCGAATCGGCCTTCGTAGATAGCCAGGATGCACTTATAAAGTTAGTTGATGAGCTAACCGCATTAGGTATTAAAGTAGTACTGGATGACTTTGGGACAGGCTATGCGTCACTTAGCTACTTAGTCAATTATCACTTTAGTGAACTTAAAATAGATAAGTCATTTGTTTTTGATTTACCTAATAACCCTACTCACCAGGTTATTGTACAAACAGCCATTGATATGGCGCATAACCTCAATTTATCAATAACAATTGAGGGGGTAGAAACCCAGGAAATCCATCACTTACTCAAAGATATGAACGCTGACTACGCCCAAGGTTATTTATACGCAAAAGCACTGCCTTACACCGACTATTTACACTTCTTAAAAAGCCAATATAGCTTAAAAATGTTAGACTCCTCTTTTTAACATCTTTAGGGGCCAAGTAAAGATGCAAGGCACACTGCGTAAATTAAAATCGAGCTTAACCGAACCAGTACAATATCACTTACCTGTAGGTGAACACCTAGTAGACTTAAATGCATTTATAGGTAAGGAGCTTACGCTTACCTTTAGTGGCACTATTTTATGTTCTAACTGCGGTAAAAAAACCAAAAAAAGCTATTCTCAAGGTCACTGTTTTGTATGCATGCGCAAGCTCGCTAGTTGCGATATGTGTATTATGAAACCAGAAACCTGCCACTACGATCAAGGCACTTGCCGAGAGCCACAGTGGGGCGAAGAAAACTGCATGATCCCACACTATGTATATCTCGCTAACACCTCTGGGTTAAAAGTAGGTATTACCCGCCACACACAAATACCAACTCGTTGGGTTGATCAAGGCGCGACTCAAGCATTACCTATTTTTAAAGTGCAAACTCGCCTGCAATCAGGTTTAGTGGAAGTTGCATTGGCTGAATTTATTGCCGATAAAACGAATTGGCGCAATATGCTAAAAGGTCAAAACGAAGCAATTGACTTAAAAGCAGCTGCAGCCGAGCTGATCCCACAAATTAGTGAAAAGCTAAACGAGCTCAGTGAATTATTTGGCGCAACAGCAATAGAACAACTTGATGAAGATGTGGTTGATTTAAACTTTCCAGTAACCGAATACCCAACAAAAATCAGCTCATTTAACTTTGATAAAGACCCTGTTGTAAGTGGTGTTTTACAAGGTATTAAAGGCCAATACTTAATTTTTGAAAAAGGCGTTATTAATATTCGTAAATTTACGTCTTATGAAGTAACCGTAGGTTAACGGGCTATGTTAAACAGCTACCCACAGTTATTGGTTATTTATAATGAGCTTGAGATAGCCCATAACCAACAAGAGCAACAAGAGTGCTTACACAGCGTTATGCAAAGTGAACTAAGCGATGTGCGAGTACTTAACAAGCAAGGTGACTACCTTAATTTACAAGGCACTGTTTACCCTAAATTGAATGGCGAGCAGCTAGCACAGCTTGTTACAGCTTACTTATTAAATGAAGGTCAATGCTGCCTTGGTAAAATAAAAACCCTAAGCACAGCGCAGGCGTTTGATTTATTAGGGCTATAAACACTCTCTTTATTTAGATATCAGTAAGCACTTTTATATGCGCTACAGCACTTCTACCCAAAGCTGATAGCGCATAGCCACCTTCTAAATACGAAATAACACCTTTGCAGCCGCCCTCTTTAGCAACACCACATAGTTGCTCGGTAAGCCAAATGTAGTCATCCTCTACAAACTTTAAGCTCGCCATATCATCTTCTAGGTGTGCATCAAACCCTGCGCTTATAAAAAGTAATTCAGGCTTAAACGCTTTTAATTTTGGTAGCCATTGCCCAGTAAATACCTCTTTTAGGTCATCGCCATTGCTGGCAATTGGCAAAGGAGAATTAACTATATGGCTATTATTTTTAACCGCTGTATTTGGGTAAAACGGATACTGAAATAACGAACAAAGCAGTACGTTTTCGTCATCAATAAAAATGTCTTGTGTGCCATTACCATGGTGTACATCAAAGTCAGCAATCGCAATCCGCTTAATCCCTTTGCTTTGTGCGTACTTAACGGCAATAGCTAAGTTATTAAACACACAAAACCCAGATGATGAATCCTTATTAGCATGATGCCCTGGCGGGCGTACTGAGCAAAAAGCAGCATCGAGTTTATCGGCAAGTATTTCATCAACAGCTAACAACCCGGCACCTACTGCCCGCTCAATCGCTTTAAACGAATCGGGGCACAACCACGTATCGCCATCTAAATTAGCGAGTCCTTCGGTTGGTAGTGTAGTTTCTACGTGTTTAACTAAAGCCTCATCGTGAGCAAGTAAATAATGCTCACGCTCGGCCTTAGGTGCCTGCAGGTGTGTTAAGCCAACATCTACACCGCTGGCTAATAACCTGTCGGTAATTGCATCTAAGCGCTCTGGGCACTCAGGATGGTCGTCTATCATTTTATGTTTACGGCAATGAGGGTGTGAAATAACTGCAGTACGCATAAAATGCTCCTAGCCAAAGTAAATTGAATGCTTAATATAACAAAGCCACCGACGGGTGGCTTTGCGACTTTGGTTTATATCGATACTTTAAATATTGATACTTTAAATATCGGTACTTTAAATACTAATGTTATTAGCTATTTTGCTTTTAAATGTAGGTTTCTAAAATCAAAGCTAAAGTCGGTAACTTGTGTTGATACTGCACGCATTTTAGCGCTGTTTACACGGTTTTGTGAGCTCATTTCAAAACGAATAAATGCATCCGCTTCAAGTAGCTTTTCATCCCACTTAACAATAAATGTATTACCAGTGTAATGCTCAAGTGTGCCTTTTAAGCGCTTGGTATGCGTAAAATCAATATGCAATTTACTATCAAGCTGCTCAATAATTACATCGCCATACCAATCATCATGTAATGTACCGGTGTAATTAATGTTTGGTAATTGTGGTTGGTAGTCAGCGGGGGCTTCTGGTTTTGCATTAGCGTACGCATGTTGCTTACCTTCAAAATGACTTTTAGCTAAATCCTCTACCCAGTCTTTATCTTCGAGCTCAAGTGCATCTTCAAGTACTTCGTGGGTTACTGCCGAAAGTGCACCAAAAGCTTGTTGATTAGATAAAATAACAATACCAAGTTTTTTCTCAGGCAATAAAGTAACTTGCGATACCATCCCTAAAATACCACCACCGTGACCTAGCTTTTTAAAGCCGTGGTAGTCTTCAATACTCCAACCTAACCCATAACCCCTAAACTGCTGATGATACGATTCAAACGCACTTTTAGACGCCATAGACGTAATATGTGGGTGCCACATTTGCGCTTGTTGCTTTTCACTAAATAGCTGCTCGCCACTTGGCATTTTACCGCCCGCTAATTGCGTACGAAGCCATTGGCTCATGTCGCTTACACTTGAAGCAATGGCACCTGCACCTCTAAAATCTTCTAGGTAGTTCACAAAAAATGGATGAAGCGTGCCATCCATAGGAATATGACCTGTCGCCCAGTTTTTATTACTTTTTGGAATACGTGAAAATCCCGCGCGTGAGTTATCCATGTGCAGCGGCTGTAATATATTTTTTTCGATGTAATCGTTCCAGCTGATACCCGACACACGTGCAACCACCTCACCAGCGGTAACAAACATCAAGTTGTTATAAGCATACTTGCTACGAAAACTGCTCGCTGGTTTTAAATACTGTAATCCCGCTAAAATTTCATCAACTGACTTATCGGTACTTGGCCAAATCATTAAATCGCCTTGCCCAAGCCCTAGCCCACTGCGGTGACTTAATAAATCACGAATACGCATTTCGCGTGTTACGTATGAGTCGTATAATCTAAACTCTGGTAAATGATCAATTACGCGGTCATCCCAGCTTAACTTCCCCTCATCAACCAACTTGGCAAGCGCTGCTGTTGTAAACGCTTTCGTGTTTGAAGCAATACCAAACAAGGTGTCTTTGTTTACTTTTTTGTTGGTATCGAGATTAGTTACACCAAAGCCTTTAGCAAATATTACTTTATCGTTTTCAACAATGGCAACTGCCATTCCGGGTACGTCAAAACGTGCCATTGAGGCTTTAATAACATCGTCAATTTTGTTGGTATCAACTTGTGCCCAGCTACTAAATGTAGTGCCTGCTAGTAGTGCCATTGCGGCAAGTTTGGTTAATTTCATATCAATCCTATTTTATTATTTTTGATGAACTGCAAATTCAATTGCTGCGCGCTCTTGATTGGTATCGCTTTTTTGTGCGCGATTTAATATCGCATCACTGTATTCTTTTGGTACGCCCGCTTCAAGTGATCCGCGATGAACGTGTTTTATGTACCAATCGTATGGGAGTACATCGCTGTCGTGGGTATTAGCTATATAACAATGTGCAGTTACAGTCTCACCCGTTAGAAGCGTTGGGGCTATATCTACGCAGTCGTAACCTACGCCCTCAATACCATCTAAAATAACTTTTTCATCTTCATTAAGCTCATAAATAACGCCGTAAACCAGCGCGCCTTCTTTATCGCTTGGGCAAATACTGCATTTGCCAGAGCCATCTTTAAATAGCATATCAAAAGTTAGCTCGTAACCTTTAAGTACCGCTGTTCCTACACGCTTTACATTAGGTAAGCGCGCTAACAAACGATTAGATGACATATTAGAGCCAAACGAAAAATTATATAACGGCATTTTATCTCCTGTACTTTTTAAATAAGTTAAATAACAACACGTACTGCAAGGGCAATTAAAATAACGCCAATTCCACGGTCAAACCAATAACCGCGTTGTTGGAAAAAACCCCTTACATTATTTCTAGAAAGTATTATTGAAAGCATTGAAAACCACGCCCAAGTAGCCAGTGCCATGTACACACCGTAACCGATCTGTACGCTAGTCGGTGTTGTTGGGCTAATCACGAGTGTAAATAACGACATAAAAAATAACGTGGCTTTTGGGTTTAATGCATTTGTGAAAAAGCCGCGCCTAAAAGCAAGCCAAACGGATTCTTCTTGGACGGTTTTGTTTTCAACATCTTTTGCAGCCTCGCCTTCATTACTTGCTGTAGGTTTTGCAGCTCTGAGTGCTTGTACGCCTAAATAAGCTAAATATGCACCGGCAAGATACTTAAGCGCCATAAATAAACTAGGCGATTGCGTTAAAATAAGCGCAACACCTAAAACGCAATAGGCAACGTGCAGTAAAATAGCAGCGCCAACACCGGCGCTTGTCCACAATGCATTGCGCCTTCCTTGTTGCACACTTTGCTTAAGTACTACGGCAAAGTCAGGCCCTGGGCTTGCTACTGCAAAAAAATGAGCAATAACAATCAGTAAAAATTCATCTAAGTATTCCACGCAGATCCTTGCTAGTTTGGCGAATAAGCTAATAACAGCGGGTTAGCCGAGTTATTTACCAATGCTTTAATTTCTTTTTGTGCTTTTTTGAACTGACCACGTAAATGCGGCTTTAAATGTTTTTTAGACACTTTATCGTTTTTAAAGTAACTAATCAGGGCATGCATAAATACCGTATGTGTTTCACTTAACTTAGCTTCACGGTTAGCGTATGGATTATAACAAGAGCCACAACCGCCTTTAAACTGATACACCGTGTTGCTCATCATCACACCAAATCCTAAAAAACAAGCAAGTGCATCGGCAGCTTGTGGTAAATACTCCCTACCGCCTGGCGGTAGCACCCCAACGTGATGGATAAGTATGGTGGCCAGAGTACCCGCATAACTTGCCACTAAATCTTGTGGCTGATTAATCTGATTAGGGTTAAAAGAGATACTGACCTTATGGCTTGGCGGCACAATTAGGTGGCTGCCTTCGCCACGTATTTCATCACTAAATTCAAAGTGCGGAAAAACTTGTGGTTGTAACTGCTGAGGTGCAACTAATTGAATAGGCCATGCATTCATACCCGCGTAATTAGTAACGCGGGTAAAAACATTACTCGCCATTTCCTCAATGCTCGATACCGAATCAGGGAAGAAAGTGGCCGTTGGCAGTATTATTTGTGTTTGCTTTGTAAAAAACTCAGCATCAAAATTTTCTACAGCCCAAATAAATGTATCAATAAGCCATTGCTGCTCTTGATCTTCCAATAAAGGTGCCGATTTAAATAAAGCTAACATAAGGTGCTCTTATAAGTTTTAGTGCTAGTTTAGTCTTTCTGTGTAAGCGCCCAATCCCACGCTTGAGTATTGTATAGCGGCACTGTTGATAGCGCATGGTGGTGGCTACCACTGGATTCTTTAGTTGAGTACGATAAGTACAATAAAGTACGATTCTCAGCATCGTAAATACGGCGCACTTTTAGTGATTTAAATAATATACTTTTAGATGATTTGAATATCACTTCACCTGATTTACTGCGGTCTATTTTTTGTAGCTGCTGCGCTGTAATAGGCCCCGTTTGACGACACGCTATAGACATATCAGAGGGATCAGAAAAATCCAAATTAGCCTCTATATGACTAATATGACAAGTAACGCCCTCAACAATGGGATCTTGCTGCGAATTAACTACAACATCTTTAGTTGTAAATAACCCAAGACTTACCGACGCAACATCATCAGAGCAAGCACTTAATGTAACAACAGCACCTGCAAGTAAAACTAAACGTTTAAATTTTTGTGGTAATTTCATACTTATCCTTAATTAATATATAAGTAACTTAGCACCTACGTTACTAAGCGAAGGTTCACCTGTATGTTTTTATACTAACATCAAAAATAAATACGACTAAATTAGTTTAAAGTAAAGATTTTAGATAGCTCAGGGTTTAGCGAACCCTGTTGTATTTGATACAATTAACTCTCGCTCATGCAGTAACTCATAATAGGAAACGCCTAAATGCCGCACATTATTATTGAACACTCAGAAGACCTCCCTGTATTACCACAAGTTCTCGTAGAAAAAATTCACAATACCGCCTTTGAAAGCGATTTATTTGAGTTAGAAACCATAAAAACGCGCGCTATTGCTTATCAGCAATATCAACTTGGCGCAGGAAAATCAGGGTTTATACATATCGCGGTACATATATTGGCTGGGCGCTCAATTGAGCAAAAACAAATGTTAAGCGAACTGCTACTTTCATGCTTAAAAACATACTGCAGAGCATCAGACAGCCTAAGCGTAAATATTTACGATATTGAGCATGAGATATACCGTAAAAATTAGTTAACTCTTGTAGTTTTGAGCAATAGAAGTAAACACTAGCAAGTAAAAAGCCCCAATAGGGGCTTTTTTTGTATTCTGAAATCAGATGCAGCTCATTATTATTTACAAGACAGAGCATGAATAGCGTCCGATCTAACGCTGGAATTTAATAGTGCATTCGCACTCTTTCAAATTTAAGAAAGCTTAGCTTAATCTATGGATTAACTTTATTTAAATTATATTTATTATTAGGGGTAAATAAAGAATAATAAATTACACGATATTAAATTCATGTAGCATTAAATAATTTGAGTAGGTATTTTTTTGGAAAGTTTGTAAAAGTGGTGGCCCCTCCCAGACTCGAACTGGGGACCTAACGATTATGAGTCGTGTGCTCTAACCAACTGAGCTAAGGGGCCAACTTTTATATAACTGCTAGGCAGTTAATTTTTGAAGCGTTCAGTCACAGAGCGACTAAAGCGGGTTGCAGTATAAAAACTTTTTAGGTGCTTGTCACTACCAAACACCTTTATTTTAACAATCAGTAAGCTAACTGCTTAAATAGTAATCTTTTAGGTGGGTATAAGCATAAAATGTAAGATATTTCCCATGATATTTTCTGCATTAAATTATAAAAACCTTCCCCCCACATGTAGTCTTTTATATTTAACGCTCTACTTTTTTAAGTAAAGCTAACATATATGTGTAGGCATACAAGGCTGTAAAAAATATGCTTGGGGCTACTGTAAGTGCCAAATTAGGTGTCTGATTAATTACATTCACCATAATCACTAAGCTCGATTGAACAGTAATCGGAATAATAGGCGCAAAAAGTACACCTGCTATTTTTTTGTTACCTAAATACGAGGCGCTAGAGTTAATTGCATTATTGAAGCTTTGTCGTATTGCTACGTTTTGTGGTGTTTTAGAATGAAACATACAAATAATTGGAGTTACAAACGCAAGCGTTACATAACTAGACTTATACTTGTTGACGACCTTTTCTAAAATAAAAGTAAAAAACAGCGTTACAAATCCACTATACAAACCTTGTACTAATGCAGCTTGAAACGTGACAGATTTAGCAATATCTGCCGAACTATTTGCCCAGTAGGCCCAACTAAAATAAAAAACGAATGACACAACGCCTGACAGTATAAGTCGAATATTCAATTAGCTACCTCAATATGCGTAAAAACTTGGTTTAATGATAACACTAGAAGTGATGGTAATATTGCCACTTAATAATAGAGTAATTAATCGCGTATTGTAGATATATAAACAAACTAATGTTAAAGACTTCCTAAATGGCATCAATACAGAATCAGAACACTGCTGTTAGTTAGAAAGCTTAATTGAAGTAAACGATAGGTGTGGCTGAGGGAATGTTGGGAGTGAGTTACAAGAAATAAATCACTTAGTTTGAGTCAATTAAAAATTAGATTTTGATAAAAAATATTTACTTTAAAAACTGATATTGTGAGCCGATCAGTACTGAAGTTTTTATTTAGTTAAACCTCAGTAGTCGGCTTACACAATATATAATCTGTCATTATTTTTTCGCAATAATGTAGATTGCATGTATTAACCCTGGGAAATAACCTAACAGTGTTAATACAATATTTAACCAAAAATGCATACCTAAGCCAACTTGCAAAAATACACCTAATGGCGGCAATAAAACTGAAAGTATTATACGAATAATATCCATGATTAAACTCCATTTAAATTAAGCATTAAAAAGGCGTAAAGCCCAGTGTTAGTGGGCCTTAACTATACTGTGTTATTCAGCAATAATAGATAGTTTATCAACTACGTCACGAACATCTTCAGCATTTTTAGCAATTTTAACTGCTAGCTGCTTTTCAGCTTCAGACTCTACTGAGCCATTCAGAGTTACTATACCGTTGTCGGTATCAACATCGATGTCTGTACCACCAACTTCTGAATCAAACAGGAAGCGAGTTGTGATTACAGTGGTGATTTTAGCGTCCGTTAAGTCGTTATCATCATCGTCCATCATGTCTTTGCTTCTATCTTTTGTGTCCATGCTTTTAACAACGGTAAGGCTGTTTTCAACATCAGATACGCCATCTAGGCTAAGTACAAGTTCTTCTGCTAGCTCTTTATCAAGCTCGCTATTAACTTTACCTGTAAGTACTACCTTGCCATTTTTTACATCAGTGTTAATGTCAAAGTTGTTTAGATTAGTGTTCATAAGTAGAACTGTTTCTGCCTTACCATCAATCCAAGCATCTTTACTTTCGTTTTCCCAGCTGTTTGCTTGGGCACCCATAGCCGTAGTACCAAGAACTAGAGCTGCGATAATAGATTTGTTAAATGTTTTCATAATCTTTCTCCTTTTGATTAAAGACACTTTAACTAATGCGAGCTTTAGGCCAACTTTATTTATATATACATTTCAATAACTTGATGTAATTTTGGGATAAGGCACTATCTATAGCTGTGTAACTATTTACAGGCTACTCGGTAAAACTTTCTCAAATAGTGAAAATAACTAGATAATTGCATTTTTGGTTAATCTATCGTTAATATAACAAAACATAAAACATCATTTAAAATTAAATCATTGATAATTAAGGTTATTATATTTGGTGCGTGCTTTGCATATAAACATCAAGAGCTGTATTAATAGTAAATATAATAAGGAATGCCCCATGTCTGTAAAAGTCGAAGACCGCCCAATAGAGCAAGTACGCGAACAAGTAATTGATCAATTAATTTATAATTACAGTCATGGGGTTATTTCTGTTGATGCATTTGAGAGACGCTTAGATAACGCGATGGATGCACCTAATAACGAAGCTCTTTTAGCCTTAGTAGAAGATTTAACACTTAATACTGATCAGCAATATAAAGCAGAAAAACAATCGCAATTTACACCACATTATAGTGCACAACAAAACAGTGATGATGATTTTACATTACGCAGCATTTTAGGCTCTAACGAGCGAAGCGGTCAGTGGGTCGTGCCAAAGAATATATATTTGAGTAACTTTATGGGATCGGTGGTGCTAGATTTTACCGATGCCATTTTTGCGCATCAAAATGTAACTATTCACGTTAACTGTATTTTTGGTAGTGATGAGATTTACGTACCAGAGCATGTAAATGTAGTGTCTAAAATGTTTTGTATTTTAAGTAGTCTTGAAAATAAATCTGTGTCGCTTAACAAACGCCAAGGTCCTACTATTCATATTGAAGGAAAGGCAGTTATGGGATCGGTTGAAGTAAAAATAAAGCGCACAATTAAAGAAAAATTTATGAGCTTTGCAAATGAGCTAAAAACCCAGTTTGGCACCGGTAATAATAACCGCTCACTATAATTGAGTAGCAGCACTTTAGCGTGCTGCTTAGTATTTTATTATAAATCGTTATTTCGCTCGCTTGGTACATCACTTAAATACTCTACAAATTCCACCTCAAACCCGGCGGGATCAATAAAGTAGACATTCTTTCTGAAAGGATTCTCGCTACCTTGCTTGCTTACTGTAAAACCCACTTTATTTAAGCGCATTACTACTGCGCTTAAATTATTAGTTACATAAGCAAAGTGTGCAAAACCAATTTGATGGCCCGATAAGTTTCTGTTTTCACCCTCACCATGATCGCTTATCGCAATGTAATGCGTGTCATCTCCAAAGTGTACCCAGCGTCTTGGTTTTCCATGCCAATCGCCTCTGCCCTCACTTCTAATCGACCAATGTGGAAATACAGCGCGATAAAATTTAAGCATACTATCTATATCACTCGCGACTAAGTTTACGTGCTCTAAATACATAATGTTGTCCTATCAATTAAGTTAGGGGCACGATAAAACCTCAAGCTAACTTTAGGTAAAGCGTTATTTAAAATTAATTCAATTTAATTAACACACAAAGGAACATAATGACTTATTAATTGCTCATTATTATTTTTTAAAAATATAGACATTTTTCAATCTTGTATAAAAAACAAACATAAGTATTTGGGGTTTATTGTTTACTTTATGTCAAAAGTCGCTAAAATACGCCGGCTGAAATATATAAACGTTCTTTTACAACCCAAAGGTAATACCATGCATCCAATGTTAAACATTGCGGTTCGCGCTGCGCGCAACGCAGGCAAAATTTTACTTCGCGCAAGTGAAGATTTATCAAAAGTTGAAGTGCAACAAAAAGGCGCTAACGACTTAGTAACTAACATTGATAAAGAAGCCGAAGCCGTAATTCGTGACACTATTTTACAGTCTTACCCTACTCACTCTATTGTTGGTGAAGAATTAGGTGAGCATAAAGGCAAGGATGATGATTACCAATGGATTGTAGATCCTATCGATGGAACAACTAACTTCATCAAAGGTATCCCTCATTACGCGGTTTCTATCGCACTTAAAGTTAAAGGTCGTTTAGACCAAGCTGTTATTTATGATCCAATTCGTGGTGAGCTTTTCACTGCATCTCGCGGTCAAGGCACTCAGTTAAACAGCAAACGTCTACGTGTTAGCAAAACTACGGTTCTTGCAGGCACTGTACTTGCTACTGGTTTCCCTTTCAAAAACAAAAACCACATGGATGCATACACTGAAGCGTTTAAAGCATTATTTGTACACACTGCAGACATTCGCCGCGCAGGTTGTTCTGCTTTAGATATGGCATACGTTGCAGCTGGCCGTGTTGATGGATTTTTTGAAATTGGTTTAAAACCTTGGAACTCTGCTGCAGGCGAACTTATGGTTAAAGAAGCGGGCGGTATGGTTGTAGATTTCGCTGGTGGTAATAACTATAACCACAGCGGCAATATTATCTGTGGTTCACCAAAATTGACTCAAGCAATTATTCGTGAAATTCGTCCAGTACTAACTGAGTCGTTACTTCGCTAATTTGATGCTATTAATAGCATGCTAAAAAGGAGCTCAGGCTCCTTTTTTTGTGCCTAAAAATAAGGGTTATCGAGCTTAATCTCTATCGTTTTGCCTTTTGTATAAGGTAGTGTATTTAAATCCTTTGCGAAGTATTCATTAAATAATGCGTCAAATTCACCGCTTTCCTGCATCATTATTAATCCCTCTTCAACAGCCTTTGCTAATTCAGGTTTACTCTTAGTCACAAAGTAATAAATACCGGTTGGATAACTTATGTATAAATTAGGCACGATTACTAAATTACTTTGTTTGTTTTCAATAAGTTCAGAGTTAACCTCAATAAACGAGCGAGGAAAGTAATCTATTCGACCACGGCTCGTTAAAGTGAACATGGCTTGGTAGTTAGTAAGCGGCCTTACATGTAATCCGTTATAGGACATTATTCTTGTATCTGGCCAGTTGTGCCCTTGTACAGCCGAAAACGTAGCTAGCTGCTCAATATTTTTTACCTTTTTAAAGCGCGCCAAGTTTTGCTTATTAGTTAATAAAGCTCGCTTACCTATATAGCCTTTAAATAGTGGTATTTTTATCGCCAAAGCAAGCGCCTCTCGCTCTGGACTACTCATACTCCAATACATGTCTAATTCGTTATCATCTAGGTTTATTAGCTTACGCTTTTGCAGTTCTGATATGGGGGTCATTCGGATAACACCGGGGTAGTTAACACTTTCAAGTGCACGTACTAATAACTCATTGAGGTACTCTTCTCGTGCGTTTTGGGTATCTTGCTTTTGAGCAACATTAATTATTTGCTCTTGCGCCATGAGTGAAAAACTTACAAACAAACTAAATACACTGATAGAAACTTTTATTGGTAACATAATAATTACCTGCTTTGTTTAAATTACCTATTATTGGCTGCAAGGCTAAACACTTCTAAAGCATCCCTTGAGCACATGAATAAATAGATAACTAGAGCGATAACACTTGGCTTATTTTAGCCTCAGTGGCCGGTGCCTTAACCTGTGGCGATTTATATATTATTGCAAAAAGGTCCTACCGATTCACACTACAAAGTTAGCACTGTTTCGTAAACTTGCACTGTTACATCCGCTAATGAAAATTTAGACGCCTGAGAAATTCGTAAATTGCAGGTATAAAAAAACCGCTCATAGGAGCGGTTTTTATTTAATGAGACTCTACTACGGCATTGCGTCTAGGTCTGCACCTTCTTTTTCAATTACTTCTGGTATTAAGTCTTCTTTGCTTACGCCCATTGCTATAGCAACAGAGCTCGCAACATAAATCGAAGAATAAGTACCAATAAACACACCAAACAGCAATGCAGTTGCAAAGCCATGAATGGTTTGTCCGCCCCATGCAAACAAAGCAATCAATACTAAAATAGTGGTGATTGAAGTTACAAGTGTACGGTTAAGTGTTTGCGTAAGTGAAATATCAATAATTTCTACAGTATCGTCAATGCGCACTTTACGGAAGTTTTCACGAATACGGTCAGATACAACAATCGTATCGTTAAGTGAATAACCTATTACCGCAAGAATTGCCGCTAATATAGTTAAATCAAACTCTAAACCTAATATCGAAAATAAACCCACAGTAATAATAACATCGTGTAGTAGTGCACCTACCGCACCCACAGCAAAGCGCCATTCAAAACGAAATGCAACGTAGATTAAGATACAAATAAGTGCAGTTAACATGGCAAGGCCACCCTGCTCTTTTAAGTCTTCACCTACACTTGGGCCCACAAACTCAATACGGCGCATTACTACGCTGTCATCAGCTTTTTTAAGCGCATCGATTACTTGGTTACCAATTACTTCAGCTTTAACATCACTACCGCGCGGTGCTAAACGAACTAAAATCTCTTGGCTTGAACCAAATAGTTGTACTGATGCATCAGCAAAACCATTATCAGCTAGCGCAGCACGTACTTTTTTAAGGTCTGCTGGCTGTGAAAAACCAACTTCTACCGCAGTACCGCCGGTAAAATCTAAACCAAAATTTAGACCTTTAACAAAAACTGATGCAAACGACGCTAAAATTAATAACGTCGAAAAACCCATAGCCACTTTACGAAGAGACATGAAACGAAGGGTTCTACTACCCAAACTTAAAATTTGCATGTCAGCTCCTTAAATCGAAAGTTTATCAATACGTTTACCACCAACAAATAAGTTGATTACCGCACGGGTACCAACGATGGCTGTAAACATTGAAGTTAAAATACCAATCGCAAGTGTTACTGCAAAGCCCGCTATTGGGCCGGTACCTACTGCAAACAGTATAATGGCAGCAATTAGCGTGGTGATGTTGGCATCGAATATAGTGCTAAATGCGCTATCGTAGCCAAAATGAATTGCTTGTTGAGGGCTTCGGCCATCGGCTAGCTCTTCACGGATACGTTCAAAAATAAGTACGTTAGCATCAACCGCCATACCTACCGTTAATACAATACCGGCAATACCAGGTAGCGTAAGTGTAGCGCCTGGAATTAAAGACATAACACCAACAATCAGTACTAAGTTAGCCGCAAGAGCAAGGTTTGCAACCATACCAAAGCCTTTGTAGTACACAAGCATAAACACAAGTACAAACGCAAAACCAAGTGCAACCGCAGTCATACCCGCTTCAATATTTTCTTGACCTAAACTTGGACCTACAGTGCGCTCTTCAACAATTTGAATTGGTGCTACAAGCGCACCTGCACGAAGTAGCAAACTTAAGTTATGTGCTTCAGCTGGGTTATCGATACCTGTAATACGGAACGAGCGATCAAGACGTGCTTGAATTGTTGCTACGTTAATAACTTCTTCAACTTTAATAGGCGGAAGCGCTTTACCGTCTGCATCTTTTTTACCTGATGGCTTATATTCAATAAATACCGTTGCCATACGCTTACCAATAGCACGTTTGGTAAAGGCATTCATTTTTGCCCCACCTTTGCTATCGAGCGTAATACTCACTTGCGGGCGTTGGTATTCATCAGCGCCAGATTGCGCGCCAGTAATATGACTGCCTTCTAGAATAATACGCTTTTTAAGTACAACAGGGTAACCGTCGCGGCTCATGATCATTTCAGTACCCGCTGGGATACGACCTTGAGCAGCAGCGCTGATATCAGCGTTTTCGTCTACTTCGCGAAATTCAAGTGTTGCTGTTGCGCCTAAAATTTCTTTAGCGCGTGCTGTGTCTTGAATACCTGGTAGTTGAACAATAATACGCTCAGCGCCTTGGCGTTGTACGTTAGGTTCTGCAACACCAATTTGGTTGATACGGTTACGAATAATCGTTTCATTTTGCTTGATAGCGTAGTCACGAATTTCTTTGAGTTTTTGCTCACTCATTGTCGCAAAAAATGCTTTATCGTTACTGCTGTCATCAATGTAGACATTTAGCGGGTAGCGAGTTTCTAAGAAGCTCTCTGCTGCGTCTTTATCTGCTTCGGTACGCATTTCTACACGCATACGATCGGAGCCTGCTACGCGGCGAACACTACGGTAACGTAGTTTTTCTTCGCGCAGGTCGCTACGAAAATCTTGTTCCATTTGCTCAAGCTGGTTATCAACCGCTGTTGCCATGTCGATTTCCATGGTGAAATGTACGCCACCACTTAAATCAAGACCTAGCTTCATAGGGTTACCACCAACCGCTTTTAACCAAGCTGGTTGAGCAGGTGCCATATTAATAGCAGAAATGTAATCGTCGCTCAGCGAATCACGCAGTAAGTCATGCGCTTTAAGCTGTTCTTCAACATTTTTTAAACGAACTAAAATTTGCCCATCTTCAAGTATTGTCGATTTAGCGGTTACATTATTTTTTTCAAGGATTGCGTTTACTTTGTCTACAACACTGAGATCGACATCAGCGCCTTTAGCACCTGAAACTTGTATAGCCGGATCACGACCATACAAGTTTGGAGAGGCATATAAAAGGCCAATGGCTACCACAGCTAAAACAAGTAAATACTTCCAAACTGGAAACTTGTTTAACACGGGGTCGTCCTTATTATTTTTATAGCGACTTCATTGTGCCTTTTGGCAATACTGCAGATACTGCAGATTTTTGTACTGTTACTTCTGCCTGCTCGTTTAAAGAGATAACGATGAAATCTTTCTCTTCAGAAATCTTCACAATTTTACCCACTAAACCGCCTTGGGTAAGTACTTCATCGCCTTTAGCCATCATACTCATTAAGCTTTTGTGCTCTTTAACGCGCTTAGCTTGCGGGCGGTAGATTAAAAAGTAAAAAACCAAACCGAAAATAGCTAACATTATTAGCATTTCCCAACCACCGCTTGCCGCAGGTTGACCAGCTGCTGCGTGTGCATTTGAAATAAATAAACTCATGATACTTCCTCTTTAATTTTAAAGTTTAATTTTTTATATCTACTAGCTCTGGCACGTCTTGGCCTCGGCGAGCATAAAAATCTTGTACAAATTCTTCTAATTTACCTTCGCTAATTGCATTACGTAAACCTTCCATAACACGTTGATAGTAACGTAAATTATGAATTGTGTTTAGTCGCGCACCTAAAATTTCGTTACATTTATCAAGGTGATGCAAATAAGCTCGTGAATAGTTTCCACACGTATGGCAATCACACTCAGGATCAAGTGGCCCTGTGTCTGTTTTATGTACTGCGTTACGTATTTTAACTACACCTGTGGTAATGAATAAATGGCCGTTACGCGCATTACGTGTTGGCATAACACAGTCAAACATATCAATACCACGGCGAACAGACTCAACTAAATCCTCTGGCTTGCCTACACCCATAAGGTAGCGTGGTTTGTCTTCTGGCATTTTAAACGCACAATGATCAAGAATATTCATCATTTCGTTTTTAGGCTCGCCTACTGATAGACCACCTAATGCATAGCCATCAAAGCCAATTTCTTCTAAGCCTGCTTGCGATTGTGCACGTAATTCTGGGTACATACCACCTTGAATAATACCAAACAAAGCAGATGGATTGTCGCCATGCCCTTCTTTTGAACGCTTAGCCCAACGAAGAGATAACTCCATAGAATCTTTAGCTTCTTTTTCAGTTGCTGGGTATGGCGTACACTCGTCAAAAATCATAACGATGTCTGAGCCTAAGTCGCGCTGTACTTCCATCGACTTTTCAGGCGACATCATAATTTCATCACCATTTACTGGAGATTGAAATAACACGCCTTCTTCAGTGATTTTACGCATTGCGCCTAAGCTAAATACTTGGAAACCGCCTGAGTCAGTTAAAATTGGGAAATCCCAATTCATAAAGTCGTGTAAATCACCATGTTGCTTAATGATTTCAGTACCTGGGCGAAGCATTAAATGAAAGGTATTACCTAAACATATTTGCGCACCAGTGGCTTTTACTTCATCTGGCGTCATACCTTTTACAGTACCGTAAGTACCAACAGGCATAAATGCAGGTGTTTCTATTACACCACGGTCAAAAATTAAGCGGCCGCGGCGCGCTTTTCCGTCAGTACAATCTAATTCAAATTTCATATCATCCTCAATGTCGGAAAAACAGTCCAACAAGCTATAATTTAACCGCTCGATTCTACCCTTTTTGCCTCATTAATACTATTAGCTGCGATAAATTCAATCTTGCTTATTACGCTAAACAAAAACCCCAGCAACGAAGCTGGGGTTTTTAATGTTTTTTACTGAGTATTAAATAACAAGCTGTTACTTGCGTGTTAAAAACATCGCATCACCGTAACTAAAAAAGCGGTATTTTTGTTCAATTGCGGTATTGTATGCGCCCATAATATTGTCTTGTCCGCTAAAAGCACTTACTAACATAATGAGTGTTGACTCAGGTAAGTGAAAATTAGTGACCATGGCATCAACAACATTAAATTGGTAACCCGGAAAAATAAATATATCGGTATCACCAAAATACGTATCTAACTTGCCGCCGTGAACTTTAGCTGCCGACTCTAATGAGCGTACTGAAGTTGTGCCAACCGCAATTACACGCCCGCCACTTGCTTTGGTTTGTGCAACGGCAGCAACTACATCATCGGGCACTTCTATGTACTCGGAATGCATTACATGCTCATCAACACTATCCACTCGTACTGGCTGAAAAGTACCGGCGCCAACGTGCAAAGTAACAAAAGCCATGTTTACACCTTTATCTTTTAGTGCCGTCATTAACTTATCGTCAAAATGTAAGCCCGCTGTTGGCGCAGCAACTGCACCTGGCTTTTCTCCATAAACAGTTTGGTAACGCTCGCGATCAGCTTCGGTATCAGGTCGGTCAATATAAGGAGGCAGTGGCATATGACCAATATCATTAAGTATATCTAGCACGTTTTGGCTATGATCAAACTCAAGCTCAAATAATGTATCGTGGCGTGCAACCATTATTGCTTTAGCTTTGCCTTCAAGAATAACTTCGTTACCAACCTTAAGCGACTTGCTCGCGCGTACGTGCGCAAGTACGCGATGTTCATCTAGCACTCGCTCTACAAGCACTTCAACTTTGCCGCCAGAGGCTTTTTGACCAAACATACGTGCTGGAATAACGCGTGTATTGTTAAAGACTAACAAATCGCCTTCGTTTACTAAATCAAGTATGTCGCTAAACACTTTATGTTCTAGAGTTCCGCTTGGGCCATCTAAAGTAAGTAAACGGCTGCTAGTTCTGTCCGCTTTAGGAAAACGAGCTATTAATTCATCAGGTAAGTCAAAGCTAAAGTCAGCCACGCGCATAATTAGTAATCCACATCATTTAAAATCGCGCCAAGTGTATATGTATCGGATATTAAGCTCAAGAAATCAGCCAAACTTATAATATCTTGTTTGCGTGTTTATCATTAAATTTTCTTGTTCTTATGGTTAAATGTCACTATTCTTGTTCGGCTGAATTATTATAAGTTACATTAGGGGTGTTCAACACGTGCCAAACCAGCTTAAATTGCTAATATTAAACGCAAGTAGTGCTGAACGCCGCGCGATTAAAGGCACTTTAGATAGCTTAAATGTATTTACCTTTATTGATGCGCAAGATAGCCAACAAGCTTTAAAGCTTTTAAAACAACACCCTGTTGATATTATAATAACGGGCATTAATGTTGGGAAAATTGACGGCTGGCGCTTTTCGAGGATGATCCGCTCAGGATTATTAAAAACACCGAAAAACACCCCAATTTTACTTATTCCGCCAATTTACTGTGAGCGTATTGCAGAAACAACAGCCCGAAGCTACGGGATAGATGCTGTACTGCCGTTTGAACATAAAGACATGCTCCCTCAAGTACTTGCGAATGTTTTATCTACTCACTTAGAAAAAAGTAGCCGGCTAAACTTATTATTATTAGAGCCACTTCAAAATACGGCCGACAAAATAAGTGAACAGTTAAAGTTAAACTTTGCTATTACTCACGTTACCTCAGCCAAAGCAGCACTAAACGCTTACAACCAACAGCAGTTTTCAATTGTGCTACTCGATGCCACTACATCAAGTGCAGAGAGCTCGAGTGTACTCGTTGAAGAAATCCTACAGCACAATTCTAAACAAGCTATTGTTACAATTATAGAAAGTGATGATGCTGATTACGCTGAGCAGCTTTTGCTGTCTGGTGTTACCGATTTTATTAGAGCCCCATACGACCCTTCATTTTTAAATAAAGTGTGTGACCATGCCGCACGACGTGAAGATTTTATGGTGAGTTATGCTGAGTTTGCTTACAAAGTAGAGCAGCTAAGCGTGAGCGAAGTGCGTTACAAAGAGTTATTTTCGGCTCATCAGCGTATTTTATTGCATTTGAATACGGTTGTTTTAGAGCTTGATCAGCAAGGGCATATTCGTTTTATTAACCCTGCATGGGAGACATTAAGCGGTTTTGGTGTTAAATCATCACTACAAACCCCATTAAGCGCTTATTGTAATAACGAAGATAAAGGAAGACTAAATTATACTATTAATGACATTTTACATGGTGGCGAGCAACAGCAACAAATAGAAGTAAAGCTCACCCATAAAAATGGCAATTTAATCTGGGTCGAATGCAGATTACAGCTAATCAAAAATAGTCGTAATAACGCGACCATAACCGCCACTATCGACAACATACACGAACGTAAACAAGCAGAAATTCAACTACGTCATTTAGCACACCATGACCCATTAACTGGTTTACATAACCGTTATTACTTTGATCAACAGCTTAATAAAATATGCCAAGATAAATACACGTATGATGGCATAGAGCATGCTGTTATTTATATTGACCTCGATCACTTTAAAATAATAAACGACAGCAAAGGTCACCACCAAGGTGACATAGTATTAAAAGAAGTGGCGCAATTATTTAAAACAAATATTGGCGAAGACCATTTGGTGTGCCGAATAGGCGGCGATGAGTTTGCAGTCATACTTACCGATATGAATTTACTGGATGCACACCTTATTGCAGAAGGTGTGTGTAGTGCGATAGAAAAACATGCTTTTAAATCAGAAGATCAGATATACACTATTAGCTGCTCTATTGGTTTAACTCAAATCACGACACAAAATAACGACCCTAATGAGTGTTTAAAACAAGCCGATATTGCTTTGTATATTGCCAAAAATTTAGGGCGTAACTTAGTACATTGCTACTCAAAAGAGGACGCTCAAAACAATACGCTTCAAACTGGGCTTGAATGGGGTCACGAAATTCGACAAGCACTGCAGCAAGATAATATTGAACTGCATTACCAACCTATTTGGGATTTTAAAGAGTGTAAAGTTGCTTATTTTGAAGCGCTCTTACGCTTAAAACTCAAAGGTAAACTTGTGTACCCAAATCAATTTATTCCCTCTTTAGAGATGCTTAACGACACATTTTTGATGGATCAATGCGTTATACGTAATGCCGTTGCTTGTGTGTCTAAGCACCCAGAGTTAAACCAAGTTGCTATTAATTTGTCAGCACAATCATTCTTAGATGAACGCTTATTGCCATTAATTGAATCAAATCTTGAAAAGTATAACGTGCCCCCTTCGCGGATAATTTTTGAAATAACTGAATCAGCAAGTATTAACAACTTAAAAGCGACTCGTAAAATGATTGAGAAGCTTAATAGCTTAGGCTGTCATTTTTCTATTGACGATTTTGGAACTGGCTTTAGTACATTTAACTATTTAAAGCAGCTTCCAGCACAACATGTAAAAATTGATGGCTCATTTGTAAGCGACATGCTTAATGACCCTATAGACTTAGCGTTAGTAAAAGCAATAAATGATATTAGTCGGTCTCTCGATAAGCGCTCTGTAGCTGAGTACGTTGAAAACGAAGAGATATTTTTTGCACTAAAAGAGATAGGTGTTGATTATGGACAAGGCTACTTTATTGCACGCCCAGTACCTGTTGAAAAAGTAAAAGATGAGCTTGAAAAAATTTCAAAAAATAAAACGTTTTACCAACAACAAGCTAGCCCAAAATAAACAAAATTAAACAATTTGTTACTACCAATATTACCTTTCTTGCCTATACTTTCAGTATCAAATAAAAAATGTCGTGCATTTTAATGTATTTCACTTTAAAAACATGACATTACCTTTTGGCGACGTAGCACTGATATTTATAGTGGGTTTCAAAGCTATTTAAGCTTTTAAGGAGAAAGGTATGACACAGCTAGTTATGTTATTACTGATTATACATTTTGCAATCGCGTATCAGTGTTATCGTTACGCAAATATTAAAGGCTACCCAGTTAAGGTTTTTACTGTATTAGGTTGCGTGCCTTACTTTAACTTGGTGGTATGGATTTATTTACTATTTTTACCCGAACTTGAGCCTTTTGAAAGCCATTTTAAAAATCAAAAGCAGCCTTTATAGGCTGCTTTCATTCATTTACTATTCTTATTTAGAAAAATCTAAACTACATTGGCGCTTTAAAAATACCTCAAGCTGTTGACTAAATAACTTAAAGTCGCGGATCCGCCCCGTAGTTTTCCGCCACAATATGCCAATATCTCTATATGCATCGCTTTGTGATGGTGTTGCCACCATATTTTTATTATCTAAAATTCCGGCGTTAATCGCCATTTGTGGTAAAAAAGTCACCCCGAGCTGATGCTCAACCATACTCAATAATGTATGCAAGCTTGCTGCTTCAAATGGGTTAATACAACTAGCACGGTTTAAATGACATGCACTAAGCGCATGGCCTGTCATACAGTGCTCACGCTCGAGTAAGAATACGCTAGCCTCTGGTAATAGATTAAAGTCGACTACGCCCTTTGCAGCGCTGTAGTCCTTATGGTGCACTAAACTAAACTGATCTTTTGCCAATACTTGTGTATGAAATTTATCGGTTTCGTATGGCAGTGCAAGTAGCGCTAAATCAATATGCCCATGCTCAAGTTTATCCAGTAGCTTATCACTCGTATCTTCTATTAATACCAGCTCTAAATCACAAAAGGTTTCTTTACAAAAGTGATACAGAGGAGCCGCTATAAAGCTAGCAATTGTAGGTATAACACCCACCGTTAATTTACCACTCAGTGGTGTTAAAAAGCTTTTAGTGAGCTCTTTTAAACTAATTGTATCGTTAATTATTTTACGAGAGCGCTCAACAACCTCTTCACCAATACTGGTAAACATAAGGCTGCGATTTTCGCGTTCAATAAGCTGGCAACCCAACGTTTCTTCAAGATTTTGAATAGCACTGCTTAAAGTAGATTGCCCAATAAAACAGGCACTGGCAGCTCTGCCAAAGTGCTGATGTTGATGAACAGCTAATAAATACTGTAGCTGTTTGATACTTGGAAGATTGGTCATTTTTTCTTTCCACAAATAAAAAGACCCCAACACCTAGGGCATTGAGATCTTTTCAAGCTAAAAGTCTTTGAGTACTTTTTTGTTAAACCCCAAATGCGGTTCTTAGTACGTAGAAAATAACAATAGCAAGGGCAGCGCCAACTGGCAATGTAATTACCCAAGAAACTACAATGTTTCTGATAACACCCATGTTAAGTGCACCAATTCCACGTGCCATACCTACACCTAATACCGCACCTACTAAGGTTTGAGTAGTAGAGATTGGCATACCAGTACCTGATGCAATAACAACGGTAGAAGCAG
This sequence comes from Pseudoalteromonas sp. NZS37, assembly GCF_015864265.1. NCBI lineage: Bacteria > Pseudomonadati > Pseudomonadota > Gammaproteobacteria > Alteromonadales > Pseudoalteromonadaceae > Pseudoalteromonas > Pseudoalteromonas sp. NZS37. The sequence goes on along the minus strand of NZ_JADYXL010000004.1, from coordinate 83,802 downwards.
CGGCTAGTTCAGCAGCAAAACCACGGCTAGGCGTTAAATGTGTAATGCCTTCACCAATCGTTTTAATTACTTTTTTGCCCAAAATAGCAAGACCCGCAACAATACCAAAACCACCTAGAGGTAGAATCCACCAAGCAATAGCCGCTTTTTTAGCAATTTCACCATTGTTTTCAACAATATTTACAACAGCAGCTAGTGGACCGATTGCATTAGCAACATCGTTAGAACCATGTGCAAAGGCCATACAACATGCTGTTAATACCATAAGAACAGCAAACACTTTTTCAACATTGTTGAATTGCATTTGTTTATCTGCTTTTGGATCGATATTTAAACGAGAAATAGCAATTTTACCAATTATAGCAACGACAACTGCTACAGCTATTGCTAAGGCGTACCCTTCGGCTGCACCTAAATCAACACCAACATGCTTTAAACCTTTTTTAATTGTAACCAAGGCCATTATAAAACCTGCTAAACCCATATAAAGTGGTACATAGCGTTTAGCATTTTTTAGTGGTGCATCTGTATTAAAAATAAGTTTTTGTGCACTCATAAATATTAAGTATGCAATAAAGCCTGATATGGCGGGCGTTATAATCCAACTACCAACAATACCACCTACTTTATCCCATTGAATCGCCTCAGTACCAACAGCAACTAACGCAAAACCAATGATTGCACCAATGATTGAGTGAGTCGTTGATACTGGCCAACCCAAGAACGAGGCCATTAATAACCAAGCACCCGCTGCAAATAAAGATGAAATCATACCCAGAACCATAAGTTCAGGAATGTCTGCAAATGGTGCGGCATCGATAATTCCTTTACGAATTGTTGATGTAACCTCACCACCTGCTAAGTAAGCGCCTGCAAATTCAAAAATCATCGCTATAAAAATAGCTTGTTTGATTGTTAGCGCTTTTGAACCTACAGATGTGCCCATGGCGTTCGCTACGTCGTTCGCGCCAATACCATAAGCCATAAAAAAGCCGACTGCTGCGGCAATTAAAATTAATACCGTGCCGTAAGATGCAATGATATCCATTGTAAAACCTTAATCTTTCGTGTTTGAACTGATTTTAAATTAACGAGCTAACATCAGCTCAAGACGTGATCCTACGCGCTCTGCAATATCTGCAAGCTCGCCAACCCATTCAATGATTTTGTACAAAAACATAACATCAATTGGATTTAACTCACCCTCTACATCACGTAGCTGGCGGCGTACTTTTATCTGCATTTCGTCCGTGTCTTGTTCTATGGCATCCAATTCAACTAACATTTTTTCTACTAAGGTGACTTCTCGACCTTTAAAACCCGTTTCTAGCAATTCTTCTAATTCGTTAATTGCTTTAGATGCTTGTTTAGTCGCATCTACACAACGGGTTAAGTAAGCTAAGAAATCAGCTTGCATAACTTTTGGAATGGTCATTTCACGACCAATCACTCGCCCTGCAATATCTTTTGCTTTATTGGCAATTTTATCTTGTTGAGTTACTAGTTCGAGAAGATCTGTACGCTCTACCGGCATGAATAAACCACGCGGTAATTGTAAACGTATATCTCTTTTCATATCATCAGCTTCACGTTCTAAATTGCGAATAGTGATGCGAAGCTCTTCTGCTTGTACCCACTCTTCTTTAAATACGTGATTAAAAAAAGGTATCAAAGCTTTACTTGCTTGATGAACCTTCTTGATGTGTTCTTCCATTGGTTTGATAGGAGATTTTGCAAATACTCCTAAAAACGCGTTTGTAGGCATAACTGACCCTTTAATCAAATTGATATGCTTTGCAGCATGAATTTTACAGTATTAACCAAGATTGTGAACGCTTTTTATTACTTCACTAAAGCTTGCAATACACAAAGCGACACTAAGCCGCTTTAATAGAAAAGCATGATGGGTAAAAAATCATAGTGATTTTTCTATATCTTCTTGAGATGTATGGCGAATATCTTTGCCATTAACAAAATAAATAATGTATTCAGCAATGTTCTGACAGCGATCACCAATACGCTCTAATGAGCGAACAGACCAGACTAAGTCCATGATTTTAGGTATTGAGCGTGGATCTTCCATCATGTAAGTCATTATTTGACGTGTGATGGCTTCATATTCGCGGTCAACCTTTGCATCTTCTTTATGTACTTGAAATGCACGTTGCACATCCATACGGGCAAATGCATCTAGTACGTCGTGTAGCATTTTTAAAACCTGGCGGCCCATATTTTCAATATTTACTAATAAATCTTGCTGATCTTTGGTAAATGAGTCTAGTGCAACTTTAGCAATTCGCTCAGCTTCATCGCCAATACGCTCTAAATCAGCAATTGTTTTAGCAATTGCAATCACTAAACGCAGGTCACTTGCTGCAGGCTGACGACGAGCAATAATACGCGTACACTCTTCATCAATGCTTACTTCCATTGCATTCACTTTATAATCGTTCTGACGTACCTTTTGAGCAAGCTCTGCATCGTTACGACTCACCGCATCAAGCGCACTATTTAACTGCTGCTCAACTAAGCCACCCATACTTAATACATGATTACGTACATTTTCTAGTTCTTGGTTAAAACGCCCAGAAATATGTTTATTAATATTATGTTCCATAGTTACCTTCTCTCTTAATCTTGCACAACACGCTACAACGGGCTAATTAACCGTAACGACCGGTAATATAATCTTCGGTCTTTTTCTTCGTTGGTGTAGTAAATAAGGTATTTGTGTCTGAGTACTCAATCAATTCGCCCATATACATAAAGGCTGTTTGATCAGATACACGTGCTGCTTGTTGCATGTTATGTGTAACAATAACAACGGTAAATTGGTTTTTTAAATCGTTTATTAGCTCTTCTATTACCAAAGTAGAAATAGGGTCAAGTGCTGATGTAGGTTCATCTAATAAAAGAACTTCTGGCTCAATTGCAATTGAGCGAGCAATAACTAAACGCTGTTGCTGACCACCCGATAAGCCAAACGCGCTATCGTGTAATCTATCTTTTACTTCATCCCATAAAGCAGCACCACGAAGTGATTGCTCTACCACTTCGTCTAACTTACGCTTCTCTTTAATGCCTTGTAAGCGTAGGCCATAAACCACATTTTCATAAATTGATTTAGGAAATGGGTTAGGACGCTGAAACACCATACCTACATTACGACGAAGTGCTGCTACATCTACGCTCTTATCGTAAATATTTTGACCGTGAAGTAATATTTCACCTTCAATACGACAAATATCTACCAAATCGTTCATGCGGTTGATACAACGCAATAGAGTTGATTTACCACAGCCCGATGGTCCTATAAACGCAGTTACTTGGCCTTTTGGAATGTTCATATTTACTTTATTAAGCGCTTGCTTATCACCGTAGTAAAGATCGAGATCTTTAATCTCTAGTGCTTTTTGGTCATCCGTTAAATTTTCTAGGTCTAACTTCTGGCCTATATTAGCTTGGTTTACTTTTGGAGCGACTGTAATCATTTTTGTTACCTATAAAATCTTTACTAATTAGTGTTCAAGCGATCTGTACTTTTCACGTAAATGGTTACGTATACCAATGGCCGTTATGTTTAGGGTAATAATCACCGACACCAATAAAAAGGCCGTTGCGTATACCAGCGGGCGTGCCGCTTCAACATTAGGGCTTTGGAAGCCAACATCGTATATATGAAAGCCTAAGTGCATGAACTTTCTATCTAAGTGAAAATACGGGAAGTTGCCATCAAGTGGTAATGTAGGGGCCATTTTTACGACGCCTACTAGCATTAACGGTGCAACTTCACCTGCAGCACGCGCAACTGCCAGTATTAAACCGGTCATAATTGCAGGGCTTGCCATTGGAATAATTATGCGCCATAACGTTTCTACTTTTGTTGCGCCAAGCGCTAGTGAACCATCACGTACGGTACTTGGAATACGAGATAAACCTTCTTCAGTCGATACAATAACAACTGGCAGCGTTAGTATAGCGAGCGTTAATGCCGACCACATTACACCTGGCGTACCAAATACTGGCGTTGGCGACGATTCTGGATAAAATAGTTGGTCTAAGCTACCACCTAACATGTATACAAAAAAGCCAAGGCCAAATACACCATATACAATTGAAGGAACACCAGCCAAGTTAATCACCGCGATACGAATCATTTTAGTGATTGCATTTTTAGCGGCGTACTCGTGTAAGTAAATTGCAGCAACAACGCCAAACGGTGTCACTATTACAGCCATCAACATAACCATAAACACAGTACCAAATATAGCAGGGAAAACACCGCCCTCTGTATTTGCTTCACGTGGATCATCAGATACAAACTTACCTAGCTGTACAAAATAGTGACCTAGCTTTGCAAAAAAGCCCATGTCGTTTGGAAACCAAACATCAAGTACTTGGTACATTGGAATCGTTACAACCTCACCGCGCATATCTTTTACAGTTACGTGGTCACGCTTAGCTTGCTTGCGTAGTGCAAATAAATCTTTTTCAAGTACACCATACTGTGCACGTAATTCAGCACGCTCTTGAGCAAGCTCAGCAACACGCTCATCAGTAAGTGCATTATCGAGTAAGTAGCCCTTTTCTTTTAAACGAAGGCGTTCAAGTGCGTAGTTAATATGCCCAATGTCACCATTTTGCAAATCAAGTGCTTCGTCATTTAAGTCAACTGCACGCTCTACAAGCTCATGCAGCGCTTCAATCTTATCGCCTTCGACTGGTTTACCATCTTTAATTACACTTTCAACATAACCATAAAAATTACCGTTTTTACTACGCTCAAATACAGCAAGCGCCGCTGGTGCTGTTTTATTTTTTATGTCGGTTTCTAATATCCAACGAAAATCTAAATCTACATATTCGCGGTTACCTGTTTTAATAAGCAAGCGCTCTATTTCTTCTTTTTCAAATTCGCTAACATCAATACCTGTCGCGGCTAAACGCGTTTTTGGTACTAATTCACGGTCGTAAACTTCGCCAATCACGGTTTGCTTTGCAATCGACCCTTCAAGTTCAAATTGCACAACTTCCGAAGGCCAAAAAAAACTTAATCCCTTCCAGGCTATCATTGCTAATAAGCCTAAAACTGAAATCAAACTGATGCTCACTGCACCACCGGTCATCCAAATCCAAGGAGAACCAGACTTAAACCACTGCTTTACCATGTCGTGTCTCTCCGCTTACATCGAGCTATATTTTTCACGCAGTTGCTGGCGAACAAACTCAGCTACTGTGTTAAAAATGAATGTGAATATGAATAGTACAAAGGCCGCTAAGAACAGTATTCTATAATGTGAACTGCCTACTTCAGACTCTGGCATTTCAACTGCAATATTTGCCGCAAGCGTTCGCATACCTTGGAAAATACTCCAATCCATAATAGGTGTATTACCCGTGGCCATAAGTACAATCATGGTTTCGCCAACTGCTCGGCCAAGTCCCATCATTACCGCTGAGAAAATACCAGGGCTTGCTGTTAGTAATACAACGCGTATTAGTGTTTGCCACTGCGTTGCACCTAATGCTAATGAGCCGTTTGATAAATGCTTTGGAACACTAAATACAGCATCTTCTGCAATTGAGAATATGGTAGGAATAACCGCAAAACCCATCGCAATACCTACAACAAGTGAGTTACGTTGATCGAATGTCATACCCAGCTCATTTGTTAAGTACTGACGTACATTGCCGTCAAACATCCAAAGCTCAACAAATCCACTCATCGCAAACGAAAACCAACCAATAAGTAAGACGACCGGAATAAGGATTATTGAATGAGAACCTTCAGGAATTCTATGGCGAATTTTTGTTGGCAATTTAGTCCAAGCTAAGCCCGTCGCTAACATACCTAGCGGTAATAGTACGAGTAACCCAACAATCGCAGGTAAGTGTTCTTCTATTAACGGTGCTAACCAAAGACCCGCTAAAAAACCCAAAATAACCGTTGGTAATGCTTCCATTATTTCTACGGTAGGCTTAACCACTTTACGTAATTTGCTCGACATAAAGTATGCCGTGTAAATAGCCGCCGAAAGCGCGATTGGTACAGCAAACAACATAGCGTAAAGTGCAGCTTTTAATGTACCAAACGAAATTGGCACTAATGAAAACTTAGACTCAAAGTCATCACTAGCTGATGTTGACTGCCATATATAACCTGGCTCTGGGTAACCTTCGTACCACACTTCTTGCCAAAGTGCTGACCAAGTAACTTCTGGATGCTCGTTGTGAATATCTAATACGGTTAGTTTGTTATCCGCTAAAATTAACGCAGCATTTGAACGTGGTGCAATTGCAAAGTTCTCTATTGCACCTTCACTTACTTTACCTTGCCAAAGTTTTGCTTCACTTGTTGTGTAATACACACCTAGCTCACCATTATTGCCGGTAGTAAAAAAAGTACGACGGTAAAACTCAGTAAATATATTTAGCTTACTTTGCTTAGTCGTTTCAAATGAGCGAATTTTTTGATATTCGCGGCCTGTGTCAGTGTTTACTTCAAACCACTGCGAAACCTCACCGTTATCATTCGCAAGCATTAATGAGTTTGCACCAGCCAACAACTGTGCAGATACAATATTTGCATTTTCTTCGTTAGCCGAAAGTAATTGAATTTGCTCTACATCACTTGGGTCTCGTGTATCGTATACATACACTTGATTAGCAGAACGCACAAAAGTACGTGTTGTATCTGGCGACATTAATAACTCGTCTACACGTCCTTCAACATCAAGTTCTGTACGCTCAACAACCCACTCAACTTCACCAGTAAACATATTCTCTTCAGCAACAAAACTGCTAAACAGTACACGTTTATCTTCGGTAAGTGCTACAACTGCTGTTTTGTCTTCATAGTGACTAAATGCAAAGCGTTTAATAGCCGCACCTTGCTCATCTACTTCTAAAGCCATTTCCCCAAGAGGAAAACCTAAGCGAGGTGTTAATTTACGTTCGTTGTTTGGAAAGGTAACTAAAAATTTAGGTGCAACAACCATTACGGTGCCATCTTTTAAACCAAACGCATAATGCCCTTGAAAAGGCGCGCTAGTTGCAAAGCTTGTTGCATCACTAGGTAACTCTGCATTAAGCATTTTGAGTTTTTTACCAAAACTACCTGACTCAACACTGTAAAAATCAACCTGCCCCTGCTCACTTAGTAAATAAGCTACTTCAGTTTGCTCTTCTACGCCTAAACCTACTATTTGCTGTGAATTAGCAACATGAAAGCTATCGCGCTTTTCTACTTTTGCTGATTCAAAAATTGGCTGTACTACATAAAGAAGGTAAAAGAATATTAATAGCAGCGCTACTAATACCATTATCCCACCTGCGGTTATGCCAAATTTGGCAAACCGATCTTTAAATAGACGGCTTCGATCCGTATTAAAAGTCGGCTTATTCGGATTTGAAGTCATCAAAACACCCTTAAATCTTAACGTTGCATAAATTATATTTCATCAAGATGACAGTATTGTTACAACGGTAACAATAAGCACTCTAAAACAGCTTTAAATAAAACTAACGAGGGAAAAGTCTAAATTAGCTTCAAATAGGTGATTTATAAGTGAACTAAATTATAAAATAATTGGACAAAGTATTTATCGAGGTCAATACTAAAAGAGTACTTAGTAAATAATAATGACTATTAATACTGCGTATAGTCAACACAACTATATCCATTTTTTTAACTTATAATCAAAGATTTATAAAAAAGTGCAACAACACACAATTTAAATTAGACAACATACTTAATGCCTATGCATTTACTTTCTTTGGGCTTAAAAAGAGAATTATTTATGAAGCAGTTGGTTATAACTATTTTAGGGAAAGATCGCCCTGGTTTAGTAGAGAGCATCTCATCAGTCGTATTACAGAATCATGGCAACTGGCTAAGCAGTAACTTAAGCCATTTATTAGGTCATTTTGCAGGTATTATTCAACTTGAAGTTGCTGAGGAGCATTTTCAATCATTACAAAGTGCTTTAAATAAGTTACCTAAGTTAGACGTTCGTATTGAAACCGGAAACACAGAGATTGAACCATCAACACTAGAGCAAATTAATCTAGTTATAACAGGTAACGACCGTCCTGGTATTGTTCAAGAACTGGCAAGTGTAATACGTCATAAAGGCGCTAATATTACTCACTTAAATTCAAGACAACAAAGTGCACCTAATTGGGGAGTGCCTATTTTTAGCGCTGTTGCTACCGTTACTTTGCCAAATGGTATGGATAAAGACGAAGTTATTGAAGCATTGGAATCAATTACAAGTGATTTAATTGTAGATACGGAAGAAGTTTAACCTCCATTTATGCGTGCCATACAACTGACACGCATACCATTTCAGTCCATCAAAATGCTCTGCAGATTATTTAACGCAGACATAAAATAAGCCGATGCAAGCATCAGCTATTTTAAATAATCACCTTAAAGCTAATAAGAGCGAGATAAACTCAGTAATCCCGCTCTTTTATAAAGCTACATATCCATATGACGATTAGTACTTTGCATCATTTGCTTTATACCTTGCTTTTCAAGCTCTAGTATTTGTTGAAGCTTTTCTTGCCCACTTTCGGTTTCGGCGCGTTCAAGTAAGTATTCATATAACTCAATCACTTTTTGATGTTGCTGTGCTAAATAGCCTTGAATGACTTCTTCATCGAATTGCTGATCTTTACTAATGTCTTCAAAAGTAATTAGCTCAGGATTTTTAGCAAAGTATTCATAACTGTACGTATCGAGCGTATTTATTTCGGTTATCGCTTTAAACCCGACTAAATCTTCGGCGAGTTTTTTTTCGTAATTTAGGTAGTAGTCCACCAGCATTGCATTATGTTCATCGAGTAAATCCTTTACGCTATAAAAATTAGCCGCCATTTGCGTATGAAACAAAACGGTCCAATCGTATACCTCTTTAATTGTTTTAACTTGCATGTGCATTCCTTACTTAGTTGACTGTATAGGTAATACACTGCGTAAAGCGTGCCAATTAAAAAGCTATTTAAAAACAGTTAGTTAATTTAAATATGAGTAATAACTAGCTATTTAATAGAACAACTTACAAATTATAGGTAATTTTTATAGAGCAATGCGTGAGTAGTAACCGCACTGCTCTATAGTCTTGTTGTTTTATATTATTTAAGTCCTTGTTTGCGCCACAGCAAGTAAACAGCAGGAATAACAAGTAAGGTGAGTACAATTGCACTGCCCATACCGCCAACCATAGGCGCTGCTATTCGGCTCATTACTTCGCTTCCGGTGCCTGTACCATAAAGTACAGGTAATAAACCGATAATAATTGTCGCGACAGTCATCATAACCGGGCGCACTCTAAGCCCTGCTCCTTCAATAATAGCTTGCTGTAATTGCACTAAACTAAGCGGTTTTCCGGCTTGCTCTGCTTCGAGGCACTTTTCTTGATAGGCTTGGTTTAAATACACCAACATAATGACTCCTATTTCTACCGCTACTCCAGCTAAGGCAATAAAGCCTACACCTACTGCAACTGAAAAGTTAAAGCCCTCTAAATACATTAGCCATACGCCACCAATCATTGCCAGTGGCAACGTAGCCATAATAATAGTGACCTCAGCAAAGCTTCTAAAATTAAGGTAAAGCAATACAATAATAATCGCTAATGTAAGTGGTAATACATAAGTCAATTTGTCTTTAGCGCGCTGCATGTATTCATATTGCCCAGCCCACGTAATTGAGTAGCCAGCAGGTAGTATTAGGTCTTTATTGAGCACTTGCTGAGCGTGCTCAACGTAAGTACCAATATCAACGCCATCTATATCAATAAAACTCCAACCGTTTAAACGTGCATTTTCGCTTTTTATACCAGGCGGTCCATCTTCAATAAATACATCGGCTACATCACCAAGTGCTATACGCTGCCCTGTAGGCGTTACAATAGGTAACAACATTAACTCTTCTGGCGAGTCTCTGTATGCTTGCGGATAACGTAAATTAACAGGGTAACGCTCTTGCCCTTCTACCGTTTGTGTTACGTTTGTACCACCTATTGCAGTAGATACAACTTGCTGTACGTCGCTAATGTTTAAGCTATAACGCGCGGCTTTTTCACGATTTATATCTACTTTTATATAACGTCCACCGGCTACTCGCTCTGAGTAAACCGATGCGGTGCCTTGCACATCTTTTAAAAGCACTTCTATTTGTTGACCAATTTTTTGAATTTCGCTCAACTTTGGTCCCGCAACTTTAATGCCCACGGGAGTTTTAATACCCGTTGCGAGCATATCAATACGTGTTTTAATTGGCATTACCCACGCATTCGTCAACCCTGGAAACTTAACTAAGCCGTCGAGTTCTTTTTTCAGCTTTTCAAGGGTCATACCCTCGCGCCATTCGTCTTTTGGTTTTAGCTGAATAAACGTCTCTATCATTGTAAGAGGCGCAGGATCTGTTGCAGTTTCTGCTCGCCCAACTTTACCAAATACCGTTTTAACTTCGGGTACTGTGGCAATTAACTTGTCGGTTTGCTGTAGTATTTCGCGCGCTTTACCTACCGATAAACCTGGATACGTTGTGGGCATATACATTAAGTCGCCCTCATCGAGTGGCGGAATAAATTCACTGCCTATTTTGTTTACCGGGTAAAAGCCAATAACAGAAACAACCACCGCGAGTACCAATGTCATTTTTGGAAATTTAAGCACCCAGTTAAGTAATGGCCGATACGCTGCAACAAGTAATCGGTTAACTGGATTTTTTTGCTCCGAAATAACTTTACCTCTAATAAAGTAACCCATCAATACCGGCACTAAGGTAATCGCAAGCCCAGCAGACGCTGCCATAGCATAGGTTTTAGTGTAAGCGAGTGGCGCAAACATACGTCCTTCTTGCGCTTCTAAAATAAATACCGGCATAAAGCTGACGGTAATAATTAATAAACTAAAAAATAATGCAGGACCCACTTCACTCGCCGATTTAGCCACAACTTCCCAACGGTTTTCCTTGGTAAGGGGCGTTTTTTCCATATGCTTATGCATATTTTCAATCATGACGATAGCGCCGTCGGTCATTGCGCCTATCGCTATTGCAATTCCTCCTAAAGACATAATGTTGGCGTTAATCCCCTGCCAATACATAATTATAAATGCCGTTAAAATCCCAAGCGGTAACGTAATAATCGCCACCAGCGATGAGCGCACATGAAACAAAAACACCACACACACTAAGGCAACTACAATAAGCTCTTCAATTAGCTTACTTGTTAGATTATCTACCGCGTTATTTATTAAGTTAGAGCGATCGTACACAGGGACTATTTCAACGCCCTCTGGTAATCCCTTTTTAAGCGATTCTAGTTTTTCTTTTACGAGCTCAATGGTTTTTTGTGCATTTTCGCCATAGCGCATAATAACAATGCCGCCGGTTACTTCGCCTTCGCCATTTAGCTCTGCAATACCACGGCGCATTTGCGGTCCGACCCGAATATCAGCTACATCACGTAATTGCAGCGCAGTACCGTTGGCGTTTACACCAAGCGGAATAGCTTCCAAGTCGGCAACACTCTTAATGTAGCCGGTGCTTGTTACCATGTATTCAGCTTCAGCCATTTCAACTACCGAGGCGCCCATCTCTTGGTTGCCTTGTTGAATAGCTGTTTGAATAAGGCTTAGCGGAATACCATATGCCCGTAATTTATCGGGCTCTACATTGACTTGGTATTGCTTAACCATGCCACCAACAGCAGCCACTTCAGATACACCGGGCACAGTTTGTAGCTCAAACTTTAAAAACCAATCTTGTAAGCTTCGTAGCTGACTAATATCGTGTTTATTTGTTTTATCAACTAGTGCGTATAAGTAAATCCAACCTACGCCTGTTGCATCAGGGCCAAGCTCTGGCGTAGCGCTATCGGGTAATCTACTCGCTACTTGGCTTAGGTATTCTTGTACTCGGCTACGCGCCCAATACAAATCGGTTTTTTCGTCAAAAATAACGTAAACGTACGAGTCTCCAAAAAACGAAAACCCCCTTACAGTTTGCGCACCCGGCACAGAAAGCATTGCTGTGGTGAGCGGAAATGTAACTTGGTCTTGCACTACTTGCGGCGCTTGCCCCGGATAAGTGGTTTTTATAATGACCTGAACATCAGATAAGTCAGGCAAGGCATCCACGGGAGTATTTTTTACCGCAAACAATCCTCCACCCAGTAAAATTAATGTAAGCAACAACACAAAAAAGCGATTGCTAACAGACCAGCGAATAATGGCAGTTATCATAATGGCTCCTAGTGAGAACTATGTTGCATAGTAGAATGATCAATCGGCTCTGCGTTTTGCGCTTTAGTAATTACAAATTCATCGTTAATAATGCTAAAAGTAAAATTAATATACTGGGCATTTTCAAACTGACTAATATCAATATCTGGCGCTAATACAAAGTCCATTGTGGCGGGTTCTCGATTCCATTTTTCAATGGCTTCTCGGCTAATATTAATAATGCGATTTTGTGTATCTATGGCGTTAATAGTACCGTTAACAGTCGCATTTTGTGGCTGCATATCCATGTTCATATTTGAGTCTGAACCAGAATCCGAACTCATACCTGAGTTAATACTAGAACTAGGCATTTCCATTCGTTTAAAGTCGGAGCTTTTACTCGATTCAGAGTCTATTAAAAATTGCGCTGAAGTCACTACCGTGTCACCTGTCATTACACCTGACAAAATGACCGCTTCATTACTATTAATTTGCCCAACTTCAACTTCTACCGATTTAAAACGACCCTCACCTAATGCAATAACCACGCGGTTTTGATGCTGCGTGCGGATTACCGCTTCTTTAGGGACTGTAAATTGCGCCTTACTCGCTTTAGCGTGAATGCTCACTTGTGCAAACATATTTGGTTTTAACCGATGATCTGCATTTTCAAACCTAAGCCTTACACGCAGAGTCCGGTTTTTAGCATCAAGCGCGGGGTAAATGTAATCAACCTTACCTTCCCACTTTTGACCTTTTAAGTAATCAAGCGTCATTGTAACGGGCAACCCAACACTCACTTGTTCTGATTGGCGCTCGAACACTTCCGCCTCTACCCAAATTTCATCAAGCTGGGCAATACTCATCATTGATGTGCCTGGTTTAACGTAAAAGCCCTCTCGTACTGTTAGCTCATCTACCACACCACTTTGCTTTGCGTAAAAAGTAATATTTTGCATTATCTTTTTATTTTTTTGTAAGCGCTCGATAAATCCATCAGACACATTTAAAGACTCTAAACGCGCCTTTGCAGCGCGAATTAACACGGTATTATTACGATTAACCGCCAATAAAAGCTCTTCCTGTGCGTTCACCAATTGTGGTGAATACAATGTATATAAAGGCTCACCGGCTTTAACTTCTGCGCCTTGTGCTTTAACGTATAAACTTTCAATCCAGCCTTCTACACGCGGATGAATGTGAATAAGTTGGTCTTGGTTATATTGCACATAACCCACAGTATTTATATCTCTGTGAAGTGTTTTAAGCTGCACTTTGGCAGTTCTTACACCAAAGTTATTAACGACTGCAGGCGAAATAGTTACAGCACCTGGTCCATCCTGAGCCTTGCTAGCGTTTTCATACACAGGTACTAAATCCATTCCCATTGGCGAAAGCCCTGGCGCGTCACGCCTGTAATTACTATCCATAGGGGCTACCCAATATAAGGGCTGTTTTTCAGCGCTTTGCTGTTCATTCATTGCCGAGTTGCTAGGTAAAAACTGCATTACTAAGCCGCCTATTAACCCAAAGGCGCCTGCGCCAACTAAGGCGGCAACAAGTAACTTTAAATTAGTATTCATTGTGTAATTCTCCAGTTTGCTCGCTCATTACTTGGGTGTCTAAGCTACTTGCATAATAATTAAGGCGGGCGGTAATAATATGTTGATCTACTTGAATATTCAGTGCATCAATTTTGGCGTTAAGTTCACCAATGCGCGCGCGCATCACGTCAGAAAAATCCCCGTCGTCGCGTGTATAAGCATTTAGTGTTGCCTGAGATTGCTCTGACATTTGCGGTAATAACGTATTTTGATAAAGCGCATCGCGTTTTTGCAAACGAGCGAGTTGGCTAAACTCCTTAAAGTACATGCCTTTGAGTTTTTGAAGCGCCACCAGCTTTTGTGTTTTAATAGCTTCTGCACTAGCAATAGCCGATTTAACCTGTTGATCTTGTCTGTTATCAGTAAACAATGGCAAATCAATACTAAACCCTACAGAGAGTAAATCAGCTCGCGACTCACCCATCGGGGTATCATCTCGGTAACCATAACCCACATTAACGCCCATTTGAGGTTTGTAGCTTTGCTTAGCGAGCGCAACTTCGGTTTGCTTTGCCGTTACGGTTTTATCTATCGCAATAATTGCGGGATGCGCCATAAGCAACTGTATTAGCTCATCAAATTCAAGGCTCGCAAAATCAACCAGCCCTGTGGTTTTAGTAAACTCAGTATTTAAAGGCTGCATAAGCATATTCATAGGTAACCACTGTGCTAAACGGTTTTTAGCACTTTCAAATTGCTGCTCAAGCATAACCAGCTTATCTTCAAGACGGGTGAGTTCTAATTGCGCACGAATAATATCTTGCTGACGTGTTTTACCTAAGGTGCTTGCGTAGCTTGCTTCGGTAATGTCAATAAGTTGAGTAAATAGCCCTTTATCTAGCTCAATTAAAGCAATACTTCGCTGAGCACGATACGCGTTTAACCACGACTCAATCACAATTGCTTTTACTTGTGCTAAGCGATCGGCGCGCTGCCAAGGGTATTGTTGAGCAGACTGTGCTAATGCTTTTTGTCTAAGCGCTAAACTATTCCCTCGGCTAAACTTTTGGCTCAAATCAACTTTAAGCTGCGTCATCCCTTCTTGATCAAACGCATAACCGTTAGTAGGTAAGTTGAGTAAGCCAACCGTTAAAACAGGATCGGGTAAGGTGCCAGCGGCAATGCTTTGCGCTATTGCTGCATCTTCTTGGTAGCCACTCGCTTTTAGCCATGGCTCATGCGTTAGCGCATAATTAAGCGCTTGCGTTAAGCTAAGCGTTTGCTCATTACTAGTTTGCTTTAGTGTTTCGGTATTTAGGTTATTTTGATTGTTTTGCGCATTAACAGCTGTGCTAAATAACACAACACTACATAATACGACTTTAATACTTACAGCGTGGTTCATCACCTGCTCCATCTAAAAATAAAAGAAAATCTTAAATTAGGAAGCAAAAAAGGTGTTTAGGAGTTTTACAAAAACCTTTTATATCAATTGCATTGAATTAATGATCTATTATTGCGGTAGGGAAATAGCTCTATAACAAGGAAAAAATTACGCAGTATAGTTGCTTTATATAAGTAATTTTTAACGCAGTTAGAGAGTTATTTAACTCGCTAGAATGAGCATGTTTTCAATAAAATTGATATTACACCTATCCTGCTATTAAGCAGACATAGGAGGGCGGTAGAGTGAACGAGGTATATTAATTTGTGTAGTAAATACACGTACATTTACTTTTTCAGATTCAAGTAAAGTAACGCTAAATAAAGTATCAACATTAAGCATTGAGTTAGCAGCGCAGCCACTCATAGGGCATTTACAGTCATTTTGTGGCGTACTTTCGTCGTCGCAACAATCCATCTGCATCATATTTTCAGACATGCTAACGACAGCTGTTGCATCACTACTTTGTGTCATTGGCATTTGGGCATGCGTTGCTGTCTTAGTTGGCATATGTGGCATTTCGCATACCATAGCTACAGACGCAACTGCCTGACCCACAAAAGTGAGCAGTAAAGTTATCATGAGTAAACTAGAGTAAAAACGTTGCAACATTATGCCTTTTAATAAACTTTAAAATGATTGTAAGGTAACCTAACGGCAACCACAAATACTTTAATTATGTAGACTGCGGTTTAGCAGGTGTTTTAATTAAGTTACTCGCGATAATTGCAAATATACAATATGCGCTAAAATACCAAAACCCTTCACCAAATTGTGCATTCATAACAAGTAGCTCGCCACTTTTACCATGGGCGTTACCTGCTAAGTAAGTCACTATTAATGCAATAACAAATACATCAACCATGCTCCACTTACTTAATGCACAAATAACCAGACCGAGCTTTTGCTTAAACCCATTCAAAGGTAGGCAACAATAAAGCAATTGTAATAGCAGCTTTAAGCTTGGAATAACAATAGAAAACAACCCCACTAAAGCGGCTACAAATAAATTATTATTGCTAGCAAGCTCTTTAACTGTGCCTAAAATACTTTGTGTTTTGTTATAGGCGCTAATCTCACCTTCTAACTTATCAAGCCCTAGCATGTTCGAGAACATCATTAGCATACTGCGAGTTCGACCATCGCCCTCTTCAGCCAGCATTTCAATACCCGCTTGCGCTAGTTTTGATTTATCTATGTTGCCCTCTATTGTTAATACTGGTTTTGTAATACCAGGAAACAATAAACAAAGAGCA
The DNA here is from genome assembly GCF_015864265.1 of Pseudoalteromonas sp. NZS37. Classification (NCBI taxonomy): domain Bacteria; kingdom Pseudomonadati; phylum Pseudomonadota; class Gammaproteobacteria; order Alteromonadales; family Pseudoalteromonadaceae; genus Pseudoalteromonas; species Pseudoalteromonas sp. NZS37. The sequence goes on along the minus strand of NZ_JADYXL010000004.1, from coordinate 67,321 downwards.
ACCACTACACTTATAACCGACAACCAATTACGCATATTTATTCTGCTATTGCCTCAATAATATCGTCACTGTATAAAACAGCATCCAGTAAAAAATTAAATATATCGCCAATGTGTAGCTCTGAGTTTATGTTGGCCAAATGGACCATAGCTTCATCTACATTATCTAATTCAAATTCTTTTATAAGCGATAAACAGTTTCCTAAAATGCCGCTCTCTAATAGTAACGCATCAGATATAGCTGCATCTAAGGTAAACTCTTTAACTATGTCTTTTAAATCAGCATCTAAAATAGCATCAAGCACCGAGAACAAACCCACTAGATACCCTTGCTCGGTCAGCTCTTTATTATTTTGCTCTAAAATAAGCGACATAAATTGAGCCCGCGTTAAAGCAAGCTTAGTTAATTCGGTTGGTTTTTCGACCCCCAACTCACTAATTGCTAATACACGAACAAATTGCCTTATTGTATCTTCACCTAAATAAATAACCGCTTGTGAAATAGAAGTAATAACTAAATTTGCTTTTCCTGAACGCGCGTTAGCCAGCTTTAAAACCCTGGCTGTTATGGCTACATCTCTGGCCACTCGTTGATGAACTTCTTTAAAGCAAAGTTTTTGTTTTGCTGTAAAACGCAATAGATCAAAAACAGTTAACTTTGAAGGCTCTACACCTTTATACGTAATCATTTCTGGGCGAGAGAAAAAGAACCCCTGAAATAAATCACAGCCTGCCAATTTTAATATATTAAATTGTTCATGCGTCTCTATTCGTTCAACAATTATTTTTGCATGTGGATTTGCGCGTTTTATTTTTTTAATGCGCATATTGGTTTTAATAACCGGATCATCTATCTCAATTTTTATGTAATCAACATGTGCTAATAGTGGCTCCCATTTTGGATCGCCATCGTAATCATCAAGTGCAAAAACATACCCTTCTTTTTTAAGTTCTTGCACACGCTCAGCAACCGCAGGAATATTACCCGTGCGCTCTACTATTTCAATAACACTATTTTCTGGCAATAAAAGTTTGGGAAAGTTATCGAGAATAGTTTCTGATGACAAGTTTATAAAAGCTAAATGATGCGCGGTAAGTCTATCTAAACCTACCAACATTAATGCATTAAAAAACAGGCGGCTTGTCGCATGCACATCAGAAGTGCCCACAGGAAACGCATTGTTGGCTGAGTCTCGATAAAGCAGTTCGTAAGAGAAAACATTCTGCTCTATATCAAAAATAGGTTGCCGCGCGACAAACTGAGTTATTTTTTGTACCTCATCAGGTATGTTATTTAATTTCACTTGGCTCTAAACCTATAAATAAGAGATGGCAAAACAGCCAATAATATGTGTACTTTAATGCAACTCGCATAAGATAAACATAGTCGTCATTGCAAAAATGTTAAAATTACATAACACTAATATAAAAATATTAATATAAAAGGTGGAGATTTGGCTAACTTTATTCGGTTATTAGTACTGAGCCCTCTGCTATTTGTATTTTTTAGCTATGCCAGCATTAACCCTACTCCTCTCAAATACAATGTTAGCGCGTCAGGTAGTCATTATCCATATTATACAAATGATCCAGAAAAGCCTGGTGTATTACCCGAAATTATTGAAAAAGCACTCGATGATGCAAATATTGCAGCTTCTCATATCGACCTACCCACAAAGCGTATTACCAAATATTTACAAGATGAAATAATCGATTTTGATGTTATTTCATTAGAATGGCTTCCAAAGGATGAGAGAAATGACTCTCGTTATGTTTTTTCAGAGCCCCTTATTTATGCCACAGAAATGATTGTTACCTTGCCTCAAAATGCCCAGAACTGGCAAAACGCTGATAGCTTAAAGGGCAAAAATATAGGAACAGTACTAGGTTACTATTACTTTAATGACAACACCTTTGAGCGTGTTGACTTTCCATCCGAGAAAGAACTTATGACCGCTCTATCAAGAAACCGTGTAGAAGCAGCACTAATAGGTAAGTTAACTGCGCTCTATTGGGCAAAGCAGTTAGGGATAAACATTGCCTTTGGCGCACAGCATTCCCATGGTTTTTTAAGAATTCGTTTATTGAGCAAACATAAAGGGTTATTGCCCCAAATAAACCTAGCAATTAAAAACCTTCACGCTCAAGGATATATAAAAAGTATTGAAGATAAGTATATGAGTAATATACCCACACAAAATTAAGGGACTAATGGCGCAGAGCTCGTGTTTTGGAGTACAATAGCAGCAAATGTTAACTCGACCAGAATCAGAAAGAGCCCCATGAGTATTGAAAAAGCCTTAATCGAACGTAGTAATAATCAATGTGAATTGTGTGCAGCCACCGAGAACTTATCTGTTTATGAAGTACCACCGGTAACTGAAACCCACTCAGATAAATGTATTTACACGTGTCAAACATGTAAAGATCAAATCGAGAATAACAGCGAAATAACGCCTACACATTGGCACTGTTTAAACGATAGCATGTGGAGCCAAACTCCTGCAGTACAAGTTGTAGCTTACAGAATGCTTTCGCGTTTAGCGCCTGATAATGGCTGGGCACAAGATGCGCTAGACATGATTTACCTTGAAGAAGACACGCTAACCTGGGCTAAAAAAGCACTTGCCGAAGATGACGATTTAAAGCATGTAGATAGCAACGGTGTAGTACTTCAAGCAGGCGATACTGTTACCCTAATTAAAGACTTAGACGTTAAAGGCAGTAGCCTTACCGCTAAACGTGGAACAGCTGTTCGTAATATTGGCCTAACCAGCAACCCTGAACATATTGAAGGGCGAGTTGACGGCCAGCGCATTGTTATTTTAACTAAGTTTGTTAAAAAATAATCGTTTATTTTTAATTATTAAAGGCGCTAATGCGCCTTTTTTTATGTTTAAAATAAGTTAAGGAATGATTAAGTAACTAGGTAATACACTAAGGACATAATATTGAGTAAGGATAACCAACATGGAAAAGCATCAAGCAGTATCTTCGCGTACAAAAGCAGTTGCAGGGATTGGCTTATTGGCGCTTAGCGCTTTTGCAGTAACTGGCTGCGGTGAGCAAACTAAATCGACTGAAAACACAGAAATTGCAGAAGCAATAACCAGCCTTACTATCCAAGCTAGCTACAAAGATCGCAGTATGCTTCGCCCTGGCTCGCAATTAATAGTTACGCTTTCCAATGTATCTAAAATGGATGTAAAAGCCGATATAATCACACAAGAAGTGATTGATGTTACCCAAGCCCCGCCATTTACCGTTGAGCTAATTTATGATGCCAGCAAAATTAGCGATAAACATCGCTATAGCCTAAGCGCCAGAATTATAAATAAAGACAAAGTGCTTTACACAAGTACAACAAATCATGACCCGTTTGCAGAATCACAGTTAACTACCCCCTATAAAATTGAGCTTTCAAAAGTGTCGACTCAAAAACCCGATGTAACACTCACAAATACTTACTGGAAAGCAATAACAATAAATGCTCAAACTGTGAATGTTACAACTAAAGAACCATTCATTCAGTTCAATAAAGACCACCGCGTTAATGGCTTTTTAGGCTGTAATAATTTTAGCGGAAGCTATAGTACCGAGCAGCAAACAATAACACTTAGTCAGCTAGCAAGTACAAAAAAGATGTGCTCGGATAATATGAGCCAAGAAGCGGCTATGTCTGACGTACTTAGCAAAACTTCAAAGTGGGAAATAACAGGTGAATCACTAAAACTTAAAAACAGTCGCGGTAATACGCTTGCTACTTTTAGTGCGGTTTATTTTAATTAATATTTAGCTCCCTTATATATATTACCTAACACATTCGTATTGATTTTAAATAAAATGCCCAGCAAAGCTGGGCATTTTATTATTCGTTATAAGCGCTATTTAAAGTTACTCATCAACGAGTTGTTCACTTCGGTAAAAACCACTTGGCTCACTTAACAAACTAACAAGTTCAGGCATTATTGCATCCATTGTTTGCTTTAGCTTCCATGGAGGATTAATTACAATCATGCCCGATGCTGTCATACCGTGTACGTCAGTATCCGCTTCAGTGCCTAATTCAAATAACTGAATGTTGCGCATTCCTGAATCAATTAAGCCCTGCTCCATATTATCAATGCGTTCTCTATCTACAACCGGATACCAAATCATATAAGTACCTGTAGCAAAACGCTGATGAGCTTTAACTAAGGTTTTTACAACCGTTTCGTAGTCATCTTTAATTTCGTATGGAGGGTCAATTAACACACACGCTCTGCGAGATGCTGGTGGTAATAAACCAACTAAACCTGCAAAACCATCCTCTCCACGTACACGAATAGATCGCTTACCTTGCATGTTTTCTTCAAGTAATAATAAATCGCGCGGGTGCAGTTCAAAAAACCAACCCTTATCTTGGCGGCGTAAGTAGTGCTCTGCAATTTTTGGTGAACCTGGATAAAACGCAAGTTCGTCAGTGTCGTTAAATGACTTAATTAATTCAATGTATTCATTAAGCTCAGCATGCTCACTTTTATGATGCCAAAGTTTTTCAATACCATCTTGATACTCTTGCGTTTTTTGCGCATCGGCAGCTGCAAGTTCAAAAAAGCCAGCACCTGAATGTGTGTCTATATAATCAAGCGGTTTATCTTTAATTGTTTGATAATTTAGCACTTGTGCCAGTACTAAGTGTTTAAGTACATCGGCAGGATTACCCGCATGAAATGAGTGTCTGTAACTAAGCATTATTTATTTTCGCCATACGCAATTTAATATCGTAAGTGAACCATAAGCACTAGGCTTTGGCAACTTACACCAAGATAAGAGAGTGTTTAAGTGAACCATTTCTGAATGAAAAAGCCCATATGCTGAATTATCCCTTAACGCAAAAGAAAAATCAGCTAAAACCACCGTAAATGCTGGCAAATCAACACACTTTGCTTTACATTTGCATGACATTAATTACAGTTATATGAGCGCCTTTATGAATAACACTACTCTTCAACAACTCGAACAACTGATCGATTCTTTAATCGAACGTAATAACCAATTACAAACAGATGTTGTTACTTTAAAAGAACAGAACACTAAACTAAGCGATGACAACGAATTGCTACAACTTGAAGCTTTAGAAAATGAAGAAAAGCAAAAAGATGCCAGCACTACTTTATCTGGTCTTCTTGATAAGTTACAAAGCGCACAACAGGCTAGCTAATGTCTGAGCTGCAAAACCAGCGGGTCACTGTTGAGTTGCTAGGTAAAGAGCAGCAATTTGCTTGCCCTGAAGGGCAGGAAGATGCATTAATAGCAGCAGCTAAAAATCTAAATGACTTAGTTGAGCAAATGAAGCAACGCTCAACCGTTAGAAACGATCAAAAAGCCCTACTAATGGCAGCATTAAACTTAAGCCACGAATTGCTAGAAGCAAAAACACAGGCTACAGTTGAGCAACAGCATCAAGACCAAATGATTGATAAACTCAGTCAGCATTTGGCAAATGACCCCAAACACCAAAAATAAAAAGCGCATACTGCGCTTTTTGTTTATTATTAAAGTAATTAAACATCAGCGTAGAGATAATAAATGAAGTTAAAACTTTCAAACATAGCCTCTTCATGTAAGCACTTACTATTAGCATGCACTTTATTATCAATAGTACCTAACACCTATGCTGCCGTCACTTGGAATACAATAAACCCTCATATTCAGTTTTTAAAGCAACAAGACAAGCTTCGCTTTTACGACTCTAACCAAGTATTAATTGAAGGCGAGAAATGTGCCCTACTTGTTGATACGAGCGCCAATTTTGCTGCAGTTGAACAACTTGCTGAAGATTTAAAGAACCGCCTTAAAACACCCTTATGCTATTTAGTGGCTACCCACTACCATGACGATCACTTGCTGGGCATGGCGGTTATGCAAAATTTTTACCCTGATGCTAAGCTCATTGTTCATCAGCAGGTAAATAAAAATTTTAACCTTTATCAAACAGCATATACCGACAAACTAGACACGTATGAAAAGAGCATTGAGCTGAGCTACCAACGATTAGCGAATGTGCCCAAAGAAGAGCAAGCTAAATGGCGAAATAAGTTAGAGCTTGCAAAAAAACGACTTTTTCGCTGGCAGGAGTATCAGCTTAGCAAACCAGAAATAGTAATTGATAGTCGTAAAGTTATCGACCTTGGTGATTTTGAGGTAACGCTTGAGCCGCAACAAGCCCATACTAACGGCGATTTAACTATTACTACTAATGATGGCAGTGTGCTGATTGGTGGCGATATCGTTGACTGGCTTCCTTACCCTGGACACGGTGAACTTAAAAGTTGGCAAACGTTGCTTAAGCAATATATTAACGACGAAAAGCTCACTATTATTTTACCTGGGCACGGCGGCACATTAACAAAAGAGCAGCTGAAACAGCCTCTATCATTTTTAACAGCCATAATAGAGCACGTTAAAAACAATAAAGATCAAAGTATTGAGCAGTTAATGCTATCGTTTCCTGAATCAGTTATTGAGCCTTATAAACAAGAAGCGCTTAATATAAAATCGAGTAACTTCTTTTTACAAGCTGGCCTAAATCGCGCAAAAAGCGCAGAATAACTCAACACAACGGATTGTGTTAAAATAATAAAAGGAATTTACAAAAGTGATCACTATGCGCAGTTTGGTTTTATGTTGTTTGGGTATTTTGTTATTTGGTTGTCAATCAACGGAGCAAGAACCACAAGAAGCTCCACAAATATTTACTCATTTTGAGCCTGACTATACTTATGATACTGATGATGAAGTAGCTCAAACGCCCCAAGTTAGTGAGCACGTTACGTCACTTCAATTCAAAAAAACAATCGTAAAAAAGCGCCCACCAAAAACCACCGATCTGTGGGTGCACATAGCCAACAATCTACACTTTACGGTTTATCAAAATCGCGCGTTAAAAAAGCGTATCAGCTGGTACGCAAAGCAACCTAACTACTTGCAAACTGTGAGTAAGCGCGCAGCGCCTTACCTGTATCATATCGTAAAAAAAATTGAGCAAAAGCAACTACCTATGGAGCTCGCTTTACTACCATTTGTAGAAAGCGATTTTAGACCAACGATAGCCTCATCACAGCAAGCTGTTGGTGTTTGGCAGTTAGTTGGCGCAACAGCGCATCACTTTGGAGTTAAGTCAGACCAATGGTACGACGGGCGCCAAGACGTACTTGCTTCAACCGATGCAGCACTTGATTACTTAAGCTACTTACATAAACGTTTTGATGGTAATTGGCTGCATGCTTTGGCCGCTTATAACAGTGGTGAGGGCCGTGTTAAACGCGCAATAGAAAAAAACAAAAAGCGCGGTAAAAGCACCGATTACTGGTCACTAAGCCTCCCAAAAGAAACAGCCGATTATGTACCTAAATTACTCGCTTTAAGCTATTTAGTTAAGCATCCACAAAAGGGCATTAAACGCCCAAAGCTTGCATATAAGCCATTTACAACACAGATGAATATAGGCCAGCAGTTCGACTTTTCAGTCATAGCTAAGCTCTCTGGTATAGGTTCAAAGCAGTTACACGCGATTAATCAGGGATATTTAAAAAATCAAAGCTCACCTAACGGGCCGCATACTTTACTGCTTCCTATAGGACAGGAGGCTTTATTAAAAAGTCAGTTTTTTAAATCAAACTTTGCTGGAGAGTACATCGTTAAACAAAACGACACGCTTTACGGTATTGCTAGACGTTTTAGTATGTCGGTAAAAGCTTTAAAACAACTTAATAACAAAAATAATAATTTAATAGGCGTTGGAGAAAAGTTATTAGTTGGACAACCTAAAACCCTGCCAAGCACATTAACTGTTGATTACAAAATCAGCCCTTATTTAGAACACCAAGAGATTGCGATTCCCACCATTGAAATAGATTACGAAGTTAAGTCGGGCGATAGCCTTTGGAGTATAAGTCAGCTTTACGATGTACCTCATAGCGACTTGGCAAAATGGAACAAACTCTCTGCATCAAGTATTTTAAAGCCTGGCACTCAATTAGTACTGTTTATACCACAAGCTGAAAAGCAAAAAGCAGCCCCAACAAAAAAAGATTTTCTGCTAAATTTACAAAAAACACTAAATCAGCCACGTTAAGTTTATAAACAAGTATATTTCGCGTAAAATTGCGCCCTAACATAGTTATTATTTGAAGAGACAAGCATGCAAATTAGCAAAAATTCAGCAGTTGAATTTCATTACACCCTTAGCGAAGCGGGCGAGCAAATTGAAAGTAGCACAAACGAAGCGCCACTTACTTACATTCATGGCAGCGAAGGCATGCTTCCTGGTTTAGAAAAAGCACTTGAAGGCAAAGAAGCTGGCGAAAAATTTAGTGTAACTCTAGAGCCAAGTGAATCATACGGCGAGCGTGTTGATGACTTAATTCAGCGTATCCCGCTTAAGCATCTACAAGGTGATGTTAAAGTATGGAAACCAGGTATGACAGCAATGGTTAGCTCTAACCAAGGTCGTCATCAGGTTACTATTGTTAAGGTTGGTCGTTTTAACGCAGATTGTGATTTAAACCACCCATTTGCGGGTAAAACGCTAACGTTTGACGTTGAAGTTATATCAGTACGTGAAGCAACAAGTGAAGAAGTTTCTCACGGACACGTGCACGCTGAAGGCGGCTGTGGTCACTCTCACTAGTTAGCAATAAAGGAAGTAAGTATGTCTAAAGTTGCAGTCGTTACAGGTGGTACAAAAGGTATTGGCTTAGCCGTAGTTAAGCGTTTGCTAAACAATGGCTATGAAGTACATAACCTTGATATAGAGCTGAGCGAAATCGGTATATTTCATCAGTGTGATGTAAGTGATGTATCGGCGGTACAGAGCTGTATCAACGCTATCTGTGAACAAAGCAAACGTATTGATGTACTTGTTTCTAATGCTGGAAAACACTTAAGCGCAAATATAGAAAGCACCGACGAGCAAACTCTCGATGCACTTTTTGCGCTTAATGTTAAAGGCGCTTATGCCGCAATACAAAGCGTATTGCCAAGCATGAAAGCGCAAAATGGCGGCGCTATTATATTAGTCGCTTCCGATCAGGCAATTATAGGAAAGCAAAACTCTTTTGCGTATAACCTAACAAAACATGCCCTTGCCTCAATGGCTAAAACAACAGCGCTTGATTACGCGGGTTTTAATATTAGAGCAAATGCGGTATGCCCTGGCACAATAGAAACCCCGCTATTTCATAACGCGATAGATGCGTACTGCGCAAAAAGTGGCGCAAACAAAGCTGAAATAGTTGCCGAGGAAGCAAGTCTGCAACCGCTTAACCGATTAGGTCAAGCCGACGAAGTCGCGGCTCTTGTGAGCTTTTTAGCAAGCGACGATGCCAGCTTTATTACTGGCAGCCTACAAAGCATTGACGGTGGCTACACTGCCCAATGAGTAATGTGCAATGAGCCTAAAAATTATTGACCCACACGTACACTTTTTTAATTTAGTAGAAGGTCAATACTCATGGCTACAAGGCGCTAACCCACCAGCATGGCCTAACCTAGAAAAAATTAAACAACCAATAAGTGCACAGCAACTTGTTAAAAGTACTGACTTTGAGCTCGTAGGGCTTGTTCATATAGAAGCCGGGTTTGATAACACCTCCCCTATTAACGAGTTAAACTGGCTAAGCTCGCATTTAAAAAGCCTTTCATTTAAGGCTATTAGTTACACCCAAATTGACTCATCGGCTGATCAGTTTATAAACTCGTTGGAAGCTTTAGCTCATCTGAGTTTGTGTGGCATTAGAGATATAACCGAAGGCACTGACGCAAAGCGTTTATTAGATGCTAATAGCTTTAAAAACCTAACAACGTTATCAGATACCCAACTGCATTTTGAAGCTCAGTTTGATATTGAAAATAGCGAAATAACCAAACAAATAGCTTACTACGCTAAGCAGCTACCGCAGCTTCAAATTATAATTAATCATGCAGGACTGCCAAGTAATTTAAATGATTGGCGACAAGGTGCTGAGTTACTTGCTCAGCATGACAACATAGCAATTAAATTCTCTGGTTTTGAATTACTACAACTCACCAGCGAGCAACAAGCAGCGTGTTTTAGTTTTCTTTTTAATCACTTTGGCCAGCAGCGTATTATGTTTGCTAGCAACTTCCCTGTGTGCCAAATAAATACAAGCTACAACAATCTATGGCACTGCCATAAGGCGTTATGCTCAAACGATAAGACATGGCATGACCTTAGCTATGCAAACGCTAAGCACTACTACCAAGTGTAAGTAAAACTAGTTATATTAAACTCTCTTTTTATGATAATACGGCCAATTTATGAAAATGTACTTTTTACTAATCGTTGTATTTTCAGCGCTTCTTCTCAATGGCTGCATATCTCAAAATCCAGACCCGACACCTAAGCTGCAACATGCTCTACTGGCAAAGCCAAATAAAACAGCGGTTAGCAAAGCAATTAAAACACTTGTACATATGCAAGAGACTCAATTAGCTGATGATGTATTTACTACCAGCAGCACAGTAACCCTTAGCAATGTAGATGGTAATAATATTATCGACACGCAAAGTCGCAATACACCCGATCAGTTTGAATTGATGATTAAAGGCAAGCAATGCTACATACGCCATCTCGATAGCAAAGCAACTATTGAACTTAAAGACGTGGAATGTAAAATCAACGAGTTATAACAAGCTTTACCTCCCCCCAAAAAAGTAAAAGCCGGTAAGTGACTAATCACTTACCGGCTTTTTAATGCATAACCTAAAGTTAGGTTAAAAGGCTATTATTTTATTTCTACGCGTTGAGAACGCATAACAATCTCATCGTTTAATTCAATACCTAACCCAGGCTCTTCTGACACTTCAAAGAAACCATTTTTAGGTTGTGGGTCTTGTAAACATAACTCGCGGTTCCACTTTTTAATCGCATAAGTATGGTGCTCATGAATCAAAAAATTAGGGATAGCCGTTTCTAAGTGCAGTGATGCTGCTGTTGCAACAGGCCCGCCACATACGTGAGCTTGAATACGCACATCAAAAATATCAGCGTAATCACACACTTTTTTGGTTTCGGTAAAACCACCACATAAACCAATATCAGGTTGTAGAACATCAATACTTTGATCTTCTAAGTACGGGCGCACACCCCAGCGATTATACAAACGTTCACCACCAGCAATTGGCACATTAACTTTATCTGCTACTTTTGCATGTAATGAATGGTTTAAATAGTTAACTGGCTCTTCAAAGTACATACAGTCAAATTCTTCTGCAATTTCACCCAACTGAATGGCGGTTGTAACACCCGGTAAACTGTGGCATTCGAAAATAATGTCTACTTCGTCGCCTACTGCTTCGCGAATAGCTTGCATACGCGCACGGTATAGCTTCATTTCAGTACGTGAGATTATTTTTGTACGGTCGTAATAAGTATTGCCGTCTTTATCGTACTGAATTGGATCTACTTTTACTGCATCGTAACCTTCGGCCATCGCCTTTAAAGCCGCTTCTGCATATTCTTGCGGCTGTACGAGCGCTTTAAATTCGCTATCCCAGTCGAACTGTAATTGCGAAGCGTAAGTGCGTAGTTTGTCGTTAACTTTACCGCCTAACAATTGATATACAGGTAAACCAAGCGCTTTACCTTTTATATCCCAAAGTGCGGTATCAATTGCGCTCATTGCAGCATATACAACAGGTCCGCCGCCTAAACCCCAAAAGCTCTCACGTAACATACGTGACCATAGTTTTTCTGTTTGAAAAGGGTCGTGGCCGATTAAAAAGGCGTCGGCCATTTCTTTAATCATAGCCGCTGCAGCACTGTGACCTAAATCGTATGCAAGGCCCGCTTCGCCAACACCACTAATACCTTCGTCAGTATGAATACGTACAAACACAGGTGTCCAAGAAGGTCTATCAGGACAGTGAATATCAAATACTTCAACGCGATTTACTTTCATTAAAATTCCTTATTAACCGCTATGGGTTATTTTGCAAAACTAGGGTCAAGTCGATACGCTTTACGTAACATCGCAGGCCACGCAAGTTGCCCGCCAGTGCTGCCACTGTGTACTACGTTTGCTTGATTATAAATATTGTCGATTATAGGTTGCGGTACTTCAATCACCTCTTGCGAGCTTGATTGTAGCGCCAATTGAATTTCACACGCTCGCTGTAAATCATAAAAGCGCATAAACGCATCGCCTACCGTTGGCCCTACTGTTAAGCCACCATGATTTACCAATAACATATGGTTAGTACTGCCCAAATCATCTTGCAGCACTTTTCGCTCGTCGTCGTTTACTGCAAGCCCTTCGTAACCATGATAAGAAAGCGATGGCAGTGAAAACATTGAATATTGGCTAAGCGGTAATAAACCATTTTTTTGTGTAGCTACAGCGATTGTTTCTTTAGTATGAAGGTGAATAACACAATGAGCGTCTTCGCGTACCTCATGAATCGCACTGTGAATAGTAAAACCAGCTGGATTAATACTAAATGGCGTATCGTCAATAATGTTACCGTCTAAGTCGACCTTCACTAAATTAGAGGCAGTTACTTCATCAAAGGTTAAACCAAAGGCATTCACTAAGTAATGATCGGTGCCAGGCAAACGTGCTGATAAATGCGTATAGATCAAATCCCCCCAACGAAAGTGCTCTACCAGTCTGTAACACGCAGCTAAATCAATACGCAGTTGCCACTCTTGTGCCGATACTTTATTTTTTAAATCGAGTTGGGGTAAATCAAACATAATAAGCCTTTTAAAAACGTACATTATTAACCTGTACGAACAGATGTTTAGAAGTCTAAAGCAGTCTCTATTTTATAGCAAACACCAAACAAAACAGCCACACTATTGTGTGGCTGTTTGTAAAACTAAAATACCAATTGTATTAAAATGGTATAACTGCGTAAATTATTTTACGTTAGCTAGGTAATCTGCAATTGCTTCAAACTCTTCATCAGTTACCGTTGCAACCATTGCTTTCATAGCCATGGTCATACCGTTATTACGTGCACCTGACTTAATATCTTTCATTTGCGCTACTAAATAATCTTTGTTTTGACCGTTTAGTTTAGGGTACATACCCATAATTGGTGCTTTACCTTCAGCGCCATGACAAGTTTGACAATTTTTAGCGGTATAAAGTGCAGCGCCATCGGCAGCAGCTGCATTAAACGAGAAGCTTGCGACTAAAGTAATGCCCGCGCCTAATAGTAGTGTTTTCATCTTGCTCATTGTATTTACTCTTCTTTTTTGACGGTTAGAAAAACTGTTCTATTGATTGTAGTAAACAATCAAATAAAAAGCATACGTACGAAACGACGCTAGACGATCAACTTAACCAAAAACCGCTAACTCGTTTCTGTCTCACTTTTATATACTTTAGCAAATAAAAATGAGCTTACCCTTAATGGACTATTACCACACTATATCATCTGGTACTTCAAAGTCTGCGTACGGGTCATCTTCATCTTTTGGTTTGTTTTCTGGCTCTACATGAAAAACAATATACTTTTCGTCAACTTCAGCCACTTTGCGTGCTGGTTCGTCGTCTAATACGTAAAATTGCCCTTCTAGTACACAAATAGCTAAACGACCGCCCGATAACGCTTTTTGCGTTTTCTCGTTCACGTCGATATTTTTTACTTTGTTTTGATAAGTAAAATTAAATGTGCGCTCACCACGAATAGCGTCTTGGTTGTGGTGCTCTAAAATTTGTTTAACACGCGCTTCTTGCTCGCGCTGCTTTAAGCTCACTTGGCGTGTTTGGTTAAGCTCTTCAGCTTTTTTTTGCTGTTCTAGCTTGGTTTGTTGAATATGCTTTTGCAGATCACTTGGGTTGCTAGTAGCCCCTTTCTTTTGCTTTTTTTGTTGCTTACGCTTTTCTGATTTAGCAACTTTAGCATTATGCGATGTTGTTAATCCTGCTTGAAGCAATTGGTCTTGTAATGAACCCATGGCTTTGTTCCACTAAAAACTAATATTATCGCTATTTTAATCACCAACGAGTTCAAATAACAGCGCTATCGACATTAATCTAGCAAACTAGTTAAAACAAACCATGATATAGCGCAATGACTATGGTTTTAATTATGAATTAAAAGCAATTTTTAATACAATACCACGCAACCAATCAGCAAATGCACGAGCCATATAATGCGTTTACCTCATCTACTCGTTTGCTCGGTATTTATATTTTTTGTGCTTTATGCACCCCAACCCCTACTTAGCCTTTTTGCGAGCGAATTTAATGTAGCACCTGCGGTAGCTGGCAGCTTAATGACTGCAACTATGCTGCCCTTAGCCATTGCCCCGCTCGTTTATGGTTTATTTTTAGCAAAAATAAATCCACTACTTATATTACGTATTGCAATGGTGCTTTTAGGCCTTAGCTGCTTACTTTTTATTTATGTACCTAGCTTTGAGCTTTTATTATTAGTCAGATTTTTACAAGGTTTAACACTCCCTGCAGCTTTAACAGCAATGACTAGCTATATAGGTATGAGCTATAGCGCTGATACACTTCAAAAAAATATGACCCTATATATTGGTAGCAGTATAGTTGGTGGTTACTTTGGTCGTGTGCTCGCAGCTTTGTTTAGCGACTTATGGAATTGGCAGAGCTTTTATTACGTAATTGCTTTTATGCTTATTTGCTTAGCTTTGACAATTAAGCATTCTCGCTTTACAAACCCAGCTACACCGTCGCAGCTCTCCCCTCTGGATTACATTAAACAACTTAAAGAAGGCGCTATCCTTAAAGTGTACGGTGCCGTCTTTTGTATGTTTTTTTGCTTTGCTGCACTACTTAATTACTTACCGTTTATATTACAAAACACGTTTTTAATTACCAATACTCGTGACATAGGTTTAGTTTACAGTGGTTATTTAGTTGGTGCCCTCGCCTCTATTGCTGCACCTTGGTTACTTAAAAAAGTCCCTTCGCCTTGGCATTTATTAACTGCGGTATTTAGTTTTTATAGTGTGAGTATTATTTTATTAATGAGCCACCAGCTTAGCTTATTTTTAATCGCATTTACTTTGTTTTGTGGTGCTATGTTTGTGATTCATTCAACTGCCGCACCGCTCGTTAATAAAATAAGTAAAGCCCCGCCAAGCGTAACCAATGGCGGATATGTATCGTTTTATTACAGTGGTGGGGCATTGGGGTCGTTATTACCCGGTGTGGTGTACCAACATCATGGGCAAACAGCGTTTATGTTTACGCTGCTCGCGGTTTGCTTATGCGGTTTATCGTTAATTATGTGGGCTTATTTTGAGGGTAAAAATACAACGCGCGGTTGATGCTTTGTGTGATTAAAAAATGTTTCTAAATCAGCTTTACTAAGCAACCATGTTTGGGTGTTTTCAAACGGATGACAATGAAACAAATCACCACCCCAAATATCTTGATCGACCCATAAGCTCACTTCGTTTTGCTTATCATTTAAAAGAGCCAACATAGATACACACCCAGGAGCCACTTTTAAATACGTTGCTAAGCGTTCACTCGATGCAAACCCTAAACGCGAAAGCCCTTGTTGCTTTGATAGTGCCTTTAAATCGAGTTGCTTATTGTGCGCTGTAATAACTAAAAAGTGTCGCTTGCCTTCGTTATCGCGTAAAAATAGGTTTTTAAGACGAGTACCTGGGCGCTCAATCATAAACTCATCAGCCGCTAAGCTAGTATGTAGCGGCAGATGCTCTATTACATCATAGTTAATATCTAGGTGCGCCAAAAGCTCTGCTAACTTCGTTTTATCAGCCAACATATTACAAGCAACGCCCTCTTAGCTGTACACTCAAATCTCGCCATAAAACATCATTAACTTCATGTTTGTTATCGCAATACTCACGCTCTTTTAGCTCTTGATTTAATAATTCAACTGCTTGATCTTCTAGCTGCAACTTCAGAATGCTCGACTCTTCAAAATGCTCTTTCTCTATATACTGCTTAACCTCACCACGGCTTGGTCTATTGTTAGGACCACGGTCTAGGTTAAAGTTTTCACGATGCTTAGCTTTTACCGAAACAACATAAGCAAAAAGCTTATTGCCTTGCTCATCTTGCTTTTCGTGAAACTGTTTATTATTTATTTCAAAAGGCGGCTCATCATTTGAGGCACAGCCAGCGAGTAAAACCATAAGCGCTAGAACACATTTTTTCATTGTTTTTTATCGTTTTAGTTTTGAATTAAGCCGAGTCTAACAAAAATTGACGTAAACAGTGAAAATTTACGAAAAAATACTTGACCAATTTTATAAAAAAACTTAAAGTTCGTCCCGCTTGGAACTCAGCAGTCAAGCAGTTACATTATATGTAACTTAGGAATGTGGGGCTATAGCTCAGCTGGGAGAGCGCCTGCCTTGCACGCAGGAGGTCAGCAGTTCGATCCTGCTTAGCTCCACCACTTTCCTACTCCTTTTCAAATTCGCTCTACTCTTCTATTTTTCCATTGTTTTATTATTTTTTGATACCCTACTATTTTAATTTCTCATTCTATATAATTTTAAATTTATCCATTCAACTTGTGTCTTTACAAGTTCTTAGCTATACATAATGTCACACATTAGTACTTTAGGCTTAACATGGACAACCCTAAGCGTTCGACGCTAAAAAAGCTAGCTGCTATAGGTTTAACAGCTGGTGCAATAACACATGCGCCTTATGTTTTTGCCCGAAAAAAAGTCACATTAAGAGTGCTTGGTACGCATGTAACACTCCAAGAGGCTATCCGCAAACAAGCGATGAGTGACTTGGGTATTAATATAGAATTTACTCCCGCAGGCAGCGCTGCCGTTTTGCAAAAGGCATCAATGGACCCTAGCTCCTTTGATTTATACGAACAATGGTCAAACAGCATTAATGTGCTTTGGGATGCAGGTTCTATACAGCCAATAGAAAAAAAACGACTCACCTACTTTAACGAGATAAATCCACTTACTAAAAC
Organism: Pseudoalteromonas sp. NZS37; assembly: GCF_015864265.1. NCBI lineage: Bacteria > Pseudomonadati > Pseudomonadota > Gammaproteobacteria > Alteromonadales > Pseudoalteromonadaceae > Pseudoalteromonas > Pseudoalteromonas sp. NZS37. The sequence goes on along the minus strand of NZ_JADYXL010000004.1, from coordinate 50,357 downwards.
GGGAAAATTAACCGAAACTGCAAGTATTGGTGCAGGTGATGCTCCCTATAAATTATTAAATGTTCAACCCGATGGCACATTAAGCGCACAAGAAAGCGATCATATTAGCTTTTTACCTTATGTGCATAATGTTGACTCTTTTGGTTACAACACCGATTTTATTAAGCCCGGTATAGCATACGAAACCGAAAGCTGGAGTTGGCTGCTTGATGACGAGAACAGAGGTAAAGTAGCTATCGTAAATGCGCCTACCATTGGATTATTTGACCTAGCCCTAGCAGCGCAAAGTAAAGGGCTTATAAAATTTAAAAATATAGGTGCGATGACTCGCCCAGAACTTGATAGATTGTTTAGTATATTACTCGACTTTAAACGCCAAGGTCACTTTAGTGGCTATTGGAACTCGGTTCCTGAGTCGATTGAATTTATGAGAAGTAAGCGAGCCCATATAGAAAGTATGTTTTCGCCTGCCGTCTCTGCGTTAAACAGCCAAAATATTAATATTCGTTTTGCCGCGCCAAAAGAAGGCTACCGAGGCTGGCATGGTGTTATGTGTTTATCGTCACAAACACAAAGTAGCGTAAAAGATGCAGCTTACGATTATATGAATTGGTGGCTTTCAGGCTGGCCTGGTGCATTTATTGCTCGCCAAGGTTATTACATTAGTAACCCACAACGCTCTAAACTACTCTTATCGCCGGCCGAATGGGATTACTGGTACGGTGGAAAAGCAACAAACATAGACTTATTAAATACAAATGGCGACGTAGCTATTAAAGCTGGTGCGCAACGTAATGGCGGTAGTTACCATAAACGCTTTAGCAATGTAGCAGTATGGAATACAGTTATGCCAACCTATGACTACAGTCTACAAAAATGGTATGAGTTGATTAGCCGATAATGATAATAAATTCAATTAAATCAAAAATAATATTAGCTTTGTGTTCGCTGATTGGATTACTTCTTTTACAAAGCTATTTGTTTAACTATTCGCAAACGTCCTTACTTAACTTGCAAAAGTCGCAGCATAACGCGCTTATTCAAAGTGAAGCTGTGAATCACTTAGAAAACGATATTATTTCCCTGCAAGGGCATGCAGTTTCATTTATTGACAATGCAAATGAAAATACGATTACCAAATTTAATTTTTATTTAAATAAGGCAAATCTAAATCTCGAGCAGCTAAAAACAAACACTCAAAACCAAACCCCTGAGTATCAAAACTCACTAATACGCCTTGGCGAGTATCTAAATAATTACCAAGATACATTTGGCCAAGTTGTCGTAAACAGACAAAAACGCGAACACCTTTACACTACTCAGTTCAAACAGCCTATTGATGACCTACAGGTAACAATTAGTGATTTAGAAGGGTCTTCAAACAATGTTAATAAAGTTATTTTTAACGATGTTTTACTCACAATAAGTAATTTAAAACACGCAATTATAAGCTATCTCTATAAACCTAATTTTGATGAAGCACAAAATGTAAAACAAAACTTAAATCACTTACATAAAAAACTAACGAGCACCTCTGTAATAAATGAATCCCTCTCCAATAAAACAACAAGCTTAAAACAAGCTTATAACCAACTTGTATTACTCACCCGTAGCTACACTTTTTCTGTAAATGTAGTGCTTACAGGCATAGAAAACGAATTGCTGTATTTAACTAATGAAATTAAAAATATAGAAAAAAATAAACTAACCGAAACAGAAGAGCTACTAAGTAGCCACTTAACAAAAAATACAGAACAGGCAAATATATTTGCCGTTTTAATTATGTTAATCATTTTATTATTAAGCTATTTTATTTTTAGATCAGTTATAAAACCGATTACCCAGCTCACTTTATTACTTAAAGACATGAACAACGAAAAGCCAGTAACTATTTCAAATACCAGCCAAAATCAAACTGAAATAGCATCGGTAATAAAAGCAGCCAACGCTTTATATTTAAAAAATAAGCAAACCAAAGAGCTACTCAATGAAACCCGCGTATTAAATTCCCAAATGGAAGCAATGAATGCCGACCTGACGAGCGCTATGGAGCAAACCGATAAAGCCAATAAAACAAAAATAGATTTTGTAGCCAATATGAGTCATGAACTTCGCACTCCAATGAATGGCATATTAGGTATGTTGCAGCTTTTACAAAGCAGTGAGCTTCCCTCAAGACAAAAACATTATGCAGATAAAGCTTTTTCAAGTGCTCAAAATTTATTGCAGATTTTAAATAATATTCTAGATTTTTCTAAACTAGAATCGGAAAAAGTCCAGTTAGAGCAAATCCCTTTTACTTTATATACTATTGTTTCTAACGTTCAAAATTTATTCTCAACAAATGCCAAGCAAAAAGGCTTGCTACTAAATTTCACTTTACACGTTGATGCAGGACTTGAGCTTATTGGCGACCCAATGCACTTAAGCCAAATAATAAATAATTGTGTAGGTAACGCAATTAAGTTTACAGAGCATGGTGAAATATCATTAATTATAGAAGCGACATCTCAACACGAAAAAACAATAAACCTACGCTTTAGTATAAAAGACACGGGTATTGGGATGACTGAAGAGCAATCAAAAATTATATTTCAGTCTTTCTCGCAAGGTGATTCAAGCACAACAAGAAAGTATGGTGGGACCGGTTTAGGACTCACTATAAGCAAACAATTAACTAAATTGCTGGGCGGAGATATACAAGTAAGGAGCACGATTAATCAAGGTAGCGAGTTTTTCTTTACTCTACCCTTTACTTTATCTGAGCAACAAAAGCTTAAAAAACACGCCTTATTAATTAGCCCCGATAATGAGCAAATTAAAAAATTAATGGACTTACTAAGTGATATAAATATAACGACAGAAACAACACAAGAACCATTAAGGGCCATTGCAAAAATGTCTCAGCCTAGTAGCCCATTTAGTATTGTAATAATGTCGATAGAAAAAAAAGAGCTCAACGATAACTTTATTTTACAACAACTGTACGCTCAAAATAAAAACGTTAATGAAAAATTGACACTAATTTTATTAATTACCGATGAAGAGTCTCCTGAGCCAATTGCAAAAAATGAAAATATAGACATTATAATTATTGGTAATAAAAATAGTGAAGTTGAAATTTTAAGAAAGCTTTCACCAAATAATTTTAAAGAAAAGCAATTAAAGCCTCACCCTAAATTCTCGGGTTTTAATGCATTAGTTGTTGATGATAATAGAATTAACCAAGAAATAGCCTCCGCCCTTTTAGCAAGATTAGATATGACCGTGATCATTGCTGATAATGGACATGATGCATTAGATAAAGTAGAGATAAATGACATCGATATTATTTTTATGGATGTTCAAATGCCAGTTATGGATGGGCTTGAAGCAACAAGCATATTAAGAGAGCGAGGCTACAAAACTCCCATAATTGCAATTACTGCAGCCGCAGATCCTAATGATAAAAAAGCAGCGTTTAGAGCGGGTATGGATGACTTTTTAGTAAAACCGATTATTTTTGATGCGCTTTACGAAAGTATTGAAAAGCATCTGCAAAGTAGCGAATCTCTGAGCACTATAAACCTGCCTTTAGCAAAAGAAAACCTAGAAAACAATGACGAATTGTTAGCTAAATTATTTACTCAGTTTGTCAACGATTACAATGACTTTTCGATTAAAGCTGATATATTAATCAAAAATGGAGAGTTAGAAAGCTTAATTCGACTAGTACATACACTCAAAGGCTTGGCCGGCACATTAGGCTTTGAGCTACTGCAACAAAGTGCGCAAAGTGTTGAGAAAAGCTTAATAGATAAGAAAAGTATTAATTTATCTCATTTTAATGAGCAATTAATACTTACACTTTTTGCTGTAAAACAATTTTTGATAGCTTACAGCTTTAAAAAAGAACATATACAGCAACATGAACTAGAAAACGAAGACTCGGTTATTGATAATATATACTCATTAGCATTAACGGCTCGCCCCGTACCTAGCAGTTTGATTAGACAGCTAGAAATGTATCAATATGAGAGAGGCCACTCTCTATTTAAGCTCAAAGAAGCAATTGATCATTTTAACTACGCGTTAGTAATTGAGCTTATTGATAAGTATAGAAACGATAATAAAAATTAGGCATAACCACTAACCTGAACTAGATTTAATATTGTAAAGAACGCAGAGAAGGACAGATAGTGCATTCAAATTACCTCGCAAACAGTAATGGATTAACCACAGAGAAAAAACATAAACCTTTAATTCTTATTGTTGATGACGAACCTAGTAATTTACACGTATTAGTAGAAGGACTTTTAACTGACTACGATGTACGTATTTCTACTAGTGGTGAGCAGGCTTTGATCTTTATTGAGTCAACTCGGCCTGACTTGATTTTATTAGACATAATGATGCCTGGCATGGACGGCTACGAAGTATGTAATATACTCAAAGCGAAACAAAATACCAAAGGTATCCCCGTCATATTTGTAACTGCGCTTACCGAAGAAGAGTCTGAAGAAAAAGGCTTTGCTATGGGCGCAATTGACTACATACACAAACCTTACAAGCTAGCGCTCGTTAGAGCACGCATTCGCACTCATATTACCGCTCAAGGCATGCTAGATAGGCTTATAGAAAAAAACTTTGACCTGCACGACAAGCTACTTGAAATAGAATCACTAATACAAGAGCTAAGCCAGCGAGAAGAAGAATTAAAAGAGCTCTCATCAAAACAAAAATTATTTTATCAAGCCCTAACGGGAACCGCTGATGGCGTTGTTATTACCGACAGTAACGGAAAAATTATTGCCGTAAACCCTTCATTTTGCCGGATTACAGGTTACTCTGAATCTGACTCCCTGCAAATGCAGTTGCACGATATTAAACAAAATAACCACCCTAGTATTAGCTTTGATCAAGTATGGCATCATGCAAACCAAGCAGGCTATTGGAGTGGAGAGCTAGTAACCAGACGAAAAAATGGCGAGCTTTATCCTGAGTTATTAACTCTTAGTATGGTAAAAGGCGAGCAAGATACCAACGTGCACTATATTGGTGTATTTAGTGATATTTCTAGCGTTAAGATAACGCAAGAAAGAATTCACTACCTCACATGGCATGATGAACTTACAGGTTTGCCCAACCGAAATGGTTTTTTAAAGCAGTTGGAGCAGCAACTTCAGGTTTGTAGTACCGAAAATAGTTATGCCTATATTTATATTATTGACATAGACAGCTTCCACTCAATAAATGATGGATTAGGCCTACTCGCTGGCGATAACATTTTAAAAGAATTAACTAAACGAATTCATTCTAAGGTGAATAAAAAAGATGTTATTGCTCGCTTAGGCAGTGATGAATTTGCAGTACTGTGTACAGTTGAAAAAGGCGTTGGCAGGATCAGAGCCCAAGCTATGGCTGAAAATAAAGCCCAAGAACTGATCATAAGTGTAAACCACCCCTTTGTCGTTGATGAACAAGACGTTAGCTTAACAGTAAGTATTGGCACGTATATTTTTCCTCGGGAAGATCAGTGGGAAAGTGCTATAGAAACAATCCGTAACTGTGAGGCGGCTTGTTACAAAGCAAAAGAAAAAGGCGGTAATAGAGTTACCTTTTTTGATACTTCGTTTGGCGAGCAAGCAAAACGCCGTTTTGAAATAGAGCAAGATTTACGTAAAGCAATCTCAAATAATGAGTTATCCCTATATTTACAATCCCAATTTGACCGAAGCCAAACCCTTAAAGGGGCTGAGGTTTTATTAAGATGGGAGCATCCTCAAAAAGGCTTCATTAGCCCTGGTGAGTTTATATCTATAGCCGAAGAGTCAGATATAATTTATGACTTAGATTGCTGGGTAACTTCAAATGCACTTGAAATATTAACGCAACTTAGTAAAACTCACCCTGAGTTAAACCTATCAATTAATGTAAGTGGCAGGCACTTTCATGAAGCGCGTTTTTTAAGCTTTATTAGCCAACAAATAAAGCAACATAGCATTAATCCTCAGCAACTCACTATTGAGATAATTGAAGGTACATTGCTTAATCACATGGAAGCGGCTATTGAGGCTGTTCACTTTCTCAAGAAGCTAGGTATTAGGGTATCAATTGATGACTTTGGTACTGGATATTCGAGTTTAACTTATCTTAAACAATTACCCATACAAGAACTAAAAATTGACCGTTCTTTTGTATTGGAAGCACCGACTGATAATAACGATAAGTTAATTATTGATATGATTGTAAGCTTAGGCCGTTTATTTGAACTCGAGATAGTTGCCGAAGGTGTAGAGAACCAGTCCCACTTTGATTTATTGCAAGAATATCCAGAAGTCATTCTTCAAGGCTATTATTTACACAGGCCTGAACCTGCAAGCGACTGGCTTGAAAAACTAAATTAATTACAGAGTAGTCTGAAAAAACAAAAAAGCCGAGTATTTCCATACTCGGCTTTTTAATGAAATTAAGCTTTAGCGGTTACTCGCGAACTTGGCCTTCACCATTCACTAAGTACTTCTCAGTAGTCAGTGACTCAAGTCCCATAGGGCCGTATGCATGAAGCTTAGAAGTTGCTATACCAATCTCTGCGCCTAGACCCAGCTGTGAGCCATCAGAAAAGCGAGATGATGTATTAACCATAACTACAGAAGCATCAACACTACGCTGGAATAACTCTGCAGCGGCTGCGTTCTTAGTGCAAATTACTTCAGTGTGGTTTGAACCAAACTGTGCAATGTGTTCAACCGCTGCCGTAAAGTTTGGTACAACGCGAATAGCGATTTCTAGGTCTAGATATTCTTCACCAAATTCGTTATCGGCTAACACAGTTGCATTATCAAAGTATTTAGCTGCAAAGCTGTCAGCATTTATTTTTACACCTTCTTGGCGTAATACAACTGCGCACAGATTTAAAAACTCATCTGCAACATCTTGATGAACTACTAAGCCCTCAAGTGCATTACAAACACCGGTACGCTGCGTTTTACCGTTAAGTAGTAAGTTAAGCGCAATTTCTAGGTCTGCATCTTTATCTACATATAGATGACAAACGCCTTTGTAATGCTGAATTACTGGAATCGTACTGTTTTCAGTAACAAAGTTAATTAAGCCTTCACCGCCACGTGGAATTATTAAGTCAATGCTTTCACGTTGCTGCATTAATTCCATTAATAGTGCACGATCTGGATCTGGAATCACTGAAATAAGTGATACTGGTAAGTTATGCTTTTCAAGTACGCTGTGCATTACACTTGCGATAGCTTGCGAACTTTTAAGTGCTTCTTTACCGCCACGTAAAATTACGCCATTACCTGATTTAAAACATAATGCGCCAGCATCTGCTGTTACATTTGGGCGTGCTTCGTAAATCATACATACAACGCCAAGAGGTACGCGCATTTTACGAATTTTAATGCCATTTGGACGCTCTGTAATATCACGTAGCTGACCAACAGGATCGTCCAGGCTTACGATTACTTCAATGCCTTCTGCCATTGCTTCAATACGCTCATCGTTTAGCGTTAAGCGGTCGATCATTGAGGCTGCTAAGTTATTGTCGCGTGCTGCGCTTAGGTCACTTTCGTTTTCTTTGATTATAAATGCTTTTTGCTCTCTTAGTGCCGCTGCCATTTCAATTAGTACTTGATTTTTAGTCTCGGTATCGAGTAAAGCAAGTGTATGGGCAGCTTTAGCTGTCTGGCGTGAAATGTCCGTAATTAAACTCATGACTTCTCCAATAATGCGATATGTTTTTCAGATATAACTGGTCCAATTGAATCCTGCATTTTTTCGCTGAATTCACTCTGTTCGTTGTCTGCAATAAAGTTTAACAAACAGCTACTGTAATTTGCGGTCGCTTTAGCTAAACGCGTACCGTCTTCACTACGTACTAAAATAGTATCACCAACAGCAAATTCACCATGGACTTCCATGATTTCATCACCGCGAATACAGCCACTTTCACCTTCAAGGGATTCATCAAATGATCCATCAACAACAACTTCACCTTGCTCATTTGCTGTGTGTGTCATCCAATGCACAGAGTCCAGCATCGGTTTTTCGTACGGTAAAAATATGCTACCAGGATTTTCCCCAGCTAGCAGTTTCGTAAATGTTTCTTCTTTAAAGCCGTTTATAATGTAAGTCGCGATACCATGTGACGTTGCTTTTTCTGCAGCTTCTATTTTGGTTTTCATGCCACCAGTACCAACAGCACTTGTAGCACATCCTGCCATAGCATAAATAGATTCATCAATTGATTTTATTTCAGGCAGTAACACCGCATCATTATGTAAGTTAGGGTTTTTGTCATATAGCCCATCAACGTCTGAGAATATTAATAAAGCATCGGCATCCGCTGCAGCTGCAACCATCGCTGATAAGTTATCGTTATCACCCACTCGTAGCTCATCGGTTGTCACCGCATCGTTTTCATTAATAATAGGGAGAATACCGTGCTCAAGTAGAGTGAACACAGTTTCGCGAATACTTTGGTAACGCTCGCGGTCACGTAAATCGCCGTGCGTTAATAATAGCTGCGCAGATGGAAAGTCAAAAAAGCGGTCCCACATGGCGATCATTTCTGTTTGACCTGCTGCTGCCATTGCTTTTTTCATCACCACAGAGCGAGGTTTGTCTGATGGGAATAAATGCGCTCCAGCCGCTACAGAACCCGATGATACTAAAATCACCTCGATTCCACGGGCACGACAACGAACAATGAACTGTGCGATGGTTAATATGTAACGCGAACGGCAGCCATCTTGATCTGGTGCAATTAATGCACTACCTACTTTAAGTACGATACGTCGCCAATTTAACTTTTGCATAAATGCTCAACTTTCCATTTTATCTGCGCTCATCTTAATTAGACGAGCTAAAACTAAGTAGCTAGGTTTAAAACATAGCTTCGAATTTTTCTTTTCATTTAGGCAACACTTTTTTACACACACGCAAAAACCATATCTAAAACAAGAAGCTTAGATTTGAGGTTAAGTAAAAGTAGCAACAACCCAATAATATTGAGCAGCACTAATCAAAAAATTTAAAAGTGTTGTTTATGCATCGCTGTAAAAAGCTGTGTGTGGCTTTTTTATTAACAACATACATAGAGCCTCTAAAGTCTGATACACCAACAGATAGGGTGAAGACCAAAGGACCGAGATTTAACCGCCACGATGGGGGGCTAAATATTGAAAGTAATAGTTCAACTCAAACCTTTATTTACTTAAATAATTAAATAAACTTGTTTGGCAAAACCATACCAAGAATTCGGCAAATGATATTTTGTAATGCTCAAATACTAGAAACATCACTAACACATGATTATAAAGATTAAAAATGACGTTAAGATTAACAAGCATCTTTTATCTTCAATAAACTTCGTTAGATGACTAATTATTAGAACACGAAGTATAATACACCAAATACCCCTTTAAAATCAAGGTTAAAATTCGAACTAAGTTAATACGAAACACTCATACCCTTTATATTGTTATTAAAATTCAATAAATTAAACAATTAATACACTTTAAAATAAGGTGGCTAAGTTCTCGCTAAATAATTTAAGCCTACTAATCTTTTATAAGCAGCTAAAATTGATTAGTAATATTTCAGTTTCCGGTGTATACCCCTGTATTAATAATTAACAAAAGTTATACTTTCTAAACATATCGTCATAAATAAGGAATTCTTAATCTATGTCAGCAATTTACATAGCCGGTATCGCACTTTGCTCTGTGCTTGCCCAATGGGTCGCGTGGGCTTTTAGAGTACCCGCTATTCTTTTTTTATTGCTTACTGGTCTTTTACTTGGACCATTTAGTGGTGTTTTAGACCCTGATGCACTTTTAGGTGATTTACTGTTTCCAGTAGTATCACTAAGCGTTGCCATCATTTTATTTGAAGGTTCCTTAACTCTGCATTTCAGAGAATTAAAAGGGATAGGAAAAGTTGTAAGGAATCTCTGCTCAATCGGTATGCTTACTACCTGCATTATTATTAGCCTAAGCGCCTACTGGTTGCTTGAGCTTAACTGGCGTGTTGCTGCGGTACTAGGCGCAGTACTCGTTGTTACTGGCCCTACCGTTATAGCACCGCTATTAAACTCAATGCGCCCAACACAAGACATAGACCGCATACTTCGCTGGGAAGGTATTGTAATAGATCCTATTGGCGCATTATTTGCTGTATTGGTATTTGAAGCTGTAATGCTTGTAGGCCAAGGCGAAGTATTTAGTCATACTATTATTGCTTTAGTTAAAACCCTAGGTGTTGGTTTAAGTATTGGTGTTGCTGCAGGTTGGCTAACAACCCTATTAATGCGTCGCGAGTGGCTGCCATTTGAATTACATAAGTTTGGGATTTTAGCACTAGTCCTTATTAGTTTTTCTGTATCAAATTATTTAAGCCATGAATCAGGCTTATTAGCAGTAACTGTATTTGGTATTTGGCTTGCGAACCAAGACGATTTAGAAATAGATTCTGTACTTGAGTTTAAAGAAGACTTGTCGATGATATTAATATCAACGCTGTTTATTTTACTTGCAGCACGTTTACAGCTTTCTGATTTGATGATGCTCGACAGCGATGTATTTATATTTTTAGCTATTGTGCTTTTTGTTGCACGCCCACTGTGTATTGCTATTTCGACCTTTGGTACTGACTTACCAATGAAGTCTCGCTTGGTACTTGCCTGGATTGCTCCACGCGGTATAGTTGCCGCAGCCGTTGGGTCGGTATTTGCACTAAGTATGATGGAAGCTGGCGTTGCTGATGCTGAAAAGATGGTGCCACTTATATTTACGGTGATCATCATTACGGTTGTGCTGCAAAGCTTAACAGCCATCCCTGTTGCCAAGCTATTAGGTGTACGCCAACCATCGCCAAACACAATATTAATTATTGGTGCAAACCATGTATCGCGTGCAATTGGACGTGGCTTACAAGAGCAGAATATTCCGGTTCACCTTTCAGATCCTGCATGGGAAAACTGCAGAATGGCACGTATGGATGGCTTAGCTTGTTATTATGGTAACCCGCAATCAGAGCATGCTGAACGCTACTTACCTCTAACAACTATTCGCAGTGTCTTAGCGCTATCGCCAAACCGTCATCATAATGCGCTAGGCGTTCAATACTTTTCGCATTTACTTAATGAAAAAAATGTATTTTCGCTTCGCTCATCAACGTCGCATGCTAAAGCAAATAAAGACAGCGCAACGTTTTTATCTAGACAAATACTGTTTGGAGACGAAGGCTCATACGCACGTTTGAGCAGTATCATAGCTAAAGGCGGTAAGGTTAGTTCAACACGTATCTCAGATGAGTTTAGCTGGGAGCAATACCTAGAAATGAACCCTGAGGCTATCCCTTTGTTTATTCTTAAAGGTGATAAAGACAGCGACGACGATACGCCAATTAAGCTAAGACCATTTACAATTAACATGGAAAAACCGCCGCAAGAAGGCGAGCGTGTTGTTGCATTACAGCCGCCTAAAATGTCGGTCTTAAAAGACCCGCAAACAAAGGCTAAAGAAGAAAGTTAAACACTTTTACTACCTGTAAAAACTCAAAAACCCTAACTTAAAAAGTTAGGGTTTTGTTTTTTAAGAGCCATTAAATAGGAAGGCGAGCTCGCGCAACCACACTATCTGGCATTTTTTGCGCTAACTTAGTCAGCGCTCGCTCAATTTTTTTATGAGTCGCTTTATCTGCGACCATAGAATTAAATAGCCAACGGTATGCATCTTCAAAATCACGCGGGCTGCCATAGCCATCATTAAATAATTTAACCAAACGTAGTTGTGCTTTTAAATTGCCTTGCGACGACGCTTCACGCAAATACGTAATTGCCATTGCTTTATCTTGCTGAACTAAACGCCCGGTGTCGTAGTAACGCCCTAACTGCTCTAGCGCTGCCGCTAAGCCTTGTTCAGCCGCTTTTCGCATGTAATACACACCTAACTCTACATTACGATCCACGCACACGTTATAAGCCAGCATATCGCCGTATAAAAATTGATAAGACGGCAATGCCATTTTATTGGCTCGTGCTTCTATATCTTGCACTAACTGGCAATCATCTGCCTTCACCCGCGCTAAATGCGTATTTTTATTTATTAACGCAATTAGCTCAGATTCTGTATACAGCGGTACAGCAGCAGGGCTTTCTGTAGCTAAGCTGTTGGTTGCTATAAATAAAGACAGCGGAATTAATGAAAGCCTTAATACGCAATTACGGTAAAATAAACGCATGCTCACCACTTATAAAAATAAACTTATTAAAATATATACAAAGATCGTTCCAAGGTGAATTTTAGATACAAAAAAAGCTGCACTAGGCAGCTTTTTTTAATCTAATGGTAATTACGCAAACGGATTGCGAAGTACCATAGTTTCTACGCGGTCTGGACCTGTAGAAATAATATCAATTGGAACACCCGTAATTTCTTCAATACGCTTGATGTAGTCAATCGCAGCTTTTGGTAAACCGTCAAGACTCGTTACACCAACAGTGTTTTCTGACCAACCTGGCATTTCTTCGTATACTGGCGTTACTTTATCGTAACCTTCAGCTGCTAATGGTGTTACGTTAGTAACTGTGCCATCTTCAAGCTTGTAACCAATACAGATTTTAAGCGTTTCTAAGCCGTCTAAAACATCAAGCTTAGTTAAACAAAAACCTGAAATACTGTTGATTTGAACCGCACGGCGCATAGCCACTGCATCTAACCAACCAGTACGACGAAGTCGACCTGTTGTAGCGCCAAACTCATGGCCTTTATCACCTAAGTGCTTACCAACTGGATCTTGTTTCTCAAGACCGTCGTAAAGCTCTGTAGGGAAAGGACCTGAACCAACACGTGTAGTGTACGCTTTAATAATACCTAAAACGTAATCAAGGTTTAATGGACCAAAACCTGCACCAGTAGCAACACCACCAGCTGTAGTATTTGAAGATGTTACATAAGGGTAAGTACCGTGATCGATATCAAGTAACGTACCTTGTGCACCTTCAAATAAAATGTTTTCGCCTGCTAAACGCGTTTGATCTAAAAGCTCAGTTACATCTACAACCATTGCTTTTAAGATATCAGCAACAGCCATTGCATCATCAAACGTTTTTTGGAAATCTACAGCGTCTACTTTGTAGTAGTTAACTAAAGTGAAGTTATGGTATTCAAGAACTTCTTTTAATTTAGCTGCAAATAATTCAGGATTAAATAAATCGCCTACGCGTAAACCACGGCGAGCCACTTTATCTTCGTACGCAGGACCGATACCACGGCCAGTTGTACCAATTGGCTTATCGCCACGAGCAGTTTCGCGGGCTACATCTAATGCAACATGGAAAGGCAAGATTAGCGGACATGCTTCACTTATTAAAAGACGCTCACGTACTGGTACGCCGCGTTCTTCAAGCATGCCAATTTCTCTCATTAGCGCTTCTGGTGATAAAACTACACCATTACCAATCACACATTTAACATTGTCACGTAATACACCCGATGGAATAAGGTGTAGAACCGTCTTTTCACCTTCGATAACTAAAGTATGACCCGCATTGTGGCCACCTTGATAACGAACTACTAAAGATGCTTTGTCTGTAAGGAGATCAACTACCTTACCCTTTCCTTCGTCACCCCATTGGGTGCCTAATACAACAACGTTTTTACCCATCGTAAATTCACTTAGAGAAAATTAGGACGAGATTTTACCAGAAAACTAAAGTAAAGATCACCCCTGTTCAGCTTATTTTTTCTGCGCGCATTTGTTATATCCAAATATTAGCTAATAACCACATAAATAACAGTGATTTAAAGCACTAGACTGTGTTTAACAAAAAGCCCCGCAAATGCGAGGCTTTTTAACTTCTAAATAATTAACGTAAAGCCTATTGAGCTTTAGCGCCTTTCATATATTGGAAGAAGTCGCTATCTGGTGAAAGCACCATAACGTCTTGCTTATTTTTAAAAGTCTTTTTGTAAGCCTCAAGCGAACGCACAAAACTAAAGAACTCAGGGTCTTTGTTATACGCGCTTGCATAGATGCCTGCGGCATCAGCATCGCCTTGACCACGTACAGAACGCGCATTACGTTCTGCATCGGCAAGCATTACTGTTACACGACGGTCAACACCCGCACGAATAGTCTCGGCTTTTTCCTGACCTTCAGAACGATGCTCTTTTGCAACAGCAGTACGCTCAGCGCGCATACGTTGGTAAATAGAGCTACTCACTTCTTGTGGTAGGTTAATTTGCTTAACACGTACGTCTAGCACCTCAATACCAAGCTCACGTGCACTTTCAGAAGCTTGTACTAACGCTTCTTCCATCAACTCGCTACGCTCACCCGATACAATTTCGCGAATTGTACGTGTACCAAAGTTTGTACGAAGACCATTATTTACTTTTTGTTTAAGTAGCGTTTCAGCATATTGCTTATCGCCACGGGCACGTAAGTAAAAAGCGCTAAAGTCATTAACACGCCATTTTACAAACGAATCAACAATTAAGTCTTTTTTCTCACTAGTAACAAAGCGATCCGGCGCACCATCTAGCGTTTGAATACGTGCATCAATGCGACGAACTTGGCTAAAAAATGGCACCTTAAATTGTAGGCCTGGGCCATATACAATCGCTTGATCGTCGCTGTCTTTTTGTACTTTACTGAATAACATTACAATTGCTTTTTGCCCTTCAGGTACAACAAATACCGATGAGAAAGACATAACAATGGCAGCTAATAGTATTACTAAACTAAAGTTTTTCATTATGATTATCTCCCATCATTGAAGCGGTCGTTGTTAAAGCGGTCATTGCCACTATTAACAGAGCTATTGCGTGACGTATTTACTTTATTGCGTAAATCTTGAATATCACTAGAGCTTGGAAGTGCAACACGTGTTGCTGTCCCTTGCTTATCCATGATCTTATCAAGTGGTAAATAAAGCATATTATTACCGCCTTTAACATCAACCAATATTTTAGAACTACTCCCTAACACTTCTTCCATTGCATCAATGTATAAGCGCTCACGAGTAACTTCTTTAGCTGCTTGATATTCAGGTAATAGCTTTTCAAAACGAGCTACTTCACCTTGTGCTTCTAATGTAATACGCTCTTGGTAACCTTCCGCTTCTTGAGTCATACGCGTTACTTGACCACGAGCACGCGGTTCAATTTCACGAGCATATGCTTCTGCTTCACGAATGAAACGTTCTTCATCTTCTTGTGCAGCAATCGCATCATCAAATGCATCTTTAACTTCAGTTGGCGGACGAGAGTCTTTAAAGTTCACGTCAGTAACAATTAAACCTAAGTTATATGGTTCGATAATCTTATTAAGCTCATCCCATGTATTTTGACGAACAACCTCACGGCCATTAGTTAATACTTGGTCCATTTTTGCATGGCCCACAACGTAACGTAGTGCACTATCTAGTGCTTCTTCTAAGCTACTATCAGCGTTAGTTACGCTAAATTCATAAAGGTATGGGTCAATAACACGGTATTGCACCTGAAACTCAACGCTCACTACGTTTTCGTCTTCAGTAAGCATAAAACCAGAAGCCGATAATGAACGAACTGCTTCAATATCTACTGGGATTACCGTTTCAATAAACGTCATTTTCCAACGCAGACCAGGATCAGCAATTCGGTCATATTTACCAAATTGAAGAACCACACCACGCTCGGCTTCTTTAACCGTATAAATACCACTTAACGCCCATACAATAACGGCGATAATAAGTATGAATGAAATACCGGCTCCGCCAAGTCCACCGCCGCTACCATTGCCGGATTTTTTCCCGCCAAATAAGCCGCCGAACTTGTTACTAAACTTGCGGAACACCTCGTCTAAATCAGGTGGGCCTTGATCACGTCCGCCTTTATTATTCCACGGATCTTTGTCATTGCCATTATTACCCGGTTCATTCCAGGCCATAGCTATACTCCATTGTTATCTAAATAAATTAGGAAATTGTGTTAAATCTAACAAATCTACCGCGTTTCTCATACAAAAACCGACATTAAAACGTCAATTTTTAATTACGGTTGATAAAACCAGCAATTTCAGGACCAAATTCTTTAATTAAACGATTCCACTCAACCATTGGCATTCTAACATCTAACAGCCAATTACCTTGCTCATCAAAGCGTTCTTCATGTACTGCATTTAAACTAAACAATGCAGCCCTTAGGCGACCATACAATGGCGTAAGAAATAATGTTTCGTTAAACATCTTCTTAGCAAGCAGTTCACTAATAGCCTCACTAAGTAATTCACACCCTTCACCAGTCTGAGCGCTAAGCCATACTCTTATAGGTTGGCCTTCGTCATCTCGATCAATACGTGGGCTTACGTTATCCAGCGCATCAATTTTATTATAAATTAATAGCTGTGGTACTTCATCGGCTTCAATTTCTTTAAGCACCGATTGTACTTGTTCAATATTTTCTTGAAGACGAGAGTCTGCTGCGTCAATTACATGTAACTGTAAATCAGCTTCACGAGTTTCAGTTAGCGTTGCTTTAAAAGCAGCAACTAAGTCGTGCGGTAAATGACGAATAAAGCCCACTGTATCGGCTAAGATAACAGGACCAACATCACCTAATTCAAGCTTACGTAGAGTCGGGTCAAGCGTTGCAAACAACTGATCGGCCGCGTATACATCTGAATTCGTAATTCGATTAAATAATGTAGATTTACCCGCATTGGTATAGCCAACTAACGATACCGTAGGTATTTCGTTACGAGTACGAGCTCGCCTACCTTGTTCGCGTTGCACTGCTACTTTAGCTAAACGCGCACGGATATTTTGAATTCGGGCACGAAGTAATCGTCTATCTGTTTCAAGTTGGGTTTCACCAGGTCCACGTAAACCAATCCCGCCTTTTTGGCGTTCAAGATGGGTCCAGCCCCGAATTAATCGAGTCGACATATGGCGAAGTTGTGCCAATTCAACCTGCAGCTTACCCTCATGGGTACGTGCACGTTGGGCAAAAATATCAAGAATTAGCGTCGTTCTATCAAGCACACGACACTGACAAACACGCTCTAAATTACGCTCTTGTGACGGCCTGAGTTGATGATTGAAAATTACGACATCTGCATTGTGGATTTTGACAATCTCAGCTATTTCTTCTGCTTTACCGGTACCGACGAATAGTTTCGGATGTGGTGCTTGACGGCTGCCTTGCACAACCGCCAAACTACTAACACCAGCAGAAGATACCAACATTTCTAATTCATGAAGATCTTCACGATCCCCTTCTTTAGGTAAGTCGATATGAACTAAAATTGCCTGTTCGCCGGATTCATAGCGGTCAAACAAACATTATGCTCCTAATTAAAAGTTACCAGCTTCTGGTTCTTCAGTGTCTTCACTCCCTTGAACTGCTTGGAAGTTAACTGCGCGAGCAGGGACAACTGTTGAAATTGCATGCTTATAAACCATTTGATTTACGGTGTTCTCTAGTAAAATAACAAATTGGTCAAATGACTGAATTTTGCCTTGTAATTTTATGCCATTTACCAAAAAGATTGATACTGGAATGCGCTCACGTCGTAGTGCATTCAAAAATGGGTCTTGTAACGATTGGCCTTTTGCCATGTTATTGTTCCTTCGTTCTAGGTGTTATTATAATTAAGTGGCTGAACTTATTTGATAAAAAACAATATTCAACTACTACTAGCTTAGCGAACTTACTACACGATGCAAGTTTTCTTCGTCACCCGTTGTTAACCAAGTAACATCAGGCCAGCTACGAAGCCACGTTAACTGACGTTTTGCCAATTGACGTGTTGCTGCGATGCCACGAAAAACCATTTCATCATGGCTTGTTTCACCCGCAAGGTAATCCCACATTTGTCTATAACCAACACAACGAATAGAAGGCATATTGGGGTGTAAATCCTTACGTAGATATAGGGTCGAAACTTCATTTTCAAACCCCTGATCAATCATTATTTTAAACCTTTCTTCAATTCGGCGATGTAATTCGCTACGTTCTTGCGGTGCAATCGCAAATTGATGAAAAGTATAAGGTAAAGCCGGCTGTTTTTGCTTTTGCAACTCAGTCATGGTCTTACCAGTTAACCTGTAAACCTCTAAAGCTCGGTTAATCCTTTGTGAGTCATTCTCACTTATTTTTTCGGCTGCTTTTGGGTCAACTTTAACTAATTCTTTATATAAATGAGGCCAGCCAAATTCTTTAGCTTGTGCTTCTAGCTCTGATCTTATTACTGTATCTGCTTCAGGCAAAGGCGATAAACCATCAATTAAAGATTTAAAGTACAACATTGTACCTCCAACCAATACAGGCACTTTACCTTGTCTATGAAATTCGTCAATTTTTTGTACTGCATCGCGCCTAAAATCAGCAACTGAATATGTTTCACTCGGGTCAAGTAAGTCGATCAGATGATGCGGAGCTTTAGCAAGTTCTTCTGCATCAGGTTTTGCAGTACCAATGTTCATATCTTTATACACTAACGCTGAATCAACGCTGATTATTTCTGTATTTAAATGCTCGCACAGTGAGATTGCCAATGCTGTTTTACCAGCAGCAGTTGGACCCATTAAAAATATGACTGGTAAATTACTCAACACTGATACCTTAATCTAATTGCATTAAATAGTGATTTAGCTCTATTTTAACTGCTTTTTCGCGTAAGCGTTCAATAGTTTGCGGATTATTTTGTAAGCGCATTTGTTGCGCTAAAAACACATTGCTTAAATAAAACCGGGGGGGTACACATTTTATCTGCCACTCTAACCAATTCTCTATATTTTCAAGCCCTGCTTTACACCCATCAAGTAGCTCACCTATCGCTGTACTTACATCAAGTAAATATAAGCACGCTGGCAATTTTTTAACCATTACAAACTGTTTTTCTATTACGAGTTCAAAACCAAGTAAAGTAAACCACGATTGCTGAGCTTCTATAAGTAAGCAATCTTCTTTTGATAAGTTTACTCTTACGGGCAGCAAAAGAGCTTTCCCTTCTAAACTTCCGGACTCTTTAATTTGATTATGCCAATCATCTACCAATGCATATTTGAAATGTGAGCAATACAATTGCTGCTCAACACTAAATACACACGCACCTTCATTAACACTGATGATTGAAACTGTCTTTAAAACATTATGCGCAGACTCTAACTGGTGTTGTGCTACAGGTATGTTTGCTACATTATCAAAATGCGCAGCATGTTGCTCACTCACACCTTGATAAAACGCGTTTACATCATGATGGCTTGTACTTGGTGTAGCACGGTATGCCCCGCCACCGCCAACACTTCTAGTACCTGATGACGAACTACCAGCACTTCCATAGTAAGAGGGCTGTAATTGCGATTTAGGGTAATCAAATACTCCATCCGCTTTTGTATCATTAGAACTACTATGCGCTGACCCCATAAACACAGGCGCAGATTCCACCTCAGAGCTAAGTGGTTCATTCGTAAACTCACCTTGCAGCGGCACTACCACTTGCTTAATAGCCTGTAATATAAAGTCATGAATTAAGCGCCCTTGATGAAAACGCACTTCATGCTTAGCTGGATGAACATTTACATCAACCTGCCGAGGGTCTATATCAATATAAATGACAAAACCGGGTAATTCTTGTGTTCCGCTTACTTCTTCAAATGCCTGGCGTATAGCATGCAGAATAAGTTTATCGCGCATCATACGATTATTAACATAAGTATACTGAGTCGTATTAGCTGACCCTACAGGTAGCACCCAACCATGCAGCTGTAAGCCACCCTCTCCTGATTGAATATGCAAACCTTGCTCAGCAAAAGCCTTACCTGCAACTTGCGCTACACGTGTAATAGCCTGAGAGGGATCTGTCTTCGCACGATACTGCCTTACTACTTTTTCGTTGTGAGTTAGTGTAATAGAGACATCAAAGCGACTAAGCGCAATACGCTTTATCAACTCATCAATATGGCTAAATTCAGTTTTTTCGGTACGCAAGAATTTACGACGAGCTGGGGTGTTAAAAAATAAATCTTTTACTTCAATGGTTGTGCCATCAGGGTGCGCTACTGGCTTTACTTGCACGGCCATATCGCGACCTTCTGCAAATGCTTGCCAAGCAGCTTCTTGATCTTTTGGTTTTGAGCTCAGCGTTAAACGCGATACAGAGCTAATTGACGCAAGCGCTTCTCCCCTAAAACCAAGTGAACAAATATTTTCAAGGTCATCTAGAGATTTTAATTTACTCGTAGCGTGACGAGAAAGCGCGAGCGTTAGCTCATCTTTACTTATCCCTGAACCGTTATCACGTATACGAATAAGCTTATGACCGCCACGCTCTATATCTATCTGAATACGTGTAGCGCCAGCATCTAAACTGTTTTCGACTAGCTCTTTTACTACCGACGCTGGGCGCTCAACCACTTCGCCTGCGGCAATTTGGTTAGCTAAACGCGCGGGTAATATTTCAATATTCATGAGATTTCCTAGCAAGCATTGCGCTAATAATAATGACTAACTTTGTGGTATATCGAGCTCTTGCCCAATAAACAAAGTATTAGAGCTAAGCTTATTAACTTGTTTTAATTCAGTGACTGTAATGCCATAGCGACTCGCCAACATACTTAAAGATTCACCCGGGCGTACCTTGTGCTTTGTTGGATATTGCGACTTTAATTTAGCAAATAAAGAGTCATCAGGTGGATTTTTTAAATAGTAATTTTTAATTGAAGTAAATATAGCTTTAGCCAAACGCTCTTGATGGTTAGCACTTTTAAGCAGCTTTTCTTCTCGTGGGTTAGATATAAACCCTGTTTCTACTAAAATTGATGGGATATCTGGTGATTTAAGTACAGCAAGACTCGCATGTTGGGGATCTTTCTTATGCAACTTAGCAACTTTACGTAGCTCTTTAACCACTTCGTCAGCTACGTTTAAGCCGGTTTTCATAGAGTGATCCATCGACATATCAAGTAATGCTTGCGCTAAGTATTTTTCGTTAGCGGCATCTTTCATTACATCCGCAGCGCCACCTAAAAGCTCAGAGTGCTTTTCTTTATCTTCTATCCATTTACCTATCTCTGAATTAGCACGCCTTAACGACAACACCCAAACAGAGGCACCATTTGGTCCCGGGCTCGTAAATGCATCAGCATGAATAGAGACAAAAAAGTCGGCCTTTTTTTCACGAGCACGATTGGTACGCGTATTAAGTTTTACAAAGTAGTCACCGCTTCGTACCATGCGCGAAATCATCCCACGTTCGCCATCAATCATGCGCTCTAAACGTTTTGCAATTTGCAGTGTTACTGTTTTTTCGTACGTGCCAGATGGACCAATTGAACCTGGATCTTCGCCGCCATGACCCGCATCAATTGCAATCACAATATCGCGCTCTTGGCTTAACTGGCGGTTTTTAGCTGCTGTTTGAGCAGGAGAAACAACTGTGGCAGCTTGGCTTTTATTGTATAAATCAACAACGAGCCTATTTTTATAAGGGCCTGTAGGCGCTAAAGCAAATACAACTGGCTTTACTGGTGCGTTTAATTCAAACACTAACCGAACACTGTGCTTATTTTTAGGTTTTGAGTAGCGTAGCTTGCTCACTATTTGATGTTTTGGTGGTACACCTGGTAGTATTTTTAACTCGTTAGTGTTTTCTAAATCAATTACTAAGCGGCTTGGGTTTTTAAGCATGAAATAGCTAAAGTCAGGCTTATCATTTAAATCAAATACCACACGCGTACTATCAGGGGACGGCCATACGCGTACACTATTAATTGTATTTTTGGCCCACAGCGGCAAGCTTATGGTAATAACCATAAGGTAAATAAAGAGTTTAACTACACCTCGGCTCATTTGATAATTACTGCCTTAACTATATTATTATTTGTTATTTAGTTTTTCGACAATTGCTACACCACGCTCACTGGCGCTATTAATAACAATTTTACGTTCGTTACCCATATAGCTTAGAGTAATATCTAAATCAGGCACAGGAATAAATTCACCACCTTTTTCAGGCCACTCAACAACGCAAATTGCATCTGGTGAAAAATAATCGCGTATTCCCATGTATTCTAGTTCTTCAGGGTCACCTAAGCGGTATAAATCAAAATGATAAACATTTGCGCGCTCGAGT
The DNA here is from genome assembly GCF_015864265.1 of Pseudoalteromonas sp. NZS37. Lineage (NCBI taxonomy): Bacteria > Pseudomonadati > Pseudomonadota > Gammaproteobacteria > Alteromonadales > Pseudoalteromonadaceae > Pseudoalteromonas > Pseudoalteromonas sp. NZS37. The sequence goes on along the minus strand of NZ_JADYXL010000004.1, from coordinate 28,238 downwards.
TCATAAGGTTCAACAAGTGTATACGTTGGGCTTTTAACTTTGCCTGTATGTCCAAAGCCTTGCACTACCCCTCTTGTAAACGTTGTTTTACCAGCGCCTAAATCACCATGTAAATAAATAACCGCACCTTGCTCTATAATATCAGCAACGCGATTACCCATTGCAACCGTGGCTACTTCATCAGTCAAATGAAATTCAAAACTACGCGTCATTACTACCTCAAAAATTCATTCAAAAGCGCATATTTGCTAATCATACCAGAATATTAATTTAAGGCGATAAATTGAGGTTTTAGACATAAAAAAACCAGATAAGCTAATGATAGAAGTTGTGTATGGATGTCTATTTTAGATACTTTGAAACTGTATTATTGTAATAAAATAAGGTAAGTGAGTTCTCAGACTAAAAGACTGTAAAAGAAAAGTAACACCACGAATTAGATGACCCCATATTGGCATTAAATTAACTGAGATATGTAAGTTTATTATCTAACTTCTTCTGATTCAGTAGATGGTTCTGCTAGCAAAAAAGTAACTGGTACATGAAACTCTCACTACTCCCCAAGATAACTTTGTATTTTCAGATAGAAGACTAATCCAGGTGACCCGCTCATCCTAGTTTACTGTTTGCAGGTGCTTTAAAAACAAAAAGCCCCAGCTAATGCCGGGGCTTTTTTACAAAACTAACTTAATTAAAAAATTAAGCTTGTTTTGGACTAGAAATAACGTCTACTAAAGTCCAAGATTTATTCTTAGAAATTGGTGCGCATTCACGGATAGTAACTACGTCACCCGCTTTTGCTGTGTTATTTTCGTCATGTACGTGTAACTTAGTCGTACGTTTAATGAATTTCCCATAGATTGGGTGCTTCACATAACGTGCGATAGCGATAGTGAAAGATTTTTCCATCTTGTCGCTGATTACACGGCCTTGAAGAGTACGAATTTTATCGCTCATTATTGACCTGCCTTCTGGTTAATAACTGTTTTTACACGCGCGATATCGCGGCGTACTGTTCTCAGCGTGTGTGTCTGAGCTAACTGACCAGTGCTAGCTTGCATGCGCATATTAAATTGCTCACGAAGTAGTCCTAGAAGTTCAGCATTAAGCTCTTCTACGCTTTTGTCTTTTAGTTCGCTAGCTTTCATCACATTACCGTCCGAGTTACGAAAGTTGTTTTGAATGGCAATTTACGAGCAGCAAGGTCGAATGCTTCACGAGCAAGCTCTTCTGAAACACCTTCCATTTCGTAAAGTACTTTACCAGGCTGAATTTCAGCAACCCAATATTCAACAGAACCTTTACCTTTACCCATACGAACTTCAAGAGGTTTTTCTGTAATCGGTTTGTCAGGGAAGACACGAATCCAGATTTTACCTTGACGTTTCACGTGACGCGTCATAGCACGACGAGCTGCTTCGATTTGACGAGCAGTCATACGGCCACGGCCAGTTGCTTTCAATCCGAAAGTACCGAAGCTTACTTTGTTACCGTTTTGCGCTAAACCGCGGTTGCGGCCTTTGTGCATTTTACGGAATTTTGTACGTTTTGGCTGTAACATTAGTCGCTACCTCTACTTAGCACTTTTCTTGGCTTTCTTTGGTGCGCGTTTAGCTGGCTTCTCTTGCTCTTGTACTAGTGGTAAACCACCAATAACTTCGCCTTTGAAGATCCAAACTTTAACACCAATGATACCATAAGTGGTTAAGGCTTCAGAAGTTGCGTAATCGATATCAGCACGAAGAGTATGTAGAGGTACACGACCTTCACGATACCATTCTGAACGTGCGATTTCAGCGCCGCCAAGACGACCGCTAACTTCAACTTTAATCCCTTTAGAACCGATGCGCATTGCATTTTGTACCGAACGCTTCATAGCGCGACGGAACATAACACGACGTTCTAGTTGAGAGGCAATGCCGTCTGCTACTAGTTGTGCATCTAGTTCTGGTTTACGTACTTCAGAGATATTAATCTGAGCAGGTACACCAGCGATTTTAGTTACCGCTTGACGTAATTTTTCTACGTCTTCGCCTTTTTTACCGATAACAACACCCGGACGAGCCGTATGAATTGTTACACGGATTGATTTTGCTGGACGCTCAATAACGATTTTAGACACAGAAGCCGTTTTCAATTCCTTAGTAAGGAATGTACGAACTTTGTGATCGCCAAAAAGCTGTGCAGAGAAATCTTTTGAACTCGCGTACCAGGTAGAAACCCAAGGTTTAGATATACCTAGGCGAATACCAGTAGGATGAACTTTTTGTCCCATTACTTATACTCCTAGCTATCTGAAACCATAACAGTGATATGGCTTGTACGCTTAAGGATGCGGTCTGCGCGTCCTTTAGCACGAGGCATAATACGTTTCATTGTAGGACCATCGTCCACAAAGATCGTTGTTATACGAAGCTCATCAATGTCAGCACCTTCGTTATGCTCTGCGTTAGCAATAGCAGACTCAAGTACTTTCTTAACTAATACAGCCGCTTTCTTAGGGCTGTACGCCAGGATTTCTAGTGCGCGATCTACAGGTAACCCGCGGATCTGATCTGCAACTAGACGTGCTTTTTGCGCCGAACCAGAGGCGAATTTATGTTTAGCTAATGCTTGCATTTATCTTCCCCTCTTATCGTTTCTTCGCTTTCTTATCCGCAGCATGGCCACGGTAAGTGCGAGTTGGTGCAAATTCACCTAGTTTGTGACCGATCATTTCGTCAGAAACGAAAACTGGTACGTGCTGGCGACCATTATGGACAGCAATGGTCAATCCGATCATGTTAGGTATGATCATTGAACGACGGCTCCAAGTTTTAATTGGCTTTTTCTCACCGCTTTCCAAAGCTTTCTCTACCTTCTTCAGCAAGTGTAGGTCTATAAAAGGACCCTTCTTGAGAGAGCGTGGCATGGCTATTCCTCAATATTACTTAGTACGACGACGTACTATAAATTTATCCGTACGCTTGTTCTTACGCGTCTTCGCACCTTTAGTCGGTTTACCCCATGGAGACACAGGATGACGACCACCAGATGTACGACCTTCACCACCACCGTGTGGGTGATCTACCGGGTTCATGGCAACACCACGAACTGTCGGACGAATACCACGCCAGCGATTTGCACCTGCTTTACCAAGTGAACGAAGCATATGCTCAGCATTGCCTACTTCACCTAGAGTCGCACGACAATCAGATTCAACTTTACGAACTTCGCCTGAACGAAGACGTAATGTTACATACTGACCATCACGAGCAAGGATTTGAACGTATGCACCAGCAGAACGTGCGATTTGAGCACCTTTACCTGGTTTTAATTCTACGTTGTGAACAGTCGAACCTACAGGCATATTACGCATTGGTAATGCATTACCAGGCTTGATTGGTGCATCAACACCAGACTGGATTGCATCGCCAGCTTTTAAGCCTTTAGGTGCGATAATGTAACGACGCTCACCGTCTGCATATAATACAAGAGCGATGTTTGCGCTACGATTTGGATCGTATTCTAAACGTTCAACAGTAGCTGGAATGCCATCTTTAGTACGTTTAAAATCGATTAAACGGTAGTGTTGTTTATGACCACCACCGATATGACGAACCGTAATACGACCATTGTTATTACGACCACCTGATTTAGAGTTTTTCTCTAAAAGTGGTGCGTATGGCTTACCCTTATGTAGATCAGAGTTAACCACTTTAACTAGGTGACGACGGCCCGCAGAAGTAGGCTTACACTTTTGAAGTGCCATAATTCTATCCCCTTATTACTCGGCGCCGCCGACAAAGTCTAGCTCGCTGCCTTCTTTAAGAGTAACGTAAGCTTTCTTCCAGTCGCTACGACGACCGAAACGTGCGCCAGTACGTTTTGTTTTACCCTTAACGTTAAGTGTGCGAACACCAGTTACTTCTACTTCAAAAAGCTTCTCAACTGCTACTTTAATTTCAGCTTTAGTTGCGTCATTTACTACTTTAAAAACAATAGTATTGTTTTCTTCAGCAGCAATTGTGCTTTTTTCAGAGATATGTGGAGCAAGGATCACTTTTAAAAGACGTTCTTCGCGAATCATGCTAGCGCCTCCTCAAGTTGCTTAACAGCAGCGGCTGTAATAAGTACCTTATCGAAAGCAATTAAGCTTACAGGATCGATACCAGCTACATCACGTGTGTCAACCTTATAAAGGTTACGTGCCGATAAGAAAAGATTTTCATCTACTTCTTCAGTCACGATAAGAACATCTTTAAGCTCAAGTTCTTTAAGCTTAGCAACTAGTTCTTTAGTTTTTGGTGCTGCTAGAGCAAAACTTTCAACAACGATTAAACGCTCTTGACGAACTAATTCAGATAAGATGCTTTTAATCGCACCACGGTACATTTTACGGTTTACTTTTTGGCTGTGGTCTTGTGGTTTAGCTGCAAAGCTAACGCCACCTGAACGCCAAATTGGGCTACGGATTGTACCGGCACGTGCACGGCCAGTACCTTTTTGAGCCCATGGTTTTTTACCACCACCGCTTACTTCAGAACGTGTCTTCTGAGCACGAGTACCTTGACGAGCACCTGCTGCGTATGCAACAACTACTTGATGTACTAATGCTTCGTTAAACTCACGTCCAAAAGTAGCTTCAGAAACTTCAAGACCGCCAGAAGCGTCTTTAATTGCTAATTCCATCACTAAATCTCCAGGACTTATGCTTTAACAGCTGGTTTAACGATAACGTCACCGCCAATAGCTCCAGGTACTGCACCCTTAACTAAAAGCAAATTACGCTCAGCGTCAACGCGAACTAGTTCTAAGTTTTGAGTCGTTACACGCTCAGCACCCATATGACCGGCCATTTTCTTACCTTTAAACACCTTACCAGGTGATTGGTTTTGACCGATTGAACCAGGAGCACGGTGAGATAGAGAGTTACCATGTGTAGCGTCTTGCATGCTGAAATTCCAGCGCTTAACACCACCTTGGAAACCTTTACCTTTAGAAGTACCGGTTACGTCAACCTTGTTGATTTCGTTGAATAATTCAACAGTAAGCTCAGCGCCTACTTCAAAATCGCCTTCACCACCGTTAAGGCGGAATTCCCACAGACCGCGACCCGCTTCAACACCAGCTTTAGCGAAATGACCCGCTTTAGCTTTGTTTACACGACTTGCTTTTTTAGTGCCTGCGGTTACTTGAAGCGCGTTATAACCGTCTGTTGCGTCAGATTTGATCTGAGCAATGCGGTTAGGTGTCGCTTCAATAACTGTCACAGGGATAGATACACCATCTTCAGTGAAGATTCGTGTCATACCCACTTTACGACCGACTAGACCTAATGCCATTTTCCTAAAACCTCTCTAATCTTTCGATTAACCCAGGCTGATTTGAACATCAACACCAGCAGCAAGATCTAAACGCATAAGCGCGTCTACAGTCTTGTCAGTTGGTTCTACGATGTCTATCAGACGTTTATGGGTGCGGATCTCGTACTGATCACGCGCATCTTTATTAACGTGCGGTGAAGTTAGTACAGTAAAACGTTCAAAGCGTGTAGGTAGTGGGATTGGACCACGTACTTGTGCGCCAGTGCGTTTCGCAGTTTCCACGATTTCTGCCGTTGATTGGTCAATCAAACGGTGGTCAAAAGCTTTTAGGCGAATACGAATGCGTTGATTTGACATTCTTAACCTCAATATAAAGAGCATATAAAAGAGCATAAAAAAACGACCGAAACAATCTTAAAACTTAAGATGTCGGCTGTTTGATTATATCTACGTTGAGTTCCAAATCGGAACTCCTGTTTATTAGCTTGAAATCCAAGCTTAATTTATCCTTTCTAGTTCCCAGAGGAATTTTGAAAGCCTGCGTATTATAGAGGTATTGGTGATAAATGCAACAACTATTTAGAAACAATACAATGCCTATAAATTTGATTAAATAAGCACCCATACATGCTTACTAGCTATACTTGAACTAATACCTCTACTGTTAGTCAATAAACAAGTTAACACCTTAATTACGCAAACTAAGGGATTTTTAGATATTATGGTATCCTACTGCGCTAATTTTGCCCTTAATACTCTCAATATGGTGAGTCGATGCGTATTTTTAATTATTGTTTAAATGTTATGTCTGCTGGATTTAGCCGCTTATTTGTAAAAAGCAAAGTGCTGCCAGAAAATCCGATTAAACAGTATGATCTAAACCCTGAGTACCCTACATTTTATATAGTGCGTTTAAATTCACGATTTGATTTAGCGGCTCTCGCACATGCGTGTAAAAAAAATGGTCTACCTAGCCCAACCGAAGAGCAAGTATTAGGTAACCAAGATTTAGACCGTTTTATTGGTATTAAAAATCCACCACCACTGTTTGGTGATGAAGCTAAGCCAACCAATGCTTTAGCTCAAGGTAAACAAATTATTGAATACCTAATACAAAGTGGGCAGCAAAACGTACAAGTGGTTCCGGTTACTATTTTATGGGGTCGCGACCCGGGTAAAGAAAAGCCGGGGCTACGAACTTTAATTACGCACTCTCTAACTCCTAGCTGGTTTAGAAAGTTTTTTGTGGTGTTGTTTTCAGGACGCGACAACTTTATTCGCTTTAGCCAACCACTCGACTTATCGCTTTTAGTCAATGAAAAAGCCGATGTAAGCGAGTTACCACATAAATTATTACGTGTAGCTCGTGTTCACTTTAAGCGCCAAAAGCTAGCTGCTACAGGCCCTAAAATGCCCTCTCGTGAACAATTATTTAATTCATTATTAGCGTCACCTACAATAAAAAAAGCAATTCAAGATGAAGCTAAAGCTAAAAACATTAGCCAAACAGAAGCCCGCCAAAATGCACTTAAGCTACTTGATGAGATAGCTGCTAATTACTCTGAAGCAATGATACGTGTGGCCGAGCGATTTTTAACTTGGTTGTGGAATAAGCTCTATAACGGTATTGATATTAAACACGCAGAACAAATTCATGAACTAACAGATAAAGGCCATGAAATAATCTATATGCCTTGTCATCGCAGTCATATGGATTACTTACTGCTTACTTACTCTATTTATCATTTAGGCTTAGTTCCACCACATATAGCTGCAGGTATAAATCTTAACTTTTTCCCTGCCGGTGGCATATTTAGACGCTCTGGGGCATTTTTTATTCGTCGCTCGTTTGCAGGCAATAAACTTTATTCTGCCATATTCAAAGAGTATTTAAGCCAACTGTTTATTAAAGGTTACTCTGTTAAGTTTTACACGGAAGGCGGTCGAAGCCGAACTGGGCGCTTACTTCCACCTAAAACAGGTATGCTATCTATGACATTACAAGCAATGCTACGCGGAATAGACAGACCAATATCTATCGTTCCTGTGTACATTGGCTACGAGCACGTAATGGAAATTAACACCTACCTTAAAGAGCTAGATGGAAAAGATAAAAAAGGCGAATCTATATTTGGTATTTTTAAGGCAATCAAAAACCTTAAAAACTACGGTCGTGGTAATTTAAACTTTGGTGATCCAATCTCGATTAACCAATACTTAAACGATAACCAACCTGATTGGCGTGATTCAATACACCCTACCGATGTACAAAAGCCACAATGGTTAGCGCCACAAGTAACTAAACTTGCCGACCAAGTAATGGTTAAAATTAATAATGCGGCGGCGCTTAATGCGGTTAACTTACTAGCGATGATATTGCTGGTTAACGATAAACAAGCATTGAGTAAACCAAAGCTATTAGCACAACTTGATTTTTATCTGCGCTTACAGCGCGATGCAAGCTATAGCGATAAAGTAACCGCGCCAGACGAAACACCTGAGCAATTACTAACGCATGCATTAAAGCTGAATAAGTTTGAAGTTATCAGTGATGAATTTGGCGAAATTATTACTATTAGCGATAAAGAAAAAGTACTGTTTAATTACTACCGAAACAATATTTTGCACTTATTTGCAGTACCAAGCTTAATTGCACTACATCTATTTAAACAACACAGCACAACTATTGAGCAATGCCAGCAACTTGTAAAAACGTTTTATCCATTATTTGCTAAAGAATGGTATTTACAGCCTCTTGATGAAAACTATATAACGCGTATTTTAGCTAACTTTGCTGATCAAAATTTAATTGAGTTTGATGGCGATAACATTCATATAACGAACAGTAATGACTGCTTAGCTAAGCTAGAAATGCTTGGACGAGCACTTAGTTTTACTCTACAACGTTACGCTATTGTGATTGGTTTTATTCAAACAAGTGATGGCATTGAAAAAGCAGAATTAGAACGAGAGAGCCAAGTGCTTGCACAGCGTTTAGGCACACTGCATGGTATTAAAACACCTGAATTTTTTGATAAAAAAGTACTTGTTAGTTTTATCGAGAACTTACGTGGCGAGTCGTTAATAACAGAGGGTGATAAAGGCTTAGTAGGCAGTACACAACTTTGCGAAACCTACGCACACCTTAAAACATTACTGCCAGCACGCGTCTGGCAGTCAATCAGCGATATAGTACAAGATCAGTGTAACTAGTACTATATCTATAGAAGGGAGTTAGCGCTGGCGCATAACCCCTTCTTGCATTGTTGAGGCAACCAAGTTGCCTTGGCGATCAAAAAACTGCCCGCGTACCAAACCACATCCATTGCTCGCACTTGGGCTATCGATTGAATACAAAATCCAATCATCCATTTTAAATGGGCGATGAAACCACATGGCATGGTCAATCGTTGCTACTTGCATATTTGGCTGCATAAACGACACACCATGTGGCTGTAATGCAGTTGGTAAAAACTCAAAGTCAGAGGCATACGCTAATAAGTAATTGTGGATGCGCTGATCGTCTGGCATTTCACCATTAGCTTTAAACCAAATATGCTTTACCGGCTCCATAACTTCTGGTTTAAACGGGTTATGAAAAGTAACTGGTCGCATTTCAATTGGCATTTCACGCGTAAACTTATTACGGATGACTTCAGGGATATGCGAAGCGTTATCTTGATAAAACTCAAGTGATGAGCGTAACTCTTCAGGTGCGGGTACATCAGGCATTGTTGCTTGATGCGACAAACCATTTTCTTCACCCTGAAACGACGCTGTCATATAAAAAATTGGCTTACCGTACTGAATCGCTTTTACTCGGCGAGTACTAAAGCTCTTTCCATCGCGAATAGTTTCGACATCATAAACAATCGGTTTAGCTGGATCGCCTGGGCGTAAAAAGTAAGAATGTAATGAATGAACTATACGCCCCTCAGGTAGAGTTTCTTTAGCGGCAGAAAGCGCCTGCCCCATAACTTGACCGCCAAACACAGCACCAAAGCCTAAATCTTGGCTTTGTCCTCGATATAAACCTTGCTCAATTTCTTCAAGTGTTAACAACGACAATAAATCATCTAATACTTGGCTCATTACTTCTTCCTCATTACCCTAGTATCCAAATGATACTATACAATAGTGGGAAGTAAATATTTGTTAGGAATACTGTTATGGCTTACTGGCTATTTAAAACTGAACCCGATGCGTTTTCATTAGATGATTTAAAAAACGCACCAAAACAAACGACTCTTTGGGAAGGCGTGCGTAATTACCAAGCGCGAAACTTCATGCGTGATGGCGTTAAGCTCGGTGATTCAGTGATGATTTACCATTCAAGCTGTAAACACGTAGGTGTAGCGGGTATTGCCGAAGTGGCACACGATGCCTACCCAGATCCTACTCAGTTTGATTTAAGTAGCGACTATTACGATGCAAAAGCCACCAGCGACAAACCACGCTGGGTTGTTGTTGAGGTTACTTACCAAAGCCATTTAAAAAAATTAATTAGCCTTAAAGATATTAAAGCCAATAATAATATTACTGAAATCGCACTTAAAAAAGGCGGACGACTATCAATAATGCCTGTTACTAAAAATGACTGGGATGAAATAATCAAAATGGCGCAGTAATACCCTATCGGTTTGACCTAATTTCATTGAGTTTGATATGATCTATATTGACTTATAGCTGGAGGATTAATGAAATTACTGTATTGGTTAGATGAATGGTTAACTCTCCCGCGCAATGAGCAACAAACTCGATTACCCATGACGGGTAGTGATTTACTCGGCGATGTATTTGTTAAGTATGATTTTGTTGACGTTAATAAACCCCTGCTTTTTACCTTTTCCCCTGCTGGCACTAACGTGCAAGAGCAAGATCTTCACCCTGATTTTGCACCATGGGGTTATCACTTGGCTCAAAAACAAAACGTAAACGTAATCGCTTTTCAGCATTTAGGTAAAAGTAATTGGTTTCGTAATCGTAATTTAATCTTTTTTCTCGAGCAATTATCAACATTAATCACTCCATTTGACTGTCGACTTGGCTATGGTTTAAGTCGTGGCGGATTTGCTGTTGGCGCTTTTGCTAAACTATTAAAACTAAACCAAGTATTGTTCTTCCATCCGGTAAGTACTAAAAATAAAGAATTAGTACCGTGGGATGACCGCTCTAGTACCGATATAGCTCAGCAGTTTGATTGGCAGCAAGATTATCACGATCTAGATTTAGGAGATGCCCAAGGCTATATTATTTACGATCCTACTAATCGTATAGACCGAATGCACGCCAAGCGCTATAAGCAGTTAACTCACTTGCGAGTATTTGGTATGGGACATGGCACACACGCTACATATTTGAATAAGTTTGGGTTTTATAAGCAAGTAGCCGTTGATTTCATTCAACATCAGCAAATCGATATTGCACAGTTTCGCCTGCAAACCAAAACCTTACGCTTAAAAGAAGATTATTATCAAAGTCTCAATACGGCTAATGCAGGCTCCCCCCATCGTTTAGCATTATTGAGTACAGCGCATAAAATTTTAGCTGATGAAAAAAAAGTGTATGTACAAGAGCATCAAGCAAAAATTGATATTCAGCCATTAATAGATGTGGCACTTAAGCACCAAGATGAGCACCCTAATGATGCTATTCAGCTATTAGAAGTCGCCCAGCAACTTCTACCTGACGACCCTCTAATTGAGCATAAACTCAAACAGTTGGAAGAGTAATTATTCCAACGAAAACGGCTATAAAGGCTAACTACTCTATTTAGCCTTTTTCTTTTTGTGCCTATGCTTGGGCACAATGGTAAAGTACATCATTAAACCTAACCAAGAAAATATAATGATTCCCATTAGCCAGCCATTCTTTTCATGACCCTGTGTACGCTTACTGTTGAGTACAATAACGACAGGTAATATGTAAGCACTTAAAACAACAATTAAAAATACAACTTCATTCATTATTTTTCTAGGCTCGACCAGTCTACTTCACTACTTAATACTCGATCTACCGATATATAGTGCAAAATATCGCCTTCACTTACTTTGTAATCTAATGGTGGGTTTAAATCCATATTTTGCGCACTTAAATTATGGGCAACACCTAACAGTATTGCATCATGCTCAAGCTTAAAATGATGAAACAAAGTACCAAACTCCATATCTTTGCAGCCACTTGGTACTTTCAAGCTAAATTGTGTATCGCCGTGCAAAGTAGATAGCAGCTCCTCTTGCACACGGCTCGAACCTGGATCTTGCATTGAGCGTACTAATATCTCAGCTGATTTTGCACTACTACATTCTACATTTTGGCAATGCTCTAACATCATCTCAACTTTAGTTTCATCTAAAAAGTGAGCACTTATATGACAATCATCTTTTACTAAGCGACTTATGCGCAGGGCTGTCGTAAATGTCTGGTCGTCATCTTGACCATCAATAATCACCTTATCAGCACTGCAAATAGCTACCCGCTCTAGTTCAGCTAAATTTGTAAAACTCGTTAAACGTGCAAAATCAACGCTTTCGTTAGCTAAAAAAGGATGATCCATTTGCTCTGTTACCGCGAGTAAAATACGACGGTCAGTACGTTTCGTATCTGCCAAAATGTAATCAATCATCTTTTTTGTACGAGTGTCGTGCCAACCAAAAATAATAATATGGTGGTTACTGTGAGCAAAGTTTTTATCACCAGTCATAGCGCGCCTAATTAAGTAAGTAACAGTTTGTCCTGCTTTTCCTAGCAAAACACCAAATAAAGCTAAACCAAATGGAATTTGTATTAATGCAACCACCCAACGACCAAGATCAGTAGTTGGACTAAAGTCACCATATCCCACCGTTGATGTTGTTACTGTGTAATAGTAAAAAAAGGTAGTAAGCGAGGTTAACGCTTTCTCATTCGCTATAAATAGTAAGCTCCATGTTAATAGCATATGAGTCAAAATAGCTAATGCCACTGCTTGCCAACTCAACTGATCTATATGAGCGCGAACAAGTAACGCTAGCCTTTTAAATATCACCGGCATAATACAAAGTCTTCGTTAGTAAATTATCTATAAACAGTACGTTACTGTAAGCGATGCTTTTAAGCAATGTTTAAGCTTTTAACCGCAAATATAAAACTAAATGCTGTTTGCCAATGGTGATTTTTCATGATTAATTAGCGTTAAAATAATAACCAAAACAGTTGTGCTTATGCTTAATAAAATAGCCCGCCCTTTTACTAAAATTGTAGAGCGCTATCTTCCCGACCCTTTTATATTTGTAATTATACTTACAATAATCACCCTTATTAGTGCGAGCTTATTTACAACCGCAACCAACATTGAAGTATTACAAGCGTGGGGAGGTGGATTTTGGAACTTATTAAGCTTTGCTATGCAAATGCTACTAGTGTTAATTACAGGCTACATGTTGGCAAGTACGCCACCTATAAGTAAGTTATTAGAAAAACTAGCAACACTCGCAAATACAGCACCTAAAGCAATTATATTGGTAACGCTTATTTCGCTTTTAGCGAGCTGGATAAATTGGGGATTTGGCTTAGTTATTGGTGCCCTTTTTGCCAAGGCAATTGCTAAACATACTCGTGTTGATTATCGATTATTAGTAGCCAGCGCTTACTCAGGTTTTGTTGTATGGCATGGCGGATTAGCCGGTTCGATTCCTTTAACTATCGCAACCGATGATCACTTTTCAGAGGCCAGCATTGGTATTATTAGTACAGAGCACACTTTATTTGCGGGCTTTAATATAGCCATATTAATTGGTTTATTCATTATTATGCCGCTCGTTAATTGCTATATGCTGCCAAGCGAGCAAGAAAGCGTATATATCGACCCAGCTCTTTTACAAGAGACAACACCTAAGCCCACAACAATAACCAGACCCGCCCAACATTTGGAACAAAGTAAACTACTTGGTATGGCAATTGGCTTATTAGGTTTGGCATATTTAGGTTATTACTTTTTTATTGCTGGCGGAAACTTAAACCTTAATAGCGTTATTGCCGTATTTTTGTTTTTAGCTATTACGCTGCATCAAACACCCCATAATTTACTTAACAGTCTGCAACAAGCAATTCCAAGCGGGGCTGGCATTGTTATTCAATTTCCTTTTTATGCCGGCATCATGGCGGTAATGGTTGATAGCGGATTAGCACAACAAATATCACGTGGCTTTATTGCCGTTGCAGATGCTGATAGCTTGCCATTCTTTAGTTTTATAAGTGCAGGGCTCGTTAATATGTTTGTTCCCTCTGGAGGTGGCCAATGGGCTGTACAAGCACCCATTGTAATACCCGCAGCGCAAGAGCTAGGCGCCGATATACCTCGCGTTGCAATGGCCGTTGCATGGGGTGATGCGTGGACTAATTTAATTCAACCGTTTTGGGCATTACCAGTCCTTGCTATCGCAGGCTTAAAAGCAAAAGATATTATGGGGTTTTGTGTTGTGCAGTTGTTTGTAACTGGGGTTTTTATATCGCTGGTATTGAGCTTTTATTAACTGTAAACATAATAAAAAGGCGTGTAATACACACGCCTTGATTGTTTTATGCACTCTCGCTCTGCTGTTGTAGCTCCACCAACCTACCCTCTTTCAGTTGATAGACTTTGCTGGCCATGTTAATGGTTTCTTGGCGATGAGCAATCATAATCCGTGTGATGGGTAAGTGCTGAATTTGTTCACTTATTTTGGCTTCGTTGCCTTTGTCTAAATGACTAGTCGCTTCATCCATAAACAACACGCAGGGCGATTGATACAACGCTCGCGCTAATAATAGCCGCTGCACCTGCCCGCCCGACAAGTTTGATCCCATATCACCTACTAATGAGTTATAACCCATAGTCATTTTGGTAATATCATCATGAATAGCCGCATGACGAGCACACGTCTCTATTTTTAAATAATTCGGCTGTGGGTCAAAAAAGCTGATGTTATCAGCGATTGAGCCAGCTAACAATGTGTCATCCTGCATTACTGCAGCTATTTGTTTACGGTAGTTTTTAAGACCAAACTGGGTGATATCTTTACCATCCAGCAGCACTTTACCCGAGGTCGGCTGTAATAACCCCAGCATAATTTTCATTAGCGTAGTTTTACCCGCGCCAGATGGTCCTGTAATCGCAATCGAGTCACCGGTATTCAGCGTTAAATTAACATTATTTAAAATCGGCACTTGCTCTTCACTGTAACTAAAGCAAATATTCTCGAGCGTAAGCTGGCCTTTAACTTTACCTTCGTCATCACCGGTATAGGCCATTTCACCGTCACGATTAGCTTCTTGTTTCGTGAGTGCTATATCTGCAATACGGTCTAAGTGTAAGCGCATCATTTTGAATTGAATAATTTGCTCAATTAAGTTGGCAAAGCGGCTGGTTAACTGGTTTTTATAAGCAATAAACGCCAGTACCATACCAACAGACAAGCTATTGCTCATAACTAGCAATGCAGCAAAGTAAATCACCAATACATTTTCAAGGCCAAATAACAGCTTATTAAATGAATCAAAGCTAATGTTTAAACGCCCTAAACGGATTTCACTATTAATGACCTCTGCATAACGGTTTTGCCAAATACCTTGACGCTGCGATTCATTACCAAACAATTTTATGGCTTGCATACCGCGAATATTTTCTAAAAAGTTCGATTGCTCTTTGGCAGATGATTGAATCACTTCTTCAGTAGCTTGGTGCAGCGGCCTATACAGCGCTAAACGCACTAAGGTATACAGCACAATTGCACCTACAACTATTGCAGTGAG
Source organism: Pseudoalteromonas sp. NZS37 (assembly GCF_015864265.1). NCBI lineage: Bacteria > Pseudomonadati > Pseudomonadota > Gammaproteobacteria > Alteromonadales > Pseudoalteromonadaceae > Pseudoalteromonas > Pseudoalteromonas sp. NZS37. Next base: position 13,161 of record NZ_JADYXL010000004.1, on the reverse strand, counting down.
CTTTAGCGAATAAATTAGCATCATAATCAATACTGTAATAGCCATCACGCCATCGACCAGTGTTTCTACAAACCCCGTGGTAATACGCTCACGTATTTGTGCTAATGAGCCAAAGCGCGACACAATATCGCCGACATGGCGCGACTCAAAATAATTCATCGGTAGCCGCAATAAGTGCCGGAGTAAGTTCACACCCATTTGCATATTCAAAAGGCTGGAAAGACGTAAAATTAGCCAACTTCGTACCGCATTAGTCACCACTGAAATTATCGCAATCAGAGCAAAACCCATGGCAAGTACCGTTAATAACGATTCATCAAAACTAATGAGTACTTCATCCACCACCCACTGCATATAATAAGGGGTCATCAAAGCAAATAATTGCAATACCAGTGACAACGCAATCAGTTTTATTAGCCCTGCTTTTAAGCCCTTCATTGAGCTCCAAAGTTGGGTAAACTTCATCTGTGCTTGTTCTTGTTTGGCTTCAAACTGACTGGTTGGAGTCAGCTCTAAACAAATACCGGTAAAGTGTTTACTAAACTCCTTACTATTTAAACTGCGTTTACCAACAGCTGGGTCGTTTATAGCAAACTTAGCTGAAGATCCTTTACCAGAGACTTTGGTCAATACCACAAAGTGATTCATATCCCAGTGCAATATACACGGCGTTTGCAGTTTATGAACTTCATCAAGCGGGCATTGTAGCGCACGGCTAGCTAGCCCTAAATTATCACCTAGCTCAATCAACTGCTGTAAGTTCATCCCCTTTAAATTAGCCGAAAAGCGCTTACGCATGGCTGGCATATCCAGCCTATGACCGTGATAGCTTGCCACCATTGCCACAGAGGCTAGGCCGCATTCAGCTATTTCGGATTGAAGGATAAGTGGTATATTTTTAATAAGAGTAAAATTTAAATTTGGTTCATTCATATTCTGCCTATTGCAATATCAGAACTTTGTCACTAAGTAATAATTAACAAGGTATGGATCTCAACTTAAATTAAATAAATATCTAACCTATGCTTTAGAGCATGTAGAGCGTTCCCAACAACTTTTTATAATCAGAGTTTTGAACTTACAACAACGCAACAAATGTAAATAAATTATAAGCAACATGAGCTAGTACCGCATAAGACAAGTTATTAAAAATTAATCTAATATAGCCAAGCAACATACCTACTAAGAAAATGGATATAAAAGTATGAAAATGTTCATATTGCCAATGCAGTAAGCTAAAGATGATTGCTATAACAGAAATTCTTATATGCGGTTGAATAAATTCAATTTTTTTATATAACCACCCTCTAAACACAAGCTCTTCAATTAAAGGAGCCACAACACAGGCTGCAAATAATAAGATAGCTAACGAAGCTGCACCACTCGTTAATGTTGCCGCCTCGGACATAAACCACTCACCCTCTAAAAGAAAATAATCGTCGACATACCCGAAAAAAAGCCAAAGACAAACCACCACAAAGAAAAGACATAATAAATTGAAAAAAATCACTTTTCTTAATTCTAAAAACTTTACTTTTTCTTTACACCCCCTCCCAGGAGTCACTGTAAACAAAATAGGAATAAAGAAAATAATAGATATAGAAATCGAGAGATAAGGTAACAAATCTAGACTGAGTCGATTGTAGTAGCTTGAAATAATCCTAACAGTCACCTCAGCTAAGAGTGTCGGAATAAAAAAAATAAAAAAAGAAGCTACTAAATAAAAAAATATATTCAAAATTCATACACCTCAAACATCAATACAATTTAATGCTTTCACTTTATAAAAGGTTAAATATCGAAATTTATAGATTAGATATTTAACCTTTAATTATTCAGCCTTTAGTTAAAGACGGTTAGTAGCCGCCATTGGGTTGCTTGAGTTATGACTTGCTTGACTCCAATCTGCAGATATAGCAGCATCTAAAACTTTACCTGCTATATAAGAGAGAATAAAACCCCTCACTCCACCATTTACTTCATTAATTTCTTTTACGTTTAATTCACGCATAATGTTATACTCCATAAATCCGATGCTTTTTAGTTAAGTCATCGGGTTGTTAATATACTCCCCTTCAATAAAGGTGAGCGATTAATAGGCTAGCTTTAGCTGCTCGCTAAAGTTAACTAAAGCTGGCCGTCTTTTTCGGTTGTTTGCATTTAGCAAACCACCAAAACTTTCAAATTTTTCTTTATTTTATAAAACGCTACACTTAACTTACGCGCCCTTTTAGGCTGTACAGTGGCTCGAGTAACCACTCGATTAATGTGCGCTGCTCCAACATAATATCTGCCTCAAACAACATGCCACTTTTCAGCTCAAACGCCTTACCATAGGCCTGCATTTGTTGTTGGCTGAGTGTCGCTCGCAAACGATATACTGGCTCTTGCAGTGCTATAGGCAAACGTATTTCATTTGGGGTAATGAGTGCTTTGTCGATGCGGATAATTTTACTGTTAATGAAACCAAAGCGTTGATAAGGGAAAGCATCAAAACGCAGGCGCGTATCGTTACCTAGCTGTATAAAGCCTGCTGAACGTGTTGGTAGCAGCAACTCTGCTACTAGCTCTGAGCCTTCGGGAATAATATGCAACAGTGGTTTGGCTTGGGTAAGTGTTTCGCCTTCAACCACTTGAATGCCAGTAACAACACCGCTGTTACTGGCTGTTATGGTATATTGATAGTTACTTTTAATTTGTGTGAGCTGGTTTTGAATATCCGCTTGTTGGCGTTTAAGACTATTTATACGCAACGTATACTGCTGGGGCACATTGGCAATATTAAAGCTAAGTTGACTTAATTGGTTTTCTTGCTGCATCAGCAAGCGCGCTAGGTTTTGTTTTTCTTGCTTAGCATCTAACAGGGCTTGCTGCTGTTGCTCTCGCTCGATGTTTGATAAAAAGCCATTTTTATTAAGTTGATTAAGGTTGCTTTGTTGGCGGTTAAGTAGCCCTAATTTTTCATCAGCTAGAGCAAGTTGACTTTGTAATGCAGCTTGCTCATTAGTAAGTGCACGTTTTTGCGCTTGCAAGTTAAGTGACTCTTGCTTTTTTAGGGTAAGGTTTTGTGTTATCTCATCATTGAGCAACTGTATTTGCATACTTAGCTGCTCAACAAGCTGGGTACTCAAGGCTATGCCTTGGCTGTTATTTTGTTGCACAATAATGGTCGCCAACGGCTGACCTTTAGTAACGGCATCACCCTCTTGTACAAATAGCAGCTCAATCATACCACCTTGACTAGCAAAGCTTTGGATTATCCCTTTATTGGGTATTAAAAACCCCCGAACTGTTTCCTTGCGGGAATACTCTGCTGTAAATAAAAAGCTTATCACTACAATCGCAATACATACCAAAACAAATACGATAAGTTTTATTGATAGTGGTTGTGCTAGCGTAATCACACCAGTTAAACGCTCACTTTGCTGAGCGACAGCTTCCTTTCTAAATAACATCCAGTTGATCCGCTAAGATTGTTCTAATTTATATTACACTAGAATTCAATTAACAATAAATCAACATAAAAGTCGAAAAATAAAATATTAATGCAAAAAACTAACTTATTTAGTTAGAAAAAATAAAAATACTAGCTCGATAAAATAGTCATCGGCAGGCTCAATATTGGATTTTCCGAATCGGCAAAGTGCATCATTACAGCTACATGCCCAGCGACTACAACTGCATACATTACCGCTGAAAAGCCTTGGCCATATTTATCTAGCGGCATTAAGTGTGAGTAGTGACGGCCTCGCCACTCAAATACAATTTCCAGCGCACCTACAAACAAAAAGAATACCAGTAACATTAAGCCAAAGGTGTAGCTCAGCCATAAGCCAAATAGTACGCCTAATAAGCATACGCTTAAACCAATCCATGAACGCATTGAAAAGCTAATACTTTTTAATACATGCCCGCCATCAAGCGGTAAAATAGGTAACAAGTTAAATAAATTTAATAACGCACTAAGAACTGCCACACCTGCAAATATTTCCATCTCGGTGGCGTAATATAAAACGACACCCAGTACCGAGGTAATTAAACCAAATGCAGGCCCCATTAGCGATATAACTACATCTTGCCAACGAGTCGTTATTTTGTCGTCACTTACAGCTAGCCCACCTACAAATGGGATTAAGTAAATACCTTTGGTTTTTATGCCAAAGTATTTCATTGCTCGCACATGGCCGTATTCGTGTACAACTAAACACCCAATTAGCATTAATGCAAATTCTATACTAAATAACCACGCATAGCCTGCAACAGAAGCCCCTGCAAGCACTACTTTAATTACCTTAGCACTTTTAAAAAGCTTAAAACCTAATGCAGCCAGACCTAAAAAGCCTTTTTTAGGTGATCCATTTGTAGGTGCTGGTAACGCAAGTTGTGTCACAAATTGCTCATCCACAAAGAGCGAAATGCTTTGCTCTTCCACTGCCGCTGTATCAATACCTATTACTTTGTTGTCGTAAGTAAATTGAAAATAGTTTTCACGAGGGTTATCAAAGGTAATGGCTTGTTGCGCGTGAAATACCTGCACAATTCTTTGCCCAGACACCATAAGCGAAAATGGTTGCTCGGCTAAAGTAAGATCTATTCTTATCATAATTAAGACCGTTTAAAATAATGGCGCTAGTATACCTAATCAGCTTAAAAACACGAGTGAAGGTGCTAGGTAACTATTTTCAAAATAAAAGTATTTGATACTGACAAAATAAAAAAACACTACTACTTTTATAGTAACTCCAAGCGATACATTGAAAGGGATAACAGTGGACAAAATAGTGCCTAATATTTTAGTTGTTGACGATTCAAAAGCAATTTTGATCGTTATGGAAGCTATACTTAACGAATTGGGTATGTCTAACACTATAACTACGTGCCTGAATGCAAAAGAAGCTCTTGAAAAAGTTAAAGAGGATATCAACTACTTTGATGCTATTTTTACTGATCTCAATATGCCCGAAATGGACGGCATGGAACTAATCCGCCACTTAGGAGAGTTACATTATCAAGGCGGTATTATAATTGTTTCTGAAATGGACCATAAAGTTATTAGCTTAGCTGCCAATCTCGCGAAACAACATAACGCTCACCTCATTGGTAATATTTCAAAGCCAGTGCAACTGTCTCAGGTTAGTAGGTTACTTATTAAAGTGGCGCAATTAAACAGCCACACTTTATTAAAAGAGTCAGCCATTTCACAAGATGAGCTTATTGATGCATTAAAAAACGATGAAATAACGCCTTTTTACCAACCAAAAATAAACGCTGATAACAATAAAATTGAAAGCGTTGAAGTCTTAGCACGTATTTTATCAAGTAAAGACGGCAATATTATTTTACCTAACCGTTTTATAAACACTGCCGAACAACACAACTTAATTAATCAAATTACATTTTCTCTTTTTGAAAAGGCCACCAGCGAATTCAAAAATATGAAAGCGCAACTAGGTCATGATTTTAAAATGGCATTTAATTTATCGCCAACTCAGCTCGACGACTTAAACTGCCCTAATAAATTACTGCTCATTTTAGAATTAAACCAACTCACGCCTAGTAACATAATTATAGAAATAACAGAACAACATGCACTCTCAAGCCTCATGCAATTAGAAACACTAAACAGATTAAGAATGCATGGCTTTGGTATATCGCTAGACGACTTTGGTGTTGGTTTTACTAATATGAATCAGCTTCGAAATCTTCCTTTTACTGAAATTAAAATAGACCGTTCACTTATTAGCCATATAGAAACAGATTTATTTTCTCAAGTGGTCGTAAGTTCGTTATTTAATATTACGAGTAAAGATAATTTAGACTTAGTAGCAGAAGGCGTTGAACGCCCAGAAGAGCTCGTTTATTTAAGGCACTATAAAAGAAAACTAGCCATACAAGGTTTTTTATTTAGTCGTCCTAAACCACAAAACGAATTTATATCTTGGGCTAAAGATTGGCTGAAAACTGATGGTAGCCCCGCTTAAAGCGGTATTAATATTTAATCGGGGCTGGTTAACTAATTATCACCCCGAGTGTGTTTATCTTCTTCGCTGACTATATGTGCACTACTTGCTAAACGTTTGTGCCAACGCTGCCTTGCTACTGCGCGCATATTAGTAGATTGGTCACGCTCATCTACAATCTCTAGCCCCATTAAAGCTTCAATCATGTCCTCTAGCGTTACAATACCCTGCACGTCACCGTACTCATCTACAACTAGGCATATATGCGTGCGCTTTGTTAAAAGAGTTTGCAGTAACGACGATACATTTTGAGAACTCGGCACCGTATAAATAGGCTTAATCAATTTGCTAATTTTGTAATCGGTACCTAAGCGGTGAAATGCCAGCATAATATCGTTTTTATGCACAAACCCAACAATATCGTCGCTGTCTTTATCAAATACCAATATACGAGAAAATGACGACGAGCCGTGATCGTTTAAATACTGATTCACTGTTAAGTCTTTGTGGATTTTAAAAATAACCGTTCGAGGCGTCATTAAGTCGCATAATTTTGCATGTCTAAAATGCAATAAATTACGAATTATTTCGGACTCATCCTGATGTAATGCACCCGACTCCGTACCTATATCAGCCATTGCCTCTATCTCTTGACGAATATAGTAAGCCTCATCGTGCTTTGGACCCATTAAATTTGTTAGCTTTTGTGCAAACCATACAAAAGGCTTTAGCAATATAACTAAAAACCTCAAAGCGTAAGTAACACTTGGCGTTAGAGCTCGCCAGTAATTAGCCCCCAAGGTTTTAGGAATAATTTCAGAAAGAATTAATACGAGGAATGTCATAATGGCTGATGCAATGCCTACAGCCGCATCGGAAAACACGACAGCTGCCTGTGCGCCTACCCCAGCAGCACCCGCAGTATGGGCAACCGTATTTAAAGTTAAAATAGCAGCTAAAGGCTGATCTATATTGTTTTTAAGTTTTTCGAGCTGTTTAGCAAGCTCAGGATGATCTTTCCTAAGTGATGCAACATAGCTGGGCGAAATACTTAATAACACAGCCTCCATCACAGAACATAAAAACGAAATAACAATCGCCACTACCATATAAACTATCAGTAAAGTCACTTTCTCTCCTCTATATTGGATATGTGAGCATGGTATCAATACATGCTATATTTGGCCAAACTTCCAATAATAATAGGCATAATAATGAAATTTAGCGCACCATGGTGTCATCAAAATAAGCTATTTAAGTACGCAGCAGCTCTTTTAACGCTTAGCAGCTTAAGCTTTGCTGCAATAGCTGCACCATTGGATAAATCAAAAATTCAGTTTATCGGCCCACTTGCCGAGGACATGCAGTTAAAGCCTTTTCAAACACCTCATGGCAATGCCATTATTAATAACCTATTGCCGCAGCTACAAGCAGACTCAGATAGTTTTTCTGTATTTGGGAAAAAACAAAACTGGCAGCCGTTTAATAAAATCAATGCGCTCACTTTAGGTGGGTTACAGGCACTAAAATTTAATATTGAAACAACCCGCTTTACACAAGGTACGCTTACCTTAAAAGGGATTGAGCAAGGTCAGTTATTTATTAATGGCGAACTACAAACAGGTGATAAAAATAGCTATAAGTTAGCTTTAAATAACAGTACTCACTCTATTTTAATAGTAGCCCAACAAGTAGCTAATTGGCACGATGTAACGCTTGATTTTGCACCTAAAAGCGACGTTGATAAAATTACGCTTAGCGCCTCACAAACAAAACGCTTATCTGCAAAACAATTGTTTGATGCCCCTACGATCAGCCAATTATCACTCGCACCTAATGCTAAGCAGTACGTTACTACTACTCGCACTTATAGCGATAAAACACAAAACCAAGCAAATACAGTTACTGTACTTAAAGATTCAGATAATCAAACGCTTTATCGCTTCGAAGCAGGCCAACCAAGTAACATTATTTGGAGTCCAGATAACCAATATTTAGTGTATTTGTTAAATGGTGAGCTTAAACAACTTAGCCGTAAAAACTTCTCAATAAAAACATTAGCAAACGATTTAGAAGGAGCCAATGGCTTTACCTTTTATAACGACACCAGTCTTTTGTTTAGCTGGTCTAAATCACCTGAGAGCACTAACAGCTTAACCAAGCACTATAAAGGTCTACAAGATCGTTGGTCGTATGCACGTACCACCAGCCAAATTTACATGCTTGATACTAAAAGTGGTTTAACAAAAGCACTTAGCCAAGGTCCTCTTTCTTACAGCCTTGAAGATTCAAATAGTAACCGTGGCAAAATATTAATGAGCCGCCCAGTAATGGCAATGCAAGCATCAACCCACCCTGAAACAGAGTTAGCCGAACTCGATTTAAAATCAAACAAGCTTTCATCGCTTGGTAAATTCAAAACATTTAATTTAGCCAAATACGCAAATAAAGATATTTATGTAATTGCAGGCCCTGACTTTAAAAATGGCGCAGGCAGAGCTCTACCAAAAGCAATGCTTGCTAATAACTACGACGGGCAACTTTACCTACTTACTGAAGGCGGTAAAAACGTAAAAGCACTTAGTAAACAATTCGATTCTGCTATTGGCCAACTGCAAGTTTTAGAAAACGGCGATGCGCTCATTAAAGTAACAGAGCAAGACACTCAACCGCTTTACCTATTTGATTTAAGTAAACAGCGCTTTAAAAAGTTAAATACAGGATTGGATATTGTTGAACAATTTAGTTACTCACACGACCGTAATACCGAAATTTTATTAAGTGGCACTAACGCTTTAGCGCCACAACAGCTAAAACGCCTTAACGTAAGTAAAAATAAAACAGATTTAATATGGGATTCAAAACCAAGTAGCTATGCAAATACACGACTCCCTACATTAGAGGAGTTTAATTTTAAAAATAAACATGGGGTTGAAATAACTGGCCGCGTTTATATTCCTAGCAATTTAGATAAAACTAAAAAGCACCCGGCGCTCGTGTATTACTACGGCGGCACTTCACCAGTTACGCGTGGTTTTACAGGTCGTTATCCGTTTAACTTATGGGCAGAAAATGGCTACGTTGTTTATGTAGTACAGCCTACTGGCGCAACAGGGTTTGGACAAAAGTTTTCAGCGCAGCATGTTAATGCCTGGGGCGACTACACTGCAGACGATATTATCGAAGGCACGCAAGCCTTTTTAAAGAAATACAACTATGTTGATAGTGAAAAGGTAGGAAATTTAGGGGCATCATACGGTGGCTTCATGACCATGTTATTGGCAACTAAAACCGATATATTTAGTGCTTCAATAGCTCATGCGGGTATTTCTAATATTACCTCGTATTGGGGTGAAGGTTGGTGGGGCTACTTATATTCTGGCGAAGCATCAAAAAATAGCTTCCCATGGAATAACCCTGAGCTTTACAGCCAACATAGCCCTGTATTTCATGCCGACAAAGTAACAACACCTATGCTGCTTCTTCATGGTGATAGCGATACCAATGTACCTGTTGGCGAAAGCTTAACAATGTACACTGCGCTTAAACTGCTTAATAAGGACGTAGAGTTAATCGAATACAAAGGCGCCGACCACCAAATTTTTGCACGCGATAAACGATTTGATTGGTGGAACACCATGCTCGCATACTTTGATAAAAAGCTAAAAGATGAACCTCAATGGTGGGACTCAATGTATAAAAATAACTGAGCCTGAACCTTTAAAATAACGACTTAATACAGATTTATTAATAGTAGTATTAATTATTTAGCACCTTTTAATTAGTTTAAAGGTGCTAACCTCATCCTCTAATAACGTCTTATACACCTTTGAAATATTAAGTTACTTAAAACTAATAAACCCCCTTCTCAGCATTTACCTAATGGTGCTACCATACAGAGCTATAAGCATTCAAAATAAAGTACTATGGCTATTAATGTTTTATTGGTTGAAGACGATGAACTACTCGTTAAACGCATCCAAAATCACTTTGCAGATACCGAATTTACAATAGAGGTAGACCCAACTGGCGCTGATGCACTTAACATTGTAAGGCAGCGGGTAAACCTGCGCGGTGCTATATCATTAGCCATAATTGACATTGTTTTGCCAAAGCGTGATGGGCTTCAGCTGGCAAAAGAATTAAACACACTTACCGATATTGGCGTTATTGTATTATCGAGTCGTGACTCCCAAGCCGATCGTATTGCAGGCCTTGCACAAGGTGCTGATGACTATATTTGTAAGCCCGTCGATTTACTTGAGTTAGAACTTCGCATGCGCGCGCTCTATAAGCGTGTTGCCGTTAACCTAGAAGACGACGAAAGCGAAGAATTTATAGAGTATGCTGACTTTAAGCTTCACCCCGATAACCGCACACTAATTACTGCTGCAGGCGTTGAATCACGCTTAACTGAAGCCGAACATAAAGTGCTTATTTGCTTAATTAGTAATGCGGGTAAAGCCACATCCCGTGAAAAAATATCAGAAGAAATAGGCCAGCCCGATTGGAGTCCAAACGATCGTACTGTTGATGTGCTGATTGGTCGTTTACGTAAAAAATTAAATGACGAAAAAGATCAAAAACGCATTGTTACCGTACGCGGTAAAGGGTATATGCTTTCTATTTAATACTTAGTTAATTGCGCAATAAGGCGCTCAAATGCGCGGTAATTAAGTGCCTCTTTAAGCTCATTTAAACTAATGTTTTCAGCGCCTTTTAAATCACTAATAGTCCGCGCCACTTTAATCACTCTATGATAAGAGCGTGGCGATAAAGACAACTTCTCGCTTGCTCTGGCTAAAAACTGCAACTCTGCTGGCGCCAGTACACAGTGCACACTCATTTCTTTATTATTAAGCCTCGCATTAACCTTACCTTGACGTTTTAGTTGTAGGTAATAAGCCGTTTCAACTCTTGCTCTAACCTCAGCACTACTTTCCTCCGGCTGAGTACTTTGTAGTTCAACACTCGTTAAACGAGGTAGTTCTATTTGCAAATCAATACGGTCAATAAAAGGCCCCGACACGCGCGATAAATAACGCATAACTTGATCGGGAGTTGCCCGCTTATCTGTATGACTTCCTGTTGGGCTTGGATTTAATGCTGTAATAAGCTGAAACTGCGCCGGAAACTCCATTTGCCTAGCTGCACGTGAAATAGTAACTGTACCGGTTTCCATTGGCTCACGCAGTGAATCAAGTACCTTACGCTCGAATTCCGGTAACTCATCTAAGAAGAGCACACCATTATGTGCCAGAGAAATTTCACCAGGTTTGGGATTCGAAGAGCCCCCCACCAAAGCAACAGCTGAACAAGTATGATGTGGATTACGAAATGGCCGCTGTCGCCAATTAGTTAAATCTATGGATTGCCCAATAATAGAGTAAAGCGCAGCTGTTGAAATAGCTTCATCGTCCGACATAGTAGGCATAATTGTAGCCATTCGCTGGGCAAGCATTGATTTACCAGTGCCAGGAGGCCCTAAAAATAATAAATTATGCCCGCCAGCTGCAGCAATTTCGAGTACTCGCTTTGCACCGGGCTGACCTTTCACATCGCTTAAATCGAGTAAAAAGTCAGGGGCTTGTGTGCAGTCGGGGTACTCTATATTCAATGGTAAGGGTTGTTGATTAAGTAAGTCCCCCCACACTTCTTGAATAGAGCTTACGGCTTTGCGTTTAACGCCATTAACTAGGCTTGCTAGGCTGTCGTTTGCAAGAGGTAAAAAGCAGCAACGATCTTGCTCTTTTGCAGCAAGTACCGAAGGTAAAATAGCGTTTACACCACGCACCTCACCATTAAGAGCAAGCTCACCATAAAACTCGTACTTATGAATATCAGGGCACACTATTTGCCCAGAGGCGACTAAAATACCCACCGCAATAGCAAGATCAAACCGGCCACCATCTTTTGGCAAGTCAGCTGGGGCTAAATTTACGGTTATTCGTTGGTCGGGAAAACCAAATTGAGAGTTTTCGAGTGCGCTACGCACTCTGTCTTTTGATTCTTTAACGGACGCTTCAGGCAGGCCTACAATATGAAAAGCGGGTAACCCATTGCCTAGGTGAACTTCTACAATAACTTCAGGGGCATTTATACCCACTTGAGCACGAGAAAATATACGAGCTAACGACATTCCTTATCCTAGTAAATGGTGTGATTACACCAGTTTAGTCAGGATATTTAAAAACGTGTAATGTGATTTGCCATTTTATAGCAGCCAAACGAAGTAATAAGGTCATTAACATACCTAATACCATCGCCATTTCGGTTGCTAACGAAAAACTAATGCCCAGCGTATAAACAGTGCCACCCGCTATACAGGTAATAGCGTAAAGCTCACCTTTTAATAGCATAGGGATCTCGCGTGCAAGCACATCTCGAATTAATCCACCAAAGCAGCCTGTAATTACAGCCATAATTACCGCAGTCATATCGGGCATACCAACAAGCTGCGCTTTTTGTGCCCCCATTACTGCAAAAAAAGCTAAACCAAACGCATCCGCTGTTTGTAAAATATAATGAGGTATCGGCTTTTGTTTATTTATAAGGCGTGTTGTAACAAATACTGAAGCTAGTATGGCAAAAAAGTAACTTTGATCGTGTAACCAAAACACAGGAACATCTAAAATTAGATCTCGCACTGTACCACCACCAATAGCAGTTACTGTCGCTAAAACTACGACCCCAAAGCCATCCATTTTTTTCTCGTACGCTAGCAAAGTGCCCGATACAGCAAACACCGCAATGCCTATTAAATCAAACCAGTGGTAAAGTTCAGTCATATTTGTAACAACCCAAAAATATTTGTGCCGTTTTAACACAAACTAAACAAAGTTTTAAGTAATAACGATTTATTTTAAGTCGTTTATAACTTTTGTGAAGTGTATCTCAGGGGACGGGAGCTTGTGCTTATGAGTAGTGAATGCCTCATGCTGTGAAGACGATCTTTAACCTATAAGCTAAATCACCACACTCATCAAATTTCAGGCATAAAAAAACACGCTTTAAGTGTGTCGTTTCATTCTTATTTATTTCAATGGTTGCGGGAGCCTGAGTTTGTAAAAAGCGGACCGACGACCTTCGGGTTATGAGCCACAATATACACACCAAATTTTAGACATAAAAAAACACGCTTTAAGCGTGTCGTTTCATTCTTATTTATTTCAGTGGTTGTGGGAGCCTGAACTTATAAAAG